>NZ_JBIBHJ010000020.1:0-126504 GCF_042956945.1 Streptomyces sp. NPDC008150 | reverse complement strand
TGCAGGGGGGACCCTGTGGGAGAGTAGGACGCCGCCGAACAATTTTTATGGGAGAGCCCCACACCGTATGGTGTGGGGCTCTTTCGCATTTCCGGAGACATTCGCGGTCGTTTATCGTCGGAGGATGCGCTACGACCTCGTGATCTTCGACAACGACGGTGTGCTCGTCGACAGCGAGCCCATCTCCAACACGCACCTCGCCGCGTACCTCACGGAGCTCGGGCACCCCACCACGTACGAGGAGGCGCTGCACGACTACATGGGGTCCGCGATGCACCGGATCCACGACCTCGTGGCCGAGCGCACCGGGCAGCGGCTGCCGGCCGACTTCGACGACGTCTTCCACGCGCGTGTGTTCGCCGCGTTCGAGCGGGAGTTGGAGCCCGTACCGGGTGCCGTCGACGTCCTGGCGAAGCTGGCGGCGGACGGCGTTCCGTACTGCGTCGCGTCGTCCGGGAGTCACGAGCGGATCCGGGTGGGACACCGCAAGACCGGGCTCGACCGGTGGTTCGAGGAGGGGCGGGTCTTCAGCTCGCAGGACGTGGGGCGGGGCAAGCCGGCGCCCGACCTCTTCCTGTACGCGGCACGGCAGATGGGCGTCGCGCCCGAGCGGTGCGCGGTGGTGGAGGACAGCCCGCTGGGCGTGCAGGCCGCCGTGGCCGCCGGGATGGACGTGTACGGGTTCACCGCCATGACGCCCGCCGAGCGGCTCTCCGGCGCCGACCGGCTCTTCTCGACCATGGGGGAACTGCTCGACCTGCTGGCCTGAGCGGTGGCCTGACACGTGGCCCGGCGTACGCCCTGACATCTGTCATGCACAGCTGTGGACGATCGTTCCTACCGGGGGACCTGGGTCCTTCGCGAAGCTGAGGGCATGACGAAGAACTCGGACAACCGCCGTGGTCACCTCGCGAACCTGCTGCCGCTGGTCCTGGACGTGGCGGTCCCCGTGGGGTCGTACTACCTGCTCAAGGACGCCTTCGGCGTGAGCACGTTCGTCGCGCTCGCCGCCAGCAGTGTCGTGCCGGCCGCCCGTACGGTGTGGAGCGTGGTCAAGGACCGCGAACTCAACGGGCTGGCCGCGCTCATCCTCTTCGTGAACGTCGTGGGCCTCGCAGTCGGCTTCGCCACCGGTGACCCGCGGACGATGCTGGCCAAGGACAGCGCGGCGAGCAGCGCGATCGGCATCGGGATCCTCGTCTCCGTCGCGTGCGGGCGGCCCATGATGACCGCCGGGCTTAAGCCCTGGCTGGTCAAGGGTGTCCCGGAGCGCGAGGCCGCGTGGGAGCGGCTGGCGGCGGGGTCGAGGGCCTTCCGGCGGGCCGAGCGGGTCTTCTCGCTGGTGTGGGGAGTGGTGCTGCTCGCCGAGTGCGTCGTGCGCGTGGTGGGTGTCTACGTACTGCCCGTGGACACCATGGTCTGGCTGGGTTCGGTGATCCTGGCCGTGGCGATGCTGCTCGGTTTCCTGCTCGGGGGTGGCCTGGCCGCCGGGCCGATGGTGGCGATGCTCGCCGCCGAGGTCCGCGGCGGGGAAACCGCGGAGCGGACGCCGGCCGGCGGCGAGGTCCCCGCCGCCGCCTCCCGCGTCGCCGCCGGACAGGTCTCCGCGAGCGCCGCGTAGCAGGTCAGCGCCCTGCGGGGAGAGGCGTGACCGTCCGGCACGGGCCGGGTGCGCGGGGAGGTGGCGGGCGGGGCCGGAGAAGCTGAAACGAATTCATCTTTTGCGGATCTACCCATCGGTACACGGGGGCCCTACGCTCGCCGCCATGACAGATGTGCTGCGGCGCGGCAGGGCCTCCCTGGCGTTCAGTTTCTTCGCCCAGGGGGCCGCCTTCGCCCTGCTGGTGACGCGGATCCCCGCCATCCAGGACCGTTACGGGATCTCCGACGCGCTGCTGCCCGTCTTCCTCGCGGCGGTGCCGATCCTCGCCGGCGTCGGCAGTGTGACGACCGAGCAGTTGGTGAAGCGAATACCGCCCAGCCGTCTCCTGCGCTGGAGCCAGCCGACCGCGATGCTGGCGCTGCTCGGGGTCGGTGCCGGCGACCGGCTGGTCGAAGTGGCCGTCGCGCTCGCGGTGTTCGGGCTCTCCGTCGGGGCGCTGGACGCGACGATGAACATGCTGGGGGTGAGCCTCCAGCGGGCGTACGGCCGCAGCATCATGCTCGGCTTCCACGCCGTGTACAGCCTGGGCGGCATCCTCGGCGCCTCCCTGGCGTGGGCGGGCGCGCACTGGCACCTGGCCCTGTGGGTGTCGTACCTGCCGGTGGTCGCGGTGCTGGTCCCGGCGGTGCTGATCGGCAGCCGCTGGTACGTGGACGGCACTCCCGGGGCGGCCGGGGCGGAGGGCGTCGCGGGGCTTCAGGGCGGGGAGGGCGGTCCCGGTGCCGCCGTGGAGGGCGCCGGTTCGCACGGGACGGTCGTCTTCAAGCTGCTGCTGCCGCTGTGCCTGGTGATGACGTTCGCGTACATCGGTGACTCGACCGTCTCCAACTGGAGCGCGAAGTACCTCCAGGACGTGCTGGGCAGCTCCGAGCAGCTCGCGACGGTGCCGTACAACGTCTACATGGTGACCACCCTGCTGGGGCGGTCCATCGGGGACTTCGGGGTGCGGCGCTTCGGCGCCGTCGTGGTGGTCCGGCTCGGCACACTGGTGGCGGCGCTCGGCTTCGCGGTGGTGGCGCTGGCCCCGGGCGCCTGGGTCGGGATGCTCGGCTTCACACTGCTGGGCCTGGGGCTGTGCGTGCTGGTGCCGCAGACGTTCGCGGCGGCCGGGCGGCTGTTCCCGAACGCCTCCGACGCGGCGATCGCCCGCCTCAACATCTTCAACTACGTCGGATTCCTTGTCGGTTCGCCTCTCGTGGGCGCGCTCGGCGACGCGTGGAGCTACCGCGGGGCGATGCTCGTACCGATGGTCCTGGTGCTGGTGACGCTGGTGTACGCCCGCTCGTTCGCGCCGCACGCGGACCGATACGGTGGCGAGCATGAGCGGGCGCGCACAGCTGATGTGGGACCAAGCGGTAACGGGATATGACTTCGGTCCGGACCACCCGATGGATCCGGTCCGCCTCGCGTTGACCCGGAGCCTGGTCGACGCCTTCGGACTCGACCGGGACCTCGCGGTGGTCGCGGCGAAGCCGGCGGGTGCCTCGACGCTGCGGCTCGTGCACCGACAGGACTACATCGACGCGGTGCGGGCGGCCTCGGCGGACCCGGCCGCGGCCGACGTCTCGTACGGGCTCGGCACGGAGGACGACCCGGCGTTCGCGGGGATGCACGAGGTGTCCGCGCTCATCGCCGGCCAGTCGGTGGGGGCCGCCGAGGCGGTGTGGCGCGGTGAGGCGCTGCACGCGGTGAACTTCAGCGGCGGGCTGCACCACGCGATGCCGGGTGCCGCGTCCGGCTTCTGCGTCTACAACGACGCCGCGCTCGCGATCGCCCGTCTGCTGGAGCTGGGCGCCGAGCGGATCGCGTACGTCGACGTGGACGTGCACCACGGGGACGGTGTGCAGGCCGCGTTCTGGGAGGACCCGCGGGTCCTGACCGTCTCGCTGCACGAGCACCCGCGCACCCTGTTCCCGCAGACCGGCTGGCCGGAGGAGACCGGCGCGGACGGCGCCGAGGGCAGCGCGGTGAACGTGGCGCTGCCGGCCGGGACCGGGGACGCGGGGTGGCTGCGGGCGTTCCACGCGGTGGTGCCCGAGCTGCTGGCCGACTTCCGGCCGCAGGTGCTGGTGACCCAGCACGGCGCCGACTCGCACTTCGAGGACCCCCTCGCGCACCTCGCGGTGTCCCTGGACGCGCAGCGGGCGGTGCAGGTCGCCTGCCACGAGCTCGCGCACGAGCACGCGGACGGCAGGTGGGTGGCGCTGGGCGGCGGCGGTTACGCGGTGGTCGACGTCGTGCCGCGGTCGTGGACCCATCTGGTGGGGGTGGCCGCCGGCCGTGAGATCGAACCGGAGTCGGCCGTGCCCGAGAGCTGGCGGCAGGAAGTCTTCGCACGCACACGGCAGTTGGCGCCCTCGCGGATGACCGACGGGCGGTGGCCGGTGTCCTGGGCGGACTGGGAGGCCGGTTACGACCCCGCGGACCGCCTCGACCAGGCCGTCCTCGCGGCCCGCAGGGCGGTGTTCCCGCTGCGCGGACTGCTCGCCTAGCGGCGGGTGTTCGCGCCCGCGCGGCCGAGGGGGTGCCGCTCGGCGGTGCCAAGTCCCGGCGTGCGTGGGGATGTTGTGGCCGGGTCCCCCGGCCGGTCGGACCCGTTACGCCGACTGTGCGGTGTTTTCGGCTTTCCGGCCCGTCCGCGCGCCCCAATCGGCAAGCATCGCGGTCGTGTTGAGCACCGGCGCGCTGCGCGCGCATCTGCTGGCCGCCCGTCTCGCCGGGCCCGTGGCCACGTCCCGCGAGGAGAGCCTGCGCAGCTACCGGCTCTTCGCGGCCCGGGACCCCAGGGTGTTGATCGGCCTGAATCCCGCATGGTCGTGGGACGAGCGGGACCTGATCGGACTGATGGCCGCCAAGTGTGGAGTTTCGGCTGATCCTCTGCATACTTCGGGGTGTGATGTGATTGATCCGGAGAGGACGCTGGCGGCGCTCGACGCGTTCGCCGAGCGGCTCGCCGCGGCCGTCCGCTCCGGTGTCCCCGTACTGCTGGGGACCGGTCACCCGCACCGACTGCTCACCTTCTACGCCGAGTTGGCCGGTGCCCTGTCGACGGCGGGGTGTACTGTCCTCACCCCCGCGTGGGGTCACTGTGTCGACATAACGACCCGGTTCGGTCTACGCACCTACAACCTCGACTACGTTCGGGGCGTCGGGTTGGTGCGGGACCCGGGCCCACTGCGCCCCGGTTGTGAGCCGGGCGTGCACACCCACTCGCCGCTGCCGGTTCGTACCGTTCTGGCCGCCGCGGCGGAGGCCGGCGGACCGCTTCCGGGCTTGGTCATCGGGGACCACGGGTGGGTCTGCGGAGCAGGTCAGCTGGGGTTCGAGGCCATTGGGCTCGCTGATACGGACGACCCCGCGCTCTTCGTCGGGGAGGCGGAGGGGCAGGTGTCCGTCGCCGTTCCACTTGATGACGCTGTGCGGTCTGATTACTACCGGCCGCTTACCCGCTACGTACTCAATCGAGCGTGTCTGTCACGGTAGGCCGCCGATGGGTGTACCTCTTCCCCATTCGCATCACACGCCCCTAGTCTGGGGAGTGAGCACGCAACGACGAAGAGTCACCGGAAGGGGAAGCCGGTGACCGTCGAGTGCGGAAGGTTCAGGTGTGTCATGGCTGCTGGCGAGAGGCCTCTGAACGAGGTCCAGTTCCTTACCGTGGCGGAGGTCGCCTCGGTGATGCGAGTGTCGAAGATGACCGTGTACCGGTTGGTGCACAGCGGTCATCTGCCCGCGATCCGGGTGGGGAGGTCCTTCCGCGTCCCGGAGCAAGCGGTCCACGAGTACCTCCGCGAGAGTTATGTGGGGGTCGAGACGGCCTGAGACGGCCTCGATTACGACCTCAGCGCTCGGGCGGGTAGGCTGGCCCCTTGTAGGTCGTATGGGCCCATGGCGCCCAGCACCGAGTGATGAGAAGTGAGCGAGGGTAGTCGTGGGCTCTGTTATCAAGAAGCGGCGCAAGCGGATGGCCAAGAAGAAGCACCGCAAGCTGCTCAAGCGCACGCGCGTTCAGCGTCGCAACAAGAAGTAAGCGACGCCGCAAAGCGTGTTCCGTGGCCCTCCACCGGTATCGGTGGGGGGCCACGGCCATGTCCGGAGCCGGGCCGCGCGGCCCGGCGCGCGGGCTCCCGCACCGCCCGCGGTCATCACGGGGCAACATCCTGCGGCTAGGTTGGCCGCACCGTGGGAACACGGCGGGCCGGTACCGGCGCCGCCGCGGGTGCGCGCGTCCCGCCCGCCCGCGTGGTGCGATGCGGTACTAAGGGGTCGGGGCCGGGGGACCCGGGAACCGAGGACCACGTGTCCCGCCGAGCGCGGGAGGGAAGGTGCTGATCTTGGGGAAGGTCGTGCTCGTGACCGGGGTCGCCCGGCAGCTCGGAGGCCGCTTCGTGCGGCGGATCCAGCGTGACCCCCGGGTCGACCGGGTCGTCGCGGTCGACGCCGTCCCGCCCGAGCACCACCTGGGCGGTGCGGACTTCGTGCAGGCGGACATCCGGCATCCCGGTATCGGGCGGGTGCTCGCGGAGACGTCCGCCGACACCGTGGTGCACCTCGACGTGACGGCCACCCCCCTCGGGAGCGGCAGCCGCACCTCGGCCAAGGAGAACAACGTCATCGGCACCATGCAGTTGCTCGGTGCCTGCCAGAAGTCCCCCACCGTCAAGCGGCTCGTGGTCAAGTCCAGTACCAACGTGTACGGTTCCGCGCCCCGCGACCCCGCCGTGTTCACCGAGTCCACCGACGCGAAGTCCCTGCCCAGCGGCGGCTTCGCCAAGGACGCCGTGGAGGTCGAGGGCTACGTGCGCGGCTTCGCGCGGCGCCGACCCGACGTCGCCGTGTGCGTGCTGCGCTTCGCGAACATCCTGGGGCCCACCGCCGACTCCCCGCTCGCCTCGTACTTCGCGCTGCCCGTGCTGCCGACCGTGTTCGGCTACGACCCGCGGCTCCAGTTCGTGCACGAGGACGACGTGATCGACGTGCTGCGCGTCGCCGCGCACGAGCCGGAGCGGGGCACCCTCAACAGCGGCACGTTCAACATCGCCGGCGACGGCGTCCTGCTGCTGTCCCAGTGCTCGCGCCGACTGGGCCGCCCCACCGTGCCGTTGCTGCTTCCCGCGGTCACCTGGGCCGGCTCGCTGGTGCGCACGCTCGGGGTGACCGACTTCTCGCCGGAGCAGATCCGGCTGCTCACCCACGGGCGGGTCGTGTCGACGGACCAGATGCGCGAGACGCTCGGCTTCTCGCCGAGGTACACCACCGCGGAGACGTTCGCGGACTTCGTCCGGGCCGCCGGCCCCGGACTCCTGCCGCCGGAGGTCCTCGCGAGGGCCGTCGAGCGGGTCGCGGCACTGCCCGTCGCGGGCGGTGGCCGTCCTCCGACGCCGAGCGCCAACTGAGGAGCGCACCAACGATGGCGGACGCCAAGGTCATTCCGTTCGACGACGACCGGTCCCGCGGGACCTCCGTGCCGCGCCCGTCGCGGCGCCGGAGCGCCGCGGGCAGGCGCACCGGCCCGGCCGGCGGCAAGCCGGCCGCGGTCCACGAGATGCAGCAGCCCCTGCCGGGAACAGCACCCGCGCAGGATGATGTACCGATGCCCCGTGAGTCGCACGAATCGAACGAGACGCACGAGACGCGTGAGCAACAGCCGTCCCGGCAGGCCGCGTCCGTGGGTGGGAACGAGGCCGGGCCCGGCCGCCTCGAACGCCGGGTCGCCGGCGGGCTCGCCTTCCTGCGCCGTCGGCTCACCGGCGACTACGAGGTCGACGACTTCGGCTACGACGCCGAACTCACCGACCAGGTCCTCATGTCGCTGCTGCGGCCGATGTACGAGAAGTACTTCCGCGTCGAGGTCAAGGGCATCGAGAACATCCCCGCCGAGGGCGGCGCCCTGATCGTCGCCAACCACTCGGGGACCCTCCCGCTCGACGGGCTGATGCTCCAGGTCGCCGTGCACGACCACCACCCCGCCGACCGCCATCTGCGGCTGCTCGCCGCCGACCTGGTGTTCGTCCTGCCCGTCGTCAACGAGCTGGCCCGCAAGCTCGGGCACACCCTCGCCTGTGCCGAGGACGCCGAACGGCTGCTGGGGCAGGGTGAGTTGGTCGGGGTGATGCCCGAGGGGTTCAAGGGGCTCGGCAAGCCGTTCGGCGAGCGGTACAAGCTCCAGCGGTTCGGCCGGGGCGGGTTCGTGTCGACCGCGCTGCGGCACGGCACACCGATCGTGCCGTGCTCGATCGTCGGCGCCGAGGAGATCTACCCGATGATCGGCAACGCCAAGACGGTGGCGCGGGTGCTGGGCTTCCCGTACATGCCGGTGACGCCGACCTTCCCGTGGCTCGGGCCGCTCGGCCTGGTGCCGCTGCCGACGAAGTGGACCATCCAGTTCGGCGAGCCGATCCGTACGGACATGCATCCGCCGGAGGCCGCCGACGACCCCATGCTGATGTTCAACCTGACCGACCAGGTGCGCGAGCAGATCCAGCACTCGCTGTACAAGCTGCTGGTGCAGCGGCGGTCCGTGTTCTTCTGACCCGTCGCGCTTCCGGCCCGTCTCCTCCGGCGGCCGGGCACGCACGCGAGTCGGGGCGCCCCCTCGCAGGAGGCGCCCCGACAGGTGTCGCTCGTGCGCTAGTCGGCGTCCTCGCTGTCGATGCCCAGGCCCGGGAGCAGCCCCGGGAGCAGCGGCGGGATCGTCACGTCGGGGTCCGCCGACGGTGTCCTGCTCGTCGACGGCGACGCGCTGTCGCTGTCCGCCGGCGGGTCCAGCAGTCCGCCGCTGTTGCCGCCGAGCAGGCCGTCGTCCGTCCTGCCCCTGCTCTTGCCCGAGTCCGTGGACCCTCCGGACGGGCTGTCGCTGTGGCCCTGGCCCTCGCTCGCGGACGACGAGCCGTGTCCGGCGCTCGGCGCGGCCGACCTGCCCGTGCCGGACGAGGAACTGCCCGTCGTGGGCCCGGCGCTGTGCCGGCCGCCGCCGCTCGTGCCGCCCCTGGCCGGGGGTTCCGGGAGCAGCGACTTCAGCGGGGCGACCTCGTCGTCCATGGCGTCGAACATCGACGAGACCTGGTCGCCGACGTCCCCGAGCTGCACCGGGAGCTTGTCCCGCATCGCGCCCCAGGCCTGGCGGTGCGAGCGGGAGAAGGCGTCGAGTGCCTGGATCGGGCGCAGCGAGCCGGGGTCGCGCTCGTACGCCTCGTGCAGCAGGCGGTGGCCCTCGGAGGCGTCGTGCTGCATGCCGGACAGGGCGCGCCGGATCTCGTTCAGCGACTCGTGGTCGAGGTGGCCGCCCCTGCCCCGTTCGAGGAGGCGGCGGGCTTCGCTCATCCGGGTCGAGGCCTGGTCGAGGTACATCTGGCCGCGCTCGTCCTCGCCGTGGGCCAGGCCGAGCTTGAAATCCTCTATGCCCCGCTTGAGGCCGTACAGGGAGTCGCCGGGCAGCGCGTCGGAGCTGGCGGCGGCCACCCCGCCGAAGGCACCGGCCGCGACCCCGACGCTGAGTCCGCCCGCGGCGAGGCCCTTCGTCAGGCGGGACCGCGGGCGCAGTTTGGCCAGACCTGTCGCCCGGTGCGAGCCCCTGGCCCGGTGGGAGCGCTGCTCGGGCACGGACGGGTCCGCCGCGCCACCGCCCAGGGTGCCCTCCTGGAGCATGGCTTCCATCGCCGCGACCAGTTGGGCGCGCTGGACCACCTTGACCTCGGGGTCCAGCTCCGGCTTGGGCAGCTCGGCGAGGCCGGTGGCGAGGGCAAGGAGACGGCCCTGCTCGGTCTGTTCCACGGCGGCCGGGACAGGTGCCGATCTTTCGGACTGTTCGGCCGCAGTGCCCTCGTCGGACTGGTCCTCCAGGGCCTGGGCGAAGGCGTTCGCCCGCCGGTGCGCCGATACGTTTGCGATCACTGGCGGCACCTCCTCTCATCATGACGGTCGACTCCCGCGGTTGAAGAGCGACCACAGGGAGGCTGTATCCCGCACAACGAGCGGCTCGGCACTTGGGTTACGCGCGGCGGATGATCGGATCGCGAAGTCAACAGACTTTCACGGAAGGTGAGTTGGCGATTGCGGAGCGTGTCGGAGGGTTCCGGGCGGAGCCGGTCCCGCCCCGCTCAGCGCGCGTCGTCGGGGAGGAGCCGGGCCAGCGTGCGCACGGCCCGGTACTGGAGGGTCTTGATCGCGCCCTCGTTCTTGCCCATCACCCGCGCCGTCTCCGCGACGGACAGCCCCTGGAGGAAGCGGAGCGTCACGCACTCCTGCTGCTGCGGGTTGAGCCTGCGGACCGCGTCGAGCAGCGCCGCGTTCGACAGCGACTCCAGGACGGAGTCCTCCGGTGAGCGCTCGACCTCGTTCGCGTCGAGCATCTCCCCGGTGGTCACCTCCAGCCGGAAGCGGCTCGACTTGAAGTGGTCGGCGACCAGGTTCCGCGCGATGGTCACCAGCCACGCGCCGAAGTCCCTGCCCTGCCAGGTGAAGGTGCCGATCCTGCGCAGCGCGCGCAGGAAGGTCTCGCTGGTCAGGTCCTCCGCGGTCGCCTTTCCGCCGACCCGGTAGTAGATGTAGCGGTAGACCGTGTCGCTGTACTGGTTGTAGAGGCGCCCGAAGGCGTCGGCCTCGCCGGCCTGCGCGCGCTCCACGAGGTCCATCATGCGACCGCTGTCACTGTCGCGGGCCGGACGGCGTGCGGTGGTCGCCCCCGTGGAGCGGCCTCGTCTGCCGACCGCCGCGCTGCTCTCGGCCAGTGCGTAGCACGGGCCGGACGGCGTGGCGGTGGCGAAGGCCGGGACGGGATACGTGGTGGGGACGACACCGCGCAACATGTTGCGCAACGCCGACAGGCCCGAGGCGTCAACCCCGACGTGTGGGTACACGGGACTCCCAGAGGCAGAACTTCCATCACGTGCAGTGCGGGACCGTTCACCCGTCGTAGCGACGGAGGGGTACCGGTTTGCGTCTGAGGAGAATAACGCTTCGTACAGGCGCTGCTACACCCAGTTGCTCAAATCATCGATTACGTCGCTTCCGTAACCGATTGCCGTCCCGTCAAGTACCGCAGAGTGACCGTTCGTTGATCGATTCGGTTCGTCTTCCGCCTGTGTCCGGGGTGTGTTGTGGCGGTGTGCAGCCAACGCGACCGGCCAGGCGGTTGCGCGCGTACATCCATGGGATTCCCTGATTTACGGCAGGGGTGACCGGATCAGGTGGTGCCGGTTGATTGCGGGGAGTGGTCGTTCTCAGCGCCGGCGGCGGTGCAGGGCGATGGCCGCGGCCGTGCCGCCGGCCACCGCGCCGACGCCCGCCGCGGCGGGGATGCCGACCTTCGCCGCCTTGCGCCCCGTGCGGTAGTCGCGCAGGCGCCAGTCCAGGTCGCGGGCGTGCCTGCGCAGCTTCGCGTCCGGGTTGATGGCGTAGGGGTGGCCCACCAGCGAGAGCATCGGGATGTCGTTGTGCGAGTCGCTGTACGCGGCGCACCGCGACAGGTCCAGGCGTTCGGCGTGGGCCAGTGCCCGCACCGCCTCCGCCTTCGCCGGGCCGTGCAGCGGTTCGCCCACCAGGCGGCCGGTGTAGACGCCGCCGACCGACTCCGCGACCGTGCCGAGGGCGCCGGTCAGGCCGAGGCGGCGGGCGATGACCTGGGCGATCTCCACGGGGGCCGCCGTGACCAGCCAGACGCGCTGCCCGGCGTCCAGGTGGGCCTGGGCGAGCGCGCGGGTGCCGGGCCAGATGCGCTCGGCCATGTACTCGTCGTAGATCTCCTCGCCGATGGACTGGAGTTCCGAGACGCGGTGGCCCTTGACGATGGAGAGGGCCGAGTCGCGGGCCTCCTGCATGTGTTCCGGGTCCTCGACGCCGGCCAGGCGGAACCAGGCCTGCTGCCAGGCGAACCGGGCCAGGTCGCGGGTCTCGAAGAACTTCCGCTTGTACAGGCCCCGGCCGAAGTGGAACAGGGCCGCGCCCTGCATCACGGTGTTGTCCAGGTCGAAGAACGCGGCGGCGCGGTCGTCACCGGGCACCGGGAACTCGGGTTCCGTGTCCGCGGGGGACGACGCCTGTTCTTCCTGGGTGGACTTGCGTGCGGCCTCCGCCGCGGCCTCGCCCGCCAGCACGCTGCGGGCGGTGGCGGAGCGCCGACGGGGAGTGAGCCATCCGAGAGCGGCCATGGCGTGAGCATAGCCAGTTTGTTCGGTGCTTCCCGAGTCGAGAGGTTCGCAGGCTGTGAACTCTCCGCGACCGCGTGGTTAAAGAAGCGCGCCCGCGCGCGTGTCGCGGGGCGCGGCGGCGGGGCGGGGGTGGCACGGGGACGGGGTTCCCCGGGGGTCCCGGGGGCTGTCCGCGGGGTGTTTCCGCGGTGTGGTTCCGCGCGAGAATGGGGCCCATGAGTGCGCTCTTTCGCAAGGGATCCGGTTCGGGCGGTTCGGCGGGGCGGGTGGTGACCCTGGTGCGCAAGCCCGGGTGCCACCTGTGCGACGACGCCCAGGTGGTGGTGGAGAGGGTCTGCGGCGAACTCGGGGTCGTCTGGGAGGCCAAGGACATCAGCGTCGACGCGGAGCTGTACGAGAAGTACTGGGAGCAGATCCCCGTCGTCCTCGTCGACGGGGCGCAGCACACCTTCTGGCGCGTCGACGAGAAGCGTCTGCGCAAAGCCCTCACATAGGGAACGGCGTCTTCCGAGCCGCCCCCGGGTGCGGTGCGCACGGTCCGAGTGGTCCTGAAAAGTCACTTAGGATCTGAGGCGGCTGTGCCTCGGGGGAGGGAATCGTTGAGGAGAGTGTTCGGTTTTGCCCCCAAATCGAGAGGCACGACGGTACTCGCGGACCGGTTCCGGCGGCGCACGCCGGGGGCGCGTGACCCCGGTCACGTTGACCGGGCAAATCGGACACCATCTTTGTGCACGCGTTCACAAAGACATAGCCTGCACAGGACGGGGCGGTCCGGGAACGTATGACCGTCCACAGCCCCGCTCTACCCGCAGGAGCACCGTGGCAACTGGCCGAACTCACCGACCGGCGACCCGCAGCCGAGGGATTCCCGAGGCCACCGTCGCCAGGCTTCCGCTGTACCTCCGCGCGCTGACCGCACTGTCGGAGCGTTCGGTCCCCACGGTCTCCTCCGAGGAGCTGGCGGCCGCGGCCGGGGTCAACTCCGCGAAGCTGCGCAAGGACTTCTCGTACCTCGGTTCGTACGGCACCCGCGGGGTCGGGTACGACGTCGAGTACCTCGTCTACCAGATCTCCCGCGAACTGGGCCTGACCCAGGACTGGCCCGTCGTCATCGTCGGTATCGGCAACCTGGGCGCCGCCCTCGCCAACTACGGCGGGTTCGCCTCGCGCGGGTTCCGGGTCGCCGCCCTCATAGACGCTGACCCCTCGCTGACCGGGCGTTCCGTCGCCGGTATGCCGGTCCAGCACACCGACGACCTCGAAGACATCATCAAGACCAACGGTGTCTCCATCGGCGTCATCGCCACCCCCGCGGGCGCGGCCCAGCAGGTCTGCGACCGGCTCGTCGAGGGCGGTGTCACCTCCATCCTGAACTTCGCGCCGACCGTGCTGTCCGTGCCGGAGGGCGTCGACGTCCGCAAGGTCGACCTCTCGATCGAGCTCCAGATCCTCGCGTTCCACGAGCAGCGCAAGGCCGGCGAGGAAGCCGCCGCCGGTGCCGCGCGCCCGCCCGCCGCGGTGCGCGCCAAGTCCGCCGACAAGGGACCCGACGGGGACGTACCCGCCGTGATGCCGGCATGAGTCTGCTCGTCGTCGGGCTGAGCCACCGCAGCGCCCCGGTCAGTGTCCTGGAGCGCGCCGCGCTGAACGAGGACGCCCGCGCCAAGCTGGTGCAGGACACCGTCGCCGCCGAACCGGCCACCGAGGCCGGGGTGCTGGCCACCTGCAACCGCATCGAGCTCTACGCCGACGTGGACAAGTTCCACGCCGGGGTCGCCGAGCTGTCGACGCTGCTCGCCCAGCACAGCGGCGTCGGCCTCGACGAGCTCACCCCGCACCTCTACGTGCACTACGAGGACCGGGCCGTCCACCACCTGTTCTCGGTGGCCTGCGGGCTCGACTCGATGGTCGTCGGCGAGGGCCAGATCCTCGGCCAGATCAAGGACTCCCTGGCCCGCGCGCAGGAACTGCACACCGCCGGGCGGCTGTTGAACGACCTGTTCCAGCAGGCGCTGCGGGTCGGCAAGCGCGCCCACTCGGAGACCGGCATCGACCGCGCCGGGCAGTCCCTGGTGACCTTCGGCCTCGAACAGCTCGCCGCCGGCGGCGCCGTCGAGGCGTGGGCCAAGGGCCGCCGGGCCCTGGTGATCGGCGCCGGCTCCATGTCGTCGCTGGCCGCCGCGACCCTGGCGCGGGCCGGCGTCGAGGAGATCGTCGTCGCCAACCGCACCCTGGACCGCGCCGAGCGTCTCGCTCGGATCCTCACCGAGGGCGACGACACCGGCGTACGGGCGCGTGCCGTGCCCATGGCCGACGTGGCGGTGGAACTGACACGTGCCGACGTCGCCGTCTCCTGCACCGGCGCGACCGGGCTCGTGCTCACCGCCGAGGCCGTCGCCAACGCCGTCGAGCAGCGCACCGGGCGCCCCGTCGCCGAGTCCGCGGAGCCCGCGGTGGAGCCCTCCGGCACGCTGCCGCCCACCGGCGCCGGCGCCGAGGACGGCTGTCCGCTCGACCTGTCGGCGGTGCCCGCGCAGAGCGGGTTCTCCGTGGCCGGCGAGGCCGCCGTCGCCGGCATGGACGCCGCGACCCTCGAACAGCACGCCGCCTGGGTCGACAACGGTGTCCCCGGCCGCCGCGAGCCCGCCCGCCGGGCCGGCGACAGCGACGCCGAACTGATCACCGCGCTCGCCGCGACCGCCGCCACCGCCGGCCGGGTCCGCGAGCACCGCAGGCCCGAGCCCGTCGCCGAAGTCCCGCGCCCCGCACCGGTGTTGTGCCTGCTCGATCTCGCGATGCCGCGGGACGTCGACGCCGCCGTGCACCGGCTGACCGGTGTCCGCCTCGTCGACATCGAGTCGCTGGCCGAGGCCTCCGCGGACGCCCCGATGGCGGCCGACGTGGACCAGGTCCGGCGTATCGTCTCCGACGAGGTCGCCGCGTTCGGCGCCGCCCAGCGCGCCGCGCACATCACGCCCACCGTGGTCGCCCTGCGCACCATGGCGGCCGACGTGGTCGCGGGGGAGATCGCCCGCCTCGAAGGGCGCCTCCCCGGGCTCGACGAACGCCAGCGCGGCGAGATCACCCAGACCGTGCGGCGCGTCGTGGACAAGCTCCTGCACGCGCCGACCGTACGGGTCAAGCAACTCGCGGCCGAGCCCGGCGGCGCCGGGTACGCGGACGCGCTGCGGACCCTGTTCGACCTCGACCAGGAGACGGTGGCCGCCGTGTCCCGCGCCGGGGGCGGCACCGACAAGAACGGCAAGAACCGAGGGCCAGCATGACTGAGAAGGCACTGAGACTGGGGACGAGGCGGAGCAAGCTCGCCCTCGCCCAGTCCGGGCACGTGGCGGACGCCGTGAGCCAGGTGACCGGACGGCCCGTCGAGCTCGTCGAGATCACCACCTACGGCGACACCTCCCGGGAGCACCTCGCGCAGATCGGCGGCACCGGCGTCTTCGTCACCGCGCTGCGCGACGCGCTGCTGCGCGGCGAAGTCGACTTCGCGGTGCACTCCCTGAAGGACCTGCCGACCGCGCAGCCCGACGGGCTCGTGGTCGCGGCGATCCCGGTCCGGGAGGACCCGCGGGACGTGCTCGTCGCCCGCGAGGGTCACAAGCTCGCCGAACTCGCCGCGTCGGCCGCGTCCGGCGTCGCCCGGATCGGCACCGGTTCGCCGCGCCGCATGGCGCAGTTGAACGCGTACGCGGCGAGCCGCGGACTGGACATAGAGACCGTCCCGGTCCGCGGGAACGTCGACACCAGGATCGGGTTCGTGCGCGACGGCGAACTCGACGCCGTCGTCCTGGCCGCAGCGGGGCTCAACCGCATCGGCCGGATCGACGAGGCGACCGACTTCCTGTCGGTCGACACCGTTTTGCCCGCCCCCGGCCAGGGGGCACTGGCGATCGAGTGCAGGGTGGACAACTCCCCCGAGGATGCAGCTCTGATCGCCGCGCTCGCCGAACTCGACGACCCGTTCACGCGGGTCGCCGTGACGGCCGAGCGGTCACTGCTCGCCGCCCTGGAGGCCGGCTGCAGCGCACCCGTGGGTGCGTTGGCCGACCTGCTGGCCGACGGGCAGATTGTCAAGGAAATGCGCCTGCGCGGCGTCGTCGGCACCACCGACGGCTCGACGCTGGTGCAGCTGTCCACCACCGGTCCCGTGCCCCACACGCACGAGCAGGCGACGGCGCTCGGTCGCGAACTCGCCGCCGAGATGCTTGCCCAGGGCGCGGCCGGTCTGATGGGGGAGCGAGCACTTTGAGCCCCACCACCCTTCCCGCCGGTCCCGAACACGGGCACGTCACCTTCCTCGGTGCCGGGCCCGGAGATCCGGGCCTGTTGACACTGCGCGCCGTCGAGGCGCTCACGAACGCGGACGTACTGGTCGCCGAGCACGAGGTGCTCGACGTCGTCCGTGCCCACACCAGGCAGGGCGTCACCGTGCTGCCCACGGACCCGGGACCCTCTGCGGGCCCGGCCGCGGGCACGGCGGCGCCGCAGCTCACGGTCGTTGACGGAACGTCAAAAACCGTTGGCCTTCCCGCGTCGCGGGATGCCGCACATCTTGTCATGGAGGCCGCACGGGGCGGCAGGCGGGTCGTACGTGCGGTGACCGGTGACCCCGGTCTCGACGCGTACGCCGCCGAGGAGATGCTGGCCTGCGCGGCCGCGGGCGTGCCCTTCGAGGTCGTGCCCGGCATCGCCACCGCGGTCGGTGTGCCCGCCTACGCGGGTGTTCCGCTGCGGGACGCCCAGGGCGCCGACGTCCGTTTCGTCGACGCCCGCACGGCCTCCGCCCGCTGCTGGACCGAGGTCGGCGCCTCGGACGGCACGGTCGTCGTCTCGACCACGCTCGACTCGGTCGCCTCGGCGGCCGGGGAGCTGGTCTCGGCGGGCCGCAAGCCCGACACCCCGATGACGGTCACCGTCGCCGGTACGACGACCCGGCAGCGCACCTGGAACACCACGCTCGGCACGGTGGCCCAGACGCTGAAGCAGGCGAAGGTGCTGCCCTCCCCGGAGGGCGGCCGGCCGGTGATAGCCGTGGTCGGTGAGCGTTCCGCCGTCGCCAGGCGCGACGAGCTGTCGTGGTTCGAGTCCAAGCCGCTGTTCGGCTGGAAGGTGCTCGTCCCGCGCACGAAGGAACAGGCGGTGTCGCTCTCCGACCAGCTCCGGTCCTACGGCGCGGTGCCGGAGGAGGTCCCGACGATCGCCGTCGAGCCGCCCCGCACCCCGCAGCAGATGGAACGTGCCGTCAAGGGCCTCGTCACCGGACGCTACGAGTGGATCGCCTTCACCTCGGTGAACGCGGTCAAGGCCGTCCGGGAGAAGTTCGAGGAGTACGGGCTCGACGCCCGTGCCTTCGCCGGCATCAAGGTCGCCGCGGTCGGCGAGCAGACGGCGAACGCGCTGATCTCCTTCGGCGTGAAGCCCGACCTGGTGCCCAGCGGCGAGCAGTCGGCCGCCGGTCTCCTGGAGGACTGGCCGCCCTACGACCCGGTCTTCGACCCGATCGACCGCGTCTTCCTGCCGCGCGCCGACATCGCCACCGAGACGCTGGTGGCCGGCCTGATCGAGCTGGGCTGGGAGGTCGACGACGTCACGGCCTACCGGACCGTGCGCGCGTCGCCGCCCCCGGCGGAGACCCGGGAGGCCATCAAGGGCGGCGGCTTCGACGCGGTCCTCTTCACCTCGTCGTCGACCGTGCGGAACCTGGTCGGCATCGCGGGCAAGCCGCACAACGTCACCGTCATCGCCTGCATCGGCCCGGCCACGGCGAAGACCGCCGAGGAACACGGCCTGCGGGTGGACGTGATGGCTCCCGAGCCGTCGGTCCTCAAGCTGGCGGCGGCCCTCGCGGACTTCGGCACGCGGCGCCGCACGGCGGCCCTCGACGCGGGCGACCCGGTCACCCGGCCCAGCGAGCGGCGGGCGGGCGCGCGGCGCAGGCGGACGACGACCTGACGCCGGGGCGCTCGCGCCGGGACGTACGACGGGCGGTGTCCCGTACTCCGGAACTCACTCCGGGGTACGGGACACCGCCCGTTCGGGGTTCGGGTTTCGGGGGTCCGGGTTCAGGAGACCTCGGCCGCGGTGGTCGCGCCGCCCCGCCCGTACAGGCGGCCGCGGCGCTTCGCCGTGCGCAGGAACAGGACGGTGGCGACGGTGCACACCAGCAGGGAGAAGACGCTCGCCTCGGGTCCGAAGTCGCCGCCGCTCAGGATCGCCGGGCCGGACACGACGCCGTGGACCAGCCCCGTCGGGCCGCCCCCGCTGCCCGACACGGTGGTGCCGAACAGGGCGCTCTCGGCGAAGTTCCAGGCGAAGTGCAGGCCGATCGGCAGCCACAGGGTGCGGGTGGCCGCGTAGGCCGCGCCGAGCATCAGGCCCGCCTCGACGGCGATGGCCAGCGCGCCCCACGCCGTGGCGCCGGGGTTGACCAGGTGCAGTCCCCCGAACAGCAGGCTCGACGCGATCAGCGCGCCGCGCGTACCGGCGAGTTCCTCGACGATCCGGAACACGACGCCGCGGAAGAGCAGTTCCTCGGTGACGGCGGCCCCGGCCATCACGCCCAGCAGGGCGAGCGTCCCGCCGAAGGACCCGTAGCCGTGCATGGCGTATCCGCCGCACAGGGCGATCAGCGCGATGGTCACGCAGAAGAGGACGAGGCCGTACAGGGTGCCGCGGCGCAGTCCGGCGGGGGCGGCGGCGCGGTCGAGCTCGTGGACGTCGCGCCGCTCGGTGCCCCGTACGGCGGCCGCGTAGATCTTCAGCGCGCCGACGACCGTGACGGCGCCGGCGAGGAGGGCGAGCACGGGGTTGTCGCCGGCCGCCGTGCGCAGTCCGCCGGCGAGCGCGAGCACCAGGCCGAGCACCACGATCATCAGCACCAGCCGCTGCACGGCCGGCCTCGGCCGGCCGTCCGCGACGAACGGCGCCCTTGCGAACAGGCCCTCCAGCGACGGCACGCTTCTGGTCGACATGCGGATTCCTCCCTGCCCGGCGGTGGCGCGATCGCCTCCGCGTCGGTGGAAGGAACGCTAGGGACAAGGGGTGTTCGGGGGCGTCGCCCCGGGGTGGACAGTCGCGTGTGGCTCACGTGGGGGACACGCAGGCGGGTCTCACTCCCGGGCGGGGGCGACGAGACCCACGCGGTGGGCGAACACCACCGCCTGCACGCGGTCGCGGAGGTCGAGCTTGGTGAGGATGCGGGACACGTACGTCTTGACCGTCTCGCGGCTGATGACCATGCGGGCGGCGATCTCGGGGTTGGACAGGCCCTCCGCGACGAGCCGCAGCACCTCCAACTCCCGTGGCGCCAGGGCGGACACGGCCTCCTGCGCGGCGGGCCTCGGGGTGCGGATGCGGTCGGCGAACCTGCCGACGAGCTGCCGGGTGACGGCCGGGGCGAGCAGGGACTCACCGGCGGCGATCGTCCGTATCCCGTCGACGAGTTGGCGCGGCGGGGCGTCCTTGAGCAGGAACCCGCTCGCGCCCGCCCGCAGGGCCTCGTACACGTACTCGTCGAGGTTGAAGGTGGTGACCACGAGCACCTTGACCGGCTCGGCGACACCGGGGCCGGCCAGCAGCCGGGTGGCCGCGATCCCGTCGAGGACCGGCATCCGGATGTCCATCACCACGACGTCGGGCCGGAGCCGGTGGGCGGCCTCCACGGCGGCCCGGCCGTCGGCGGCCTCGCCCACGACCTCCAGGTCGGGCTGCGCGCCGAAGATGGTGACGTAACCGGCGCGCACCAACTCCTGGTCCTCGCAGACGAGTACGCGAATGCACCCGGGACCGCTCATCGGCCGTCTCCGTCCCCGGTCGGTATGCGGGCGTGCACGCTGAAGCCGCCGTCGGGGCCGTGCCCGGCGAGGAGTTCGCCGCCGAACACGCCCACCCGCTCGCGCAGGCCCAGCAGTCCGTGGCCGCCGCCCCGGCCGAGCGGGGTGGCGGTGGGTCTCGCGGCGGCACCCTCGGTGGTCACCTCGACCTCGATCCCGTCGGGGAGGTAGCGCACGCTGACCGCCGTCCCGTTGCCCGGCGCGTGCTTGAGGGCGTTGGTCAGGGCCTCCTGCACCACGCGGTACGCGGCGAGTTCGACGGCGGAGGCGAGGGGGCGCCGTTCGCCGTGCTCGGACAGCTCCACGGGTTGTCCCGCCGCCCGCGTCCGTTCGACGAGGTCGCCGATCCGGCCGGGCGCCGGCCCCTGCGCGGCCGCTTCGCCGCCGGGGCTCTTGAGCACGCCGAGCAGGTGCCGCAGGTCGGTCAGCGCGCGGCGGCCCGAGTCGCCGATGGCTTCGAGGCCGGTGGCGACCCGGTCGGGAGCGGTGTCCAGGAGGAACTGCGAGGCGTCGGCCTGGACGACCATGGCGGTGACGTGATGGGTGACCACGTCGTGCAACTCCCGTGCGATACGGGCCCGTTCGTCCGCCATGGCGGCCGCGACGCTCAGCCGCCGCCGCTCGGCCTCGCTCAGCTGCCGGGCCCGCACCGCGCGCCCGGCGAGCCAACAGCCCACGAGGATCGCGTAGATGAGGGCGAAGTCGGGCACCCGCTGCGGCGACCCCCTGCCGTGCAGCGCCACCGCGAAGAGCGCGAACACCGCGCAGGCCCCGGCGGCGAGCGCGGCGAGACGGCCCGCGCCGTCCGTACGGTCGCTGTGCGCGCCCGCGCCGTAGAGGGCGACGTAGAGCCCGACGCTCGCGAACGTCTGCGGACAGCCCAGGAGTTCGTGCACGGCGAACGCGACGGCGACCACGGCCAGGCACGCCCCGGGCCATCGCCGCCGGACGACCAGCGGCAGCCAGAGGGCGACGGTGAGGAGGACGCCGAGGGCGTCGTACGGACGCGTCGGCAGATCGCCGAACTCGGCCCCGATGTGCGCGGTGAGGGGGGAGAAGACGACGGGGGCGAGCAGCAGGACACCCACGGCGTCGCGCGTGACGGGACGGAGGGCGCTCCACCGGCGGACGCCGGCGTGGGCCTTCCGCAGCAGGGTTGCAGTCGTCGCCTCGAACACGGCGAGAGCCTAGCCGTCCCGGCGGCGGGCGGTGCCGGGGGAGCCGGACGGGCTCCCGCCGGGCCCGCGGCGGACGGTCTCAGGCTCTCGTGCCGAAGCGGGACGGGGGTGTGCCGAAGGTCCGGGTGAAGGCTGCGGTGAAGGCAGCGGGGGAGGCGTATCCCAGGCGGCCGGAGACCTCCGTGACCGACGCGGTGCGCAGGAGCGGCACGGCCGCGAGCAGCCGTGCCCGGCCGCGCCACACGGCCGGGCTGTCCCCGGTCTCGGTGCGGAATCTCCGGGTGAACGCCCTTTCGCTCATGGCCACGTGGGCGGCCCAGTCGGCGTTGCCGACGCCGGCGTCCGGGCGGGCCAGGTAGGCGCGGCAGAGGCCGGCGAGGTCGGCGGAGTCCGGGATGCGCAGGTGGAACGGGAGCGGGGAGCCCGCCGCGATCTCGTGCAGCAGGAGCGTGGCGATGACGCCCTCGCGTCCGGACAGGCTGTAGTCCGCCTCGAACTCGACCGCCGCGGCGAGCAGTTCGCGCAGCAGCGGGGGCACGTCGACCACCGCGCAGGTGGCCGGCCACCAGGGGACGGCGTCCGGCTCGACGTACAGGCTGTGCGTGGTGACGCCGAGCATGCGTACGCGGTGCCGCACGGCGGCCGGGATCAGGACGGCCCGTTCGGGCGGGACGGTCCAGGTGCCCTGGGCGGTGTCGACGACCATGACGCCGGTGGCGCCGTAGAGGAACTGGGCCCGCCGGTGCTCGTGCCAGTCGAGCAGGTGCCCGTGCGGGTAGTCGGTGCCGATCGGGAGGACGGCCCGTTCGTTGCCGTCCTCGTCGTCCAGGGAAACGTTCCTCACCCCGCCACCGTACCGGCCGGGACGCGAAGGAATCCTGCCGACCTTCGCATGCCCGTCGCCGCCGGTCGCTGATGGGGTGGACACATGGACGTGGCGACGGTGGTGGGACTGCTCGGGATCGGGCTGCTCACCGGGGTGACAACGGTGGTCTTCGGGTTCGGCGGCGGGTTCGTCACCGTTCCCGTGGTGGTGTGGGCGGACTCCGCCCTCGGTGCGGACGCGGTCCGGGTGGCGACGGCGACCTCCGCCCTGGTGATGGTCGTCAACGCCGGTCTCGCGACGGCCGTGACGCCGCGCCGGACGCTCGCCGCCCTGCGGGGCAGCGGCCCAATGGTCCCGCTGCTGGCGGCCGGTGCCGCGGCGGGCGCGCTCGCGGCGGGGGCCGCCCCGGCCGGGTTGGCCCACTGGGCCTTCGTCGGCTACACCACCCTGACCATCGCGGACGTGCTGCTGCGCCCCGGGTTCCTGCGTCCGCGCGACGAGGCCGCCGGCGCCGCGGTGCCGCGTCCGCTGCCCGTCGCGCTGGGCGTGCCCATCGGGGGCGTCGCCGCCTTCCTCGGTGTCGGCGGCAGCGTGATGACGGTCCCCGCGATGCGGCGTGCGGGGCATCCGATGCGGGTGGCGACCGCGCTCGCGAACCCGCTGACCCTGGCCGTCGCGGTGCCGGCGGCGGCCGTCTGCCTGACCGGCGCGGGGGTCCCCGACCCGGCTTCCGCGCAGGTGTCCCTGGTGGGCCTGGTCGACGTCCGGGCGGCGGTGTTCCTGCTGGCGGGCGCGCTGCCGGTGATCGCGATACTGCGACGGCACCCGCTCCGTGTCCCGGACCGGGTGCACGCGGTGGCGTACGTGGCGCTGCTGGCCGTGGTCACCGGCGTGATGATCGCCCTCGGCGACTCCTGACGCGCCGCCCCCGCGCGGGAACGAGCGGCGGTGCGCACGGTGGCCGCGCCGCGGCGGGTCCCGCGACGGAGCGGAACTGCCCCAACGCGGGGCGGACCGCACCCGGGATCCGGGCCCGAACCGTCCGACAGGGAGTCGGCAACGGGGCTCCCGGGGCGGGCGTAACTTAGGTGGTATGTCGAAGTACGGATCATTCCCCGGTACACGTCCGCGTCGGCTGCGCACCACCCCCGCGCTGCGCCGCATGGTCGCCGAGACCCGGTTGCACCCCGCCGACTTCATCCTCCCCGCGTTCGTGCGCGAGGGGATCGGCGAGCCCGTGCCGATCGGGGCCATGCCCGGTGTCGTGCAGCACACCCGGGACAGCCTGAGGAAGGCCGCCGCCGAGGCGGTCGAGGCCGGGATCGCCGGGATCATGCTGTTCGGGGTGCCCGAGGAGGACAAGAAGGACGGTCTCGGCACCCCCGGTACCGACCCGGACGGGATTCTCCAGGTCGCCCTGCGCGACGTGCGCGCCGAGGTCGGCGACGACCTGATCGTCATGTCCGACCTGTGCCTCGACGAGTTCACCGACCACGGGCACTGTGGCGTCCTCGACTCCGAGGGCCGCGTCGACAACGACGCCACCCTGGAGCGCTACGCCGAGATGGCACAGGTCCAGGCGGACGCCGGGGCGCACGTCGTCGGGCCCAGCGGCATGATGGACGGTCAGATCGGCGTCATCCGCGACGCGTTGGACACCATCGGCCGCGAGGACGTGAGCATCCTCGCCTACACGGTCAAGTACTCCTCCGCCTTCTTCGGCCCCTTCCGCGAGGCCGTCGGCTCGTCGCTCAAGGGCGACCGCAAGACGTACCAGCAGGACCCGGCCAACGTGCGGGAATCCATGCGGGAGTTGGCGCTCGACCTCGAAGAGGGCGCCGACATGGTCATGGTCAAGCCGGCCGGGCCCTACCTCGACATCCTCGCCCGGGTCGCGGACGCGGTGGACGTGCCGGTCGCCGCCTACCAGATCTCCGGCGAGTACTCGATGATCGAGGCCGCCGCCGAGAAGGGCTGGATCGACCGCGACAAGGCGATCGTCGAGTCCCTCACCGGCATCAAGCGCGCCGGTGCGCAGAACATCCTCACCTACTGGGCCGTCGAGGTCGCGCGCCAACTGGGCCGCTAGGCGGCGACGTCGGGGCACCGCGGCCGCTGTCCGGATCGCGGAAAGGCAGGTGCGGGCGACGGGTGTCTTCCTAGGCTGCGGGCCAGCCGCCGCCGACCCGCCCCAGGAGCCGCCCCGTGACCGTCGCCCAGCAGCACTCCCCGCACGCCGCCGTCGCCGCGCCCGTGCCCCCGCTCGCGGGGCGGGCGCGGTCGACCGGGGGCTCCGCCGTGCGGGACATCCTCGCCATCACTGCCCGGCCGGAGGTCGTCAGCTTCGCGGGCGGGCTGCCCGCGCCCGAGCTGTTCGACACCGAGGGCATCGCGGACGCCTACCGGGCGGTCCTCGACGAGCAGGGCGCGCGGGCGCTCCAGTACGCGACGACCGAGGGCGAGCCCGCGCTGCGTGCCGCGCTCGCCGCGCGGACGTCCGTGCGCGGGCTCGCCACCGGGCCCGACGACGTGCTCGTCACCACGGGTTCCCAGCAGGCGCTGTCCCTGCTCGCCACCGCGCTGCTCGAACCCGGCGACACCGTCCTCGTCGAGCGCCCCTGCTATCTCGCGGCGCTCCAGGTGTTCGCCTTCGCGGGTGTGCGGGTGGTGGCCGTGCCCGGCGACGAGGACGGGCTCGACCCCGCCGCGCTGGAGGAACTGGTCCTGCGGGAGCGGCCCAAGCTGCTCTACGTCGTGCCCACCTTCCAGAACCCGACCGGCCGCACCCTGCCCGCCGCCCGCCGCGCCGCCGTCGCCGAGGTCGCCGCGCGGTGCGGGCTGTGGATCGTCGAGGACGACCCGTACGGGGAACTGCGCTTCGAGGGCGAGCGGGTGGCGTGGATCGCCACGTACCCCGGGGCCGAGGACCGGACCGTGCTGACCGGTTCGTTCTCCAAGGTGATGGCACCGGGCATGCGGCTGGGCTGGCTGCGGGCGCCGGGGGCGCTGCTGCGGGCCTGCGCGGTCGCCAAGCAGGCCGCGGACCTGCACACCCCGACCGTCAACCAGCTCGCCGCCGCCCGCTACCTCGCCGACCGCGACCTCGACGCGCACGTGGCACGGGTGGCCGGCGTCTACCGGGAGCGCCGGGACGCGATGCTCGCGGGGCTCCCCGGCGCGCTGCCCGAGGGAAGCGCCTGGGCCGTGCCGGAGGGCGGCATGTTCGTGTGGGCGCGCCTTCCGCACGGGCACGACACCACCGCGCTGCTCCCGGCGGTCGTCGCCCACGACGTCGCGTACGTGCCCGGCGCCCCCTTCTACGCCGCGGCACCGGACACGGCGACGATGCGGCTCACCTTCGTCACCCAGGCCCCGGACCGCATCGCGGAGGGCCTGCGGCGCCTGGCCCGGGGGCTGGGGACGGCGGGAGCCCGGTAGCCGCGCCACGGCCCCGCCGGTGATCCATGCCACCCGCATCCGGTTTCCTCATCGGCGGACACGCGGAAATCTATGCTGACCGAGGTAGACATTGGGTGCCGGCGTGGTTATGGTTTTCCTCGTAGCCAAGGAAGACAGAAGGACCTGGCAGACACGAACTGCCGGTCGGCGGTACGCATGTGCAGGACGGTGCGGCGGTGGAGTTCCGAAGCCAGTGGGACGCAGGACGGCGACGGGACTGACGGCCGGACCGGGTGGCCCGCGGTCATCAGGGGCCGCCATCGGCAGGACCGCGCTCCGGCGCGGAAGCAGAACCGCAGAACGCGGTCGCAGTACGTGAAACAGCTTTTCGACCAAGTGATCGTCGAGGGAAGAACGGAGGAACCAGCGCGCCATCGGGATCGCCCGGGGAGAAACCCAGAACCCGGGTACCGCAGGACATCGACAGTGAGGTGGTCTCCGGTCAAGCAACCGCGATCCCCGCGCCCCCGGCAGCACGTCGGCCGGGTCCGCGGAAACAGTGAGCCGGCGCAGTTCTGACGCCGGCGGATGGTCAGGCAGTTCCTCCGGGGTCCTGGTGCCACAAGGCACCAGGACCCCTCGACGCGTTCCCCGAAGATGCACGGAGAGGTGCACATGACAGCAGACGACTCGTACGGCCGTCTGGACGACGACGACTACCCCGCCTACACCATGGGCCGGGCCGCCGAGATGCTCGGCACCACGCAGGGCTTCCTGCGGGCCATCGGCGAGGCCCGTCTCATCACGCCGCTCCGCTCCGCGGGCGGCCACCGCCGCTACTCCCGCTACCAGCTGCGCATCGCGGCCCGCGCCCGGGAACTGGTGGACCACGGAACCTCCGTCGAGTCCGCCTGCCGCATCGTCATCCTCGAGGACCAGCTCGAAGAGGCCCGGCGCATCAACGAGCAGTACCGGCGCGCGGCCGAGTCCGAGTCCGACGCCGACTCCGAGTCCGCCGCCGGGTCCGGGACACCGGCCGCCGCCGGGTCCCCGACCGTCGCCGACAGGGACGGGGACGGCTGAGACCGCCGACGCCGGGCGGGGCCGATCCGCTGCCCGCCCCTTCCGGCAGGCAGCGCCGCCGGTCGGTCGACCGGTGGCGCCACCGGGGTCGTCAGTCCCACCAGAACGCCCAGACCTCCTCGTCCAGGACCTCCTGGTGGGCGTAGTCGCGCAGGGTGTCGTGGTTGCCCCGGAGGACCGCGTCCGGGCAGAACGCGAAGTGCTCGGCGGCCACCGCCTCGGCGTGGGCCGCCGTGGTGGGCGGGGCCGCGACCGAGACGACCAACTCGTCGGCGCGGAGCGCCACCACGCGTATGCCGAAGCGGTCCTCCCAGGAGCGCAGCACCGCGCAGAGACGAGCCGTGTCGTCCTCGAAGGGGGCCGCGCCGGTCCAGCCGATCGCGGCCGGCAGGTCGGCGGAGCGACGGGCGGGGACAAGGGCGAGCCGGCCTTCCTTGACCCGGGTCCCCTCGCGGAGGAGAAGGCCGACGACGTCGGCGGCACACTCGTCCGGGTCCCGGCGGAGCGTGCCCGCGGGGGCCGTGCCCGGCCAGTCGGCCCCGAGCAGCGACACGATCCCGCCCAGGGCCGCCGGGGAGCCGGGTGCGGTGTCCGTGACGTCGATGTCCGTGACGTCGGTGTCCGCGGCGTCGATGCCGGCGTGGTTCTCGTCGGAGTGCAGGGCGTCGGCCATGTGGTCGTCCCAGGAGTGCGCCAGGACCTCTTCGGCGTCGTGGTCGCCCGGATAGGAGACGTCACCGGGGCGCAGATACCAGTCGGGACCGATGTCCGTCGCACCGTCGACGAGCACCGGGAGCAGGCCCACGCGCCGGGCGGGGGCCAGCGCGGACCACTCGCCGGGGGCCGGGGGCTCCCCGGCGCACCACAGCAGTGGCTCGTGCCACCGACCGTGGTCCGTCGTGTCGATCAGTCGCCCGGCGGGGAGTCGGAGCCCGAGCGAGCTTCCGCTCGGGTCGTCAGCGAGGCGCGGCAGCGGGTTGGGAAGGGTCGCCATGCAGCGGACTTTAGGCGGTGGCACCGACAGCGGGCCCGGCCCCCGGCCGGTGCCGCCGCCGGACGCCGCGCCCTACACGGCCCTGCGGCGCAGCAGCAGGAACGCTCCCGCGACGGCGAGGGCCGCGAGCCCCAACAGGATGCCGGTCTCGGCCAGTTGGCGCGGCCAGTAGTCGGGGGAGGGCAGGTAGGTGCGGGTGAAGCCGACCACGTCGTGCCGGGCGAGGCACTTGGCGTTGTCGTAGCAGCCGGGGTCGGGAATCCTCGCGCCGGACGAGGTGATCACCCGGCTGCGGACGGTGAGTTCGGGGGTCTCGTACGCGCGCTGCACCGGCCAGAAGTTGCGGCGCACCGCGAGCGCCACGTACTGGACCAGTCCGGCGAGGACCAGCGCCGGTACCGGGCGGCGCAGCAGCAGACCGCTGAACACCCCGACCGCCAGGCCGAACAGCGGGGCCGCGACGGTGGCGATGCCCATCGTGAAGTAGAGCTGGCGCGGGCCGATGCCGGCGAGCAGCAGGTCGCTGTGCGCGGACCAGAGCAGGCGGTAGAGGGCGACCAGCAGACCCGTGCCGACGGTGATCGCCGCCGCCGGTACGGCCAGCCTGGCGGTCAGCCAGCGGGCCGGCGAGATGCCCTGCGACCAGGCCAACCGGACAGTGCCGCTGACCAGTTCGCGCGAGGTGAGCGTGGCCGCCGCGTACAGCGCGACCAGGAACGAGGCGAGCGTGATGAGGGTGTTGCCGTCGTAGAACAGGTCGTTGTAGGTGGTGGAGAGGTAGTCGCCGGTCACGCCGCGCGACCACGCGTCCTTCTGCACCCCCGCGTAGCCGTAGGCGTCGAACAGCTTCTGGGTCGCGTCCGCGCCCGGTCCGTACAGCCACAGCAGCAGGGCCGCCACCAGCACGACGAAGCCGGACCAGACGTACAACGCCCGCCGCTGGAGGCGCAGTTCCGCGACGAAGAGGCCGCGTGTCGGGTGGTCCCGCCGGGGGCCGGCCGGGGTGGGGGGCGTGGTCTTCGCCACGGGCAGGGTGCTCATCGGGATTCCTTGAGGGGTTCGGCGCAGTCGCGGTCGGCGGTGCCGACGGCCGTGGGCAGTGGTGGTACGGACGGGGCGCGCAGGTGGGCGAGGACCAGTTCTTCGAGGGTCGGCCGGTCGTGGTGCCAGTCGTCGGGGAGCGGCCCCGCCGGGCGGACCAGCGCCCGGACGCCGTGGCCCATGGGCCGGGACTCCACGACCGTGTGGGGGGAGAGGTCGGGCTCGCGTGCCGTGACCACCGCGTGCGCTTCGAGCAGGTCGTCGATGGGGCCGGCCAGCCGCACGACGCCCTCGCCGAGGAGCACCAAGTAGTCGCAAGAGTCGACGAGTTCGGCGACAATGTGCGACGACAGCAGGATCGTCGTGCCGCGTTCGGCGGCGTCCGCCAGCAGTGTGCCCAGCAGTTCGTGCCGGGCGAGCGGGTCGAGGTCGGCCATCGGTTCGTCGAGCAGCAGCAGTTCGGGCCGCTTGCCGAGGACGAGTGCGAGGGCGACGCGGGTGTGCTGGCCCCCGGACAGCGAACGCACCCGCGCGGCCGGGTCGAGCCCGCCCTGCTCGACGACACCGGCCGCGTAACCGGCGTCCCAGCGGCCGGGGTTGAGGTCCGCGCCCAGGGCGAGGGTCTCCGCGACGGTCAGGTGGTCGTACAGCGGCTTGCGCTGGTCGAGGTACCCGACGCGGTCGCGGTGCACGCCTGCCTCCGCGCCGAGGACGGCGAGGGTGCCCGACGTGGGCCGGACCAGGCCCGCCGCCATCGTCAACAGGGTGGACTTTCCCGACCCGTTGGGGCCGACCAGGGCGCAGACGGCGCCCTGGGGTATGCGGAACGAACAGTCGGCCAGGGCGTTCTTCGCGCGCCGGCCGCGACCGTACGTCCGGGACAGGCCGGTCGCCCGTATCGCGTCCGGGACGGTCGGGTTGGTGGTCACTGGTTCCCCTCCGGGAAGTGCTGGTCCAGTACGGACGTCAGGAGGGCCGCCGCGTCCTCGCGGCCGAGCCCGGTCTCGCGGGCCCGCCGGGCCCAGTCGTCGAGTTCGGCACGCAGCGGCGACTCGGCCGCCGTGCCGAGCGACCTGCGCACGAACGTGCCGACACCGCGCCTGGCCTCGACCAGGCCGTCGCGCTCCAGCTCGCGGTACGCCTTCAGGACCGTGTTCGGGTTGATGGCGGTCGCCTCGACCACCTCGCGTGCGGTGGGGAGCTTGTCTCCCGGTTCCAACAGGCCCATGCGGAGGGCCTGTTGGGTCTGCTGCACGATCTGGAGGTACGAGGGGACACCACTCCGCCGGTCGATGCGGTACTCGATGCTGTGCTCGGGCACGCCTGCACCCCCCTTTCACTAATTGATTAGTGAAAGGGGGGTGCAGGGGTTCTGTCAAGCGGGAGGGGTGTGCCGTCAGTAGGTGAGCGCGTCCGCCATCGAGAACTGCCAGTAGGTGACGAACGCCTTGCTGTCGACGTACGCGCTGCCGCCGGGCAGGGAGAGGTTCGTGACACCGCCCACCGAGCCCCGCAGGTCCCGGCCCTGGAAGAAGAGGCGGAGGCCGCTGACCTTGCGGCCGTTGTCGCCGTCGCCCGAGAGGCCGATCGAGGCGTACGCGGACTCGCCCGGTGCCAGGGTGACCACCGCCTGCGGCTTGCTCGCGTCCAGGATCTGGAGCGTCGACTGGTCGCCGTCGAAGCCGAGGAGCGGGGCGCCGTACGCGTCGCAGGAGGTGCCGCCGGTGTTGGTCACCGTCAGCAGGAGGTGGTTGATCGGGCGGGTGACCGGGCTGAGCGTCGCCCTGGTGTCGGCGTCGGTGCAGGTGACCCGCTTGGTGGTCGTGGACGTGGCGTCCGAGCCGGAGCCCGAACCGGAACCGGAACCAGAAACGGAACCCGAGCCCGAGCCGGAGTCGCTGCCGCCGCCGGTGCTCGTGCCCTTGTCCGTCGCCGCCGGGGCCGCGGTGCTCGTGCCGCCGGAGCCGGCCGCGCCGCCCGTGCCCGTCGCGCCGGTGGTCTGCCTGGCGGACGGCGAGGACGAGGGTGCCGGCGAGGACGCCACCGGCTGCGAGTCGGAGGTGCCCGACCCCTGCGTCCCCGCACCGCTCGTGTCGGTCCCGCCCCCGCCGTTGCACGCCGACACCGTCAGTGCGAGGACGGAGACGGCCGTGGCGAGCAGGTAGCGGGTGCGGACGGCGCGGTCGGTGCGGCTGTTGCGAGACATGCTGTTCTCCCGTTGTGGTGCGTGAGTCCGAGGTGGTGCCGGGGGCGCCGCCCGGTGGCTCGGCGGCCTGTCGCCCTGACGACCGCAGAGTGGACCGGGATCCGTCCCACCTGCGAGGGGTGACATGATTTCCGGGACGCTGGAACGCTTACGTGCCGTGTGACCTGCGCGAATACGGGTTGCCTGGGACGCGCGGTGGGACGGGGAGAGGGAGCGCGATGGGTGCGGCCGAGGATTTCGGGACGCTGCTGCGGCAGTTGAAGGACCGTTCGGGACTCAGTTACGGGGTCCTCGCCAAGCGGGCCCACCTGAGCGCGTCGACCCTCCACCGCTATTGCAACGGTGAGGCGGTCCCCCTCGACTACGCCCCCGTCGAACGGCTGGCGCGGGTCTGCAAGGCCGCCCCGGAGGAACTGGTCGCCCTGCACAAGGGATGGGTCCTCGCGGACGCGGCGCGCGGCAAGGCGGAGCCGCCGCCGATCCCCGCGCCGGTCCCCGCCCCGGACCCGGATCCGCAGCCGGAACCGGAACCGGAACCGGAGGTCGGGCAAGAGCCGCACTCCGGCGGGGAGTCGGCCCCCGACCCCGCCTCCGGGGCCGGCACGGACCCCACCGCGGCCGAGGCCGCCCCCGCCGCCGGGGCGCCCGCCCCCGTCGCCCGTGCCCTGCGCACCCGGCGTCGCGCCCTGCTCGCCACCGCGACGGCGGTCGTCCTGCTGGCATGGGGTTCGGCCGTGGTGGTCGGGATGGGGAACGACAACGGGGGCTCCCCGTCCGCCGGTTCGGCCGCCGACGCCGTGGACGGCCGGACCGGTGACGCCTCGCCCGACGGCTCCGCGAGCCCGTCCGCGCGCGCCTCCGCCAGTCCTTCCGTGTCGGCCTCCGGCACCGGGTCCGCCTCCCCGTCGGCCACGGCGACGTCCGCGAGTCCCGCCGCGAACTCCGGTGCGGGGAGCGGCGGTTCGAAGGACGCCGCCGGCGTGCCGGTCACCGCCGTGGTCAGCGGGTACACCTGGGACAGCCCGTGCAGCCAGCACTATCTGATCGACCAGGAGCCCGGCCGGGTGCCGCCCCCGCCCTCCGAGCAGCTCGCGCCCGCCTGGGCCGCCGCCCTGGGCGGGGTCTCGGCCGGAGGGCAGCGGGTCGCCGTCACGCTCCAGGGCACCGGCTCCGCGACCGTGGTCCTGGAGTCGATGCGGGTCCGCGTGGTGTCCAGTTCGGCGCCGCTCGCCTGGAACGACTACGCGATGGGCGACGGCTGCGGCGGCGGTGTCGACACCGCCGGGTTCAAGGTCGACCTGGACTCCGCACAGCCCGCGGTGGTGCCCGGCAAGGGGCAGGGCGACTTCCCGTACAAGGTCAGCGAGAGCGACCCCGAGGTCTTCTACGTCAACGCGGCCACGGCCGCGCACGACGTGAGCTGGTACCTGGAGCTCAACTGGTCCAGCGGCGCCCGGCACGGCACCCTGCGCCTGGACGACTCCGGCTCGCCGTTCCGCTCCAGCGCCAACACCGGGCGGCCCACGTACGTGTACCCGAACGGCACCGGCGGCTGGGTCACGCCCACCGGCGGCTGACACACGGACGGCGGCCGCCCCGTGGGGGGTGGCCGCCGTCCGCGGTCGGCTCGGCGCGGGGTCAGAGCCGTTCGGGCGTCCTGATGCCCAGCAGCGCCATGCCCTGGTGCAGGGTGCGGGCGGTCACGTCGCCGAGGAAGAGGCGGTTCTCCACCTGGGCCGGGGTCTCCGCCTTCAGGACCGGGCACTTGTCGTAGAACGTCGTGTACAGCGAGGCCAGTTGGTAGAGGTACGCGGCGAGCTTGTGCGGCGCGTACTCCTTCGCCGACTCCGCGACCGTCTCCGCGAACTGGTCGGCGTGCAGGCCCAACGCCCGCTCCGCGTCGGCCAGTTCCAGCTCGGGGTGCGGAACCGGGCGGGTCTCGCCGGCCTTGCGCAGGATCGACTGGATCCGGGCGTACGCGTACTGGAGGTACACGCTGGTGTCGCCGTTGAGCGAGACCATCTGGTCCAGGTCGAACTTGTAGTCGCGGTTCGCCGACGTGGACAGGTCGGCGTACTTCACCGCGCCGATGCCCACCTGCGTGCCCCGCTCGACGATCTCCGCCTCGGAGAGCCGCTGCTGGGTGTCCTTCTCCCGCACCACGGCCGTCGCCCGCTCGATCGCCTCGTCCAGCAGGTCGATCAGCCGGACCGTCTCGCCCTCGCGGGTCTTGAACGGCTTGCCGTCCTTGCCGAGCACGGTGCCGAACGCGAGCTGGTGCGCGGTGACGTCGTCGCCGAGCCAGCCGGCCCGCCGTGCCGTCTCGAAGACCATCCGGAAGTGCAGCGCCTGGCGGGCGTCCACCACGTAGAGCAGCGAGGTCGCCTTGAGGTTGAAGACGCGGTCGCGGATCGCGGAGAGGTCGGTGGCCGCGTAGCCGTAGCCGCCGTCCGACTTGCGCACGATCAGCGGGACGGGGTTGCCGTCGGGGCCCTTGACGTCGTCGAAGAAGACGCACAGCGCGCCCTCGGAGCGCACCGCGACACCGGACTCCTCCAGGAGCCGACAGGTCTCCTCGAGCATGTCGTTGTAGCCCGACTCACCCACGATGTCGGGGTCGTCGATCTTCATGTCGAGCTTGTCGAAGACCGAGTAGAAGTAGATCTTCGACTCGTCCACGAACCGCTGCCACACGGCGAGCGTCGCGGGGTCGCCGGCCTGGAGGTCGACCACCCGGCGCCGCGCCCGGGTCTTGAACTCCTCGTCGGAGTCGAAGAGTTGACGCGATGCCTTGTAGAGGCGGTTCAGGTTGGACATCGCCTGTTCGCCGCTCACCTCGTCGGTGCCCAGCTCGTGGTCGAGCGTCTCGGGGTGCTCGTCGACGTACTGGATGAGCATGCCGAACTGGGTGCCCCAGTCGCCGATGTGGTGGCGCCGCACGACGGTCTCGCCGGTGAACTCCAGGATCTGCACCATCGCGTCGCCGATCACCGCGGACCGCAGGTGGCCGACGTGCATCTCCTTGGCCACGTTCGGCTGCGCGTAGTCGATGACGGTGGTGCCGGCGTCGTCCGCGTGCGGCACGCCGAGCCGCTCGGCGGGGTCGGTGGCCCGCGCCGCGAGGTTCTCCAGGATCGCCCGGTCGGTGACGGTGACGTTGAGGAAGCCGGGTCCCGAGACCTCGATCTCCTTGATCACGTCACCGCTCTCGACCCGCTCGACGACCTGGGCGGCCAGCTCCCGCGGGTTCGCCTTCGCCTTCTTCGCGAGGGCGAGGATGCCGTTCGCCTGGTAGTCCGCCCGGTCGCTTCGTCGCAGCAGCGGGTCCGCGTCGGCGGTTCCCGGCAGGGCAGCCGAGAGGGCGGACGCGAGGCGCTGGTGGACGGAGGCGGTGAGGGACGTGACCGAGGCCATGGAGTGGTTGCCGTTCTCCTCGTGCGTACAGATGGATGCCGCCAGTATCCCACGGGGCGCAAAGCGGTTTTCCGTGCGCGGATCCCGGCCGCCCGCCGGAGGGCCGCCGGGCCGGGCCCGACAACCCGTTTTCGTGGATGCCACCGGAGCTGGGAGAATGAAGGACCCCGCCGGGCGCGGGGCCGGAGCAGCTTCCAGGAACTCATCGAAAAAGAGGACGTGCCGATCGTGGCTCAGAGCACCGAGACCACCGACTGGGTCTCCCGTTTCGCGGACGAGGTCATCGAGGCGTCGGAGCGTCGGGCCCCGGGCAAACCGGTCGTCGTCGCCTCCGGCCTGTCGCCGTCCGGGCCGATCCACCTCGGCAACCTCCGCGAGGTCATGACCCCGCACCTCGTCGCCGACGAGGTCAGGCGGCGCGGTCACAAGGTGCGCCACCTGATCTCCTGGGACGACTACGACCGGTACCGCAAGGTCCCGGCCGGCATCGACGGCGTCGACGAGACCTGGGCCGAGCACATCGGCCGGCCGCTGACGTCGGTGCCCGCGCCGAAGGGCTCGTCGTACCCGAACTGGGCCGAGCACTTCAAGGCCGCCATGACCGCGGCCCTCGCCGAGCTGGGCGTCGAGTTCGACGGGATCAGCCAGACCGCGCAGTACACCTCCGGCGTGTACCGCGACCAGGTGCTGCACGCGATGAGGCACCGCGGCGACATCGACGCGATCCTCGACCAGTACCGCACCAAGGCCAAGCCCGGACAGAAGCCGAAGCAGGGGCAGAAGCCGGTCGACGAGGCCGAGCTGGAGGCGGCCGAGGGCTCCGGCGCCGCCGCCGAGGACGACGGGTCCGCGGGCTCCGCCGGGTACTTCCCGTACAAGCCGTACTGCGGCGGCTGCGGCAAGGACCTGACCACGGTGACGGCGTACGACGACGACACCACCGAGCTGACCTACACCTGCGCCGGGTGCGGCTTCTCGGAGACGGTCCTGCTCAGCGAGTTCAACCGCGGCAAGCTGGTCTGGAAGGTCGACTGGCCGATGCGCTGGGCCTACGAGGGCGTGATCTTCGAGCCCAGCGGCGTCGACCACTCCTCGCCGGGCTCCAGCTTCCAGGTGGGCGGACAGATCGTCGGGATCTTCGGCGGCGAGCAGCCGATCGGCCCGATGTACGCGTTCGTCGGCATCAGCGGCATGGCCAAGATGTCGTCCTCGCGCGGCGGCGTGCCCACCCCCGCGGACGCGCTGAAGATCATGGAGCCGCAGCTCCTGCGCTGGCTGTACGCCCGCCGCCGGCCCAACCAGTCCTTCAAGATCGCCTTCGACCAGGAGATCCAGCGCCTCTACGACGAGTGGGACAAGCTGGCCGCCAAGGTCGAGGACGGTTCCGCGCTGCCCGGCGACCTCGCCGCGTACGCGCGTGCCGTCGGCACGGCCGCCGGTGACCTGCCGCGCACCCCGCGTCCGCTGCCGTACCGCACGCTCGCCTCGGTCGCCGACATCACCGCCGGGGACCGCGCGCAGGCCGTGCGCATCCTCTCCGAGCTGGACCCGGCGCACCCGCTGGCCGCGCTCGACGAGGTGCGCCCGCGCTTCGACCGCGCCGAGGAGTGGATCAACACGCAGGTCCCCGCGGACCAGCGGACGGTCGTCCGCGCCGAGCCCGACGCGGAACTGCTCGGCTCGCTCGACGAGGAGGCCCGTACCTCGCTGCGGCTGCTGCTCGACGGCCTCGACGACCACTGGTCGCTGGACGGCCTCACCCACCTCGTCTACGGGGTGCCGAAGGTGCAGGCCGGGTTCTCCGCCGACGCGACGCCCAAGGAGCTGCCGCCGGAGATCAAGGTGGCCCAGCGGACGTTCTTCGCCCGCCTCTACCACCTGCTCGTCGGCCGCGACACCGGCCCGCGGCTGCCCACGCTGCTGCTCGCCGTGGGCCAGGAGCGGGTGCGCACCCTGCTGGGCGGCTGACGCGCGCGACGCGGAAACGGCGGAGGGGCCCGGCGACCATCTGATCGCCGGGCCCCTCCGCCGTTCGTCCCCCGCGGGGGACCGTCACGCGATGTGGTCCTCCTCCAGCTCCAGCTGGAAGCGGTTGGAGAAGCGGCCCACGTAGCGCTTGAGCGAGCCCTCGCCGAGCGTTATGCCGTACGAGGCCTGGAGGCTGTCGCCGAACTCGCGGGGCGTGGGGATGCTCCCGTTGATCGACTGGCGGAACACCTGGTAGTACGCCTCCTCGCGGGACATGTCGTCCGGCAGGCCCGGCTGCGTCTCCTCGCGGGGCGAGGGGATGGCCACCTGCTGGTCGGCCGGGGCGGCACCGCCCGTCAGCTCCGCGAAGACGTCGGGGGCCTCCTGCGGACGGTCCTGCGCGCCGCCCTCGCCGAGCTGCCGGGTACGGCCGGGGCCCGCCGGGATGGGGAAGCTGCCGGTCTCCTCCGAGACCGACTCCCGGTACGGCTGCTGCGGGGCGCGGGGCGCCTGCTCCTGGGGCGCCTGCTGCGGGCCCGGCGCCTGCTGCTGGAACTGCTGCGGGGCGGGGCGGGTCAGGAAGCGGGGGCCGTCCTCCTCGTGACCGGGGCCGCCCTGGAGGTCCTGCGGGTCCGGCGGGTACTGCTCGGCGTACTCGCGCGGGTCGTGGTGCTGCTCCTCGTACCACTGCTCGTACTGCTCGTCCGGGTTGTACGAGGGGTCGTAGCCGCCCTGGTAGTCGACCTCGCGGGGGGTCTGGAACCAGGGGCTCTGGTCGTCCGGGCCGCCGGGTCCGCCGGGGCCGTCCGGGCCGCCCCGGGCGCGCGGGCCGCCGGGGGCCTGCTGCGGGGCGGGGGCGTGGCCGGGCGCACCGGGGTGCGGGGCATGCGCGGGCGCCGGTCCGGAGGTCACCGCGGCGTGGGCCGGGCCGGTGGCGGCCGGGTCGAGGGCGGGGCGCGGTGCCGCCGCGGGCACGACCACCGGTTCGATGCCCGCGGCCGCCAGGCCGTTGGGCGCCGTCTCCGCGAGGGGGACGCCGTAGCGGGCGAGCCGCAGCGGCATCAGGGACTCGACGGGGGCCTTGCGGCGCCAGGCGCGGCCGAAGCGGGAGCGCAACCGGGCCTGGTAGACCAGGCGTTCCTGCTCCAGCTTGATGACCTGCTCGTAGGAGCGCAGCTCCCACAGCTTCATGCGGCGCCACAGCAGGAACGTCGGCAGCGGGGAGAGCAGCCAGCGCGTGATGCGCACGCCCTCCATGTGCTTGTCGGCGGTGATGTCCGCGATCCGGCCGATGGCGTGCCGCGCGGCCTCGACGGACACCACGAACAGCACCGGGATCACCGCGTGCATGCCGACGCCCAGCGGGTCGGGCCAGGCCGCCGCGCCGTTGAACGCGATCGTTGCCACCGTCAGCAGCCACGCCGTCTGGCGCAGCAGCGGGAACGGGATGCGGATCCACGTCAGCAGCAGGTCGAGGGAGAGCAGTACGCAGATGCCCGCGTCGATGCCGACCGGGAAGACGTACGCGAAGTTCCCGAAGCCCTTCTGCAGGGCCAGCGTCCGGACCGCCGCGTACGAACCGGCGAAGCCGATCCCGGCGATGACGAGGGCGCCCGCGACGACCACCGCGATGAGGATGCGGTGCATCCGTGTCAGCTGGATTGGGCCGGCCACCCGTACTCCCCTCCCTGTGCGTGTTGTTGCGCGCAACAGAGTGGCACATGTGTGCGGCGGTCGGGTTGCCGGTACGCGCGGAGCCCGGCCCTCGCGGGGCCGGGCTCCGTCAAAACGCCTTGCTGAGCTGGGAGTTGACCGTCAGTGTGACGGTCGGCTCTTCTTTTGCCTCTTCTGGGCCCGGCCGCCCGGGACTTGGCCTAGGAGCCGGCCTTGGAAGCGGTCGAAGACGGCGAAGCGGACGACTTGGCCGCCGACTTGTCCGCCGACTTGGACGACTTGGACGCGGACGGCGAGGCGGACGGCGAGGCGCTCTTGGACGCGGAGCCGGAGCCGGAGTCCGAACCCGAACCGGAGCCCGTGCTCCTGCTGTCGTCGCCGTTCGACCTGGCGACACCGGCGACGACCTCCGCGGTCGCCTTCTCGGCGTTCTTCGTCAGCCCGTCGGCGGACGGCGTCTTGTCGCCGGAGAGGCCCGCGCCGTTGTAGTCGACGGTGACGACCACGTTCTCGACGCGCGCGACGATTGTCTGCTGCTTGAAGGAGCCTTCCTTCTTCTTCAGGTCGTAGCGCACGGCCGTGGCCGTGTCGCCCGTGCCGGACACCGGCTGGGACTTGACGTTCTTGGCGCCCTCGACGGTCTGCGCGGCCTTGACCTGCTGCGTGTAGTAGTCCTGCGCGCGCTGCTCGCCGGAGCCGCGGGAGGTGTCCGACTCGAAGCGCAGCAGCGAGACGTTGAGCCAGCGGAACTGCGAGCCCTTCACGCCGTTGTCGTCCAGGCTCGACCAGGAGCAGCTCGCCCGGGTCGCGGTGTCCTCGGAGGTGCCCTCCTTGCCGTCGTTCACGGCCTTGGGCACCAGCGAGGACAGGGTCTTCTTGGAGAGGACGTCGCAGGACTCGGGAAGCTTGGCGTACCGCGCGGCCTGCACGGTGGGGGAGGCACTGGCGGAGGCGCTCGCCGAGGCGCCCGACCCCGGCTTCGCACCGTCGCCCGAGGACGACGCGGAGTCGGACCCGGAGCCGGAGGAGCAGCCCGCGGCCACCAGCACCGCGGGTACGGCCGCCGCGCAGACAAGGGCGCGGCGGAGGAGCCTCACGCGCCCGCCGCGCTCGTCGTGCTGTTCACCCTGGGCTCGCTGTGCTCGTCGCTGCATGGTTCCTTCACTCGTGACGCTTGCGGTTCCGTGCGCCCGGCGCGGTCCAGTGCCGCCGATCGGGCCGGGTCCAGGACGCCGAATCCAGCGGTCGGATCGGGTCCGGTGGGCCACGGTACGCGGTGCCGGAGGCGGACCGCCCCGGTTCGGGCGCTTCGCGAACGGGTCCCCGGGGGGCGTCGCGGGCCGCTATTCGCTGAGTGTGCCGACGAGCTGCGCGGCCAGTTTCCGCGCCCTGTCCTGCATTTGTTCGCTGTCCGGCGTGACGCCGATCGTCGCCGGCTGCTCCTCGTACTCGATCGTGACGATCACGTTGGACGTGCGGAACGCCACAGTCACGGTGCGCTGCTGGGCCGTCGAGCCGGCGCTGCCGAGCTGGTCGTCGAGGAACGCCTCGTCGCCGAGTCCGTCCAGCACGCGCGGCTGGAGGTCGGTGGCCGACGCGGAGGGCGAGGAGGAGGGCGACGAGGACGCCCCCGGGTCGCCCGAGGGGTCGCCGGTGCCGGTCGCGGAGGGGGTCGGGGTCGCGGACGTACCGTCACCGGAGCCGGTCGCGTCGCCGCCCTTGCCGGAGTCGTCCGTGCCGCCGGTCTCGTCGGAACTGCCCGAACTGCCCGAACTGCCCGATTCGGTCTGTTCGTTGGCGCTCTCGGTGGTCGTCGGCGCCGGCTCGGGCAGGTCCGCCGCGTCCTGCTTCGTCGCGAACACGGTGTGGGCCTGATTGTCGTCGCTGACGGCGTTGTCGTAGGAGACGACCCGTTCCAGGTCGATCGACAGGTGGTCGGTCGCGTCCGTCGAGGCGACCTTCCACCGGCAGCCCACCCGGCGGTCGGTGTCGTACGTGAGGGTGGCCTCGCCCTCGTAGGCCTTCGCGCGCTGCTCGGTGTCGGTGATCTGCTTGATGCCGGGCAGCAGCGAGTCCAGGGTGCTCTGCGAGACGGCGCCGCACGCCTCGGGCAGGGTCCGGTACTTGCCGGGCTGTGCCGCCACGGAGGCGGTACCGGCCTCGCCGTTCTTCGCCTCGTCCGCCGTCCCGGCGTCGTCCGAGCCGCCGGTGCAGCCGGCCAGCAGGACGGCGAGGAGTGCGGTGGCGCCGGTTACACAAGCCTTCCGCTGCACGGTCGGGCTCCTCTCGACGGATCGGGCTGCTGCCGGGGTGCGGGGCGTCCCCGCTGCTTAATCGCTTGCGGGGCGGGGGCGCCCGCAGAAGACAATGTGTATCGCACGCACTGCCGTGGACGCCGGTCCGTCGTCCCATTCGTGGATCTTGGCGCCGGTTTTGCGATTAAAGACTTCTGTTGTTTTCCGGGGGATTGAGGAAGAAATGTCGTACGTGGAGGTGCCCGGCGCGAAGGTTCCGATCCGGATGTGGGCGGACCCGGCGACCGTGGAGGAGGGCGCGATGCAGCAGCTCCGCAACGTCGCGACCCTGCCCTGGGTGAAGGGTCTGGCGGTGATGCCGGACGTCCACTACGGCAAGGGTGCCACCGTGGGATCCGTCATCGCGATGCGCGGGGCGGTCTGCCCGGCGGCCGTCGGGGTCGACATCGGCTGCGGGATGTCCGCCGTGCGTACGTCGCTGACGGCGAACGACCTGCCGGGCGACCTCTCGCGGCTGCGCTCGAAGATCGAGGAGGCCATCCCGGTCGGCCGGGGCATGCACGACGGTCCCGTGGACCCGGGCCGCCTGCACGGGTACCCGACCGCGACGTGGGACGACTTCTGGGGGCGCTTCGACGGCGTCGCCGACGCCGTCCGGTTCCGCCAGGACCGGGCCACCAAGCAGATGGGCACGCTCGGCGGCGGCAACCACTTCGTCGAGGTGTGCACGGACACGGCCGGCGCGGTGTGGCTGATGCTGCACTCCGGCTCGCGCAACATCGGCAAGGAACTGGCCGAGTTCCACATCGGCGTCGCGCAGAAGCTCCCGCACAACCAGGGCATCGTCGACCGCGACCTCGCCGTCTTCGTCGCGGACACCCCGCAGATGGCGGCGTACCGCAACGACCTGTTCTGGGCCCAGGAGTACGCCCGGCACAACCGCTCGATCATGATGGCGCTGCTCAAGGACGTCGTCCGCAAGGAGTTCCGGAAGGCGAAGCCGCTCTTCGAGCAGGAGATCAGCGCGCACCACAACTACGTCGCCGAGGAGCGCTACGACGGCGTGGACCTGCTGGTCACCCGCAAGGGCGCGATCCGCGCGGGCTCCGGCGAGTTCGGCATCATCCCCGGCTCGATGGGGACGGGCTCGTACATCGTGAAGGGCCTCGGCAACGCGGCGGCGTTCAACTCCGCGTCGCACGGCGCCGGACGGCGCATGAGCCGCACGGCGGCGAAGCGGCGCTTCTCGACGCGGGACCTGGAGGAGCAGACGCGGGGCGTGGAGTGCCGCAAGGACTCCGGTGTCGTGGACGAGATCCCGGGCGCCTACAAGCCGATCGAGCAGGTCATCGAGCAGCAGCGCGACCTGGTGGAGGTCGTGGCGAAGCTGAAGCAGGTGGTGTGCGTCAAGGGCTGAGGGGGCTCTTCCCCCCGTCGTCCTCGGCAGCACCCCCGCCGCCCCCGTCGTCGTTCCCGGCGGGGGCGGACCGCTGCCGCCGCCTCGCCGCCCCGCGGGCCGGGTCGGGGAGGGCGCCGGTCATGCCGGGCAGGAAGTCCGTGAACAGTTCGTGCACCTCGTGCACGAGCGGGCGCAGCACCCGGAACCGGGCCAGTGCCACCCCGCGCGCGGTGAGCCGGGCGCCGCGCGCGGCGAGCCGGTAGCTGCGCTCGCGGTCGGGGGTGCGGTCGAAGACCCAGTACAGGACCAGGCCCATCTGCGAGAGCCACATCAACTCGGGCAGGACGTCCTTGAGTTCGTCCGGGACCTTCGCCTTCGACCCGGCGAGCACCTCGCGGTGCACGGCGACGGCGGCCACGCGCGCGTGCTCCGACTCGGGGGAGAAGGGGCTGAGCGGGCTGTCCGGGTCGGCGGCGTTCTTGAAGAACTGCACGGCGAACTCGTGGTACGGCGTCGCGATGTCCAGCCACGCCTTCAGCACCCCCGCGAGCCGCGCCTCCAGGCCGGTCTCGCGCGCCAGGACCTCCCGGACCGCCTCCTGGTGCTCGCCGGCGATCCGGTCGTAGAAGCCCTGGATCAGGTGCTCCTTGCCGCCGAAGTAGTAGTACGCGTTGCCGACCGAGACGCCGGCCTCCTGGGCGATCGCCCGCATCGTGGTGCGGTCGTAGCCCCGCTCCCGGAACAGCCGCATCGCGGTCTCCAGGATGAGCGCCCGGGTCTGCTCGCTCTTGGCGGGGGCGCTCTTGGCGGGGCCGCGGCCGGTGTCACGGCCGGTGTCGGGGGCGGAGTCGGGGCCGGGGGCGGGGTCGGCGTGGTCGTTCGATGCGGGCACGGTGGGACAGCCTAACGAGGTGCGCAGGTGGCGCCGCCGCCGTGGCAGCCGGGGGCGTCGTAGACCCAGCCCGCGCGGGGGTCGTAGGACCATCCCGCGTCCCGGGCCGCCCCGCCGGCCGGGGCCCACGCGGCGTAGCCGCCCCCGGCCGCGGCGGGCGCCCGGACCGCCGCGCCCCAGGGCTGTCCGCCGGGTTCCCCGCCGGTGCCGGTGCCGGTGCCGGTGCCGGGTGAAAGGCGCGTGCGCGAGCGCCACTTGGCGGCCGCGATCACCGCACCGCGGGCCAGCGCCGCACCGCCCGGCGAGGCCAGCCGGTGGGCGAGCGGGCGGTGGGCGCGCAGGGCCCAGAGGGTGACGATCCAGGCCGACGCGCCCCGGTACACCTGGCCGGCGTCCCCGACCACCGTGATCTCCTCGAAGGTCGCCGCGTGGTCCAGTGCGGGAAAGCGCCTCCGCGCCTCCTCGGACCCGGCGGGCACCAGGTCGAGCGGCACCATCTGGCGCTGCCTCACGAGCCAGTCGCAGAGGTGGACGCAGAGCGGGCAGTCGGCGTCGTACAGGACGGTCAGCGCCCGGACCGGGACGCGGCGGGCGTCCCGGTCGGCGGGGGTGAGGGATGCCACGACCTCACGCCCCGGCCGTGGGCGCGGCCCAGCCCTGCGGCGGGACGGGCGGGACCTGCTCCTGGTCCTGGATGCCCCGGCGCCGGATCCGGCTGAGTACGTACACGTTGCCGAGGTGCAGGACGCCGAGGACGAGCAGGACCACGCCGAGCTTGGTCGACAGGGCCTCGAAGACCCCGCGGGCGTCGTCGATGACGGCGTCGTCGCTCAGGTAGAGGGCGACGAAGCCGAGGTTGACGAGGTAGAAGCCGACCACCAGAAGGTGGTTGACGGCGTCGGCGAGCTTCTCGTTGCCGTGCAGGACGTCCGCGAGGAAGACCCGCCCGTTCTTGCTGAGAGTGCGTGCCACCCAGACCGTCAGACCGATGCTGACGACCAGGTAGATGACGTACGCGACGACCGTGAGGTCCATGTCCCCACCCTTCTTGAACGTGTTCAAAAAGCTGACGGGCATGAATGTAGACCTGTTTTTGAACACGTTCAAGTCCATGCCGGAGGCGCTCGGGCGCAACGCGAAGGCGGCCGGCCACCTCCCGTCGCGGGGGTGACCGGCCGCCTGTGCGCGCCGAGTTGGAAAGGGTGAGGTCAGGGGGACAGCCGCTTCTCCAGCAGCGTCACGGCGTACGGGCTGCCCAACCCGTGCGGCTTCGCCGCCTGTTCGCCCACCACCGTGTAACCGGCCGCCTCGTAGTACGCGCGCAGACGGGAGTTGGCGGCCAGGCAGTCCAGACGGGCCAGGGAGCGGCCGTGCTCCGCGACGCGGGCCTCCGCGCGGGCGAGCATGCGGGCGCCGGTGCCGCGGGGGGCGGTGTGCGGGGCGGTCATCAGGCGGTGCAGGTAACCGGCCTCGGGCGGGCGCGGGCCCCAGGCGGCCGGGTCGTCCCACCAGATCTCCCAGGCACCGGCGAGCCGGCCGTCGGCGTGCGCGAGCCAGACCTCGCCGTCGGCCATGCGGGCGCGGAAGTGTGCCTCGTCCTTCTCGCCGACCCGCCACTGGTCGATGCCGCGCGCCAGTTGCCACAGCGCCGCGCGGTCGCGCAGCCGCACCAGGGCGGGGGCGTCGGCCGGCACGGCGAGCCGGAACTCCAGGTCCGGCCCGCCGTCCCGGCCCAACGGCCCTTCCGCCGGGGCCGGTTCGAGCAGGTGCTCGCGCAGGGACGCGGAGAGTGCGGCGGCGTCCATGCCCAACGCCTTGGTGACGTACCCCTCGACCGAGCCGTACCGCTCGTTCTGCCACGCCAGGAACAGCCGCATGACCTCGCCGGGTGCCCGCCCGACCCACGGCCACGTCGGGGCCCGGCCCCCGTGCCGGGCGCGCCAGTCGGCGAGCAGGGCGGGCGCGGCCAGTTCGGTGAGGCTGTAGTCCTCGACGACGGTGTCCTCGGGTACGCCGAGCAACAGCAGGACCAGGGCGGACAGTTGACCGGTCCGGTCCTTGCCGCCCGCGCAGTGCAGGACGAGGGGTCCGCCCGCGGCGGCCGACGCCGCGATCAGCTCAAGTGCCGTGCGGATCTCGGCCGTTCCGTCCTCGGCGACCTCCGCGTACCGCTCGGCGAGGTACGGGCCGGGAGCGACGTCGGGCGCCTGCGCGGACTGGTCGTAGAAGCGGTGCTCGATGCTGATGTTGTGGTAGCCGAACGAGGGGTGGGCCGGGACGCGCCCCCGCTGGTCGGCCTCCCAGGGGTGGCGCAGGTCGACGACCGTGCGGATGCCGAGGGCGAGGAAGCGGTCCCAGTCCGGTGTGCCCTCGCTCAGCTTGGAGAGCGCGTCGGCCCGGTACACGAGCCCGGGGCGGGTGCGCCGACCGTCGGAGGTGGCGTAGCCGCCCAGGTCACGGAAGTTGTGCAGCCCGTCGAAGGGCACGTGTCTGTCCACGGGGGCGACCCTAGGCGCCGGGGCGGGGAGGGCGCCCGCCGTTTTCCGCCCGGCCCCGGGACAAGGGCCCCGCCGCCCGGCCTACTTGGCGTGCCGGACCGCGTAGATCATCACGAACGCGACGATGTGGATGCCGAAGAGGAAGTACGCGAGGTAGTACCAGACGAACCGCTCGCGCTTCTTCTCCAGGGCCAGCGCCGCCCGTTCGCGGTCGCGGCCCGTGTCCTCGCCGGCGTCCTCCGCGGGGGCCCCGCTCATCGCGGTTCCCGGTGCACCTTGGAGTTGGACGCCTGGGCGCGCGGACGGACCACCAGCAGGTCGATGTTGACGTGGCTCGGCCGGGTCACCGCCCAGCCGATGGTGTCGGCGACGTCGTCGGCGGTCAGCGGCTCGGCCACCCCCTCGTACACCTTGCGCGCCCGCTCCTCGTCGCCGCCGAAGCGGGTCAGCGCGAACTCCTCGGTCCTGACCATGCCGGGCGCGATCTCGATCACGCGGACCGGGGTGCCGACGATCTCCAGGCGCAGCGTCTCGGCGAGGACGTGGGCGCCGTGCTTGGCGGCGACGTAGCCCGCGCCGCCCTCGTACGTGCCGTGCCCGGCGGTCGACGACACCACGACGACCGTGCCGTCGCCGCTCGCGGTGAGCGCGGGCAGCAGGGCCTGGGTGAGGTTGAGGGTGCCGATGACGTTCGTCTCGTACATCGTGCGCCAGTCGGCGGGGTCGCCGGTGGCGACGGGGTCGGCGCCGAGCGCGCCGCCCGCGTTGTTCACGAGGACGCCGACGGTCTTGAACGCCGTGGCGAACTCGTCGACGGCCGCCCGGTCCGTGACGTCGAGCGGGTACGCCGCCGCCTGGTGGCCGGCGGCGTTGATCTCCTCGGCCAGCGCCTCGATGCGGTCCTTGCGGCGGGCGGTGAGGACGACGCGGTAGCCCTCGGCGGCGAGCCGCCGGGCCGTGGCGGCGCCGATTCCGCTGCTCGCACCGGTGACGACGGCGATGCGGGAGGCTGCGGACGGTGCGGCGGTGGCCATGGGGCTGCTCCTCGGTGCGACGGCTGTGCGACGGCTGTGCGGGACGGTACGGCGGGTACGGCGGTGCACGGGCGGCCCGGCAGGGGCCCGGCGCCGGTTTTCCAGAGTAGGCGACGTGCGGGAACGCGCGGCGGGCCGTCCCGGGGCCGCCACGGGCACCCTCCGGGCCGGTTCAGTCGCCGCGCGGCGCCCACATGATCAGGGCCATCCCGGCGAGGCAGACCAGCGCGCCGGCGATGTCGTAGCGGTCGGGCCGGTAGCCGTCGGCGACCACGCCCCACAGGATCGAACCGGCGACGAAGATCCCGCCGTACGCGGCGAGGATGCGCCCGAAGTGCCCGTCGGGCTGGAACGTGGCCACGAACCCGTAGGCGCCGAGCGCGACGAGCCCGCCGCACACCCACAGCCACCCGCGGTGCTCGCGCGTCCCCTGCCAGACCATCCAGGCGCCGCCGATCTCGAAGAGGGCGGCGACCACGAACAGGGCGGCGGAGCGCAGCAGCAGCATGCGCGCCACTTTTTCACGGCTCCCGCCGGGCGCCCCGGCGGGAGCGGCGGCAGGTCACGGCCCGCGTCACCTGTTGGACGGCGCCTGGGGCCCGCCCCGCGTGGGATACATCCGTACGACCCGCACGACTGCTGCGGAACGAAGTGGCCGAGTACGAGGTGGCGAGGAGTGGCGGGCATGCGCTGTGTGCGGGTTCTGCGGGGCGTCGTGGTGGGGGGTGCCGCGCTGGCGGCGGCGGCCGGGGGCGTCCCGGCGGCCCTGGCGGCGGGGGAGCCGCGGGCGGGGGAGGCGGACCTCGCGTACCACGGGGACGCGTCGATGTCCGGCGGCCGGGTGGACCTGCGGGTCACGCCGCGCAACCACGGCCCGTCCGACGTGGCGGACGCCACGGTCCGGGTGCGCTGGTCGACCGCGCTGGAGGTCCGGCAGACCCTGCCGGCCGGCTGTGCCCGCGCGGACGTCCGCACGGTGCTGTGCGGCACGGGCGCGCTGCCGGCGGACGGGGCGGGGGAGCAGATCCGGCTGCGGGTGCGGCTGCGGGGCGCGCCCACCGAGGTGCGGGTGGACCTGGAGACGGTGTGGACCGGTGACACCGCGGACCACAACCGCGTCAACGACCGCCAGCACGTCCTGGTCCTGGACACGGGGGACGCGTACAGCTTCTGAGGAGCCGCCGCGGGACCGGGACCGGGGGCGGCGACAGCACCCCGGGGCATGCGCTACGCTTGATCTTGGTCGAGCGGCGGAGCGCAACTCCGCGGTGTGGCCCGTGCGTTGGTCGTCCAAGGAAAGACGCCCCACTTCCCGTGGGGAAATGCAGGTGCAAGGCCTGCCCAGCGCTCCATCCGGACCCCGTCCCCCTTCGTGGGGGGCGGGGTTTCGTGCGTTCCGGGCGATGCGGAATAACGGGGGGCGGGGGACGGTTCCAGGGGTATAGTTGAACCGTCAACAACCGGAGGGTGAGCGATCATGCAGTTCGGGATCTTCAGCGTCGGCGACGTCACGGCCGATCCGACGACCGGGCGCACGCCGACCGAGCGCGAGCGCATCAAGGCCATGGTCGCGATCGCCCTGAAGGCGGAGGAGGTCGGCCTCGACGTCTTCGCGACCGGCGAGCACCACAACCCGCCGTTCGTGCCGTCGTCCCCGACGACGATGCTCGGCTACATCGCCGCGCAGACCGAGAAGCTGATCCTGTCGACGTCCACGACGCTGATCACCACGAACGACCCGGTGAAGATCGCCGAGGACTTCGCGATGCTCCAGCACCTCGCCGACGGCCGCGTGGACCTGATGATGGGCCGCGGCAACACCGGCCCGGTCTACCCCTGGTTCGGCAAGGACATCCGCGAGGGCATCAACCTCGCCGTCGAGAACTACGCGCTGCTGCGCCGGCTGTGGCGCGAGGAGACCGTCGACTGGCAGGGCAGGTTCCGCACCCCGCTCCAGGGCTTCACGTCCACTCCGCGCCCGCTGGACGGCGTCGCGCCGTTCGTCTGGCACGGGTCGATCCGGTCGCGGGAGATCGCCGAGCAGGCCGCCTTCTACGGCGACGGCTTCTTCCACAACAACATCTTCTGGCCCGCCGACCACACCAAGCGCATGATCGACCTCTACCGCGCCCGGTACGCGCACTACGGCCACGGCACCGCCGAGCAGGCGATCGTCGGCCTGGGCGGCCAGGTGTTCATGCGCAAGAACTCGCAGGACGCGGTGCGGGAGTTCCGCCCGTACTTCGACAACGCCCCGGTCTACGGCCACGGCCCGACGCTGGAGGAGTTCACCGAGCAGACCCCGCTGACGGTCGGCTCGCCCCAGGAGGTCATCGAGAAGACGCTGGGCTTCCGCGAGGTCGCGGGCGACTACCAGCGCCAGCTCTTCCTGATGGACCACGCCGGCCTGCCGCTGAAGACCGTCCTCGAACAGCTCGACCTGCTGGGCGAGGAGGTCGTGCCGGTGCTGCGCGAGGAGTTCGCCAAGAACCGTCCGGCCGACGTGCCGGACGCCCCCAACCACCAGTCCCTGCTGGCCGCCCGTGAGGACGCGGCGGCGAGCACCGGGGCGGAGGAAGTGACCGCGTCATGAAGCTCGTCGTCGTCTCGGCGGGGCTGAGCGTCCCGTCGTCCACCCGGCTGCTGGCCGACCGGCTGGCCGCCGCGGTGGGCGCGCGCACCCCGGTGGACGTCGAGGTCGTGGAGGTGCGCGACCTCGCCGTGGAGATCGCCCACCACCTCACCAGCGGGTTCCCCGGCAAGCACCTGTCCGCCGCGTTCGACGCGGTGACGGGCGCGGACGGCCTGGTCGTCGTCACGCCGGTGTTCTCGGGCTCGTACAGCGGGCTGTTCAAGTCCTTCTTCGACGTCCTCGGGGCGTGGGACAAGGACGCCCTGGCCGGCAAGCCGGTGCTGATCGCGGCGACCGGTGGCACCGCCCGCCACTCGCTGGTCCTCGACCACGCGCTGCGCCCGCTCTTCGCGTACCTGCGCGCGGTGGTCGTGCCGACCGGCGTGTACGCCGCCTCGGAGGACTGGGGCGCGGAGGGCCTGCACGGGCGGATCGAGCGGGCGGGCGGTGAACTGGCCGTCCTGCTGGGCGGTCCGGGCGCGGCCCGCACGGGCGCGCCGGACGTTCCCGCCGCCGCACCCGCCGACGCGCCCGTACCGGTGCCCGTGCCCGAGCAGGCGCCCGCCCCCGCCCCGCGCCCCGACGCCGACGGGGTGGTCCCCTTCGAGCAGCTCCTGGCGTCGCTGCGGCCGTGAGGCGCCGTCCGGCCCCGCGTGACACGCGGGGCCCGTGGTGAGAGCCGAGTAAGAAGGGCACCTCCGGCCCAGCTCGACGGGTGGTCCGCCCGGCCGCCTTGGCACACTGGACCCGTGCCTCAGACCGTGCTGCTAGCCGAAGACGACCGAGCCATCCGCCACGCCCTGGAACGCGCCCTCACGCTGGAGGGCTACCGGGTCGTCGCGGTCGCCGACGGCGTCGAGGCGATCGCGCAGGCCCACCGCACCCCGCCGGACGTGCTCGTCCTCGACGTGATGATGCCCGGCATCGACGGCCTCCAGGTCTGCCGGGTGCTGCGGGCCGAGGGCGACAGCACCCCGATCCTCATGCTCACCGCCCTGGTGGAGACCGCCGACCGGATCGCCGGTCTGGACGCGGGCGCCGACGACTACGTCGTCAAGCCGTTCGACGTCGAGGAGGTCTTCGCCCGTCTGCGGGCCCTGCTGCGCCGCACCGGCCCGGTCCGCGCGGCCGACGCGGCGGACGGTCCGGACGGCACCTTCCCGCCGGGCACCGGCCCGCACACCGACGGCCGGCAGATCGCGGCGGCCGGCCTGCGCGTCGACCCGCAGGCGCGGCGCGCGTGGCGCGGACGGCGCGAACTGGAGCTGACCCGCACCGAGTTCGAGCTCCTGGAGCTGCTCGTCCGCAACGCGGGCGTCGTCCTCGACCACTCGACGATCTACGACCGCATCTGGGGCTACGACTTCGGCCCCGGCTCCAAGAACCTCGCCGTGTACGTCGGCTACCTGCGGCGCAAGCTCGACGAGCCGGGCTCCCCGCAGCTCATCCACACGGTGCGCGGCGTGGGTTACGTGCTGCGGGAGGACTGAGTGGCGCAGCCCGCGGGGCCCGCGCCGGGCGCGGTGCGGCCGGAGCGGTCCCGCTCGCGCTCACGCACCCGGCTGTCGTCCCTGCGGACCACGTTCGCGGTGTCGTTCGCGCTGGTCGCCGCCGCCGTGACCGTGGTCGTCGGCATCCTGTCGTACAGCGCGGCGGCACGGCTCGTGCGCGTCGACCAGCAGTCCGTGTTCGACGAGGTCGTGCAGGACCTGCGCGACGAGGTGCGCCAGCACGACATGACCCCCGAGGACTTCTCCTCCGCCGCGCCCGGCCACGACATCGTCCGGCCCAGCCGCACGGACGTGCAGGTGCTCGGCCCGGACGGCGCGGTCGTCGACAGCGGCAGCCCCGGGCTGCCCGTGACCGCCGCCGACCGCCGGGTCGCGGCCTCGGCCGCCGCCGCGCTGCTGGTCGAGCACAAGGACGTCGGGGTCGGCAGCGACGTCTACCGCAGCGCGACCGTCGCGCTCGGCGGCGGGCGGGGCGCGGTGCAGGTGGCGCAGGAGTTCAGCGACACCGAGGACCTGCTCCGGACCTTGCAGCAGCGGACGTTCCTGATGATGGCGGCCGTCGTGATCGCCGCGGGCCTGAGCGGCTGGTGGCTCGCCCGCCGGATCACGCACCGCCTGGTGATCCTGACCGCCGCCGCCGAGGACGTGGCCCGCACCCGGCGCCTGGGCATCGCGGTGCCGGTCGCGGGCTCCGACGAGGTCGGCCGGCTGGGCCGCTCCTTCGACCGGATGCTCGGCCGCCTCGCGCAGTCCGAGGACGACCAGCGCCGCCTGGTGCAGGACGCCGGCCACGAACTGCGCACCCCGCTCACCTCCCTGCGCACGAACATCTCCCTGCTGCGCCGCATCGACGAGCTGCCGCCGGACTCCCGCGAGGACCTGGTCGCCGACCTCAGCCAGGAGGCGCGCGAACTCACGGACCTGGTCAACGAGTTGGTGGCACTGGCGGCCGGACAGTCCGACGGCGAGCCGGTGCAGCGCATCGACCTCGCCGACGTCGCGGAGGACGTGGCGGGCCTGGCCAGGCGCCGGACCGGCCGCGACATCGTGGTGGACGCGAGCGGCGACACGACCACCGACGGGCAGCCGGCCCTGCTGCAACGGGCGGTGTCCAACCTGGTGGAGAACGCCGCGAAGTTCGACCGGGGCGGCAAGCAGCCCATCGAGATCTCCGTCACCGGCAGGGGGCCGGCCCGCCCCGGCACGGTCCGCGTGGAGGTCCTGGACCGCGGCCCCGGCGTCGCCGAGTCCGACCTCGACCGGGTCTTCGACCGCTTCTACCGCGCCCCGGACGCCCGCTCCCAGCCCGGCTCGGGCCTCGGCCTCTCCATCGTGCGGGAGGTGGCGGTCGCCCACGGCGGCACCACGTTCGCGTTCCGCAGGCAGGGCGGCGGCGCCGTGATCGGCTTCACGGTCGGCGGCGAGGAGGGCGGGGACCCGGCGGGCGGCACGGCGGCCGGCCATCACGGGGGCCGGTGAGGGCCGCCCCGCCCGGTGGTCCCTCTCACCAGGCGCGGGCGCGGTCCTGGAGGCGGGCGCGGACGCGGACGACGTCCGGGTTGGAGTCGGCGCCGGGCCGCTGGACCAGGAACAGGGTGTTGAGCGGCGGCTCGGCGGGGGAGTGCAGCAGGACCAGACGGCCCGTGCGCAGGTGCTCCTCGCACAGTGAGCGCGGCAGCACGCTGTACCCGGCGCCGGCCGTCACCGCCGCGACGACCGCGTGCAGGTTCGGCACGGTGAGGGCGGCCCGGGTGGTGAGCTGCTTGCCGAAGACGGTCCGCCAGTAGCGCCGCGCGATGGGCAGGTCCTCGGCGAACGCGACCAGCGGCACGTGCCGCAACTGGAGCGCCGCGCACGGCAGGTCCGCGCACAGGTCGTCCACGCACAGCTCGCCGTCGACGGTGAACAGCTCCGGCACGCCGTCCTCGCCGGGGCCGCACGCGTCGCCCTCGTCGTGGGCCTCCGCCATCCGCCGCGCCCATTCCGGCGCCGCGACCAGTACGTACTCCTCGTCGGCGAGCGGGTACGACGTGAGGGCCCGGCCGCGCGGGCGGCGGGTGGTGATCACCAGGTCGTGGCGGCCGGCCCGCAGGTCGTCGAGGAGCGGGTCGGTCAGGCCCTGCGCGATCCTGACCTCCACGCCGTCCGCGACGAGCGGCGCCAGCGCGGGCAGGACGCGCGTGCAGAGCAGTTCGGACGGCCCGCCGAGGTGCACGGGCGCGGCCTGGCCCGCCGCCGCGCCCTCGCGTCCGCCGAGGCGGGCGAGGGCGTCGAGCGGGCCGGAGATCTGCCCGGCCAGCTCGTGGGCCGGCTGCGTGGGCTCGGCGCCCCGGGGCAGCCGGTGGAACAGCTCCTGCCCGGTCTGCTGCTCCAGCGAGCGGATCTGCGCCGTGACCGTCGGCTGCGACAGGCCGAGCAGCGGGGCCGCGGCCGTGAAGGAACCCTGGCGGTAGACGGCCAGGAACGTGCGCAGCAGGTTCAGGTCGACGTGCGCGAGGGCCGCCCCGGGACCGGCCAGGTCGGCGGGGTGTGCGGCGGGTCCCGTTGCCGTTGCTGTCATGACCTCAGCGTACCGCTGTCCTCCATCGGAGTTCCGATGGGTGTGATCGGTTCGCCTATTGGATTTCCGATGTCCCGCCTGTCTAGTGTCGGTGGCAGCCGGGGCATGCGGCGTGCTGGGGGTACTCAGTGCCACAGCGTGTCCCGAGACCCCGTACGTCCCGCCCCGCCGCGGGCCGCCCTAGGAGAGCACATGTCGAAGATCCTGTTCGTGATGACCGGCGCCGACACCTGGACGCTGGCCGACGGCACGAAGCACCCCACCGGTTTCTGGGCCGAGGAGGCCGTGGTCCCGCTGGAGGCGTTCCGCGCGGCGGGCCACCGGGTCACCGTGGCGACGCCCGGCGGCGTGGTCCCGCCCGTCGACAGGGGGAGCCTCGCGGCCGAGGCGAACGGCGGCGCCGAGCAGGCCGCCCACCTCAAGGAGGTCGTCGAGAGCGCACCCGAGTTCGCCGCCCCCGTCGCGCTGACCGACGTGGACCTCGCCGACTACGACGCCGTCTACGTCCCCGGCGGCCACGGCCCGATGGAGGACCTGGCGGTGGACGCCGACTCCGGCCGCCTGCTGACGGGCGCGCTGAAGGGCGGCGTGCCGCTCGGCGTGGTGTGCCACGGCCCGGCCGCGCTCCTCGCGGCGGTCGCCGAGGACGGCACGAACGCCTTCGCGGGCTACACCGTCACCGCGTTCACCAACGACGAGGAGCGCCAGGCGGGCCACGCCGACAAGGCCAAGTGGCTGCTCCAGGACCGGCTGACCGAGGCCGGCCTGAAGGTCGAGACCGGCGCCGCCTGGGCGCCCCACATCCAGACCGACCGCAACGTCGTCACCGGCCAGAACCCGGCGTCCTCGGCCGCGCTCGCCGAGGAACTCCTCGCCCGCCTGGCCTGACCGCGGGCCCGGCGGCGCAACTCCCCACCCGCTTCACCGACTTGGAACCGGAGCAACCGTGACCACACAGAACGCCATCACCTGGCCCGACGCCTACCTGCCCGGAACGGGCGACAACTTCGTGTCCAACGAGGTGATCGTCAAGGACCTGGCGGCGGCCGACGTGTGGCCCCTGCTCGTCGACACCTCGGTGTGGGAGTCGTACTACGACAACGTCGCCGACATCGCCTTCCCGCAGGGCGGCGGACCCGAGCTGAAGGCCGAACTCGACTTCAGCTTCGGCACGTTCGGCTTCCCGCCCCTGGACGCGCACGTGGTCGAACTGCGTGCGCCGGGGGACGGCACCCCGGGCCGGCTGTCGTGGACGGCGAAGCAGGACGGCACGCCCGACGAGCGGCTGAACGTGCTGCACGCCTGGCTGGTCGAGGACCTGCCGGGCGGCCGGGTGCGGATCCTCACCCAGGAGAGCCAGTTCGGGAAGCCCGCGGCGGAGCTCGCGGCCCGGACGCCGAACCCCATGCTCAACGGGCACCAGGCGTGGCTCGACGGCCTGGTGTCGGCGGCCCGCCGCGGGCGCGATTCCTGACCCCCCTGCCCGGCCGCCCCGTACGACGCGACGCGGAGAACCACCGATCAAGGAGCAACACCCCATGCCCAGCCGTCTGTTCACGCCCCTCACGCTGCGCGGCGTGACCATGCCCAACCGGGCGTGGATGGCCCCCATGTGCCAGTACAGCGCCCCCTCCGAAGGCCCCGAGACGGGGGCGCCCGTCGACTGGCACATGCAGCACTACGGTGCCCGTGCCGTCGGCGGCCCCGGCCTGATCCTGGTGGAGGCGACCGCGGTCCGTCCCGACGGCCGCATCACCCCGTGGGACCTCGGCATCTGGAACGACAAGCAGGCCGAGGGACACCGCAGGCTCACCTCGTTCATGCGGGAGCAGGGCGTGGTCCCCGGCATCCAGATCGCCCACGCCGGCCGCAAGGCCAGCACCGACAAGGAGTTCCTCGGCGGCCGTCCGCTCACCCCCGAGCAGGGCGGCTGGCAGCCGGTCGCGCCCAGCGGGGTGCCCTTCGACGACGGCCACCTCGTGCCGCAGGAACTGTCGGCGGACGAGATCGCCCGCCTGGTGGCCGACTTCGCGCGGGCCGCTCGCCGCGCGGTGGACGCCGGTTACGAGGTGATCGAGGTGCACGCCGCGCACGGCTACCTCGTCCACGAGTTCCTGTCGCCCGACTCCAACCGGCGCACGGACGCGTACGGCGGCTCGTTCGAGAACCGCGCGCGGCTCGCCCTGGAGATCGCCGACGCCGTGCGCGAGGCGGTCCCCGAGGAGACGGCCGTCTTCTACCGCGTCTCCGCCACGGACTGGATCGAGCCCGACGGCTGGACCGCCGACGCGACGGTCCGACTGGCCGCACTGCTCAAGGAGCACGGCGTGGACCTCGTGCACGTCTCGACCGGCGGCAACGTGCCCCGCGCCGCCATCCCCGTCGAGCCGGGCTACCAGGTCCCGTTCGCCGCCCGGGTGCGCCGCGAGGCCGGCCTGCCGACGGCGGCGGTCGGCCTGATCACCGACCCGGAGCAGGCCGAACGCATCCTCGCGGACGGCGAGGCCGACGCCGTGGCGCTGGGCCGCGAGCTGCTGCTCAACCCGTACTGGCCGCGCGCGGCGGCCCGCACGCTGAGCGAGCGGGCACCCTTCCCGCTCCAGTACGCGAGGGCGGAGCGCAGCAGGGCCGCCTGACGGCGAGGCTCCGGAAAACCACCAACTCCACGCCCCAGGAGGCGACATGCGTGCGATCAGTCAGGAAACCTACGGCGGCCCCGAGGTACTGCGGGAGACCGAACTGCCGCGGCCGAAGCCGGGACCGGGCGAGATCCTGGTCGCCGTACGGGCCGCCGGCGTGAACCCGACCGACTGGAAGCACCGCGCCCAGCCGCTGTTCGTGGACCGGCTGCCGCTGGTCCTCGGCTGGGACGTCTCCGGGGTGGTGGAGGAAGTGGGCTACGGCGTGACGCTGTTCGCGCCGGGCGACGAGGTGTTCGGCATGCTGCCGTATCCCCACGGGGTGGGCGCCTACGCCGAGTTCGCGAAGGGGCCGGCGCGGTCGTTCGCCCGGAAGCCGGAGTCGATCGACCATGTCCAGGGCGGCGCGCTGCCGTTGGCCGCGCTGACCGCGTACCAGGCACTGGTGGACACGGCGGACGTACGGCCCGGTCAGCGTGTCCTGATCCACTCCGCCGCGGGCGGCGTCGGCCACCTCGCGGTGCGCATCGCCAAGCACCTGGGCGCGCACGTCATCGGTACGGCGAGCGCGGGGAAGCACGCCTTCGTCCGCTCGCTGGGCGCCGACGAGGTGATCGACTACCGCACGACGGACTTCCGGGACGTGGTGAAGGACGCGGACACGGCGCTGGTCCCCATGGGCGGCGACACCCGCACCCGCACGCTGGACGCCCTGCGCCCCGGCGGCACCCTGGTCACCCTGATCGGCGGCACCCCGCAGGAGGAACTGGCCGAGGCGGCCCGCCGGGACGTCCGGCACGCGACGATGCTGGTGGAGTCGGACCACGCGGGCATGGAGGCGGTGGCCGCCATGGTCCGGCAGGGCGTCCTGCGCGCCCACGTCCAGGAGATCCTCCCCCTGGCGGAGGCGCCCCGGGCCCACCGCCTCGGCGAGGAGGGGCACTTGACGGGCAAGCTGGTGCTGGTGCCCTGAGCGTGCGGCGCGGACGGGGGAGGGCGCCGACCCGGGCGTCGCCCCCCGCCGCGCTAGTCGTCGCGCCCGCCGTCGGCGTCGGCGGCACCGTCGTCGTCGGCGTCGTCCTCGTCGAGATCGACGAAGTCCGTGAGGAAGCAGGCCACTTCGTCGTTCGCCGTGCGGCCGATCCAGGTCGCGTAGACGCCGTCGCCCCAGCCCGTCGAGAAGGCGACCACGGCCGTCGGGTCGTTCCCGACGGCCAGGGTCAGCGGGTCGGGGGTGCGGTCGCCGCCGCCGGGGGTGGTGGCCGCGTCGGCGTACATGGCGTCGAGGACACGTTCGGCGAAGTCCTCCTCCGTGTGCAGCGCGCGGTACGTCGTCGCGTCGAGGAAGCAGCCGGTGCCCCCGTCGACCGGGTAGCCGAAGTAGCTGTCGTCGTCCAGCTCCTTCGGGTCTTGGCCGGCCGTGACCGCCAACTCCCAGCGGACGACCGGCTCTTCGCGTATCACCAGACGGGCGGTGGCCGTGCGCGTGTCGATGACGCGGCCCGTCCCGTCGATCAGGTCGATCTCGGACAGCTCCACCGGGTAGACGCCCGGCTTCACCTGCTCCCCGAACGCCATCTCCTCCTCGTCCTCGCCCCCGGCCATGAACGGCTCCAGCGCGACGACCCGTCCGCTCGGCAGCGACAGCGGGACGGCGGGCAGCAGCCTCACCCGGGCCTCGACGCCGTCGAGGGGGAACGGGTACGGTCCGCCGGGCGTGAGGAACCGGGTGAGGTCGGGCGCGGGCATGGGCATGGGTCCTCCTGGGGCGGGGGTGGGTCCGGTGGGGCCGCACCACGTCCCGTCGGCCCCTTCGCCGGGAAAGCTAGCCCCGGCCACTGACATCGGACACGCCCGCTCCGACGTCCGGGCAACGCGCAAACCCCTTGCCAAGGAAGCGTGTTGGCACGCAACCGGCCCCCGGGGTCGGGCGTGACCAGTTGCTGAAGGGGGCGGGAGGTGCCCGCGCCCCCGACGCGGAGAGGGCATATGCGTGACCCCGACGACTTCGACCGCTTCTACACCGCCGGCGTCCGGCGGCTGACCAGCCAGCTCTACGCGATGACCGGCGACCGCGCCGAGGCCGAGGACCTGGTCCACGAGGCGTACGCACGGGCCTGGCAGCGCTGGGACAAGGTGTCCGGGTACGCCGATCCCGAGGCGTGGGTACGGACCGTGGCATTCAGGATCCGGGTCAGTACCTGGAGGAAGACCGTCAACCGGCTTGCCGCGCACCGCCGTCACGGCGTGCCCGACCCGCAGCCCGAACTCCGCCCCGACTACGTCGCGATCGTCGCGGCACTGCGCCGCATACCCGCGGAGCAGCGGCGGGCGGTCGTGCTGCACCACCTGGTCGGCCTCAGCGTCGACGAGATCGCCCGCGAGACGGGCGCCGCGTCCGGCACGGTCAAGGCCCGCCTGTCCCGCGGGCGGCAGGCCATGGCGGGATACCTCAGCGAGGCACCGCCGGACCCCGGGCCCGCCGGTGTCCGTACCGCCGGCGCCCCCGCCTCCCCCCGGGTCGCCCCGCGTCACCGCACACGTCTCGGCGCTGCCGGGAAGGAGGACCACGGTCATGTCTGAGGGCAACTCCACTGACGCGCAGGGCGAGTTCGGTGCCACGCTGCGCGCGGGCTCCGACGAGTTCGGCGCGCGTGTCGCACCCCTCCCGGCGGCGGCCGTCCGGGCCAGGGGCAACAGCCGCCGTACCCGCCGCCGGGTCACCGCGACCCTCGCGGCAGCCGCGGCGACGGCGGTCGTCGTCACCGGCGCACACGCCCTGGCGGGGCCGTCCGGCGACCGGGACGTCCTCCCGGCGGCGCCCACGTCACCGTCGGTCACGGCGTCCCAGGCGTCGCCCACCACCTCGCCGGCGGACAGCCCGTCGCCGCCCGCGGCCTCCGCCTCGGGCAACACCACTGCGCCCGCGCGGAGTTCGGCGAGCGCGTCCTCGACGCCCGGCCGCACCGGCACGGCCGCCCCGGGAGGCACGACCGCCTCCGGTACGCCCGACGCCGCCTGCCGCTCCCGTGCCGTCGCGGCCGCGACCAAGAGCGCGGTGACCGACGCCTTCCGCGCGAACGCCGGTCTGACACACGTGGCCCCGGCACCGGGCACCTTCTACTACGGGACGTGCGGCACGACCGCCTACGCCGCGTCCCGTTTCCAGCCGACGTCCGGCGCGACGACGGGAGAGCAGGTCCAACTCCAGGACGAGGGCGCGGCGATGAAGTACTTCACCCTCGCGCAGGGCGGCACGTGGCGGCTCGTCGCGAGCGACGGCTTCCCCCGCGACGCCCGGGGCTGCGCGGCCGTCCCGCAGATCCCGAAGGCCCTGGCGGCTGCCTGGTCGAACTGCCCGCTGGACGTGTCGTAGGCGGAGGCGTGCGGCGGCCGGTCGCGGTGGGCACGGGAAGGCACCCGTGCCCACCGCGCGTCACCACGTGCGCGGTGCCTACGCGGCCGGGACGCAGTCGGGCACCTCGGTGACCAACTTGTATCCCATGGTGCTCACTTGGTCGGGCCGGAAGGAGGCGACGAACAGCAGGTGGTCACCGGCGGGGATGGCGGTGGGGTCGATCAGGTGGTAGATCACCCCGTTCTCCCGGTACGGCTTGGACGGGGGCAGCACCTTGTCGAGGTCTCCGCGTGCGCCGGTGTCGGTGTGGACCACGGCCCGGCAGGAGGCGGACGGAACCCTCACCGCGGCGCGGATCCCGGCACCGGCGAGGGCCTTCTCCAGACCGGCGGCACCCTTGGGGTCGAACAACTGGACCGCCACCAGGCCGTCGGGGCGGGACTTCACCGCGTAGTCGGCGTCGGCGATGTTCAGGCCCCCGCCGGTGCCCTTGCCGGTGCCCCCGCCGGTGCCGGACGCGGCGGTGTGCGGGGCCGCGGCCTGCCCGCCGGCACCGTCCTGCCCCGAGAGCAGCGGCAGGGCCGCCACCACGGCGGCGGCCGCCGCGGCGACACCCACGGTGAACACCACCCGGCGGCGCAGGGGGTGCACGCGTGCCGGAGCGGGGCTGCGCGTTCCGGGAGTGGAGAACGCGGTGGCCGCTCGGGCCCGCGCGTCGAGCTCGTCGGCGAGCTGCCGCTTGAAGTGCAGGGGAGCGTTCATCGGGCGGCCTCCAGAAGGTCCTTGCTGGAAAAGACGTGGTCCTGAACGGCGTGCAGCGCCTTCCGCGCGCGGTGCAGCCGGACGCGCGCGGTGGTGGCGTTGATGCCCAGCGCCTGCGCCGCCTCGCGGACCGTGAGGCCGTCCAGCGCGACGAGGTCGAGCACACCGCGCAGTGGCTCGGAGAGCCCGGCGTGGGCGGCGGCCATCCGCCGGGCGGCACGGTCGGCGTCGATGCGTGCCTCGATGGCCTCCACGTCCTGCTCGTCCAGGAGGCGCCGGCCACCGATCCGCGCCACGGCCTGCCGCTCGCGGACGCTGCCCCGGAAGTGGGTGGAGATGACGTTGCGGGCTATGCCGTAGAGCCAGGCGACGGGCGTGCCGCGCCGCGCGTCGTACGTGTGCGCCCCTTCCAGGGCGGCCAGGAAGATGTCCGCGGTGAGGTCCGCGGCCAGGTGCGGGCTTTCGACACGCCTGGTCACGAACCCGAGCACGGCGTCGAACTGCTGCTCGTAGAAGGCGGCGAACCCGGCCGGGTCGCGCGCCGGGGGCGCTGGGGGATGCTCCGATGGCAACGGACGGCTCCTCAGAACGGACAGTGGCTGCGATGCCCTTGCACCCGGTACTAGTCCGCGGCCGGGGAAAGCGTTACACGGCCGGTCCCCGGTCAGGCGACAGCGGCCTCCGCGGCCGACCGCGACTGCGCCGCGGCATCCTCGCGGCAGTCCCGGCAGGTGGCGGGCGCGGCCCCGCGGAACGGCCGTTCGCACGTGTCGCAGCTCTGCCAGGGCAGTCGGACGGGCTCCGGCGCGACCGGCGGAGCCGGAATCGGCGCGTCGCGCAGCCGGTAGGCGATCAGCCGGACGGGGCGGGTGCGGAGACGTCCGGGGAGCCCGGTGGTGAGGTGTCTGGTGAGCTCTCCGACGGTGACCCCGGAGGCCAGCAACTCCGCCACCCGAGGCGCGAGTTCGGCGACGTCGCCGCGCGTGAGTACGAGACGTCCGTCGAGGATGCGCAGTGAGGCCAGGAGTACGACGGCGTGGGGGTCGGCGTCCTCGATGCCCAGCGGGGGCGGGGGTGTTGATCCCGTCGGGAGCGCGGCGGAGACCGCGCCCGCGGGGACGGCCTCCGGCGCGGGTGCGGGGGTGTCGTCCGCAGGCCGGGGCGCCGCGGGCCGCTCGGCGGCCGGGGACTTGGGCCGCCGAGGCCCACCGGGTCCGTCCGGTCCGCCGCCGGGTACGTCGTAGAAGAAGGTCCGTGTACGGACCCGCCCGCCCGCCGTGCGCTCCCGCCGCCGTTCCAGGTACCCGGCGGACTCCAACTCCCGCAGCGCGCGGGAGATCAGGATCTCCCCCTCGCTGAAGTGCGCGCAGAGCGCGGCGATGCTGACGGGGGCGCCGTCGGGCAGGGACAGGATGTAGGCGGCCACCCCGACGGTCACGGCACTGCCGCGTCGTTGGGCGAGGGCGTTGGCGAGAATGGTGAACTCGCCGGTGAGGCGCGTGCGGACATGGAGCACGCCGGTGGCGGGAGCACCCCGGAGGTCGGGGCGGGAGGGCGCGTTAAAATCCTTGGTAGCCATTGGGAAGGGCTTTCTTCCTGAGCGGTCAGGCCCTCGATCGGGATGCCAGTCCCGGCCGGGGGCCGTCGCATGTGCGGTTCTGGGGGAGCCGGACGCCGATGCCGCGGGGCGGACGGACGTGGGCTCTGCGGCGAAAGTAACCGCCGCCGAGCACGCTCCGCAACCAAGTCACTCCTGGGAGTGAAAAGGGCCGAGCGACTCCTCGCGCCCTGAACGGACGGGCGGGGAAGGGGGGTTGGTTCTTTCCCCGGAGTCCTTTGGTGGGTGGGCCGTGCCCGACCGACCCCTCGGCGTCGAGGACCCGGTGACGCCGGTTCGACAACGACGAAGCCCGCCCACCGGGACCGCGTCAACAGGGTCCCGGAGGGCGGGCTCGTGGCACCGGGCGTGGCGGCTAGGGGAGTTGGCGCGACTTCAGCTCGCGGACGAAGGAACTCCAGGGCCGCGCGCCGAACATGACGACGGCACGCGCCGGGGCCTTGCTGTCACGCACGGGGACCACGCCGAGCACCCCGCGGCCGACCTCGACGCAGTCGCCCCCTGCCTGGTTGCTGTAGCTGCTGCTGTGCCAGACGACGTCGCTCACTTCGCGTCGGGACATTTGTGTCACGGTAAGCGCCCTCCATCGCTGTCCGGATCATGTCGAGGGACATGAGCGGGGGTAGGGCTGTCGCCCGCAGGCGATCGTAAGTCACCGAGTAGCGCCCGACATTGACCGGATCCTCGACGAGACGGCCGTAGTCGGCGCCTTCGGTGTAGGCGACCTCCGAACCGTCCGGCAGCGTCAGGAGCGTCAACGAGCCTCCCATCGCCTCGTGTCCGACCGGACCATGGGGGCCGAGGGCCCGGCGGTGCGGCGCCGGTTCGCCCTGCGACGAAGCCCGCCCACCGGGCCCGCGTGGCGACTAGGGGAGTTGCCGCGACTTCAGCTCGCGGACGAAGGAACTCCAGGGCCGCGCGCCGAACGTGACGACGGCACGCGCCGGGGCCTTGCTGTCACGCACGGGGACCACGCCGAGCACCCCGCGGCCGACCTCGACGCAGTCGCCACCCTCCTGATTGCTGTAACTGCTCTTGCGCCAGGTGACGTCGCTCGCTTTGGGACGGGACGTGTGCGCCACAGTTGATGCCCTCCATCGCCGATCGGATCATGTCGAGAGACATGCGTGGGGGCAGGGCCGCTGCCCGAAGCCGATCGTAGGCCAGTGCGAAACGCTTGACCTCGGCCGGTTCTTCGATGAGTTGGCCGTAGTGGGCGCCTTCGGAGTAGGCGATCTGCTCCGACCCGGGCAGATCGAGGACGGTCAGCGAACCGCCGATCATGTCGTGCTCCCCCTGGTCGAACGGCAGCACCTGCAAGGTGACGCGGGCCTCGGCTGCTGCGCGCAGCAGGTGGGCGAGTTGCGCGCGCGTCGTGGCCCACCCGCCGACAGGGCGGCGCAGTACGGCTTCGTCGAGCACGACCCAGAGGTCGGGTGGGTCGGGCAGCCGGAGGCGTTCTTGTCGAGCCAGCCGGGTGCTGACGCGCTCTTCGAGGTGGGCGTCGTCCCTGAGCGAGAAGCCGACGCTCAGAACCGCCCGTGCGTAGGCGGGCGTCTGTAAAAGGCCCGGCACCAGTTGGGCCGCGTACTGCCTGATGCTCGCGGCGCGTTCCGAGTGGGCGATGAACGCCCGTGACCAGTCCGGGAACGCCTCCCGGTGGACGTACGGCCAGAGGTCGACGAGCAGTCCGTCGGCGCCCAGTGCCCGGTCCAGCGCGCGGGCGAGTTCCAGGGTCGGCCTGGCGCCGGAGGCCCGCTCGACCTGGGTGATGCGGGAGGCGACGACGTGGACGCGTTCGCCCAGTTCGGCCTGGGTGAGGCCCGCGGCGAGGCGCAGCCGGCGGACACGGGAGCCGAAGAGTGCCGCCATGGACGCCTCGGGGTCGATGTCCTTGACCAAGGGACCACTCCCTTCCTTACGGCCCGATCGGTAAGGCCGTGACCCCTGTTGAGCGTAGGGCCGCGCGTCGACTCTTGAGTACGGAACGTCACGACCCGTGTACGGCGCGGGGTCGGGCGCGCAGGAAGGGAGCGACGGATGGACGCGAGGTCACGGACGGGTGGGAGCGGCGAACAGGAGGCGCCGGGCGCGCGGTTGGAGTTCGCCATGCAGTTCACGTCGTCACCGAGAGGCGCGCGGCTCGCCCGCAGGTTGGCGGAGGACCGCCTGGCCCGGTGGGGGTACGGCCCGGGGTCCGAGGTGTCGGAGACCGTGCGGCTGCTGGTGGCCGAGCTGACCGCGAACGCGGTGCGGCACGGCACCGTGCCCGGCAGGGACTTCCGGCTGCGCGTGGCGCTGGACGGGGAGGCGGGGTTGGTCCGGATCGAGGTCGCGGACTCAAGGGCCCGACTTCCGCGCCGAGTTGGCCCTTCGGGAGAAGAGGAGGGCGGCCGGGGGCTGCTGCTCGTGGAGGCGCTGGCGCGGCGGTGGGGAGCGGAGCCCAGGTCGCCGGTCGGCAAGACGGTATGGGCGGAAGTGGCCGTGGAGCCGCCGACTTCCCCTGGAAAGGGTCAAGTCGGTCCGCGGACCCTGTCCGGTTCGGCCCGTGCTGTGGCACTCTGACTGCTGCCCAGAACCACACAGAACCGGCCGTGCTCCCCGTTCTCGCCGCAGATCGGGAGAGCCGGTCCACGGCCCTGTACTCGGGGGAGCGCATGGACGCGGAGATCTACTTCAGCCACAACTACCGCGACCTGTGCGACCAGCACGGTACGGGTGCGGGGTTCCAGTTCGAGTTCTCGTGCGCACGCTGCTACGACACCTGGCGCTCGCCGTTCGAGGGGTACTCCAGCGGCCGGGCGGCCGGCTGGCTCAACAAGGCCGCCTCGACGGCGTTCGGTCTGGTGGGCAACACCGGCTACGGGGTGGGCAGCGCGGCGGACGGGCTGGCCAACGCGGGCTGGGGGTCCGCGCGGGACGCGGCGTTCCGGCGGGCGATCGGCAACGCGCAGGGGCACTTCAACCGGTGCGCGCGCTGCACGTCGTACGTGTGCGGTCGTTGCTGGAACGCCGGCCAGGGGCTGTGCCTGAACTGCGCGCCCGACACGGCGGCCGAGGCCATGGCGTCGCGGCAGCGGGGCCTGAACGACATGGCCTCCGAGCGGGCGTACGCGATGGGCCAGGACGCCGGGCAGGGCTTCGACGTGTCGACGCCGCGCCAACTCGTGTGCCCGCAGTGCCGGACGGAGACGCACGGCGGCGCGTACTGCGCGGGGTGCGGCCACCACCTCGCCCAGCAGAACAACTGCGCCGCGTGCTCGGCGGTCCTGCCGGACGGGGCGGCCTTCTGCCCGGGGTGCGGGACGCGCCGGTAGACGTCAGAAGACCTGCCTGTTAGGCGAGTTGACGGCCGGCCCCCACGGGGCGGACGCGTGCTCCGCCTTGCGGCGCGCCAGATCCGTCAGCCGCACGACGAAGTACACGGCCGCGCCCGCCGCGACGATGTTCGCCGCGTCGACGACCATGTACTCGACGAGTGCCTGCCGGAGGCGGGTCAGGGTCACCGCGCTCCGGTAGGCGGACGAGGCGAACCGCTCGAACAGCGTGGTGCCGGCGAACAGGATCCACCACAGGGTCAGCGGCCACGACGGCGTCCCCCGGGGGTCCGCGCCGGTCCGCCGGGTGACGGAGGCGGCACGCCACATGTCGAGGGCGACGCCGTACGGCAGCCAGAAGTTGCCGATGGGGACGAACCAGCAGGCGACGGCCCAGCCGGGCGCCCTGCGGAACCGGTCCGGCGCCAGGAGGCCGGTGCACCGGCGCATCCGAAGGAACCAGGTGATGAAGACCGCCGCGCAGGCGATGTAGGCGACGGCCTGGAAGAGACCGGCCGCCCGGTAGAGGTTGTCCGCGGCTTCGAGGTCGTGCTGCGCCGCGAAGACGAAACCGCTGTCGCCGCTGATCAGGGAGTAACTCCTCGCCCCGGCGACGACGGCGAACAGGTCGCTGAGGGCGACGACCCCCAGCAGGACCGTGACGGCGACGCCGAGGCCACGAGGGACGCCGACCACACCGGAGAATACGGGAGTTGGGGCTGGTGGCACGGAGTGCGGACGTGGGTCACCGGTTGCGGACACGAGAAGAAGCCCCCCACGGGCGAGAACGGGAACCGCCCGCGAAGACCGCGTGCCGCAAGATCGTAAACGGCCCCTGATTCTGCGTCCATGACAATTGTGCCGCGCGCGCCGGAGCGGCCCGGCACGGGTGCGGGTGGGGACGTGCGGGTGGGGACGTGCGGATGCGGACGGCGCGGCAGGGGCGGAGCGCCCGCGCCGTCGCGCGCCCCCCGTTCGGTGCTGGCCCCCGGGACGGGGCAGCGGGCATTCTGGTGGTTCACCGGTGGACCAGTCCAGCGATCGGAAGCGCGCCCCATGCCCCTGCTGAAGTACGAGCAGATCGCACAGGATCTGCGGACGCGGATCTCCAACGGGGAGTTCGGGCCCGCCGACCTGCTGCCCTCCGGCCGTGATCTCGCGGAGCAGTGGAGCGTCTCCCGGGCCACCGTCGTCAAGGCGTACGACGTGCTGCGCGCCGACGGGCTCGTGGTCGCCCGGCAGGGAGCCGGCTTCACCGTCGCGGAGACGCCGAACGGGCGCTCGTCCGGCGGTGGTTCGGGCGGATACCGGGGGTGGCCGCATCGCACGGCGGGCGGTGCGCCGTTCCGGCGGCTCGGGGTCCCGGACCGCGCGGTCCCGCCCCCGCACGTCGGGCAGGCGCTCGGACTGGGCCCGGCCGAACGGGCGTTGCGGCGGATGCGGCTGATGCTGCGCGAGGACGGTTCGCCGCGCACCCTGGTCACCGCCTGGTTCCCGGCGGAGGTCGTGGACGCGGCGCCCCGGCTGTCCCTGCGGGGGCCGATCGCCGAGGGGATCGCGCACTACGTCCGAAGCGAGACCGGCCGGTCCCCGGTGGAGGGGACCGACATCACGACCGTACGGCTGGCGGCGAGCGAGGAGGCGCGGCTGCTGGAGTCGGACGGACCGGTCGCGGTGGCGGTCGTGCTGCACGTCGCGTTCGACGAGCAGCACCGGCCACTGGTGTGCGAGGAGGGCGTCACGGCGTCCCACGCCTTCGAACAGGTCGACAACTACCCGATGGGGTAGAAAAACCGCGAATCGCTTGACTGGACCGGTCCACCCGTCCAATGTCGGGCATAGCCCGTGTGCCGTGACGCGGGCCCGGGGGCCTCGGCGGCCGGGCGCGCGTGCGGCCGACGTGGCCGGTCCCGGTGACGGCGAGATCGGCCCCGGGGTGTGATCCAGCGCTTCGGAGGAGCAGCGAGATGGCCAACGCGACCGCCCCGCCCGGCGAATTCCCGCCGGGGGCACGACCATCCGGGCCGGCCGACGCCCCGCGTCCGCGCCTCCCCCGCACGCGGGGGGCGGCATCGGGTGTGGCGAGTTTGCCCTACCCGCCGGACCCGCAGGACCGGTTCGGCGAATCGGTACGCCTGACGTCGTACGGCCGTCCAGCGCGGCGGCGGACGGGCGCCGCCCGGTGACCACGGCCTCGCGCGGAGACGCCGCCCCCCTGGACATCGCGTCCATGAGGCAGAGCGTCGCGCTGCTGCTCGCACCGGACGCGCAGGCCCCCTCCGGGGCCGAACTGACCACGCTCACCGAGACGTTGCGCGCGCACGTCGCGCTCATGATCCCCGAGGTCGAGTGGCGCGCCGAGCGGGCGCCGAAGGACGACATCCCCCGCTACTGCGCGCTGGCCTGCGTGGGAGAGGCCCGCCGCAAGCTGCGCGCCGTCCCGCCGGACCCGCACGGTGACGACGCGGGCCACGCGCGGCGCCTGGCACGGGCGTTGTGCGCGCTGTGCGACTACTACGAGACGCTCACGGGCGTACGCATGTGCGTTGCCTGCGACCAGCCGATCCACGACCTGGACGACTCGTTGCCGTACGACCAGCTCAGCCCGTCCGGGCACGGGCTGGCGGCCCGCATCCACCCGGAGTGCCGTCGCTGACGCGGCCACGTCCCCGCCGCGTCACAAACCGGTCACCCCCTGCCCACAGCGCCGCACACGTCCCGGCCCCGGACTAGCGTCGGCGCCCTCACCACGGCACCACGGCACAGGCACCACAGGGGGAACACCATGACCAACCCTTACAACGCGCCCACTGTCCGCTCCGCTCCCCGCTGGGCACGCAAGAGGTTCGTGCTGCCCGCGCTCGGGCTGGCCTTCTTCCTGGGCATCGCGGCGGGCTCCGGCGACACCGACCCGGCGAAGGACGCGAAACCGGCCTCCCAGGCGGCCCGCCCCGCAGCGACCGTCACCGCGACGACCACGGCGACGGCGACGGCCACCGAGACCGCCGACCCCGAGCCCGCGCCGACCGTGACGAAGACCAGGACGGTCAAGGTGAAGGTCACGGTGACGGCGGCCGCCGCGGCCGACGGCTCGACGGGCGGCGGCGGTTCGGACGACGACAGCGGCGGCGGCAGCACCTACTACGCGAACTGCACAGCGGTCCGCGCGGCCGGTGCCGCCCCCATCCACGCGGGCGAGCCCGGTTACTCCTCCAGCCTGGACCGCGACGGCGACGGCACCGCCTGCGAGTGACACCGCCGGCCCGCGGGCCGCGTCATTCCGCCACGGCCCGCCGGGCCCCGGCCTCGGCCGGGTACTCGCGAACGGTGAGCCAGGCGGCCGACCAGCCGACGACGTACGCGGCGACCGCCGGCATCACCGGCGCGGCCAGCAGCACGACCCCACGCAGGGCGAACACCAACGCCACGTTCCGCCGAGCCTGCCGACGCCGCACGAGCCGCGCCCGCGCGGGGGCGGGCGGATCGAGCATCTCCCGCCGGTGCTCTCGCCGCTGCTTCACCCACCCCCACACCAACGCGCCGCATCCGCCCACGACTTGCACCGTGTTCCACGCGGTACGCAGGGCCGACGGCCACTGCTCGGTGAACCCTCGGTAGAGCTCGACGGCGAAGAAACAGAACGCGGCGACGACGAGAACCAGAACCACGCCCGACCACACTCGCCGCAGCCAGTAGCGCGGGCCGCGGTCGTACCAGGTCGTACCCAGGCGAGGCAGGACCGGCACACCACGCGAGCCGCTCGAACCCGGCCGGCCCGCGGAGGGCATCTCAGAAGATGCTTGAGACGCCATGCCAGACATCCTTTCCCAGACGTGTGATGTCGTCCCCCGTCTCCGAGACGACGTGACCGCCGCCGTCGAGCACACCGCCGACGACACCGTCCTTGTGGATGTCCTCCCGCCAGTGCTCGTGGAACGCGTGGTCGAGGACACCCGTCGCCACGATCACCGTGCCGACCCCGGCCGCGGCCACGGCCGCCGCCCCCTCGACGGGCAGGGCAGCCACGGCAGCGGTGCCGACCGCGAGACCACCGAGTGCCGCGCCACCGTCCACGACGAGCGAGTGCTGCCAGGACCAGCCCTTGTCGTGGTCGTCGGAAGCCTCCAGGAAGCCGCACGCCGCGGCTGCCGCGACGTCCAGCACAGGTACCTCCTTGAGGAAGTCCGGCAGCTTTTCCACGCCCTCGCCGAGCCTGAGAGCGTCCGCGGCGTCCGCCAGCTTGACGTTCAGCGCCCGGTCGTAGGGGAGAGCCGTGCTTCCGTGATCGGCGCGGGCGATGTCGTCCTCCAGCGACGCGACATCGGCGACGGCGTCGCGGTACGCGCCCTTGGCGGGAAGGTCCTTCGGCAGAGCGCGGCCCGCCTTCTGGAACGCTTTGCGTTCCGCCCGCAATTGCTTCTTCGCCGCCCGTTCCTCGGCCTTCGCGTCGTCGATGCGGGCGCGCGCCTCGATGCCTCCGGCGCGGGCGTCCTCCGCGTCATAGGCGTACAGGCCGCGCAACGCGTCGATGAGGGTGACCTTGTCGCCCTTTGACGTCGGCGCGGTGACCTGACCGTACAGGCCGCGCAACTGGTCCGCCGCGACGAGCCGTGCGTGCTGGGCGGTCTGGAGGACTTCCTTGCGCACCGTCCCGTACTCGTTCAACGCGGCGATCGTCTTCTGATCGTCGGCGCTGGGCGGGTCGGCGGTGGCGAACGCGAGGGGGAGGCCCTTCCCGTCCGTGGGAACGCCCTTCCGGGTGGCGACGTGCTCGGCGTTCTGCAGAGCGGTCTCGCACGACGACAGGGCGTCGGCGAGGGTCTCGATGATGTCTCCCGCATCGTGCACGAGTTGGGCGAAGGCCCCCGCCGCGAGAGCGTCCTCGCTCCACGTCGCGCGAAACGTCTCCGCGGCCTCGCCCTTCCACCCCGCGTCGTCGACGAGTCCTTCGACGGCGGTCGTGAGCGGGTGAACGACGTCGTCCAGGAGTGCCTTGGCGCCCGAGTACGTCACGGCCATCGTGCGCAGGGCGGCGATGTCGCCACCGACCCAGCTGTCCGCCATCAGTCTCCGTCCATGGTCAGTCGTCGTCCGCCATCAGGTCCTCGAACAGGCCGTGCACATCGACGTCATGGCGCCGGAAGGAGTCCCGCGCGTCGGTGACCTTGTCGCCCTTGTCGTCCAACCGGTCGGCGAACCCCGTGTGCAGGGCGACGATCAGGTCGGCGACCTCCTTGAGGGCATGGTTGAGACCGGCGTCGCCGCCGTCGGCCGGAGGGGGAGCGACATGGGCGTGCAGACCGCGGTAGGAACGGGCCTGGTCGTGGAAGGTCGAGGCCATCGAGGTGAGGTCGCTCAGCACCGCCTTGAAATCCGCCGCCATCAGCGCACCGCCTCCGCGTAAGCGGCCAGGTCGGCGGGGAGCCAGTTCGGCGGACCCGGAGCGACCCGCGGGTCGAGGAGGACGCGGATGCCGCGCTCGCCCACGCTCTCGGTCAGCGGACCGATCGAGGCGGCGATCCACGGCTGCACGGGGCCGAGTGCGGCAGCGAGTTTCGACGGGGAGGAGAAGGCGAACACCACGGTGTCCCCGGCGGGGTGCCCGAAGAGTTCGACGGTGACGACGGCGACCCGGTCCGGCTGTCCTGCCGCGCCCACGATGTCGACGTACCGCGGGTGGGCGGGCACGCAGACGGGCATGGAATAGGCCGGCGCGGGGGGTCGGCGGTCGGCGGGTGTCCCCGCGCCGACGGGCGAGGTCTGCTCCATTTCCGCATTCCCGGCAGGGGTGGCCTCGGCGTAGTCCAGCAGGCGCGAGCGGCGTTGCCCGGACCCCGGTTCCGTCGCGGGGCGGGGCGGTCCGGGCTCCAGGAAGTCGAGCAGGCGTGAGGGGACCGGCCGTTCTCGCACTGCCGTTTCCTTCCGCCGTGGACTGACCCTTCCCCCGTACACAATCAGCAGACCGCCGGGGCGAATCCGTGTTTGTCCGGGCATGACGAATCGCCGCGACGAACCCATACGACAGCTTGACCAAGCACTTACCCCCCGTTGGGCCTCGAATGGCCGCCTCATGGGAGGGAAGGCGGCCGGACGAGGCGGGTCTCGCCGCGTACCCCTCGCGACGCCGACGCGCCCCCGGCCGGTGGGGCGGTCGGGGGCGCGGCGTGGGACGTGCGGGAAGCCGGTGGGTCAGGCGATCGTCCACTTCTGGTTCGCCGTGCCCGCGCACGACCAGATCTGGAGGCGGGTGCCGTCGGCCGACGAATTGCCCGTGGCGTCCAGGCACTTGCCCGAGCCCGTGTTGGTCAGGGCGCCGCTCGTCGCGTACGTCCACTTCTGGGCGGCGGTTCCGTTGCAGGTGTAGAGCTGGACCGGGGTGCCGTCGGCGGTGCCGGCCGCCTGGACGTCGAGGCACTTGCCGAGGGCGCGCAGGGTGCCGTCCGCGCCGAGCGTCCACTTCTGGGCGTCCGCGCCGGTGCAGTCGTGGAGCTGGATGGCGGTCCCGTCGGCGGTCGCCGCACCCGCGACGTCGACGCACATGCCGCCGATGCCCTTGATCGCACCGGCGGCCGTGGTGGTGCCGGACCCGGACGGGGAGTCCGAGGTGGTCACGTGCACGTAGTCCACGGTCATCGTCTGCGGGAACGACGTGCTCGCGTCCGGGCTGCCCGGCCAGTCGCCGCCGACCGCGAAGTTCAGGATGATGAAGAACGGGTGGTCGAAGACCCAGGTGCTGCCGTTCGTGTCGGCGGGGGTGCGGGTCTCGTAGACCTGGCCGTCGACCGACCAACTGATGGAATCCGGCGTCCAGTCGACGGCGAAGACGTGGAACGCGTCCGCGAAGGAAGCCCCGTTGGGCAGCGTGTACGCGGCGCCGAGGCCGTTGGCGCCGGAGTAGCCGGGCCCGTGGATCGTGCCGTGCACGGTGCCGGGCTCGCTGCCGACGTTCTCCATCGCGTCGATCTCACCGCTGTTGGGCCAGCCCGCGCTGCCGAGGTTGTCGCCCAGCATCCAGAAGGCGGGCCAGACGCCCTGCCCGCGCGGCACCTTGATCCGGGACTCGAAGTGGCCGTACTTCTGCGTGAACGTCTGCGCGGTGTTCAGCCGGGCCGACGTGTACTGGCACGTCCCGTACCAGCACTGGAGGCCCGCGTCCGTGTTCTTGCGCGCGGTGATGACGAGGTCGCCGCTGCCGTCGAGGGCCGCGTTGTCCGTGCTGTTCGTGTAGTACTGCAACTCGTTGTTGCCGTTGCCCGAACCGCCGGTCTCACGCGTCCACTTGGCCGAGCTGGGCGCGCTGCCGGCCGCTCCGTCGAAGTCGTCGCTCCAGGTGGTCGTCGCGGCGGCGGTCGCGGCGTCGGCCCGACCGGTCCCCGGTCCGGTGGTGCTGAACAGCAGGGCCGCGGCGAGTGCGGTCGTCAGCAGGGCCATGAGCCCGCCGAGTTGCCATCTGCGTGCGCGATGAGCGGCCATGAACACACCTTTGCCGTGGGGGGATGAGGGGAAGGACGGCGCCGGGGCGGTCGCGACGTGGGGGTGGACGCGCAACTGGGCCCGGGTAAGGGGTGTTGACCGGTACCGTCCCTTCCGATGCTACGGAGGAGGAGTTCCGCGCCCAAGCGCCCGGACCGGACCAATCGGGTCCCCGCCCCTCCCATACTCCTGGTAACAAGGGTGACCGGAGATCCTTTAACGACCCGTTAAGCCGCTCTTAAGGGCGGGACCGAAAGCCTTTCCGCCTCAAGGCGATTCGCCCTCCGCCTCGCGCGGCGAAGTGCGCTCCTGCCAGCCGTCCAGCCCTTCCCGCACCCTCTCCCCGGCGGCCCGGCCGCCGAGCGCCGCAATCTGGCGGACGAGGTTCTCGTAGTGCGGCAGAAATGCCGCACCGGCTCCCGCCGGCAGGTGCTGACGCCGGAACTCCCGTTCCGCCAGGATGCAGTCCCGCATCTTGTCCCAGACCTGCACGATCTGCGTCGACATGGTGCCGATCACCACTTCCCGGCGGACCAGGCCGTGTGCGGTGAGCACTCCCATGTACTCGAAGTAGTAACAGACGTGGTAGGCGCTCTCCTGGACCTGGGGGCTCAGGTCGCCGAAGCATCCGGCCCCGCCCAGTTCCGATTCCGGCGTGGAGAGCAACCTCTGTACGTGCTCACGGAAAACCTGTGACCGGAACTCCCGGAACGTCTCGGCCGCCACCGGAAGCGCAAGGGCGTCCTCCGCGAGCCGCGCGCTTCTGCGCGCCTGCCAGATGGTCGCCGCCACGGCGAGTGTCGCGATGAAGACCGAAGCGAATGCGGTGACCGCGTCCATTCTGAGCCGCCCCCCGGAGCCCCTCGCACACGTGGCCTCCAGAGTGCTCCCGCCGCACGCGGCTGTCGAGACGTGCAAGTCCGTCCCGCGACGCAAGAGGGCGGAGCCCGAAAGCTCCGCCCGGTACCCCGTGTTCAGCGCGCCTACGGCCAGACCAGGCAGTACGCCTGGTGTCCCGCCTCGTGCAGCCGGTGGCTGAAATCCTGCCATTCGTGCAGGAGTTGGTACACGTTGAACGCGTCCCTCGGGCCGCCCCGGTCCGGGACCGTCGACCAGATGAACGCCGCCGCGCCGACCGCCTCCTCGCCGATGCCGCGCAGGGGGTCGACCACCGTCATCGGGAGCTTCACGACCGCGTAGTCCGGGTGCAGGACGACCAGTTCGAGCGGCGGGACGCGGTTGAGGGGGACACCCTCTATGCCGGTGAGGACCATCGCGGCCATCGTCTCCGGCTTGATCTTGGTGAACATGCCGTTCATGCCGAGCTCGTCGCCGCCGAGTTCCTCGGGGCGCATCGAGATCGGGACGCGGGCCGCCGTCGCGCCGTCGGGCGCACCGAAGTATTTGTAGGTCACCCCCACCCGACCACCATTCCCGCTCCGCGTCCCCAGTCGGTCAATACGGTTCCCGAGTCTCTCCGACTCACCCGGTAGCCCGCGTGTCTGCCGTGCCTCGGCCTCCTCCGCCTCGCGTCGGTGCTTTCCCCGCCGGGCACGCCGAGGACCCAGGTCGTCAGTCCCCTCGCCCAGTCCGCCACCGCGATGCATATCTCCACCCGACTGCTTTTCTAGGACGCGTGGCCCCGCCGCGCAACCCGATCATCGTGTCAGTGACCTCCCCCACGGCCGCCCGCCGAAACGTACGCCGATTTTTCGGTCCGCGGGATGCCACGAGGCCCTCCGGTACGTCGGCCCGCGTCGCCCCCTGTGCGACGCCCCTCCGCAACGCCCCTCACGCAACGGCTCTTTGTGCCGTCCGTCCGTACCGCGCCCAGTTTCGCAGATGGGCGCCCGCGTCACCGACCGATCGCGGAGCGCGGTCGGGACGGCGTCCGGGCGGTGGGGGACGGGCGGCGGAGGGAGGTCTTCCACCCGTCGCCGTCCGCGGGCGCTGGCCTACCCTGAGGGGGTCCCAGCCAACCGGAGTCCGAGAAGTCGGAGAAGTCGCAGGTCATGAGCGAACTGCCATATCCCTACGAAGCACCCGTGTCGCAGGCTCTTTTCGACCGTGCGACCGCCGTCACACCGGGGGGCGTGAACTCACCGGTGCGCGCCTTCCGGGCCGTGGGCGGCACGCCACGGTTCATGGTGTCCGGCGCCGGCGCCCACCTCACGGACGCGGACGGACGCGAGTACGTCGACCTCGTCTGCTCCTGGGGGCCGATGATCCTCGGCCACTCCCACCCCGAGGTGATCGCCGCCGTCCAGGACGCCGTCTCGCGCGGCACGTCTTTCGGCACGCCCGGCGAGGGCGAGGTCGCGCTCGCCGAGGAGATGGTCGCCCGCGTCGCGCCCCTGGAGCAGGTCCGCCTGGTCTCCAGCGGCACCGAGGCCACCATGTCCGCCATCCGTCTGGCCCGCGGCTTCACGCGGCGCTCGAAGGTGCTGAAGTTCGCCGGCTGCTACCACGGTCACGTCGACTCCCTTCTCGCGTCCGCCGGTTCGGGCGTCGCCACCTTCGCGCTGCCCGACACCCCGGGCGTGACCGGGGCGCAGGCCGGCGACACCATCGTCGTGCCGTACAACGACCTGGAGGCGGTGCGCACCGCGTTCGCCGCGCACCCCGGCGAGATCGCCTGCGTGATCACCGAGGCGTCCCCCGGCAACATGGGCGTCGTCCCGCCGCTGCCCGGCTTCAACCAGGGTCTGAAGGACCTCTGCGCGAGCAACGGCGCCCTCTACGTATCCGACGAGGTCATGACCGGCTTCCGCACCAGCCGCGCCGGCTGGTTCGGCGTCGACGGTGTCGTGCCCGACCTGATGACCTTCGGCAAGGTGATGGGCGGCGGCTTCCCCGCCGCGGCCTTCGGCGGCCGGGCCGACGTGATGGCGCACCTCGCGCCCGCCGGCCCCGTCTACCAGGCGGGCACGCTCTCCGGGAACCCGGTCGCGACCGCCGCCGGCCTCGCGCAGCTGCGGCTGCTCGACGCCGCCGCGTACGAGAAGGTGGACGCCGCCTCGCTCCGGATCCGGACGCTGGTGTCCGAGGCGCTGTCCAAGGAGGGCGTCGTGCACACCGTGCAGAACGCCTCCAACATGTTCTCCGTCTTCTTCACGGACCGCCCGGTCCACAACTACGAGGACGCGAAGGCCCAGGAGTCGTTCCGCTTCACGGCCTTCTTCCACGCGATGCTGGAGAACGGCGTGTACCTGCCGCCGTCCTCCTTCGAGTCGTGGTTCGTGTCCACCGCTCACGACGAGCGTGTGGTCCAGCGGATCGCCGACGCCCTCCCGGCGGCGGCCCGAGCGGCGGCGGAGGCCACGGCGGCATGAGTACTCCCGGCAACGGCAAGAGCGGCGAGAGCGACCTGACCGTCGTCCACGTCATGCGGCACGGCGAGGTCCACAACCCCGAGGGCGTGCTCTACGGGCGCCTCGACGGCTACCACCTGTCCGACCTCGGGCGGCAGATGGCCGAGCGGGTCGCCGAGCACCTCGCGCCGCGCGACATCACGTACGTCGTCGCCTCCCCGCTGGAGCGGGCGCAGGAGACGGCGACGCCCATCGCCAAGTCGCACGGGCTCGACCTCGCCTCCGACGAGCGTCTGCTGGAGGCGGAGAACGTCTTCCAGGGCAAGACCTTCGGCGTCGGCGACGGCGCGCTCCAGCGGCCCGCCAACTGGAAGCACCTCGTCAACCCGTTCCGGCCGTCGTGGGGCGAGCCGTACGTCGACCAGGTCGTGCGCATGATGGCCGCCCTGGACGCGGCGAAGGACCGGGCGCGCGGCCACGAAGCGGTCGTCGTCAGCCACCAGTTGCCGATCTGGACCCTGCGTTCGTACGTGGAGCGGCGCCGCCTGTGGCACGACCCGCGCAAGCGGCAGTGCACGCTCGCCTCGCTGACGACGTTCACCTACCGCGGCGACAAGATCGTCTCGGTCGGCTACTCCGAGCCCGCGCGCGACCTCGTCCCGGCCCATCTGCGGGCCGGCGCCAAGCCGGTGAAGGGCAAGAGCAAGGCGTTCGGGGCGTAACCGGGACCCGGCCCCTCCCCTCCCGGGCGGACCGCCTGAAATGCGGCGCTCCGCCCGGCTCTCCGCCCGGGAGGGGGGTGGGCAAGATCCCCAGAACGGGCATGCGAAACTTTTCACATGAGTGCCGCCAGCAGCGCCCCCGCGCGCTCGAACCGCACGTACCGCACGTCCCGTGTCCGCAGCCGAGCCGTCCTGCTCGGGGCGGTGACCGCCGTCGCGGCGCTCGTGCTCTCCGCGTGCGGTTCCGGAGGGACGTCCGGGGGATCGGGCAACACCAACTTCATCACCGGCGCCGACGGCATCTCGACCGTCAAGAAGAGTGACCGGGAGTCCGCGCCCGACCTGTCCGGCAGGACCATCGACGGCAAGTCGCTGGACACCGCCGACTACAAGGGCAAGGTCGTCGTCCTGAACGTCTGGGGCTCCTGGTGCTCGCCGTGCCGGGCCGAGGCGCCCAACATGGTCGCGGTCGCCAAGTCCATGGCGGGCAAGGACGTCCAGTTCGTCGGCATAAACACGCGGGACACCAGCACGTCCCCGGCCGTCGCCTTCGAGAAGAAGTACGGCGTGACCTACCCGAGCCTCTACGACCCGACGGGCAAGCTGCTCCTCCGCTTCAAGAAGGGCACGCTCAACCCGCAGGCGATCCCGAGCACGATCATCATCGACCGCGACGGCAGGATCGCGGCCCGCACGCTCCAGGCGCTCAGCGAGAGCAAACTGCGCGAGATGCTCGACCCGGTCGTCGAGGAGAAGTGACCTGACGTGCTGCTTGCCGACCCCAACCAGACGGTGCTCAACGGGGCCCTGGTGCTCGCGCTGCCCGTCGCCGTGCTCGGCGGGCTCGTCTCGTTCTTCTCGCCGTGCGTGCTGCCCCTGGTCCCCGGCTACCTGTCCTACGTGACCGGCGTCACCGGCGCGGACCTCGAAGAGGCGCGCCGGGGGCGGATGGCGGCGGGTGCCTCGCTGTTCGTGCTGGGCTTCACCGCCGTGTTCGTCAGCGGCGGGGCACTGTTCGGCTACTTCGGGCAGACGTTGCAGGAGTACAACGGCGTTCTGACCAAGGTGCTCGGCGTCCTGATGATCGCGCTGGGCATCTTCTTCATGGGGTTGATGCCCTGGCTGACCCAGCGCGAGTACCGCTTCCACCGGCGCCCTGCCACCGGCCTGATAGGGGCGCCGCTGCTGGGCGCGCTGTTCGGGATCGGCTGGACGCCGTGCATCGGGCCGACCCTCGCCTCCGTCATCGCGCTCTCGACGACCCAGGCGGGCGCGGGCCGCGGCGCGATACTGACCGTCGCCTACTGCCTGGGCCTCGGCGTGCCGTTCGTGCTCGCCGCGGTCGCGTTCCGCAAGGCGCTCGGCGCCTTCGGCTGGGTCAAGCGCCACTACGTGTGGGTGATGCGCGTCGGCGGCACGATGATGATCGTGACCGGTGTGCTCCTGTTGACAGGTGCTTGGGACAGTCTGGTGCAGTCCATGCAGACATGGTCCAACGGTTTCTCTGTGGGGATCTGATCGATGAGCAAGACCACGGCCGGCGACACCGCGGCCAGCAAGCCCACGACCGGGACCGCCGACGGCCCGCCCGCGGACGAGAACGACCTCGGGGCGGCCGGCTCGCAACTGTCCACCGCCCCGGTCGAGTCGACGGCCGTGCCGGGCTCCTTCGGCGGCATGCGCGCGCCGGGGGTCTGGGGCTGGGCCGCCTGGACCGGCCGTGAGGCGCTGGGCTGGTTCCGCTGGTTCTGGCGGCAGTTGACGTCGATGCGGGTGGCGCTGCTGCTGCTGTTCCTGCTGTCGATGGGCGCGGTCCCCGGTTCGCTGATCCCGCAGACCGGGACCGACGCGACGAAGGTCCAGGACTTCGAGGACGCCCACAAGACGCTGGCGCCGGTCTACGAGAAGCTCGGGCTGTTCCACGTCTACAGCTCGGTGTGGTTCTCGGCGATCTACATCCTGCTGTTCATCTCGCTCATCGGCTGCATCGTGCCGCGCACCTGGCAGTTCGTCGGGCAGATGCGCAGCCGTCCGCCGGGCGCCCCCAAGCGCCTGAACCGGCTGCCCGCGTACACGACGTGGCGCACGGAGGCCTCCCCGGACGAGGTCCGGAACCTCGCGATGCGGGAGCTGAAGCGGCGCCGGTTCCGGGCGCACGTCTCGGGCGACGCGGTCGCCGCGGAGAAGGGCTACCTGCGCGAGACGGGCAACCTGCTCTTCCACATCGCGCTGATCGTGCTGCTGGTGGCGTTCGGCTGGGGCCAGTTGTTCAAGTCCGAGGGCGACAAGCTGGTCGTCGAGGGCGACGGCTTCTCCAACACGCTGACCCAGTACGACGACTTCAAGTCGGGCAACCTCTTCAGCGACGACGACCTCGTGCCGTTCAGCTTCAACCTGAAGAAGTTCACCGGTACCTACGAGCGCAACGGCCCCGAGAAGGGCACGCCGCGCACGTACCAGGCGGACATCACGTACAGCGTGGGCGCCGAGGGGAAGACCAAGAAGACCACCGTCAAGGTGAACGAGCCGCTGGAGATCGGCAGCGCGAAGGTCTACCTGGTCAGCCACGGCTACGCCCCCACGGTCACCGTCCGCGACGCGAAGGGCAAGGTGGTCTACCACCAGGCCGTCGCGCTGCTCCCGATCGACTCCAACGAGACGTCGCAGGGCGCGATCAAGGTCATGGACGGCTACACGAACGCGCAGGGCAAGGCCGAACAGCTCGGCTTCGCCGCGTTCTTCGTGCCGACGTTCGCGGGAGCGGGCAGCGGCACGATGTTCTCCCAGTTCCCGGCGCTCGACAATCCCGTGCTGGCGATCACCGGTTACCACGGTGACCTGGGCGTCGACTCGGGTCTGCCGCAGAACGTCTACCAGCTCGACACGTCCCACCTGACGCAGTACAAGGACGCCAAGGGCACGGCGGTCAAGGCCCGGCTCAAGCCCGGCCAGACCATGAAGCTGCCGAACGGCCAGGGCTCGATCACCTTCGACAAGAACATCGAGGAGTGGGCCGGCTTCCAGGTCGTCCAGCAGCCCGGCGGCGAATGGGCGCTGGCCGGCGCCCTCACCGCGATCCTCGGCCTCGCGGCCTCCCTGTTCATCCAGCGCCGCCGTGTCTGGGTGCGCGCCGTCACCGGCGACGACGGCGTGACCGTCGTCGAGATGGCCGGTCTCGGGCGCAGCGAGTCCGCGCGGCTGCCCGAGGAACTCGGCGAACTGGCCGGGCGCGTGCACGACGAGGCGCCCACGAAGAACGACGATCCCACCCCAGATCCGGACGACGCCGACCCCTCCCCGGAGCCGGGCGCCGACACCCCCGTACCTGCCGAAGGGGCTGAGACGGCATGATTCTCGCCGCCACGACCAACGAACATCTGGCCAACCTCAGCAACACGCTGATCTACTCCGCGATGGCCGTCTACACGCTGGCCTTCTTCGCCTACATCCTCGAATGGATCTTCGGCAGCCGCAGCAAGGTGGCGCGCACCGCCAACGCGCTCACCGGCTCCACCGCCAAGGGCGCCGCGGGGGCCAAGGCCGCCGCGAAGGCGGCGGCCCCGGCCGTGACCGTGCAGCAGGGCGGTTCCACGACCGTCCTGGAGCGGCCGAAGGTGGTCGTGCGCTCCGCCTCCGGCTCGCGTGACGTGCCGGACGGTCCCGGCGCCCACGGCGACGACGAGCAGGGCGACCTGTTCGGGCGGATCGCGGTCTCGCTGACCGTCCTCGCCTTCCTCGTCGAGTTCGCCGGCGTGCTCGCCCGCGCCCTGTCGGTGCAGCGGGCGCCGTGGGGCAACATGTACGAGTTCAACATCACGTTCTCGACGGTCGCCGTCGCCGTGTACCTGGTGTTCCTGCTGCTGAAGAAGAACATCCGCTGGCTGGGCCTGCCGCTGGTCACGACGGTCCTGCTGGACCTCGGCCTCGCGGTCACCGTGCTCTACACGGCGAGCGACCAGCTCGTCCCGGCGCTGCACTCGTACTGGCTGTACATCCACGTCTCCACGGCGATCTTCTGCGGCGCGGTGTTCTACGTGGGCGCGGTCGCGACGATCATGTACCTCTTCAAGGACTCCTACGAGAACAAGCTGGAGTCCGGCGGCACGCCCGGCCGCTTCGCGACCTCGGTGCTCGAACGCCTTCCCTCGTCGGCGTCGCTCGACAAGTTCGCCTACCGGATCAACGCTGCGGTCTTCCCGCTGTGGACGTTCACGATCATCGCGGGCTCGATCTGGGCGGGCAAGGCGTGGGGCCGGTACTGGGGCTGGGACCCCAAGGAGACCTGGTCCTTCATCACGTGGGTCGCGTACGCGTGCTACCTGCACGCCCGCGCCACGGCCGGCTGGAAGGGCCGCAAGGCCGCCTACCTGGCGATGATCGCCTTCGGCTGCTGGCTGTTCAACTACTACGGCGTCAACATCTTCGTCTCGGGCAAGCACTCGTACGCCGGAGTCTGACCCGCGCCGCACACGCCGAAGGGCCGGTGGCCGCAGTCCCGTTGGGACTGCGGCCACCGGCCCTTCGGCGTGCCCCCGCCCAACCCCGCGCGGACACCGCCGTGTTCACTGCGGCGGGAGGCACTCCTTCGACGGGGGACGGCCCTTCGGCCAGGCGATCTGGACGAAGCGGGGCGTGCCCCGCGCGGTGAGTTCGACGATCGGGACGGCCTTGTCGTACGGGTTGCCGTGGGCGTCCAGGCAGATCCAGCCGCTCGCTCCGGCCACCCGCAGCGAGCCCTTGACCTGCGGCCACTGGAGGCCGACGTCCGTGAGCGCCGGGTAGGAGCGGCCCGAGGGGGTGGCCTGGCGGACGGCGTGGACCGCGAGCTGGACCGCGTCGTAGCCGATGATCAGCTGGCCGTCGTCGAGCGGGGCCGGGCCGATCGGGCCGACGGGCTTGGCCGCGGCGGCGGTCACCAGATCGTCCAGGACGCCCGCGTCGGCCGCCGAACCGCCGGTCGCGGGCGTCTTCCCGGTGCGCGCCGTCCAGGCGTCGGGGTGGGCAAGTGCCGTGTAGCGCACGGAGACGCCGTGGGTGAGGGCGTCGCCGTCCAGCTTCTTGTCGCCGGAGAGGTACGAGCCCTCGTCGCCCGTGAGGACGGTGAACCTGCGGTCCTGGCAGCCGCGTTGGCCGAGCGCGTTCACGAACTGCCGCAACTGCACGTGCCGTCCGGCGAACAGCAGGGTGTCCGTGGTGCGTTTCGTGTCGCAGACCAGGTAGGCGATCTGCCGGAACGTGTTCGCGGTGGTGCCCTCCTCGCCCCGGTCGGCGGGCGGGGTGAACGGCTGTGCCCCGTAGGGCGATCCCTTTATCAACGCGGCGAACGAGGCCTGGAGCGTGCGCGTGTACGGGTCGCCCGGCTTGTCGTACACGAGCAGCGCGCGCCCCGCGGTCACCTTGGCGAAGGACGCGAGGGCGTCGGCCTCGTCGGTGTTGGTGGGGGAGACCCGGGCCAGACCGGGGAAGGGGTCCTTGCCGTCCTGCCCGTTGGCGAGATCGTCGGCGGTGATGGACGAGCCGACCACGGGGATGCCGAGCCGGGTGAGTTCGCGGACCGCGAGCTTGTTGTTCTCGGTGCTCTGGCCGACCCCGGTGACCGCGCGCAGCCGGTCGGGGCCCTTCGCCATCCGTTCCAGTTCGTCCACGGTGTGCCGCCAGTACGTGCCGTCCGCCCCGGGGTTGGCGAGCACCAGGCGGATCGGCGGCGTCTCGCCGTTGGAGTCGTGGTTGGCGTGGTACTGCGCGAGGTAGGCGCCCTGGAGTTCGTGCCGCACGTCCGAGGCCAGGCCGCTGTCGGTCGTGGTGAACGGCTCCAGCACGGCGACCGTCACGTACGTGCCGGACTTCCCGGACATCGCCCCGGCGTTCTCGGCGCGGATGCGGTCGACGACGTCGGCGAGGCCCGGCTGCCCGTAGGCGTACGGGCCGGTGGCGACGCCCACGCACTCGTCGCCGTCGTCGACGCGCTCGACACCGGCCGCGCACGACGGGTCGTCGCGGGTGAGCGCGCGGACGCCGACGACCACGCCGGCCACCAGGACGAGGACGGTCGCCAGGGCGAGGTAGCGGTAGAGGGGGATCTCCCACACCGTTCCGCGCAGCCACCCCCCGGCTCGCTGGAACCCTCTCCTCACGCGTCCCCCTCGGGTGTGTCGGCGTCACCGGGACCGGCACCGGCGCGCGGTGTGCACAGCGGGCGGCCGGCCAGCGCGTTGGCGGGCCAGTCCCGCGAGGCCCGCCACAGGAGTTCGTTGCCGGCGGGCCGCAGGTCGGAGAGCCGCTCCAGTTCGAACCGCAGCCGGTCGCAGACGTCCGGGTCGGGCAGCACGAGCGGGTCGGCGGCCTGCCAGGCGGCGTGCAGCAGCCGCCGTACGCGCAGGTGCAGGGCGGGGTCCGCGCCCGGCGGCGGCCGGACCGCGCTGTCGGCGCGGCCCAGGGCGACGGCGGCCCGCCGGTCGTCGTGCCCGGCGAAGTCCTGTCCCGTCGCGTCGTGCGCGTGGAAGTAGGGCGCCGAGGTGAGGAAGCAGAGGGTGTCGAGCCAGTCGCGCGGGTCGAGCACGGTGAACGTGTCGCGCAGGTGCGCCACCGCCGACTCCGTGTCGCCCAGGGCGAGTTCGTGGTAGAGCCGGTGCCGGGTGTCGGCCGTCGTCGGCGGTGGTGTGCCGTCGCCGGTGTCCTCGGGCGTGTAGTGCCGGATCAGGGTCTCGTGGGTCTCGCGCCACTTGCCGTGGTCGGCGGGCCGGTGGTGCAGCCGCAGCAGGAGCAGCGCGCGGACGAACGGGTCGCCCACGAAGTGCCCGGGGGCGGCGGGCAGTCCCTCGTCGGCGAGCAGCGCTTCGAGGGCGCGGACGCGGGAGGGGCCGACGTCGTCCGGGAGGAGGGCGGCGGCGAGCGCGCACGCGGAGTCGTGGTCGTGGGCCGCGGCCAGCACGGTCAGTTCGTCGAGGTGGTCGGCCGGCACGAGGCGGTCGAGGAGTTCGAGGTGGGCGGGGCGGCCGTCGTCGGGCTGGTCCTCGGTGAGGACGACGCGCGCGGTGAGCAGCGAGGCCAGGGACCCGGCCCGGCCCGGGTGCTGGCGGGCGGTGCGGGCGAGCAGGTCGATGCCGAGCGGGTTGCCGCCGGTCAGCCGGTGCACGGCGTGCGGCAGCCGGGGCGGCACCTCGGCGCCCTCGCAGACGGCACCGACGATGTGCAGGGTGTCGTCGGCGGACAGCGGGGTCAGCGTCACCACCAGCGCGCGCGACGACGGGGAGGTGCCGGGCTCCCACGCGGTGCGCCGGGCGACGTCGGGCAGCGTGCGCCGCACCGCGTTGCGCAGCGGTGGGCGGCCGGTGCCGCGCACGGCGGCGACGAACACGACCTGGTCGGCCATCCCCTCGGCGCGGTCGCGCAGCACGGCGTCGAGCAGGCCGGGGCCCGGTCCGGCGCCCGCGTTGTCGAGCAGGACGAGTGGCCGGCCCAGACGGGTCAGGTGGGACATGCGGCCCGCGTAGGCGTCGGCGAGGTCGGCGAGCAGGGCCCGCACGAGGTAGCGCTCGGCGTGCTCGCGGGAGGTGCCCCCGGCCCGGAAGTGCGCGGACAGCAGGATCAGTCCGCGTTTCGCGTTGCCGCCCGCGTTGGGGTAACTCCGGTACCAGGTCGACTCCTTGAGCTGCCGCCTGCGCACGAACCCCTCGGTGAGGGACTCCAGGGTGGCCTCGATGGCGGCGGCCACGAACGGGTCCTGGTTGCTGGCGGCGGCGACCACCTTGGCGGCCACCTTGCCCGCCCAGCGGCTCGCGAAGTGGGTGAGCCGGGCGTTGCCCTCGTTGAGCAGCAGGATGCGTTCCAGCTCGCGCCTGATGCGCGCCGAGTCCGCGTGCCGCCAGTCGCCCGCGATGACCGCGACCAGGCCCGACATGAGCCGCGGGAACGCGACCCGGCCCGCCGCCTTCACCGGGTGCGTGAGCTGCTCCGCGACGACCAGCAGCGCCTGCCACAGGGGCGACCACGACTCGGCGCCCTGCCCGCCCGGCGGTTCGGCGAACCGGGGGTCCGCGCAGTCGACCAGCGCGAGCGGCGTGTGGCCGAGGGCCTCGCCCTTGCGGGTGTCCTCCTGGTACGCGTGCCACAGCTCTTCGAGCACCGCGGTCTTGCCGAGCCCGTGGCCCCCGGCCAGCACCAGCAACGGTGGCGTGCCCGCGTGTTCGAGCGGTGTGGCGCGCATCTGGTGCGGGCGCAGCCCGACCAGCCTCGGTACGAGACCGGGCGGCCCGGTGTCGAACAGCGCACCCCGCCCGTGCAGCCCTGCGTGCACCGCATCCCCCCGAGCGGTCCGATCCCGTCGTGCTGCTGACGATGTGTATCAACACCAGTGTAGGAAGGGGGGATTGATTCGGACCAGAGCGCAGGGTGTCCGTTGGGTTACGAAGCGAGACGGTTGTCGACCGGCCGCCGACCGGTGCCGGGCGGCCGGGGACCGGACCCGACCGCCGGTGCGGCCGACGGGAAACGGAGTGCCGACCGGAACCGGAGTGCCGTGGGGCACTCCGGGGGCCGGGCGTGGTCAGCCGACGGTGATCGAGTCCAGTTTCTCCCGCAGGTACACGTGCGAGTCCACCGTCTCGTACGTCACCCGGCCCACCGGCGCGGGCACCGACTCGACCGGGGTGCCGGGGGTGCACTCGCCGAAGTAGACCAGCGACATCAGTTCCTCCGCGGGCTCGTCCGCGGGCGGCGGCAGGACGCGGTGCCGGCCCGAGCGCCAGCGGTCGCCCGTCCAACGGGCCATCAGGTCACCGATGTTGATGGTGAACGCCTCGGGGTCGAAGGGCGCGTCCTCCCAGCCGCCCTCGTCGGTGAAGACCTGGAGGCCGCCCTTGCCGGCCTGCCGGTCCAGGATCGTCACCGTGCCGAAGTCGGTGTGCGGGCCGATGCGGAACTGGCCGGGCCGCGGCGCGCCGGTCACCTCGGTGCCCGGGTACCAGTTGATGTTGAAGCCGTACGTGGGGTGGTCCATGTGGCGGCTGAAGAAGTCGGGTTCGAGGCCCAGCGCCTCGCCGAGCAACTCCAGCAGGTGCTTCTCCAGTTCGCCCATCCGCGCCAGGTACTCCTCGCACAGCGCGCGCAGTTCGGGCACCTCGCCCGGGAACACGTTGGGCGCGTACCACTCGGCGTTGACCTCGGGGTCGTCGAACGGCTCGTCCGTCGCGAAGGTCAGCGACTCCTTGAGGTCGGGCGGGGTCTCGGTGCCCTCGGAGTAGCCGTTGGCCTCGGCGCCGGGGCCGAGCCAGCCGCGTCCGCCGACCTTCGCCGAGTAGCGCGCCTTCACGGCGGGCGGCAGGGCGAAGAACGTACGGGCCGCCTCCCGCACGCGGACGCGCAGGCCGGGGTCGACTCCGTGGCCGGTCACCAGCAGGAACCCGGCGGTCTTCAGCGCCTCGTCGACGGTGCGGGCGATCTCCGCGCGGGCCGCCGCGTCCCCGGAGACCCAGGGCCGCAGATCGACGGTGGGGACGCGCGGGGCGGCCGAAGTGGCCGCCGCCGCGGAGTTGTTGGGGGCGTGGGTGTCATTCACCGATGTCCTCGTTCCACAGGGCGGGGTTCCGGGCGATGAAGTCACGCATCAGGGCGGTGCATTCGGCGTCGTCGAGCAGCACGATCTCCACGCCGTGCTCCGCCAGCCAGTCGTGGCCGCCGTGGAAGGTGGCGGCCTCGCCGACCACCACCCGCGAGATGCCGAACTGCCGCACCAGACCGGAGCAGTACCAGCACGGCGACAGCGTCGTCACCATCGTCGTGCCCCGGTACGAGCGCTGCCGGCCCGCCCGCCGGAAGGCGTCCGTCTCCGCGTGCACGGAGGGGTCGCCGTCCTGGACGCGCCGGTTGTGGCCGCGCCCGAGCAGGGTGCCGTCGGCGCCGTAGAGGGCGGCCCCGATGGGGATGCCGCCCTCGGCGAGCCCGGCGCGGGCCTCCTCGACGGCGGTGGCGAGCCACGTACGTGCCCGTGCGGGCGACAGTGCTTGCGAAGGTCCCTGATCCATGTCCTCACTCTCCTCGCCCTCACTCTGCTGTGGCCGAAACACGAGGGCAACGTGCGGAAAGTACTCTCCGGGCAGCCCGCCGCAGGACGAACTGTCCGCGCCCGTGCCCCCGCCCACGCCGGTGCCGGCGTCAGTGACCAGGAGGCCCCGTGCCCGCTCTCACCCTCCGCGAGGTCCTGGCCCTGGACCCCGTCCGCGCGGCCGAACCCGAACTCCTCGCCGGACACGGCGCCTTGGACCGCCCGGTCCGCTGGGTGCACTCCAGCGAGGTCTACGAGGGCGCCAACTTCCTCGACGGCGGCGAACTCCTGCTCACCAACGGCTTCGGCCTGTCCGACACCGACGACGCCACCCGGCGCCGGTACGTGCGCGAACTCGCCGCCCGGGGCGCGGCCGGACTCGCGGTCGAGGTGGGCCGCGCACTGCCCAGCCTGCCGCCGGAGGTGGCCGACGAGGCCCGGCGCCTGGACCTGCCGCTGGTCGCCCTGCACCGGGTCGTCCCCTTCGTGCGCATCACCGAGGCCGCGAACCGCGCGATTGTCGCCCGCGGGCTCTCCGGGCGCGGTGCCGTACGGCCCTGGGGCGACCGGGACCACGACCACGCCGCCGCCCTGCTCGCCGACCTCGCCGACCGGCAGGCCCTCAACCAGCCCGAGGTGGAGGCGCGGGCCGCCCTCGCCGGTTTCCACCCCGCCCCCGGCGCCCGCCTCGTCGGCGTCTCCGCGCACGGCACGCGGGACACCGGGACGGTCGACCGGGCGGCACGGCTGCTCGGCGGCTCGGGGGTGCTGCGCGCCGCGTTCCCCGGCGACCTGCTCGCCCTGCTCGCGCTGCCGGGCCCCGCGTCCGCCCGGACGGGAACTCCGCGCGACCCGGTGCGCGCGGTGCAGGACGCGTTCCGCGCGGCGGCCGAGCCCGGTACCACCGTCGCCGTCGGGCACGTCGTCCCGGCGGGCAGCGGCTGGCTGCGCTGGAGCGACACGCTGCGCGCCGCGCGCACCACCCTGGAGCTGGCGCTGACCGTCCCGGCGGCCGAACCCTCGGTGCACGAGGGCCCGTTGGTGACGTCCTCGCGCGCCCTCGCCCTCGAACGGGAACTGACCCGGGGCGGCGTCGACGCCAACCGCGAACGCCTGGCCCGGCTCGTGCAGCACACCCTCGGCCCGCTCCTGGACTGGGAGGCCGCGCACCCCAGCGACCTCGTACGCACCCTGGAGGTCCACCTGCGCCACGGCTGCTCCCCGACCCGCACCGCCGCCCTGCTGCACATCGGCCGGCAGTCGCTCTACCAGCGGCTGGAACGCATCGAGTCGCTGCTCGGCCTGGAGATCGACGACCCCGACCTGCTCGGTGAACTGCTCGCCGCGGCCTGCGCGCAGCGGGTGGTGCGCGGCAACGGCCCGGCGGCGGCGGGCGGCCTGCGGTCGGCTGCCTGAGCCCCCGGCGGGAAGGGCTGCGCGTCCCTGATGTGAACGGCGGTCGAACACCTCTGTAACCTGGGCCGATCATCGCCGCGTCGGCGGCAGTTGGGCCCCTGTAGGTCGAAGCCCGGGAGCCCCTGGGTGGGAGGAACGGTCATGGTTGCCGCACCGGTACTGGAGGAGCTGCGGGAGGTGTGCCAGCCGCAGGCGAAGCTGGCGAGCCGCAACGGCGAGCACTGGGCGGGCCGCATCTACATGCGCCGCGTCTCCCTGCGTACGACCCGCCACCTGGTGCGCACGCCGGTCACCCCGGACCAGCTCACCTGGACCATGGTGGTCTGCGGCATCGCCTCCGGCGCGGCCCTGCTGATCCCGGGTCTGGCGGGCGCGGTCCTCGCGGTCGTCCTCATGCAGCTCTTCCTCCTCTTCGACTGCGTCGACGGCGAGGTCGCCCGCTGGAAGGGCCAGAACAGCGCGGCCGGCATCTACGTCGACCGCCTGGGCGCGTACCTCGCGGACGCGGCGCTGATGATCGGCATCGGCTTCCGGGCCGCCCAGAACGGCGTGGGCGGCTGGCTCTCGCTCGGCATCGTCACCGCGCTCGGCGTCGTCCTCCTCAAGGCGTCCACCGACCTCGTCGACGTGGCCCGCGCCCGCCGCGGCCTCACGGTCGCCGACGACGAGGCGACGCGTCCGCGCTCCGCGGGCGTCGCGAACGTCCGGCGCCTGGCCGCCGCGTTCAAGATCCACCGCGTGACGAACGGCATCGAGGCGTCCCTGGTCCTGCTGGCGGCCGCGATCGCGGACGTCTTCGTGGGCGGCGTCGACGTCACCCGCTGGGTCCTGATCGCCCTGGCCGCGATCACCTGGCTGATGGTCCCGGCCCACCTGCTGTCGATCCTGTCGTCGTCGCGCCTGCGCTGACGCCTGCGGCGGGCCCGCGGACGGACGTGCCGAAGGGGGTTTGTGCCCGTCCTTCCCGGGCGGGCACAAACCCCCTTCGCGTGAACTGTCGGCCGGACTCCTCTACTTGAGGACGACCGCGTCCCCGGTCGACACGATCCGGGCGGTGGTCGTGGTGCCCGGGAAGTAGTAGCGCCAGCTGCCGGACGACGTGGCGGTCACCTTGGTGCTGAGGCCGCCGGTGCTGTTCGTCCTCACCGTCTTCACGGTGGCGTAGTGCGCGGCACCCGCCTTGCGGTACTGGAGCTTGACCGTCTGCCCGGCGAAGCCGTGGTACTTCAGGTCCTCCCAGTTCGCCCGGGACAGCTTGCCGGTGACCGTGAGGGTCTTGCCCTTGGCGACCGGCTCGGGCGCCGCGTTCGTGGTCAGCCGCGAGGCCCGCTTGACCTTGTACTGGGCGATGTTGTCGTAGATCCAGTAATTGCCGTCGTTGGCCCGGACGTTGGCGTCGACCGCCCAGACCCCGGCGTCCTTGTTCTCGTCCCCGTCGGAGAAGCCGCCGATCCACGCCGGGTCCACGGTCATCGTCGCCGTGCACACGGACGTGGTGGACGACTTCTTCACGCACGACGTCCGCGTCCAGTCGATGAAGCCCCAGCCGTTGGCCCAGCTGTAGGTGCCGATGTGGCTGAGCCCCTTCACCCCGGAGTTGTCCCGGACGGTGACGGCGATCGGGAAGGTCACGACCTTCGTGGTCCCGATGTGGACGTTGTCGCCGCCGTTGACCACCGTCGACACCACACGGATGTCGCCCACTCCCTCGGCGTGGGCGCCCGTCGCCGTCACCAGCACCAGGCCGGCCGCTCCAACTCCCGCCGCCCACACGGTTCTTCGCCCTCTCCGGACCCTGCTTCCCATCTTCCCGCCCCTTGGTCGCACCGCGAAGTCGATCACGGTTTGCCGAGAGGCTACACACGTCCGGCGGACACCGCGCGGGCCGCCCGCCCTCCCCGTACCGTCCACGCCCTCCCCGTGCTTCCCGCGCCCTGACGCCGCTCCCGTGGCGCCGGGCAGGCTGTTGAGGGCCGCGCTCGACCGCGCGGCGCACGACAGGGGGAAAGACCATGTCCGTTCAATCCGCTACCGGAGTCAGGGCGCGACTGCGGGCCGTGCCGCTCGTACTGGCCGTACTGCTCGGCCTCGGCGTCGCGGGCACGGTGGCCGCGCCCGCGCAGGCCGCCGTCATCCCGGGCCGCTGCGCCTACACACCGTACGAACCGCTCACGACCTACTCGCCGCACACCTACCGGACCGCGACCAAGCAGGTGCAGTGCGAGCTGAACTGGTCGATGCGCCACACCCGGGTCGTCGTGGACGGCTACTTCGGCACGCAGACGTACCAGGCGGTGCGCCGCTTCCAGAGCTGCGCCGGCATCCAGGTCGACGGCCGGGTCGGGCCGCAGACGTGGCGCTACCTCAACGCCTGGGCGCGCTCCTCGTCCTGGCTGAATTGTTGATCCACCGCCCCCGGTAGGGGAGTTGAGGCCCGCGCGGAGCTGGGACGCCGCGCGGGCCTCGACCTGTGCGCGCGTCGACCGGCGGTGTTCCTGCCCGTCCCGCATACGGGCAGCTCACGGGCGTGCCCGCCTGGCGGGCCTCCTCGTGCGAGAGCGCTCCGGTGGCCGGGTCCCGTCCGCGAGGAACGGCGCATCCCGTCGGTACAACCATTCCCCGGGGCGACACGTCTGAGGGTGCGTGTCACAGCCCGGCCCCGGCCGGGCTTCCCAACTTGTCCGCCGGGTCGGCTCGTACCGTCAGCCGTCCCGGCGCGTCTCCCTCGGAGAAAGCATGCGTATTCGCGTTCCCGCGGCCGTCGCCGTCGCCTGCGGCGCCTTCGCACTGACCGGCGCCGTCGTGCCTGCCGCCCAGGCGGCCGACTCGGCCGGCGCCGCGCGTCCCTGGCAGCTCGCCGCTCCCGCCGCGTCGTCGGCGGGGATGTCCGCCTTCGCCGCGTCCGCGGCCTCCGCGGAGCCGTCCGCGCTGGCGGTGACCTTCTCGAACGTGAAGGTCGACAGCAGCAAGGCCGCCGTTTCCGTGGGCACGACCGCCATCGTGCACGTGCCCTACAGCTTCACGCTCACGGCGACCAACGTGAACGGGCTCTCCGACGACGACTTCTACGTCGGCCTGGACCTGTACAGGGGGTCGGCCACGTCCCCGACGGCCGACCTGTACGACGACACCACGGCGTCGTGCAGCGTGACGTCCTCCTACTCCTCGTACGAGGAGGTCATCACGACGGAGACGTGCAAGGGAAGCGTCGACATCTACCCCACGTACGACCTCGACAACGCGGACGCGGGCGGCAGTTGGCACTCGGTGGCCTGGGCCGTGAACTACAACGGCCAGAACCCCGCCGACCCGAAGGACGTCAGCAAGATCGCCGTCGCCGAGAAGACCGGGTTCCACTCTCCGGTGGTGCAGCGCCTGTCGAGGCTCACCACCAACGCCGCGCCCGAGCCCGTCAAGAAGGGCAAGACGCTCACCGCCACCGGGTCCCTCACCCGCGCGAACTGGGAGACCCACAAGTACGCCGGCTACACCGGTCAGAAGGTGCGCCTGCAGTTCCGCAAGAAGGGCTCCACCACCTACACGACCCTCAAGACCGTCACGTCCGACAGCCACGGCAACCTGAAGACGACCTACAAGGCGGCTGCCGACGGCTACTGGCGCTACTCCTTCGTCGGGACGACCACCACTCCCGCGATATCGGCCGCCGGCGACTACGTCGACGTCAAGTAGCCCCGCAACGGTGCCGTGTCCTGCGCCGTGCCGGTCCGGCCGGCGCAGGACACGGAGTCCGGGCACGACCGCCGCGGGGTCACTCGCGACGGTCGGACGATCCCGGGGTCGTCAGGGGCCGCACCGCCGGTCCGCCGGACTCCGCGGCCCCGTCGAGCAGGTCGCGCATGTGGTGCAACCGGCGCTGCCAGAGGTTGCCGCCGATGATCAGCCAGCCCACGAAGACCACCGTGACCGCCGCGAACCCGATCGTCTGCCGGAGTCCGCCCGTCGTGGCGGTGAGGGCCGTGATGCCGGCGAAGAGAAGGAAGAGGAACGCCACGGCCCACCAGCGGTGCCGTGACCGGCGCAGTCGCAGATCCACCAACTCCCGCATGGCCTCACGGCGTTCGGGTTCGGCGGGCAGCTCGCCCTCGCGCAGCTGCTTGTTCAGGGCGACGAGGCCGTCCGTCGAGCTGTTGGCCGCCCGCTTCTCGCGGGAGCGTTGCCGCAGAACGATCACGATGCCGCCCACGGACGTGGCGACGACCCGCGCCAGCACGCCCGGCAGCGAACGCCCCGGGTAGATGAGCAGCAACAGGGCCGTGGTCAGCAGCCACGACAGGGCCATCTGGAGCCAGAAGTGCCGGGCCAGTGTGTCGGAGAACCTCGCGATCACAAATATCCCCCTCCCCTCGCGCACGGTGCGCGGAGCCTTCCGGCTACCCGGGGCGCGATCTCCCAAGCGGTCGGTCCCGGCCAACGGACTTTGCTGGCAGGGCAGTTGCCTGCGGCCGCTCAGTCGGCGTCCCCGTGCCGCAGCCGTCGTCGCTCCGCGAAAAACCTGACGAGCAGGCTGAACAACGCGACGAGGAACAGGGTGGAGACCACGATGCGCGTGACGTCCCACGCGGCCGAGCCCCGGTGCCACACGGCCTGGACCAGGTTGGCGAGCCCGCACAGGCCGAGAGTCGCTCTCGCCGCGACCACCCAGCGACCTGTGTGCGACCCTCGCGTGGACTTGGCCGATGTCTGTTCCGCCTGCCGTAGAGGATCGCGACGATGATCCCGAGGACGACGAAGCCGCCGATCGCCGCGTAGGGACTCCACGAAGGGCCGTCCGGCCCGTCGCCCGCGAGAAACAGGGCGCTCGCCGTCGTCGCGTCGGTGGTCATGGCGGTTCGTATGCCCCGCGAGCACTCAACTCACCTTTTAACGAGGCAGGTTCAGGTCTGCCTCTCCAGTACCGCGTAGTCCGCGAAGGTCCTGCGGTAGCGCGTGTGCCGGGTCTCCTGGGTGTGCAGCCGCTGCCATTCCTCGACCTCCGCCGGGTCGTGCCGCGCCCCCGACGCCGCCCCGCAGTCCGCCTCGTCGCCGGACACGCACACCGCCTCGTACTCCGGTTCCGCGCACGGGTCCTGGACGATCGCGTACGGCACGTACCGGAACACGCGCCGCGTCCGGGGCGCCGGCGGCCCCGGCACCTGGTGCGGATGGCGTCGCAGCAGGACGTCCGCGTCGGTCTCCGCGCTGCGGTCGCCCCGGGCGCGGGCGTCCTCGCGACGTTGAGCGAGAGCCGCGCAGTCCGCGCACCCCGGCACGGGCCGCGGGCTCAACGGGGCCACCCCGAACGGTCGTTGGCCGCACGCAGCCGTGCCGCGAGGCGCTCCTCCTGCGTCGCCTCCCGGATCAGCGCCGGGTCCGCCTCCCACTCCCGCCCGCCGCCCAGCGGGCGCAGCATCGCGTACGGGCCGGTGCGGTCGCGGTACTCGCCGACCCTGTGAGCGCGGGTGTCGTAAACGACGGCACCCGGTTGCCACTCCGCCTGCTTCGCCTGATCGGACATGTTCACTCCGTGCGTGAATGGTGACTCTGGGTGTACCCAGCGTTGCCTGTGGGAACGGTCGGTAGCAACGCGCGACGCGTGTCATTGGGGACTTGTCACGGAGGGGGCGGCGGACATGACCCGACGCAGGGCGGACGAGGGAGAGGGCGCCACCACGGCGGCACTGTTCGGGGAGGTGCTGCGGCACTTCCGTGAGGCGGCGTTCCTGACGCAGGAGGCGCTGGCGCGCCAGATCCCGTGCGACCGCTCGTTGGTGGCCCACGTCGAGTCGGGGGCACGCGTCCCGCAGGAGACGTTCGCGAAGAAGTGCGACGAACTGTTGGGCACGGGAGGGGTGTTGATGCGGCTGTGGGTGCGCATCGACTGGTACCCCCAGGTGGAGCACCCGGACTGGTTCCGCAGGCGAGCCGAGATGGATGCGGTAGCAGTGTCACTGCGTGAGTTCGAGGTTCAGTTGGTGCCTGGCCTGCTTCAGACGGTGGACTACGCGCGGGCCCTCTTGGCGCAGAAGGCGAGCGGGGCCCTGCTCGAAGAGAGAGTGAATGCCCGCCTGAGTCGTCAGCTCGGCTTCCATGCCGAGGGGCGCGCCCTCTACGTGGTTGTCATGGAAGAGGGGTGCCTGAAGCGCACGGTAGGCAGCCCGGCCGTCATGCGGGACCAGTGCCAACGACTACTGTCTGCCGCCGCTCAGCCGAACATCCTGCTGCATGTGACTCCTGCACACGACCCCAGAGTGGTCCGTTTCAACACGGCCATGTCGCTGATCGAGCTGCCGGACGGGCAGCGCTGGGTGTATTCGGAATCCATTGACCGCGGCTATCTGGCCGACGATCCCATCGGCTATGCGCGCTACAGCCGAATCTATGATGTGCTCAGAGCTGACGCCAGGTCAGTCACCGAGTCGGTCGACTGGATCCGCCAAGTCATGGAGGAGTACGAGCAGCATGGTCAACTTCGAGCTCGACGCGGCGACTTGGATCAAGAGCAGCTACAGCGGCGACAACGCAGGCAACTGCGTAGAAGTGGCCCCCGCATTCACCCCGGCCGTCGTCCCCGTGCGTGACAGCAAGTCCCAGGACGGGCCCGCCCTGTTGATCGGGCGTGCCGCCTGGGACCGCTTCCTCGGTGGTGTCGTCCGCGGCGCCTGAGGCGCCCCGTTCAGCCCCGCCCCGCCGCCACCTTCCGCAGCCCCACGTACACCAGCGCGCTCACGGCGAAGCCGACCAGGCACGTGATGTCGCCGAACGAGGGCCAGTTGGACGGGACCCAGCCCACGTACTTCTCCTGGTTGGAGAAGAGGGGCACGGAGACCGCCACCCCGACCAACAGGGCCGTCAGGCCAGGCCAGTTGGTGAACCTGCGGTTGGTCAGCGCGACGTGGGCCGCCTCGTCCTCCGCCGCCGCGGACGCGGACCGTGTGCGCAGCCACAGGTCGATCAGGACCACGCCGAGCCATGGGCCCACCCAGTACGCGATGACCAGCAGGAACGCCTCGTACGCCGAGCCCGCGTCGTCCAGCGAGGCCCAGGCGGCGGCCGTGCCGACGACGCCGGAGACCACGACCAGCGCGCTGCGGCTCAGCCACGGCGGCAGCCTCAGGCCGAGCGACGCGAACGAGATCGCCGACGAGTACACGTTCAGCGCGTTGGCGGAGATGCCGCCCAGCATGATGGCCAGCAGCGTCAAGTCGGCCAGCCAGGTGGGAAGATGGCCGGTGAAGGCGGCGGTCGGCGACGCGTCCGCCGGGGCCACGATCGTTGCCGAGGCCGCCCCGATCAGTGCCACCACGGCGACCGAGACGAACAGACCCACCGCCGGGTACAGCACCGTCCGCAGCCTGCTCGCGCCGCGCGGCAGGTAGCGGGAGTAGTCGCTTGCGTACGGGTTCCAGCCCGCCGCGTAGCCCCACGCCGAGCTGAACGCCAGCAGGAAGCCGCCGATGCCGCCCCCGTGGCCGCCGCCGCCCAGGTCCGCCGCCTTGAACGTCCACACGCCGGCCAGCAGGAACACCACCGCCAGCGCCGGGAACGCGTACTTCTCGAAGGCGTGCACGAAGTTGTGGCCGAGGAAGCCGATCGCGATCTCGGCCACCACCACGAGCAGCAGCGACGGCAACGGCCGCAGATCCGTGAGGGTGTTGAGGGCGAAGGCCGCGCTCACGCTGTTGACCGCGAACCAACCCACGCCCGCGACAAGGGCGTTGACGCCCGACGGTATGCCGTTGCCCTTGTAGCCGAAGGACAGGCGGCCCAGGACCATCTGCGGCACCCCGAACCGGGGGCCGTCCAGGGACAGTACGCCCTGCGTGATCGCGCCGACGGCCGTGCCGAGCAGGATCGCGGCGGCGGCCTGCCAGAAGTCGAGGCCGAAGAACAGGACGGAGATGACACCGATGTAGGCGGTGGCGAACTCGACGTTCGGCGAGGCCCACGTCCAGAGCAACTGGAGCGGCGTGCCGTGCCGTTCGGCCTCCGGAATGGGTTCCGAGCCCGCCGTCTCCACGGCGATGACCCGGTCGCCGTACTCGGGCGCGATCTCGGGGGGTGAACTGGCGGGAGCAGTCGTCATGGGAGGAAGTGTCCGGTTCTCCCGGCCCGCGGCCCAGGGGCGCACTGTCCGCTTCGGCGCCCCCGCCTGCGTACAACCTGTCAGCCCCGGCGTGCGGAGGCCGGCGTGCTCAGCCCTCCCCGGCGCCGTCCCCGCGGCCCTCGCGGCGGCGCAGTTCCTCCTCGCGGCGCTTCAGGTCGGCCTCCCAGTCGGCCAGCCGTGTCGCGTCGCCGGAGGCGGTGGCACCGCCCGCGGGGGCCTCGTTCGCTGGTGCCGCGTCCGCGTGCAGCGACTTCAGGAACTCCGGGTTGTCGTCGGGGGCCACCCAGCGCGCGGGAGCCTCACGGGCGGCGAAGAGTCCGCCGCCCGTCCCGCCGGCCCCGGCACCCGCCCCCTGCCGCTTCCTGCCCGCGATCAGCCAGGCGACCGGGCCGACCAGTACCTCGCCGAACAGCAGGATGATCAGGACCCACACGACCTTGGGCAGCCCGCGGACCTCTTCCTCCGGTGTGTTCAGGCAGTCCACGAAGGCGTAGATCCACAGAGCGAGGACCAGCAGGAACGGCAGATACCTCAGCATGGTCGAAAGATCCCCCCGGTGTCGGCGACGGGCGCGGTACGGCCCCGGTGACCGGGCCAGGGTAGCGGGTGGCCGATACTGGGACACATGGCTTACGACGATCTTCGCTCCCTGCTCCGGGCCCTGGAGCGAGAGGGAGACCTCAAGCGCATCAAGGCCGAGGTCGACCCGTACCTGGAGGTGGGGGAGATCGTCGACCGCGTGCAGAAGGCGGGCGGCCCGGCGCTCCTCTTCGAGAACGTGCGCGGCACCGACGTACCGCTCGCGATGAACGTCTTCGGCACCGACCGCCGCCTTCTCAAGGCCCTCGGGCTGAAGTCGTACGCGGAGATCTCCGACCGCATCGGCGGCCTGCTGCGGCCGGAGCTGCCCCAGGGTTTCGTCGGGGTGCGCGAGGCGTTCGGCAAGCTCGGCGCGATGGCGCACGTGCCGCCGAAGAAGGTGAAGGACGCGCCCGTGCAGGAGGTCGTGCTGCGCGGCGACGACGTCGACCTCGACCGGCTGCCCGCGCTGTTCACCTGGCCGCAGGACGGCGGCTCCTTCTTCAACCTGGGCCTGACCCACACCAAGGACCCCGAGTCCGGTGTGCGCAACCTCGGGCTCTACCGGCTCCAGCGGCACGACCGGCGCACCATCGGCATGCACTGGCAGATCCACAAGGACAGCCGCAACCACTACCAGGTCGCGGCCAGGCGCGGCGAGCGGCTGCCGGTCGCGATCGCCTTCGGGTGCCCGCCCGCGGTGACGTACGCGTCGACCGCGCCGCTGCCCGGTGACATCGACGAGTACATGTTCGCGGGCTTCCTCGCGGGCAGGCGCATCGAGATGGTCGACTGCAAGACCGTCCCGCTCCAGGTCCCCGCGCAGGCGGAGGTCGTCCTGGAGGGCTGGCTGGAGCCCGGCGAGACGCTGCCCGAGGGCCCGTTCGGCGACCACACCGGTTTCTACACGCCGCAGGAACCCTTCCCCGCGCTGACCATCGACTGCGTGACCATGCGCAAGCGGCCGCTGCTCCAGTCGATCGTCGTCGGCCGGCCCCCGACGGAGGACGGCCCGCTGGGCCGCGCCACCGAACGGTTCTTCCTGCCGCTGCTGAAGATCATCGTGCCGGACATCGTGGACTACCACCTGCCCGAGGCCGGCGGCTTCCACAACTGCGCGATCGTCTCGATCGACAAGAAGTACCCGAAGCACGCGCAGAAGGTCATGCACGCGGTGTGGGGCGCGCACATGATGTCGCTCACCAAACTGATCGTCGTCGTCGACTCCGACTGCGACGTGCACGACCTGCACGAGGTCGCCTGGCGCGCCCTCGGCAACACCGACTACGCCCGCGACCTCAGCATCGTGGAAGGCCCCGTCGACCATCTCGACCACGCCTCCTACCAGCAGTTCTGGGGCGGCAAGGCCGGCATCGACGCGACGCGCAAGTGGCCCGAGGAGGGCTACACGCGCGACGGCGGCTGGCCCGAGATGGTCCTGTCGGACCCGGAGACGGCGGCGACGGTCGACCGCCGCTGGAAGGAGTACGGCCTGTGAGTTCCGCATCCGCCGCGATCCCGCAGACGCCGGGGCGCACCAAGGCCTTCCTGCGGCTCGTGATGATCGAGCACTCGGTCTTCGCGCTGCCCTTCGCGTACATCGCCGCGCTGACCGCGATGTACGAGTGGGACGGCAACATCCACTGGGGCCGGCTGCTCCTGGTCACCGTCGCGATGGTGGGCCTGCGCACGTTCGCCATGGCCGTCAACCGGATCATCGACCGCGAGATCGACGCCCGCAACCCCCGTACCGCGGGGCGTGAGCTGGTCACCGGCGCGATGTCGGTGCGGCACGCGTGGACGGGCGCGCTGGTCGCGGTCGTGGTCTTCCTGGGCGCCGCCGCGCTGCTCAACCCGCTGTGCCTCGCGCTCGCGCCGGTCGCCGTGATCCCGATGGTCGTCTATCCGTACGGCAAGCGGTTCACGAACTTCCCGCAGGCCATCCTCGGCCTCGCGCAGGCGTGCGGCCCGATCGGCGGCTGGCTCGCCATCAGCGGCTCGTGGTCGTGGGACGCGGTGCTGCTCGGTCTCGCCGTCGGCATCTGGATCGGCGGCTTCGACCTGATCTACGCCTGCCAGGACGTGGAGACCGACCGCGCCATCGGCGTCCGCTCGGTCCCGGCCCGTTTCGGCATCCCGGCCGCGATCTGGGGCGCCCGCGCGTGCCACACGGTGACGACGGGCCTGCTCGTCTGGTACGCGCTGTCGACCGGCGCGGGCGCGTTCTTCTGGGTGGGCCTGGTGGTCGTCGCGGGCGCGTTCCTGTACGAGCACCGGATCGTCCGCCCGAACGACCTCTCCCGTCTGAACCGTGCGTTCTTCTCGGTCAACGGCTTCATCGGCATCGCGCTGTTCGTGTGCGCGCTGCTGGACCTGCTGGTGCGGGGTCTGACGGTGTAGCCCGCAGCCCGTACAGGCAGACGACAGGTGGGCCGGACCCTTCGGGGGCCGGCCCACCTTCTGCTGCGGGGTGCGGGGTGTCAGGAGCCCGCGACCACCGTCACCCTGCCGCGCACCGTGTTCGCCGAGCAGCCGGGACCGGTGAGCGTGGCGCGGTCGGTGGTGGCGAGGAGGGTGACCGGGCCGGTGACCGTCGAGCCGCAGATCTCGACCGTGCGGGCCTTCAGCGAGGTGACCGGACCGGTGATGTCGGCGCCCTTCGCGACGAGGCTCGCGCCAGGGGCCACGGCGACGCCGCCCAGGACGGTCGCCCTGTCGAGGCACGTCGTACCGGACGTCACGATCAGCGGGAGCAGACGCGTGCCGGTGACCGTGCGGGTGCAGGCCGGGTCGGCGGGGACCGTCGCGCGGTAGTCGAGGGCGTAGGCGATCTTGCCGGGCTTGTCCTCGGTCAGCGCCTTCGACAGGTCGCCGAACTCGCCCTTCGTCTCCTTCTTGCCGTCGTTCCACAGGGCGAGCTGCCCCAGTTCGGCGGCGGTCGCGCCGCCGGCGATGACGGTGTCGGACGGCACGGACGTCATCGCCACCGACGCGTCCTTCACGGCCCGGAGGTACGACGCCGGGTCGTTCAGGTCGTAGTCCGCGAGGTCGATCCGCCCGCGCAGCCAGGTGCCCCAGAGGAACTCCAGGTACTCGGTCGACCCGGCCTCCTGCGTGTAGCCGATGTCCCGCGTGAGGTAGACGAGGCTGCGGTACGGGTCGTCGTGGAACTGCGAGAGGCCGAGCCTGGCCGGCAGGTCGGCGACGGTGATCGGACTGCCATTCTCGTCCTTCAGCCAGACCCAGTTGTTCGCCTCCATCCGCTTCCAGAACGCGGACGTCGACAGGTTGCTCAGGTTCGCCTGCACGATCAGCCGGACCGGGGTCTTCGGGCCGCCGTCCGCCGCCTCCCAGAACGCGGTCAGCGAGTGGTGCCCGTCCGTCAGGTACAGCTTGCCGTCGGGGCCGACCACGACCGTCTTCATGTCGGCGAGGCTGTCGGCGGTCTCCTGCCCCTCGGGGATCTCGCAGGTGAACGTGGACGGGTCCGCCAGCACCGCGCCCGCCGGGACGTCCGCCGCCTCGCCCTGGCCGTTGGTCTCGCACCAGTCGTCGAACCGCTTGTTGACGTCGCCGTTCGCCTCGTCCTTGGGGCTCGCGTACCGGTCGAGCTTGTAATAGATCTGGTCGTACCCCAACGACGGCTGTGTGGGGTGCAGTTGGTCCAGCGTGACCTCAAGGAGGTCTCCGGCGGCGGCGGTTGCCGCCCGCGTCACGGTGGGGTGCGCGGTGCCGGAGGAGGCCGCGGTGTCCGCGGCGGCCGGGGACGCGGCGCCGACCGCCCCGGTCAGCAGCAGCGAACCGCCCAGCAGGCAGGCGGCGGTGGCACGTCGGCGCCCGGCGCGGGCGGCCGGGTTCGTGCGGGATCTGTCGGTCGCGGAGGCCGCGGCTGCGGCGGGGACCTGGCCGGTCATGGGGCGCTCCCAGGGTCTGGACGGCGGATGCGGACGGCGGGGGGTGTACCGGACTCGTATCCAGCCACCCGTACGAATCCGGCACGGTGTCTCCTCGGCGACCACCGGGCGACAGGTGGGTGAACGTGCGGTCGCGGGGGCCGGACGGCCGTCCCCGGGGCCGGACGGGGCCGCCGCCGGACGCCCGTCGCGGCGCCCGGCGCGGGCACCTCGTCCCCGTACGTCCCGTCCGCGCGCGGTCGGTCCCGCCGGTCGCGCCGCACGCCGGTAGGCTCGGGGTGTGAACGCAGGAGAAACGCAGCGCGCGCCTTGGATCGTGGGGGTGTCCGGAGCGTCCGGCACGCCGTACGCAGCCGCGGTGCTGCGTGCCCTGCTGGACGCGGGGCACGACGTGGACCTGGTCGTCAGCCGGGCCTCGCGGCTGACCCTGCTGGACGAGACCGGCCTGCCCTTCCGCGACGCGCACTGGCGCGAGGACCTCGCGGCCTGGCTGTCCCTGGGCGCGGACGGCAAGCCCGCGCCCTTCGACGCCGGCGGCCTGGACCTGGTCCGGCACTGGAGCGCGGGCGACCTGGCCGCCGGGCCGTCCTCCGGCTCGTACCCGGCACGGGGCATGATCGTCGTCCCGGCGTCGACGGCGGCCGTCGCGGGCATCGCGCTCGGCCTCTCCAAGGACCTGCTGCAACGGGCCGCGAGCGTCACCCTGAAGGAACGGCGCCCCCTCGTCGTCTCCGTCCGGGAGGCACCGCTGAACGGCCAGACCCTGCGCCACCTCGTCACCCTCGACGACCTGGGCGCCTCGGTGGTCCCGGCGTCGCCGGGCTTCTACGCGGGCGCCACCCACATCCAGGACCTGGTCGACTTCGTCGCCGGGCGGGTACTGGAATCGGCCGGCGTCGGCCACCGGCTCTACCGCCGCTGGGAGGGCGAGCTGGGCGGGGGCGCGCGGGCCGCGGGAACGGCGGGGTCGAGCGGTCCGGCCGACGGCTGACCCCCGCCCGGCGCCGCGGCTCCCGGCACTTCCTTCTCACACCACTCCACTCCTCTTCTTCACCGGAAGGCTTCGATCGCATGGACGCGGTGGACAGGCAGCTCATCCAGGCCCTCAGGGAGAACGGGCGGGCCTCCTACGCGGAACTGGGCCGTCTCGTGGGCCTGTCGGGACCCAGCGTCACCGACCGCATCAACCGGCTGGAGGCGGCCGGCGTCATCACCGGCTACCGGGCCACCGTGGACGCCGCCTCGCTCGGCCTCGGTGTCATCGCGCTGATCGGCATCTCGCTGTCCGACGCCGCCGACCACGAGGACGTCGCGCAGCGGCTCAAGGACCTCGGCGAGATCGAGGACTGCTGGTTCATCGCGGGCGACGACTCGTTCATGCTCAAGGTGCGCGCCAGCGACGTGGACGGCCTGGAGAAGACGATCCGGCGGCTGTCCGGCACGAAGGGCGTCTCCCGCACCCGTACGACCGTGGTGCTCTCCACGAAGTGGGAGAACCGGGTCGGCGAGCTGCCGGAGGAAGAGGCGTAGCGGCCGGCGGAGGGCGTCCGGCCGCGCCGCGCGCGGGCGCGGCGGACGGCCCTTCGCCGGGCGCGTTACGGTTGACACGATTTCCGGGCCCGTGTCCGCAGGACACGGCCGGACCCACGCGGCGCGAAACCGCAGCACTCAGGGAGAGGCACACGCATGGATGTCGGGCTCAAGCGCGAGCTGGAGGAGAAGGTCCGCGCCGGCGAGCGGCTGACCCGCGAGGACGGCGTCGCGCTGTACGAGTCGGACGACCTGGCCTGGCTGGGCGGTCTCGCGCACGAGGTGCGCACCCGCAAGAACGGTGACGTGGTCCACTTCAACGTCAACCGCCACCTCAACATGACGAACGTGTGCACCGCGTCGTGCGCCTACTGCTCGTTCCAGCGCAAGCCGGGCGAGAAGGACGCGTACACGATGCGCATCGAGGAGGCCGTGCGTCTCGCCGAGGAGATGAAGGGCGAGAACCTCACCGAGCTGCACATCGTCAACGGCCTGCACCCCAACCTGCCGTGGCGCTACTACCCGCGCTCGCTGCGGGAGTTGAAGAAGGCGCTGCCCGAGGTGTCGCTGAAGGCGTTCACCGCGACGGAGATCCACCACTTCGAGACGATCTCCGGGATGTCGGCCTCCGAGATCCTGGACGAACTCATCGACGCGGGCCTGGAGTCGCTGACCGGCGGCGGCGCCGAGATCTTCGACTGGGAGGTCCGGCAGCACATCGTCGACCACCGCACGCACTGGGAGGACTGGTCGCGCATCCACCGGCTGGCGCACGAGAAGGGTCTCAAGACCCCGTGCACCATGCTGTACGGGCACATCGAGGAGCCCCGCCACCGGGTCGACCACGTGCTGCGGCTGCGTGAACTCCAGGACGAGACCGGCGGGTTCCAGGTCTTCATCCCGCTGCGCTACCAGCACGACTTCGTGGACCTCAAGGACGGCAAGGTCCGCAACAGGCTCCAGGCGCGCACGACGATGGCGACGGGTGCCGAGGCGCTGAAGACCTTCGCGGTCTCCCGGCTGCTGTTCGACAACGTCCCGCACGTGAAGGTCTTCTGGGTCATGCACGGTGTGCAGACCGCCCAACTCGCCCTCCAGCACGGCGCGGACGACATGGACGGCTCGGTCGTCGAGTACAAGATCACGCACGACGCGGACAACTACGGCACCCCGAACAAGCTGACCCGCGACGACCTCCTCGACCTGATCCGCGACGCCGGCTTCCGGCCCGTGGAGCGCAACACGCGGTACGAGATCATCCGCGAGTTCGACGGCCCGGACCCGCTGCGGCGGGAGTCGCCGCAGCCGATGCGGGTCTGAGGACCGGCGGCCCGTGCAGTGAACGCCCTCCCCATGCGCCCGGGGAGGGCGTTCGTGTGTGCCCGGCCGGTGGGCCTCCGCCGTTGACGCCCACCCCGCTGTAATGGTTACTATTGGCCTATGCCTCTTACCTTCACCCTCGACCCCTCGGTGACCCCCGAACTGCGGGACGGCGTGCTCGACCTGTGGGTGGACGTGTCCAACGCGGGCGGTTCGGTGGGCTTCGTGCCGACCGTGGACCGGGAGACGGTCCGGCCCGAGCTGCTCAAGCACCTCGCGGCGATGGCCGAGGGCCGCACCCGCCTGCTCGTCGGGCGCGACGAGGACGGACGGGTGGCGGCGACCGCGTTCCTCACCCTCAACACCCACCGCCTCATGACCCACTGGCTGTGGCTCTACACGGTGATGGTGCACCCGCGCCACCAGGGCCGCGGCTACGGCCGCGACCTGATGGCCGCCGCGGCCGACGCGGCGCGCGGCCTCGACGGCATCGAGGCCGTCCGGCTCACCTGCCGCGGTGGCGGCGGCCTCGAACGGTTCTACGCGTCCTGCGGGTACAAGGAGGTCGGCCGCGTGCCCGACGCGATCCGCGTGGCGCCCGGCGACGACCGCGACGACGTCACGATGCTGCTTCCGCTGGGCTGACCTGCGCGGCCGGGGTTCCGGGACTCCGGCGCCGCACCCGGCTGCAAGATCGGGTGCCCGCCGTGCTTCACTGGACGATGGCTTTGTAGATGGTTTGTCGGAACAGGAAGAGTGGATTGAGATGCTCCGGTACACGGTGATGCGCGCCGGGATCTTCGTGGGCTGCCTCCTGGTCGTCTGGGGCCTCGTCTACACCCACGTCGTTCCGCGCGGCCTCGGCAACTCCAACGGCATGTGGATCGTGCTGCTGTCGCTGGTGCTCTCGGCGCCGATCAGCTTCGTCGCGCTGCGCAAGGAGCGCGACCGTGCCTCGGTCCAGGTCGTGCAGCGCGTCGACCGGATGAAGGCCAACCTCGACGCCAACCGCAGCCAGGAGGACGAGGAGCAGGACGCCGCCGCGGCCGCGCAGGCGCCCGCTCCCGAGCGCGCCAGGGCCTCGACCCCGGCCCAGGACCACGCCTCCTCCTGACCCCGGCCGCCCTCCCGCGGCCCGTAGGCTGTGCCCATGGGTGCCGTGAAGACCAAGCGGATGCCGCGCGCGGTCCGTGAGCAGCAGATGCTCGACGCAGCCGTACGCACCTTCGGGCAGCGCGGCTACGCGGCCGTCTCCATGGACGAGATCGCCGAACTCGCGGGCGTCTCCAAGCCGTTGGTGTACCTGTACCTCAACTCGAAGGAAGACCTGTTCCTCGCGTGCATCCGCCGCGAGGCGCAGACCCTCACCGACGCCGTGCGCACCGGCGCCCACCCCGAACTCGCGGCGGACCGCCAACTCTGGGAAGGGCTGCGGGCGTTCTTCACCTACACCGCGCGACACCCGGACGGCTGGGCGGTGTTGCACCTCCAGGCCCGCACGCACGGGGAGCCGTTCGTGAGCGAGGTGAACGCGATACGGCAGGAGATCGTCGCGTTCGTGACCCAGCTCGTCACGGTCGCCGCCCGCGACCGCCGCACCCCCGCCCCGAACGCCGCGGCTCCGCGCGACCTGCCGGAACGGGAGGCCACCGGCCTGGCCGAGGCCCTGGTCGGCGCCGCCGAGTCCCTGGCGGCCTGGGCCAACACCGCCCCCGGCGTCACGGCCCGCCAGGCCGCGGCCACCCTGATGAACTTCGCGTGGGCGGGCCTGGGCGACCTGATGGAGGGACGCCCGTGGGTGCCCCCGGAGGGCGAGGGCGCCCCGGTGCCCGCCAACGAGCCCTAGCCGCACGCCGGTTCCGGCCGGCCGCCGTCATCCGCCCGGCGGTGCCACGCTTCCCGTCACGTGCACCCGCTCCTCGCCCGGTTCCCCGCCCCGGAGTTCGAAGGCACCCTCCGCCGCCGCGTACGTCACCGTGCCCGGGAGCAGCACCGGGGCGCGGAACTCCGCGTGGACCGAGGTCTCCGGCGGGGTGCCGTGTTCGGCGAGGCAGCGGGCGGCCGTCCACATGCCGTGGGCGATGGCGCGCGGGAAGCCGAAGAGGCGGGCGGTGAGCGGGTGCAGGTGGATCGGGTTGCGGTCGCCGGAGGCGGCGCCGTAGCGGCGTCCCAGGTCGCCGCCGAGCCGCCAGTCGGCGACGGCGGGCAGGGGGACGCGGGCGGCGGCGGGGCGCGGTTCGTGCGTGCCGGGCTCCGTGCGGTGCCGGGCCAGGTAGCTGCTCTCCGACGTCCACACCAGGTCGGCGCCGTCCCGCAGTTCCGTGACGACGGCGGCTTCCGTGCCGCGCCGGTGCGGGGCCAACCCCGCGACGCGCACGGCCAGTTCGTACGTTCCGGCGGCCGGGACCGGTGCGTACCGGGTGATCGTGACCGACGTGTGGACCAGGCCCAGCAGCGGCAGCGGGAAGGCGCGGGCGCCCATCAGCCGCATGGCCAGGGGGAAGCCCAGGACGTGCGGGTAGGTGATCGGCAGGGTGCCGCGCCCGTCGTCCGGGAACCCGCAGACCCGCTCGTAGGCGGCCAGGCGGTCCGCGTCGGCGCGCACCCCCGGCAGGACCAGCCGGGTGGGCGGGACGGCCGCCCCCGGGTGCGGCTTCTTGGCGGGGGAGCGCAGGGCGCCCAGCAGGAGCCGGGGGGTGAGGGCGGGGGCCGAGCGCAGCCGGACCGTCGATGTGTCCCGCTCGCCGGGGCGGGCGTCCTGGGTCGTCACGGCGTCACGCTCCCAGCAGGCTCTGGCCGCAGACGCGGACCACCTGGCCGTTGACCGCGCCCGAGCCGGGGTGGGCGAGCCACGCCGTCGTCTCCGCCACGTCGACCGGAAGTCCGCCCTGGGCAAGGGAGTTCATGCGCCGCCCGGCCTCCCGGATGAACAGCGGTACGGCCGCCGTCATCCGGGTCTCGATGAAGCCGGGGGCCACCGCGTTCACGGTGACGCCGTGCCCGGCCAGGGCGCGCGGCGCCAGCGACCGTACGAGACCGGCGATCCCGGCCTTGCTGGCGCCGTAGTTGGTCTGGCCCGCGTTGCCCGCGAGGCCCGCGATGGACGCCGTCGCGACGATCCGGCCGCCGGGGCGCAGGGTGCCGTCCGCGAGCAGCGCGTCGGTGGTGCGCAGGACGCTCGCGAGGTTGACGTCGAGCACCGAACTCCAGCGCTCGGCGGGCATGTTGACCAGGCGCCGGTCGCGGGTGACGCCCGCGTTGTGGATCAGGACGTCCAGGCCCCCGGGCAGCGCCCCGGCGATCGCGGCGCCCGCGTCGGCGGACGTGATGTCGAGGGGCAGCGCGGTGCCGCCCAGCCGTTCGGCCACCCGGCGGGCGTCGGCCTCGGCCGACGGCACGTCCAGGACGACGACGTGCGCCCCGTCGCGCGCGAGGACCTCCGCGACCGCCTCGCCGATGCCGCGCGCGCCGCCGGTGACCAGGGCGGTGCGTCCCGCGAGGGGGCGGGCGGGGTCGTGCTCCTCGCCGGCCGGGTCCGGGCCCGCCGCGCCGGTGGTGATCACCTGGCCGCTGACGTAGGCCGACTTCGGCGAGACGAGGAAGCGCAGGGTGGACGCGGCCCCCGCCGTGTCCGCCGCGCGCACCAGGTTCACCGTCCGCCCGCGTCCGATCTCCTTGCCCAGCGAGCGGGTGAAGCCCTCGAGAGCCTGCTGCGCGGCGGCCTGGTGGTGGTCGTCGGGGTCCGGGAGCGAGCCGAGGACGACGATCCGGCCGCTCGCGGTGACCGACCGGACGACGGGGTGCAGGGCCGCGTGCACCTCGGCCAGGGCCGCGACGTCCCGCACCCCGGTCGCGTCCAGCACGACCGCGCCGGGCCGTCCGTCCTCGTCCGCCGGGGCGAGGCCCGCCAGCAGCGCGCCGAGTCCGTCCAGGCCGGACTTGCCGGCGGTCAGGTGCAGCAACCCGCCGTCCAGTGCGGGCCGTTCGGCGCTCCAGCGGCGCAGCCCGGCCGGCTGGGGCAGCCCGAGGCGCCGCGTCACGAAGCGGCCGGGCGCGGTGGCGGTGAAGCTCAGATAGCGGTCGGCCATGGTCCAACTCCCGGGGCGTTCGGAGGCGTTGTGTCGGCGATCGTCGTGGGCGCGCGCGAACGCGGTGGCGCATGTATACCGCCCGTGCTGACCCGGGAGTAAGGTTACCGTAGGTAAGTCCCATGGTCCGGGGCGGTCCGCGGAAGTGGGACGGATCGCCCGAGAGCAGACGAGGAGCACGCCGAGATGAGTCCGGTCGAGGGCACCGGGGCCGACAGGGCCACCGCGGCAGCAGGGAGCGCGCGCGTGCGGCGCGTCGCCGTGATCGGCGGCACCCGCATCCCGTTCGCCCGTTCCGACGGCCCGTACGCCACCGCCTCCAACCAGGAGATGCTGACCGCGGCCCTGGACGGCCTGGCCGGGCTGTACGGGCTCCAGGAGCCCGGCGCCGTGGGCGAGTTCGTGGCCGGCGCCGTGCTCAAGCACAGCCGCGACTTCAACCTCGCGCGCGAGACCGTCCTCGGCTCGCGACTGGACCCCCGCACCCCGGCCTACGACGTCCAGCAGGCCTGCGGCACCGGCCTCCAGGCCGTGATCGCCGCCGCCAACAAGATCGCCCTCGGGCAGACGGAGTCGGCGGTCGCGGGCGGCGCCGACACCGCGAGCGACGCGCCCCTCGGCGTCAACGACGCCCTGCGGCGCATCCTGCTGGCCGCGCGGCGCGCCAAGTCCCCGGCGGCCCGGCTGCGCGCCCTCGCCCGGGTGCGGCCCGCGCACCTTGTGCCCGACATCCCGCGCAACGCCGAGCCCCGCACCGGCCTTTCCATGGGCGAGCACGCCGCCGTCACCGCCCGCGCCTGGGGAGTGGCCCGCGCCGACCAGGACCGGCTGGCCGCCACCAGCCACCAGAGGCTGGCCGCCGCCTACGAACGCGGCTTCTTCCAGGACCTGGTGGTCCCCTTCCGCGGTCTCGACCGCGACCAGAACATGCGGCCCGGGTCGACCGTCGGCAAACTCGCCGAACTGCGACCGGTGTTCGGCCTCGACGGGCCCGAACCGACCATGACGGCGGGCAATTCGACGCCGCTCACCGACGGTGCCGCGACCGTGCTGCTGGCGAGCGAGGAGTGGGCGGCGGCACGCGGTCTCACCCCGCTCGCGTACCTCACCGCGTACGAGACCGCGGCCGTCGACTTCGTCGGCGGGGACGTGGCGGGCGGCGAGGACGGCCTGCTGATGGCCCCCGCGTACGCGGTCCCGCGCATGCTGGAACGGGCCGGCCTCGGCATCGAGGACTTCGAACTCGTCGAGATCCACGAGGCGTTCGCCTCCCAGGTGCTCGCGACCCTGGCCGCCTGGGAGAAGCGCGGCCTGGCCCCCGTGGACCGCGAGCGGCTGAACGTCGCCGGGTCCTCGCTCGCCACCGGGCACCCCTTCGCGGCCACCGGCGCGCGCATCGTGGCGACCCTGGCCGCCCTGCTCGCCGAGCGCGAGGGCCCGGCCCGCGGCCTGATCTCGGTCTGCGCGGCGGGCGGCCAGGGGGTGACGGCGGTGCTCGAACGCGCCTGACGCGGCACCCCCGGCCGTGCCGAGGCTGCACATCCCGTCCCCCGCTCCCGCCCCGAACCCGCACGAACCCCCCATGCAGGACCCGTACGCTCACCTTCCTGACCGGCGGTAACCCCCCTCCCGCGTCCTTCCGACCCAACCCCCGCCACCCAGCCCCCCGCCACCCGGCCCGACCCGGTCCCACCCCACCCGAACCCACCTCCGGTGAACGGCTCGGTGCGCACGGCGCGTACCTCCGCGGCAGAGCCGAACCGAGCCGCACTCCCGGGAGTCGCCCATGCCCATCTCGTACTCGTCGTCCGTGCCGTCACCGTCGTCCCGCTCGGCGACCGGCTCCGGGGACGCCGTCGTGCCCGCTCTCGTCGCGCCCACGACGCAGAAGCTGGGCGGCGAGGTCAGGGAGGCGGCCGTACCGCCGCTGGTCGCGGACGTCACGCACGGCTCGCTCGCCGACCTGCCCTTCGAGAACGCGCAGGCCGAGCCCGACAAGCCGGTGCTGAGCCGCCGTTCGGCGGACGGCGGCTGGCACGACGTGACGGCGGCCCGGTTCGCCGAGGAGGTGCGGGCCGTCGCGAAGGGACTGATCGCGGAGGGGCTGCGGCCCGGCGACCGGATCGCCGTCATGTCCCGCACCTCGTACGACTGGACGCTCCTCGACTTCGCCGCCTGGGCCGCCGGTCTGGTGACCGTGCCGGTCTACCCCACGTCGTCCGTCTTCCAGACGCGGTGGATCCTCCAGGACTCCGGGGCCGTCGCCCTCGTGACCGAGACCGTCGCACAGGCCGCCGCCCTCGGCCCGGAGCGCGAACGCCTCCCCGACCTGCGGCACATGTGGGTCCTGGAGAAGGACCACGCGGCCCGGCTCGCGGAACGCGGCAGCGCCGTGGCCGACCAGGAGACCGACTTCCGGCGCGGCGTGCTCGGCCCGGACAGCCTGGCCACCGTCGTCTACACCTCGGGCACCACCGGCCGCCCCAAGGGCTGCGCGCTCACCCACGGCAACTTCCTCGCCGAGGTGGACAACGCGATCGAACTCCTGCACCCGGTCTTCCGGGCGCAGACCGACGACGCGGAGGCCTCCACCCTGCTCTTCCTCCCGCTGTCCCACGTCTTCGGGCGGATGGTGGCCGTCGCGTGCGTACGCGCCCGGGTGCGCCTCGGGCACGCCCCGAGCCTGGCCGCCGACGACCTGCTCGCCGACCTGGCGAGCTTCCGGCCGACGTTCCTGCTGGCCATCCCGTACATGCTGGAGAAGGTCTTCAACAACGCGCGGGCCACCGCCGAACGCGGCGGCAAGGCGTCCTCGTTCGACCGCGCGGCCGGTGTCGCCTGCCGCTACGGCGAGGCCCTGGAGGAACGCCAGCACGGCACCGGCCCCGGACCCGGCCGCGGACTGCGGACCGCCCGCGCCCTCTACGACCCGCTGGTCTACCGCCGCATCCGCAACGCCCTCGGCGGCCGGCTGCGGCACGTCATCTGCGGCGGCTCACCGCTGGGCCGCCCGCTGGCCGCGTTCTACGCGGGGGCCGGCATCGAGGTCTACGAGGGCTACGGGCTCACCGAGTGCACCGGCGCCGCGACCGTCACCCCGCCGCTCCGACCCCGCCTGGGGACGGTCGGCTGGCCGCTGCCCGGCACGAAGGTCCGCATCGCCCAGGACGGCGAGGTGCTGCTCGCCGGCGGCCACGTCTTCCGCGGCTACTGGGACCCGCACGCCGGCGGCGTGATACCCGCGAGCCGCGAGGGATGGTTCGCCACGGGGGACATCGGCCGCCTCGACGACGACGGTTACCTGACCATCACGGGCCGCAAGAAGGAGATCCTGATCACCGCGGGCGGCAAGAACGTGGCCCCGGCCCCGCTGGAGAACCGGCTGCGGTCGCACCCCCTGATCTCCCAGTGCATCGTGCTGGGCGACCGCCGCCCGTACATCACCGCGCTGCTCACCCTGGACATGGAGGGCGTCAGCCACTGGCGCCGGATGAACGGACGCCATCCTGTCCCGGCCGAACTCCTGCTGGACGACGAGGAGTTGCGCACGGTCCTGCAACGCGCGGTGGACGACGCCAACACGATGGTCTCCCGCCCGGAGTCCGTCCGCCGCTTCACGGTCCTCCCCGTCGACTTCACCGAGCGCGCGGGCCACCTCACGCCGTCGATGAAACTCCGCCGTGCCGAGATCGTGCGGGACTTCGCCAAGGAGGTGGAGGCGCTGTACGAGCGGTAGCCGGGCGGCGGGCCCCGCCGCCCGGCTGCCCCGCCCGGCCGGACGCGGGGTCGGACGGGGGGTCGGCCTCAGTCCGCCGGCCCCGCCGGCCTGCGCACGAGCAGGGCCGCCTGGGAGGTCGGCTCCTGGAGCGCCCGCGCCCGTTCGACCCGCCACACCGGTTCGAACCCGGCCTCCTCCAGGAGCGCGGCGACCGCGTCCGGCCGGCGGCGGCGGAAGTCCAGGGAGACCTGGTGGCCGTAGGGGTTCTCGCGCCGCTTCGGGACGTCGCCCACCTGGAAGCCCAGGAGCAGATGACCGCCCGGCCGCAGCACGCGGCGAAAGCCCGCGAACAGCTCCGGCAGCCTCTCGTCCGGGGTGTGGATCGTGGAGTACCAGGCCATCACCCCCGCCAACGAGGCGTCCGGCAGCGTGAGTTCGAGCATCGATCCGCTCTCGAAGCGCAGCCCGGGATTCTCCCGCCGGGCCACCGCGAGCATGCTCCGCGAGAGGTCGAGGCCGAAGACGGAGACGCCCAGCGACGCGAGGTACCCGGCGACCCGGCCCGGTCCGCAGCCGAGGTCGGCCACCTCGCCGCCGCCGTCGGCCAGCACCAGTTCCGCGAACCCCCTCAGCACCGCCCGGTCCAGCGGCTTCTGCTCCAACTCGTGCCGGAACACCGTCGCGTAGTCCTCCGCGACGGCGTCGTAGAAGACGCGGGTCTCGGTGACGAAGCCGGGGTCGGTGCCGGGGGCGGTGCCTGTGATGACCGTGCCTGTGCCGCTGCTCGGGGCCGCGGTGCCGTCGGTGGGGGTGGATTCCTGGGAGGTCATGGCCGGGGACCCTAACGGCGGCCACCGACAGCACGGCGCGCCCCGCGTGCGGTTCCGGCCACCTCCCGCGGGCGCCCGCCGTCAGCCCGCCCCGGCCGCCCGCAGCCCGGCCGTCACCGCCACCGCCGCGAGGACGACCACCGCGAACGGGGCCCGCCGCAACGCCAGTACGGCGCCCACCAGTACCCCCGCCGGGCGGGCCCAGCCAGCGAAACCGTGGCCCTCGGTCAGCGCGCCCGTGGCCAGCAGCGCCACCAGCAGCACGACCGCGCCCGTGGACAGCAGACTCCGTACACGCGGCGGGATTTCGACCCTGCCGTCGAGCACCGGGCCCGCGAGCCGGAACGCGTACGTGCCGACCGCGAGGGCCAGCACCGCCACCACCGTCGCGTTCACGCGGCGGCCCCCTTCGGACCGCCGGTGCGGCCCACCACGAGCAGCCCGGTCAGCGCCAGCAGCACCGGCAGCCCGACCGGCAGCACCGGGGTCAGCGCGAGGGCCACGACCGCGCCGAGCGCCGCCGCCCGGCGCACACCCCCGTCCTCCCGCAGGGCGGGCAGCACCAGGGCCACGAGCACCGCGGGGAACGCCGCGTCCAACCCGTACGTGTCCGTGTCGCCGAGGGCGCCGCCGACGAGGGCGCCCACCGCCACGCTGAGGTTCCAGGCCGCGAACAGGCCGAGCCCCGAGAGCCAGAACGCGGCCCGCCGCCGGTCGGGGTCCGGCTGGGCCAGCGCGAAGGCCACCGTCTCGTCCGTCACCAGGTGGGCACCGGCGTACCGCGCGAGGCGTCCGGGGCCGAGGATGTCGGTGACCGCGAGGCTGAACGCGGCCGTGCGGGTGTTGAGCAGCAGCCCGGTCGCCGCCGCCGCGAGCGGGCCGCCCCCGGCGGTCAGCACGCCGACCGCGCTGAACTGGGCGGAGCCGGCGTAGACGATCAGTGACATGAGGACGGGCACCCACAGCGGCAGTCCGCCGGCCACGGCGATCGCCCCGAACGACACGCCGACCACGGTGTCGGCGGCGCAGACGAGGGCCACGTCCCGGACCAGCTCCGGATCGAGCGCGTCGAGTGTTCGCTTCGCTGAACGCATGTTCATTACAATGAACAGCAGTCCCGACGTTCGTCAAGACGAACGAACGTACCCCTGGAGCGAACGAACATGTCCGACGCAGCCGGTGCCCCCGCACCTGCCCCCCGGCCCGCCCGCGGGTCCGCCCCCGGCGACTCCCCGCGCACGCCCCCACGCCGCCTCCCGCTCGACTGGATGGCCGCAAGCCTTCGCCGCGAACGCGCCCGCGCCGGCCTCTCGCTGTCCGAACTGGCCAAGCGGGCGGGCATCGCGAAGTCCACGCTGTCGCAGCTGGAGTCGGCCGTCGGCAACCCCAGCATGGAGACGATCTGGGCTCTCGCCGTGGTGCTCGGCGTGCCGTTCGGCGCGCTGGTCGAGCCGCCGGACCACGCGGTGCAGGTGATCCGCGCCGGAGAGGGCGCGGTCCTGCACTCGGAACAGTCCAGCTACGCGGCCACCCTGCTGTCGGTGGGCCCGGCCGGGGCGCGCCGCGACCTCTATCGCGTCGCCATGGAGCCGGGCACCGTGCGCGCGTCCGAGCCGCACATCCCGGGCACGGTGGAGCACGTCGTCGTCGCGGCCGGCCGGGTGCAGGCGGGACCGCGGGGCGCGGAGGTGGAGCTGGGGCCGGGGGACTACCTGTCGTTCCGCGGTGATCTCGCCCACACGTACGAGGCGGTGGTGCCGGGCACGCGGTTCACGCTGGTCATGCAGCACGTCTGAGCCCGCCCCCGGTGCGGAGGGCGGGCCCGGGAAAGGCAGGAGCCCCATCGCCTCGCGGCGATGGGGCTCCTTGGGTACTGCTTCCGATCCGGATCAAAGATCGCGGAGTGGACTCAGATGGCGCTGACGTTCTCCGCCTGCGGGCCCTTCGGGCCCTGGGTCACGTCGAAAGACACCTGCTGGTTCTCCTCGAGCGAGCGGAAACCGTTCGCGTTGATCGCGGAGTAGTGGACGAAGACGTCGGGGCCGCCGCCCTCCTGGGCGATGAAGCCAAAGCCCTTTTCGGCGTTGAACCACTTCACGGTTCCGGTAGCCATAAGCCCTCCTTGGGCCCAAAGGGTTGCCCTGCTCCAGAACCTGCAAGTGCCAGAAACAAATGCATATGTCTGAAAACGACGAGAGCCCGCGGTCACATGCTCCGCAGGCTCTGTACTGCAAGGGAAACCAAACTGCAACTTGCGGCGAGCCTAGCACGCGGGCGCGCGAAAGCGATAGAGGTCAAGATCACGTCACTCGGACGTCTGAATGGTCCCGGCCCGATTGACCGAGGACGCCGGTGCCACCGCGGCCGGTACGGCAGGGGCCGGTGCATTGCCCGGCGGGGTCACCCTGAAGTCTGCACCGTACCCCATAGGGGCTAGTCTCGCGATGTGGACAATTCTCGCATCCGGCCGCGCGTCGGCCACATCCAGTTCCTGAACTGCCTGCCTCTCTACTGGGGGCTCGCGAGAACGGGCACGCTCCTCGACTTCGACCTGACGAAGGACACGCCGGAGAAGCTCAGCGAGCAGCTCGTGAAGGGCGACCTCGACATCGGTCCCATCACGCTCGTCGAGTTCCTCAAGCACGCCGACCAGCTCGTCGCCCTCCCCGACATCGCGGTGGGCTGCGACGGCCCCGTCATGTCGTGCGTGATCGTCTCGCAGGTCCCCCTCGACCAGCTCGACGGCGCACGGGTCGCGCTCGGGTCGACGTCGCGCACCTCCGTGCGCCTGGCCCAGCTCCTGCTGGCCGAGCACGTCGGGGTCAGCCCCGAGTACTACACGTGCCCGCCCGACCTGAGCCTGATGATGCAGGAGGCCGACGCGGCCGTCCTCATCGGCGACGCCGCGCTGCGCGCCAACATGATCGACGGCCCGCGCTTCGGTCTCGACGTGCACGACCTCGGCGCGATGTGGAAGGAGTGGACGGGCCTGCCGTTCGTCTTCGCCGTCTGGGCCGCCCGCCGCGACTACCTGGAGCGCGAGCCCGTCATCACCCGCAAGGTGCACGAGGCGTTCCTCGCGTCGCGCAACCTCTCCCTCGAAGAGGTCGGCAAGGTCGCCGAACAGGCGTCCCGCTGGGAGGAGTTCGACCGCGAGGTCCTGGAGCGGTACTTCACCACCCTCGACTTCAGCTTCGGCGCGCCGCAGTTGGAGGCCGTCGCCGAGTTCGCGCGCCGCGTGGGCCCGACGACCGGCTTCGACGCCGACGTGAAGGTCGACCTGCTGAAGCCCTGAAAGGGCCGACGCGGCAAGGCAGTTGAGTGCGTCCCGCCGGAACTGTTGTTCCCGCGGCACCCGTTCGGTACTGACCCGTCACGCGACGGCACTACCCTGCTGCGCAGGGGAGGGCCGCGCGCCTTCGGGGGATCCTTCGGGACAGGGGTGGACGCCATGCAGCCGCTCGATGCCGGCGAGCCCGCCGTCGTGGGGCCGTACCGGCTCCTCGGCCGGCTCGGCTCCGGCGGAATGGGCCGGGTGTACCTGGGCCGCAGCTCGGGCGGCCGGACCGTCGCCGTGAAGATCGTGCATCCGCACTTCGCGCTCGACGAGGAGTTCCGCGCCCGTTTCCGGCGCGAGGTCGAGGCCGCCCGGCGGGTCGGCGGCGCCTGGACGGCGCCCGTCCTGGACGCGGACCCGGGGGCCGCCGTGCCGTGGGTCGCCACCGGCTACGCGGCGGGCCCGTCGGTCACCGCGGCGGTCGGTGCCGCCGGACCGCTGCCGGTGCGCACGGTACGGGCGCTGGGCGCCGGCCTCGCCGAGGCGCTGACCGCGGTGCACGAACTGGGCCTGGTGCACCGGGACGTGAAACCGTCGAACGTCCTGCTCACCCTCGACGGCCCCCTCCTCATCGACTTCGGCATCGCCCGCGCCACCGACGGCACCGCCTCGCTGACCTCGACGGGCGTCTCCGTCGGCTCGCCCGGCTACATGTCGCCCGAGCAGATCCTCGGCAAGGGCGTCACCGGCGCCGCCGACGTCTTCTCGCTGGGCGCGGTGCTCACGTACGCGGCGACGGGCAGGCCGCCGTTCACCGGGGACTCCTCGGCCGCGCTCCTCTACAAGGTGGTGCACGAGCGGCCCGGCCTCGACGACGTGCCCGCCGAGCTGCTCGGCCTGGTCACCGCCTGCCTCGACAAGGACCCCGGAGCCCGTCCCGCCCCCGCCGAACTCGCCCGCGGTCTCGCGCCCGACGGCGCGGCCCGGCTGGTGGCGGCGGGCTGGCTGCCGGGCTCCCTGGTCGAACAGGTCAGCAGGGACGCCGTACGGCTGCTGAACCTCGACGCAGCGGAGGGCGGCGACGCGGCGGCGGCCGCCGCGTCCGCCGCGGGGCCGGCCGGGTTCGGGCCGCCCCCGGTCATGCCGTCGGGCGGCAGCGGCGCACCGCCGTGGCGGCCCGAGATGCCGTCCGCTCCGCCGGGCCCCCGCACGCCCGCGTCCGGCACCCCCGCCGACGCCGCGGCCGACCCCGGCCGGCGGCCCGGCAAGGTCTCCGTGTCGGTCGCGGCGGTCGCGGTGCCGGAGACCGGCGGGCGCGGGCGCCGGCTCAGTTGCACCGTCGCGCTCGCCGTCGCCGGGGCGCTCGCGGCCGTCACGGTCGGGTCGGCGTTCCTGTTCGACCTGGTGCCGGGCGGCTCCGGCGGCGGTTCCGACGCGGCGGCCGGTTCCGCCGCGCCGAGCGTGTCGGCCGGCGCCTCGGCGGGCGGTTCCGCCCCCTCGGCCACCGCGTCGCCCGGTTCGCCGCCCGCGCAGACGGCCACCGCGTCGCCCACCGCGTCGCCGTCCGGGTCCGCGACCGCCCCCGGCGGCACCGGCGACAGCGTGCCCGCGTCCTACGTCGGCACCTGGCAGGGCGTGGCGAACGCGCTCGGCGGCACCGTGCCCGTCGGGACGTTCCGGCTGACGGTGCACCGGGCGAAGGAGGGCGAGAAGCTGGGCACCATGCGGTCCACGGACGCGATCGGCGGGACCTGCGACGACATCCTCACGCTGCGAACGGTGACGGCGACCCAGCTCGTCGCGGAGTCCGTGGGCGCGGTCGGCAACCACAGCGGCTGCAACCCCGTCGCGCACACCGTCCGCATCACTGCCGAGGGCGACGACCTGCGCTACGCGTCGGAGAGCGACGACGAGGGCCGGCCGGTGGCCCGGCTGAGCAGGGTCGAGTAGGTGTTCCGCGTGCCCGCGCCCGGGAGTTCGGCCGGTCCCCGCGCCCGCGCCGCGCGTGCGGCGGACCGCGCGGCCCGCCCCCGCCCCGCGCCCGTGCGGCGAGGGGGCTGACGTAGGCTGGTCCGGTCCGTCCACATGCCCGCCGAAACCCGGCGAACGCCCATGAAGCCCGACGAACCCCGATGAAAGGGACGCACGGTGACCGAGCAGGCCGACCTCACGTCAATCGATGTCACAGCCGTCCTCGACCGGGCCGCCGCGGGCGGACGCATCACCCCCGAAGAGGCCGTCGTGCTCTACCGCGACGCCCCGCTGCACGCGCTGGGGGCCGCCGCCGACGCCGTGCGCCGCCGCCGGTACGCCGGGACCGAGCACATCGCGACGTACATCATCGAGCGCAACATCAACTACACGAACGTGTGCGTCACGGCGTGCAAGTTCTGCGCCTTCTACGCCGCCCCCAAGGACACCGCCAAGGGCTGGTCGCGCGACCTCGACGACATCCTGCGCCGCTGCGCGGAGACGATCGAACTCGGCGGCACGCAGATCATGTTCCAGGGCGGCCACCACCCCGACTACGGCGTCGAGTACTACGAGAAGCACTTCTCGGCGATCAAGAAGGAGTACCCGGAGCTGGTCATCCACAGCCTGGGCGCCTCCGAGGTCGAGCACATGGCGCGGATCTCCAAGGTGTCGGTCGAGGAGGCCATCACCCGCATCCACGCCGCCGGGCTCGACTCCTTCGCCGGTGCCGGTGCCGAACTGCTGCCCGCGCGCCCGCGCAAGGCCATCGCGCCGCTCAAGGAGTCCGGCGAACGCTGGCTGGAGATCATGGAGACCGCCCACAACCTGGGCGTCGAGTCCACCTCCACGATGCTGATGGGCACCGGCGAGACGAACGCGGAGCGCATCGAGCACCTGCGCATGATCCGTGACGTGCAGGACCGCACCGGCGGCTTCCGCGCGTTCATCCCGTACACCTACCAGCCCGAGAACAACCACCTGAAGGGCCGCACGCAGGCGACGCTCTTCGAGTACCTGCGCATGATCGCGATCGCCCGGCTCTTCCTCGACAACGTCGCGCACATCCAGGGCAGTTGGCTCACCACCGGCAAGGAGGTCGGCCAGCTCTCGCTGCACTACGGCGCGGACGACCTCGGCTCGATCATGCTGGAGGAGAACGTGGTCTCCTCCGCCGGTGCCAAGCACCGCTCCAACCGGCTGGAGATCATCGACCTGATCCGCAAGGCGGGCCGGGTGCCGGCGCAGCGCGCCACCACGTACGAGCACCTGGTGATCCACGACGACCCGGCGAACGACCCGGTCGACGAGCGGGTCGTCTCGCACATCTCGTCCACGGCGATCGAGGGCGGTACCGCCCACCCCGAGCTGAAGCTGCTCGCGTCCAACTGAGCGGACGGGTGCGGGAGATGAGGGCGGTCGCGGGGCAACACGGGCCGGTGGGCTGACGTGTTGACCCTGCACGCCGCCGACCGGCTGCTGCGCGCCCCGGGCGCCGAACCGCTCGCGGACGGCGCCGTCGCCGTCGAGGGCGACCGGATCGCCGCCGTGGGGACGCTCGGTGAGCTGACCGCGCGGTTCCCGGCGGCCCGGGTGCGCCGCTGGCCCGGTGACCTGGGGCCCGCGCTCGTGCACACGGGGCCGCTGCCCGACGCGCCCTCGCCGCGCGAACGCGTCCACGCCGTGCTCAAGCTGGGCGCGACGGCGGTCCTCGCCGAGCACGCGGACACCGCCGAACTGCGCGCCGCCGCGGGCCGGGGCGGCGTCCTCGTGCTCGGCTCCCCGCGCCCGCCCGTCCTCACCGAGGCGGCCCGCGCCGACCTCGCCGCCTTCGACGCGACCGGCGCCTGCGTCGCGACCGTGTGCGGGGGCCGGCTGGTGCACCGCAGGCGCTGACCGCGCCACGGGCAGGCACGGTCGGCGCGGTCGCTCACGCTCCGGAGAGAGCCTTCGCGAACGCGCCCGAACTCTGCTTCACGCCACTGCAGTCGGTCGCCGCGTCGTCCTGCCCGGCCTTGCCCGCGGCGCACTGCCGGTCGCGGAAGGTCGACCACACCGACACCCAGGCGATGCCCTTCCGCACGGCGAACTCCCGTACCTGGGCGGCGTCGTCCAGGGAGAACGTCTCGTTGTCGACGTCCTGGACGCCGAGCATCGACGTGAGCGCCATGCCCTGCCAGGTCTGCGCGTCCGTCATCCCGAAGACCTTCTTGAGCTGCGCGTGCGCGGCCCCGGCCGAGGTGAGCGCGTAGTCGCCCATGTCGCCGCCGTACGAACTCCCGTAGTTCATCGTCATGATGTTCACGGTGGTGACGTCGACGTCGTGGTCGTTCGCCGACTCCAGCAGCGCGAGGCTGTCGTCGTCCAGGCCGGAGGGCATCACGGGCAGGGTGTACGAGACGGTCAGGTCGCCGCGGTCCTGCTCCAGCTCGGCGATCGCCTCGGAGCGCCGCGCGACCGAGGCGGCGTCGGCCAGTTGGGCGCCCTCGACGTCGAAGTCGGCCTGGGTGGAGCCCACCGCGTCCAGGGCCTCGCCGTACGCCTTCGCCAGGTCGTCGGCGCTGTCGCACACGGAGGCCAGCTCCTTGCCGGAGGCGCCGCCGAACGACACCCGCACGGAGCCGCCGGACTTCTTCAGCGCCGTGATCCGCGCCTTCACCTCCGGGTCGTCGACCCCGTACTGGCCGTCCCACTTCGGCACGCAGGTCTTTCCGTCGGAGATGACGAACGCCAGGTTGTACGTGGCCGGCGAGCCGGTCGCGTCCGTGGGCGAGGCCGTGGTCGCGCTGACGTACGGCGCGTACTCGGTGGTGTCACCGCCGCCCTTCGCGGCGGAGCCCTGGCTCGTCGGCCCGCCGCCCGGGTCCGACGCGCCGTCCGACCCGGAGGAGCACCCCGTGACGGCCAGGGCGAGCAGGCAGGCGACGCCCACCGGCCTGAGGAAACTCCTCATTGTGCATGCACCATGCTCTCGTGAATCCAGACGGGGAACGGTGGGAAAAGGAAGTCTCGCGCGGAGTGCTGTTCCGGAGCGGGAATGTTTCACAGGAAAGCGGGTCCCAGGTCGGTGGCCTTCACATGCTTCGCACGTGAACGTTGGCGAACGGGCCCGGACTTCGGATGGACAAAGCGGAACTGTCGGGCGCCAAACCGGGACAATCAACTCTTGCGCGGGTGGTGCGAGTTGACCTTCCGTCCTGTTCAACTCTCAGTGAGTGGATAGATTCAAGCATTTCTCAGGGGCCCCTCACAACAAGAACGGGGAGGGGCGCACATAATCCCTGCCTAATGTCCGGTGAATGCATTCCGAGTCCGCTGCTCCTGTCATGTCCGCAATCGAAAATCCCGACTCCCGTCCGTCCCGCCGCGCCCCTCGGGGCGGTCGCCGCGAAAGTGCGGAAAGGGCGGCCGGGGGACCCGTGTTCGTGGACACCTCCGGACGCCGGGCGAAGCTGCTGCGACGCCTCGGACTGCTGCTCGGCGCCGTCTGCCTCGGGTACGCGGGCGTGCTGGGCCTCGCCTTCATGGGGTGGGGCACCTCGCTGACGCCCTCGTCCCTGCTGCCCTTCGCCGACGGCGCGGGCGGGGGAGCGGCGGGACCGGACGCCGGGCGGGGACCCGGCGGGGCGCTCCCGTCCACCGGATCCCGTGCCTCGGCCGCCCCGGGCACGTCCGCCGCGGCCCGATGAGCCGGGCGACGTCGGGGCGCGGCCGCCGCCGGGCACCCACCCGCATCGAACGGGCGGCCGGCCGGGCGGCGGCCCTCCAGCGGCCCCGGGTGCTCCTGGCCCTGGTGCTCCTGCTCGCGCTGACCAGCGTGCTGCTGCTCGACGGCTATCTGCGCGCCGAGGTCGGCGGCGACGAGCGGGTCCGCGACGGCGCCGCCGCCGGAAAGGTGCCGGACAAGGTGCTGGACGGCGGCCCGATCCTGACCTTCCGGGGCGGTACCGAGACCAGCGTCCAGGTTCCGGACAAGACCATCGTCCTCACCTTCGACGACGGCCCGGACCCGACCTACACCCCGCAGGTCCTGAAGATCCTCGCGGACAACGACGTCCCGGCCACGTTCTTCCTGGTCGGCTCGATGGTCTCCCGCCACCCGGGCATCGTGCGGACGATGGTCCGCGACGGCAACGAGGTCGGCGTCCACACCTTCACGCACGTCGACCTCTCCTACCAGAGCGCGGCCCGCGTCAACCGCGAGATGGCGCAGACCCAGTTGGCGCTGGCCGGCGCGGCCGGCATCACGACCACGCTGTTCCGCGCGCCGTACTCCTCGGAGGCGAACGCCATCGACGACTACAGCTGGCCCGTCTACCGGAAGCTCGGCGCGGACGGGTACACCAGCGTCTTCGTCGACACCGACAGCGACGACTGGAAGAAGCCCGGCGTCTCGAAGATCGTGCGGTGGGCGACGCCGAAGAAGAACAAGGGCGCGGTCGTCCTCTTCCACGACGCGGGCGGCGACCGTACCCAGACGATGAAGGCCCTGCCGCGGTACATCGAGAAGATGAAGGCCAGGGGCTACACCTTCACCACCGTCAGCGGGGCCCTGGAGAAGCAGCGGGAGAGCGGCCGGGGCCAGGACGCCGCGGGTACCGGCACGTCCGCGCTCCAGGCCGCGCACCGCGAGGCCACCGGCGCCACCCTCTGGGAGGGCAGGGCACTGCTCGGCGCCGTAGCGGTCGCGGAGTGGACGGTGCCCGCCCTGTCGGCCGGACTCGTCGTCGTGGGCGTCGCCGTGATGGGCCGCTTCGGCCTGATGCTGGTCCTCGCGCGGCGCCACCACCGGCGGCGCAACAGACGCCGGTTCACCTGGGGGCCGGAGGTCACGAGGCCGGTGACGGTCGTCGTGCCCGCCTACAACGAGAGCAAGTGCATCGCCAACACCCTCGACTCCCTCGCGCGCAGCACCCATCCGATCGAGATCATCGTCGTCGACGACGGATCCACCGACGGCACCGCCGAGTTGGCCGAGTCGCTGGGCATGCCGAACGTGCGGGTCCTGCGCCAGGCCAACGCCGGAAAGCCCGCGGCCCTCAACCACGGTGTGCGCGAGGCCCGTTACGACATCGTCGTGATGATGGACGGCGACACCGTCTTCGAGCCGGACACCGTACGGCAGTTGGTGCAGCCGTTCGCCGATCCCGGCGTCGGCGCCGTCGCGGGCAACGCGAAGGTCGGCAACCGCGGCACCCTCGTCGGGGCCTGGCAGCACATCGAGTACGTGATGGGCTTCAACCTCGACCGCCGCATGTACGACCTGCTGCGCTGCATGCCCACCATCCCCGGCGCGATCGGGGCGTTCCGCCGCGAGGCGGTGCTCCGGGTGGGCGGCATGAGCGAGGACACGCTCGCCGAGGACACCGACATCACGATCGCCCTGCACCGCGCCGGCCACCGGGTCGTCTACCAGGAGCACGCGCGGGCGTGGACGGAGGCGCCCGGCTCGTTCCGCCAGCTCTGGTCGCAGCGCTACCGCTGGTCGTACGGGACGATGCAGGCGCTGTGGAAGCACCGCGGGTCGCTGACGGACAGGGGGCCGTCGGGGCGCTTCGGCCGGGTCGGCCTGCCGCTGGTGGTGCTCTTCCAGATCGTCACGCCGGTGTTCGCGCCGCTCATCGACGTGTTCACCGTGTACTCGATGCTCTTCGTCGACCTCCGGGCCGCGCTGCTCGCGTGGCTCGCGGTCCTCGCCGTCCAACTGGTGTGCGCCGCCTACGCGTTCCGCCTCGACGGGGAGAAGTACCGCTGCCTGCTGATGATGCCGCTCCAGCAGTTCGCCTACCGGCAGATGATGTACCTCGTCCTCATCCACTCCTGCGTCACCGCCCTGACCGGCGGCCGGCTGCGCTGGCAGAAGCTCGGGCGCACCGGCGAGGTCGGCACCCCGGCGGGGGCGGAGCGGTGAGCCCGGACACCGCGCCGCCGCCCGCCGCCGCGGCGGCGGCCCCGGCCGGCCGCGCCGCCCGCCGCCGCGCCGCGCGAACCCCGTCCCGGGACCGGTACTTCGACGTCCTGCGGGCCCTCGCGCTGGTCCGCGTCGTCACCTACCACACGTTCGGCTGGGCCTGGGCGGGGCTGGTGTTCCCGTCCATGGGGATCATGTTCGCGCTGGCCGGGTCGCTCATGGCGCGGTCCCTGGAACGGCCCGCGCTCTCCGTGCTGCGGGGGCGGCTGCGCAGACTGCTGCCGCCGTTCTGGTTCTGGGGCTTCTTCGTCGTCCTCGCCATGCTCGTGCACGGGTGGATGCCGGACTGGCGGATCGTCCTCTGGATCGTGCCGCTCGGCGACCCGCCCGGCGACCACTGGGCGGTCCAGGCCTGGGAGGTCCTCTGGTACCTGCGCACCTACCTGTGGTTCGTGCTGCTCTCGCCGCTGCTGCTGAAGGGGTTCCGGCTCGCGCCCCGGGCCGCCCTGGTGCTGTCCCTCGTGCCGGTCGTGGTGTTCCAGTTCTCGTGGCGGCCGCCGGACGACCGGTTCGGCAGCGGGCTGTGGGACCTCGCGACCTACCTCTTCTGCTGGCTGCTCGGCTTCGCCCACCGCAACGGGGTGCTGCGGCGGCTCGCCCCGGCCGTCGTCGTGACCCTCTCGTTCGCCGCGCTCGGCTACGGCGGCTGGTACGCGTTCGCGCACCAGGACGTCTTCGGCACGTACGACCTCGACGAGAACCCTCTCGCGCAGGCGTTCTGGTCGGCGGGGGCGGTGACGCTGCTCCTGTACGCGAGGGCGCGCCGCGGGGACGGCCGTCCCGGTCCGCCGCGCCCGCGGCCCCTCGACCGGCTCGTGCGCGTCTTCAACGCCCGCGCCGTGACCGTCTACCTCTGGCACGAGATCGCCCTGGTCCTGGCCGTCCCGCTGACCGACCTGTTCTGGAAGGTGCCGGCCTTCGAGAGGTATCTGCCGCTGGCCAGCCAGTGGTTCATGTTCGGTGTCGCCTGGGTGCTGATCGCGGCGTTCGTGGTGCTGTGCGGGTGGGTCGAGGACGTCGCCGCGCGCACACCGCCCCGGCTGCTGCCGTGAGCGCGGCGGCGCCCGGACCGGCGGCGAACCCGCCGGGCACCGGGCGCGTGCCGCGCCCGGCGGGCGTACTGCCACAATGGGGAACGTGACCCGCGCAACCCTGGACAAGCAGCCGCACGAAGTCGCCTCGATGTTCGACGACGTCGCGAAACGGTACGACCTGACCAACGACGTGCTGTCCCTCGGCCAGGCACGGGCGTGGCGCAAGGAGGTCGCCAAGGCGGTCGCCGCCCGCCCCGCGCAGAAGGTCCTCGACCTCGCGGCCGGGACGGCCACCTCCTCCATGCCCTTCGCCCGCACCGGCGCGTACGTCGTGCCCTGCGACTTCTCCCTCGGCATGCTCCGGGTGGGCAAGCAGCGGCACGGCTGGATGCCGTTCACCGCGGGCGACGCGACGAGACTGCCGTTCAAGGACGACACCTTCGACGCCGTGACGATCTCCTTCGGCCTGCGCAACGTGCAGGACACGGACGCCGCGCTGCGCGAGATGCACCGGGTGACCCGGCCCGGCGGACGCGTCGTGATCTGCGAGTTCTCGCACCCCACGTGGGCGCCGTTCCGCACGGCCTACACCGAGTACCTGATGCGCGCCCTGCCCCCGGTCGCCCGCAGCGTCTCCTCCAACCCCGACGCGTACGTGTACCTGGCGGAGTCCATCCGCGCCTGGCCCGACCAGGCGGGCCTCGCCGCACGCCTGGGCGACGCCGGCTGGACGAACGTGGCCTGGCGCAACCTCACCGGCGGCATCGTGGCCCTGCACCGGGGCTACAAGAAGGGCTGAGCGCGCGACCGCCGGGCGGCGGCACCCGCGCGGTCAGCCCGGCACCTCCACCGCGTCCCCCGGCTCGTCCAGCCGCCGCACCCCGCCCGGGGGCGGCTGTGCGGGACGGCGCGGTTCGCGCACCCCGGCACCGCCCTCGGCCTCGCCGCCGAACCACACGGTGACGACGGCGCCGCGCGGCACCTCCACGTCCGGCGGCGGGTACTGCCGTACGACGTACTCGACGACGAGCGCGGGCAGGTCCGGGCGGTCGGGCGAGGCGAGCAGGACGCCGCGGGCGTCGGCCGACCGGCGCGCGTCCACGGCCATCAGACCGACCAGGCGCGGCACACGCACCTCGGGCGTCCCGGACCTCCCGGGCCGTTCGGGCGGAATGGGCACGGACGTCACCCCCAGCGGTACCGGCAGACTAGCCCGCGCCGTCCGGCCGCCGGAAGGGCCGGCTGGCTTTCTGTGACAGTCGGTCACTCCCCGTCGCCGAGTCGCCCGTCGGTCACAGGTCGAGCCGGTAGCAGTGGCCCTGCCGCTCCGGCGGCGGTGTGGTGAAGGTCTGCGCGAGGCGCATGCCCAGGCGCCGGGTCACCGCGATGGACCGCTCGTTGCGCGCGTCGACCATCGCGACCACACCGGGCACGCCCGCCTTCCGCAGCCGCTCCAGGGTCTGTCCGGCCGCCGCCGTGACGTAGCCGCGCCCCCAGCTCTCGCGGGCGAGCCGCCAGCCGATCTCGATCTCGCCGCTCGGCCCCCACGGCTTCGCCCACGGCTGCGCCCCCGTGAAGCCGAGCACCCGGCCCTCGCCGTCCAGCACGGTCCACAGGCAGAAACCGTGCTCGGCGTCGTGCCGCCGCTGGCGCGCGGTGAGTTCCTCGTAGACGGACAGTTCGGCCGACGCGCCGCCGTGGAACTCCATGACGTCGGGATGGGCGAAGGCCGCGTGCCAGGCGAAGGCGTCCTCGTGGGTCGGGACGCGGAGTACCACTGCGGGCAGAGCTCGGTTCACGGGGGCAGCCCTTCAGCCGGGTGACGGCGGTCGCTGAATAGACTGCCCATGTCCAGTGCCACTCGGCACGCACAATTTCGAACCCTGGGGAGATCCAGCCGTGACCGAGCCCCTCTCCGAGAACACCGCCGACGTGATCGTCGTGGGCGCGGGGCCAGCCGGCTCCACGACCGCGTACCACCTGGCCAGGGCCGGACTCGACGTACTCCTGCTGGAGAAGACCGAGTTCCCGCGCGAGAAGGTCTGCGGCGACGGCCTCACCCCGCGCGCCGTCAAGCAGCTCGTCTCCATGGGGATCGACATCTCCGAGGAGGCCGGCTGGCTGCGCAACAAGGGTCTGCGCATCGTCGGCGGCGGCAGCCGGCTCCAGCTCGACTGGCCCGACCTCGCCACCTACCCCGACTACGGACTCGTCCGCAAGCGCGACGACTTCGACGAGCAGCTCGCCCGGCAGGCGCAGAAGGCCGGCGCCCGCCTCTTCGAGCGGTGCAACGTCGGCGCCCCGATCGTCGACGACCGCACCGGCCGCATCACCGGCGTGCACGCCAAGCTCGGCGAGGAGAAGCGCGAAGTCACCTTCCACGCGCCGCTCGTCGTCGCCGCCGACGGCAACTCCACCCGGCTGTCGCTGGCGATGGGCCTGCACCGCCGTGAGGACCGCCCGATGGGCGTCGCGGTGCGCACGTACTTCACCTCGCCCCGCCACGACGACGACTACCTGGAGTCCTGGCTGGAACTGTGGGACCGGCGCGGTTCCCAGGACCGGCTGCTGCCCGGCTACGGCTGGATCTTCGGCATGGGCGACGGCACCTCCAACGTCGGCCTCGGCGTGCTCAACACCTCCGAGTCCTTCAAGGACCTGGACTGGCGCGAGGTCCTCAAGGCGTGGTGCGCCTCCATGCCGGCCGACTGGGGCTACACCCCGGAGAACATGACCGGCCCGATCCGCGGCGCCGCCCTGCCGATGGCCTTCAACCGCCAGCCGCACTACACCAAGGGCCTGCTGCTCGTCGGCGACGCCGGCGGCCTGGTGAACCCCTTCAACGGCGAGGGCATCGCGTATGCCATGGAGTCCGGCCAGACCGCCGCCGACGTCATCGTCCAGGCGCACGCGCGGGCGACCCCGGCCCAGCGCGAACTGGTGCTCCAGCGTTACCCGCGCATCCTCAAGGACACCTACGGCGGCTACTACACGCTCGGCCGTGCCTTCGTGAAGCTCATCGGCAACCCGAAGATCATGCAGATCGCCTCGCAGCGCGGTCTGACCCACCCCGTACTGATGAAGTTCGTCCTGAAGCTCCTGGCGAACCTCACCGACCCGACGGGCGGCGACGCGATGGACCGGATCATCAACGGCCTCAGCAAGGTCGCGCCGAAGGCGTGAACCCGGCGGCCCCGGACGACGCCCCCTGGGAGGAGGCCGCCGTCCTCCTGGCCCGCCTGCACCGCGCCCCCGTGCCGGACGGTCTGCCGCCCATGCGCGGCC
>NZ_JBIBHJ010000019.1:0-143548 GCF_042956945.1 Streptomyces sp. NPDC008150 | reverse complement strand
TCGGTGGTGGAGATGTTGTGCCCGGAGACGAGCATGACGTCGTCGACGCGGCCGAGGAGCCAGATGTCGCCGTCGTCGTCCTTCTTGGCACCGTCCCCGGCGAAGTACTTGCCTTCGAAGCGTGACCAGTACGTGTCGAGGAAGCGCTGGTCGTCGCCCCAGATCGTGCGGAGCATCGAGGGCCAGGGCTCGGTGAGGACGAGGTAGCCGCCGCCGCCGTCGGGGACCTCGTTCGCCTCGTCGTCGACGACGGTCGCGGAGATGCCGGGCAGTGCGCGCTGTGCGGAACCGGGCTTGGTGTCGGTGACGCCGGGCAGCGGCGAGATCATCATGGCGCCGGTCTCGGTCTGCCACCAGGTGTCGACGATCGGTGCCAGGTCGGCGCCGATGTTCTTGCGGTACCAGATCCATGCCTCGGGGTTGATCGGCTCGCCCACCGAGCCCAGCACCCGCAGGCTGCTGAGGTCGAACTTGGCGGGGATGTCGTCGCCCCACTTCATGAAGGTGCGGATCGCGGTGGGCGCGGCGTAGAGGATCGTGACGCCGTACTTCTGCACGATCTCCCAGAAACGCCCCTGGTGCGGGGTGTCGGGAGTGCCTTCGTACATGACCTGGGTGGCGCCGTTGGAGAGCGGCCCGTAGACGATGTAGGAGTGGCCGGTGACCCAGCCGACGTCGGCGGTGCACCAGTAGACGTCGGTCTCCGCCTTGAGGTCGAAGACCGCCCAGTGCGTGTACGAGGCCTGGGTGAGGTAGCCGCCGGACGTGTGCAGGATGCCCTTCGGCTTCCCGGTCGTGCCGGAGGTGTAGAGGATGAACAGCGGGTGCTCGGCGTCGAACGCCTCCGGCGTGTGCTCGGTGGACTGGCGGTCCACCACGTCGTGCCACCAGACGTCACGCGTGTCGTTCCACGCGACCTCCTCACCGGTGCGCCTGACGACGAGCACCTTCTCCACGCCTCCGATACGACTCACCGCCTCGTCGACCGCGGGCTTGAGGGCCGACGCCTTGCCGCGCCGGAAGCCGCCGTCGGCGGTGACGACGACCTTGGCCTTCGCGTCCTCGATGCGACTGGCGATCGCGTCGGCGGAGAAGCCGCCGAAGACCACCGAGTGCGTGGCGCCGATGCGGGCGCAGGCCAGCATCGTTATCGCGGCTTCGGGGATCATCGGCAGGTAGACCGCGACCCGGTCGCCGGCCCGTACACCGAGCCCGGCAAGCGCGTTGGCAGCCCGGCTGACCTCGTCCTTCAGTTCCGCGTAGGTGATCGCGCGGCTGTCGCCGGGCTCGCCCTCGAAGTGGATGGCGACCCGGTCGCCGTTGCCCGCCTCGACGTGCCGGTCGACGCAGTTGTACGCGACGTTCAGCGTGCCGTCCTGGAACCACTTGGCGAACGGCGGGTTCGACCAGTCCAGGGTCTCGGTCGGCTCCTTGGCACAGCTCAGCCGGCGGGCCTGCTCGGCCCAGAAGCCCAGCCGGTCGGCCTCCGCCCGCTCGTACGCCTCCGCCGTGACATTGGCGTGCGCGGCAAGGTCGGCCGGGGGTGCGAACCGTCGCTCTTCCCTGCCCGGACCGACATCCGACGCGGGGGCACCCGCTGTCCCACCGACCTGTGACGCAGACATGTTCGTTCTCCCTCGGATCCGTGCTCGGCGCGTTCCGCCCAAGGACCGCGGTACGCCGCTTTCGGCACAGGCCACATCCCTTGCCTGTTCGGCCGACGGTCCGGCATGTCCACACGCCGGGTGCCGTGCCGTGACACACGTGGCAGGCCGGACTGCCTACAACGGCACGCCCGCACAGGTCTGTTGGACCCACGCGGACGTTTCCGGCGCTCACCCCTGTGTGACATTGCTGTAAATGTAGCCTGTAACCGAGTTCCGGTCCATAGGTGAGTGGCCCCAAGAAGCCGGTATGCCCCGTGCGAGGGCAGGGCGGCAGGTGTCGGAGCCCCGTGCCGGCATACGTCAGGTAACGAATGACCTCCGTCACCGCACGGGTATTGGCAGTGACCTTCGGAGCGGCCATGCTGGCCACCGGTCGGCGCCGGTCGACGGCGCGGCCCCCTCGCGGTTCGGCCAACTGCCCTTCTGGCCAAGCCACTTCGCGGCCCGTAGCCGCTCACCCGCACCGCACTCACCGATCGTCCCTGTCGTCGTCGGCCCTGCCGCGCGCTGTCTGTCGTCCCGAAGGGACCGCCGCCGGCCGGCTCCTCGACGGGCAGAACCAGGAGATTCCATGGAGCAGTTCCGCCGTTCTTCCTCGGACGCGGGGCCCGCGTCCCCACCGTTACCGCGCACCGCCCGCGGACGAGCCGCACCGCGGCCCCCGTGCCACCACGCCACCCACGTCAGCAGCATCAACAGGGGAGCCATGCAGTGACGTACCGCACCGACGAACTCTTCGCCGCGCGCTTCTCGGGCCCCGCGCCCCTGACGGGCTTCCTCCTGGTCGTCTGCCTCTCCGTGTTGCTCTACCTGCTCTACGGAGCGGAGTCCGACAGCACCACGGAGATCTACACGGCGGGCAGGTCGCTGCGGCCGGCCGCCAATGCCCTTGCCCTGACCGGGGACTATGTCTCCGTCACCACCCTGCTGACGGTCACCGGCTCGGTCTCCCTCGCCGGCGGTGACGGCATCGTCCTGGCCGCCGCCGGGGTCGGCACCCTCGTCGTTCTGCTCGTACTCGCCCGACCGTTGCGCGATGCGGGGGGAGTCACCCTCGGCGACACCTGGGGAGCGCTGTTCCCCGGCGGTGCCGTACGTGTGGCCGGAACCGTCGCGACGCTCTGCTTCTGTCTGCCCCTGACCATCGTGCAGTTGGAGGTGGCCGGCGCGGCCGTGGCCTACCTGATGGGACTGTCCGACCTCGGCCCGGCGGCGCAGCTCTGCACGGCCTTCATCGGCGTCATCATGATCTGCGCGGCGTCCCTCAGCGGAATGCGGGGCAACAGCATCCTCCAGGCGATCAAGACCGTGGTGCTGCTCCTCGGCATGACGGTGCTGGCCGGGCAGGTCATGGGCGAGTTCGGCTGGAGTCCGCACCGGCTGCTCGCCGCGGCGGCCGACGGGAGCGCGCGCCCCGGGCGGTTCTACACAGGTGTCCTGCTCGGCGGCGACGGAACCGCCGGGGGAGCGTCACGGCTGTCCGAGCTGGTCACCGTGGCCCTCGGCGCCGGAGTCGCTCCTCACCTGCTGATGCGTCTGCGTGCCTCGGACCGCGGTGCGTCCGCACGGCGTACGGTCCGGCACACCATCGTCCTGGTCACGGTCTTCTCCGGTCTCGGCGTCGTGCTGGGCCTGGGCGCCGCGGGTCTCGTCGGAGGGACAGCCGTCAGGGCGGCGGACCCACAGGGCCTGGCGGCCATGCCGATGCTCGCGCTGCAACTGGCCGACGGGAAGTCCGGCGGCGGCGCCATTCTCGCGTTGACGGTGTCCATGATCTTCCTGACCAGCCTCACCGTGGTCGCTTCGCTGACGCTGTCGTCGGCGGCGTCGGTGGCGCACGACATCTACGCGCTTCGTGCGGCCCGCGGTACGACGACGAGTGAGATCCGGGTGGTGCGCTGGTCCGGCGCGGTGCTCGGGGCACTGGCCGTCGTGCCGGCGGTCGTGCTGGAAGGGCAGAACGTCACCTTTCTCGCCGAGTTCTCCGTCGCGACCGCGGCGTCGGCCATCCTGCCCTCCATGGTGCTCGGGCTGTTCTGGCCGCGCTTCACGAGGCGCGGCATGCTGTGCAGCGTCTACGGCGGGATCGTCTGCTGCGTGGTGCTCCAGCTCTTCGGGCCGGGCGTCTCGGGAAGCACCGGGTCGATCCTGCCCGGCTCCGACTTCGCCTGGTTCCCCCTGGAGACGACGGGGCTCGTGTCCGTGCCGGTGGGCTTCCTCCTCGCCTGGGCGGTGAGCCGGACGCGGCAGCGGCCCGGGTCCGAGCACCGTGCGACGCGGAAGCCCGTGAGCACCACGAGGTACTGACGGCCGAGGGGACGGCGCACCGCTCTCCCCGCCTCGGCCCCCGTCGGCACAAGTCGCCGGCGCGGGGGCCGAGTTCGGCTTCGGGGCAGACCGCTCGGCGAGCAGCGGGCCGAGGGCGCCTTCCCGCTCGACAGCCCGTGGCGGCCCACGCGTGCGCGGACTCTGCAGGCGGACATGCCACGAGGGTGTCCACGGCCGGTGCGTGGACACCGACTGGAACACCTTCGTGGCAGCGCTCTGCGCGCCTGGACCGGCGACGCCTTTCAGGCCTGCGGGCCGACGGCCCGCCCGCCGCCGACGCCGTGACCACCGGGTCCTGCCGCCGCGGTCACGGGCGGGCCGGCGCGAAGCGGTCCAAGGTGCTGATGCCTGCGAACTTGTGCGGCTGGGCGCCGGCCATCAGCCGTCCGTAGTTCTCGGAGAGGGCCTCCAGGTTGAGCGCGCCGTGCAGGGTGATGACGCGCGCGTCGCGCCAACTCCGTTGGATCGGCTCGCTGTCCATGATGGCCGTGGAGCCGGAGTTCCGCTGAAGCAGCTCGATGGCCTCGGCGCACCACTTGGCGGCGTAGGCCGTCTCCACGAGCACCCGCGCGCTGAAGTTCTGCATGTACTGCGGGTCGAGCTCCTCGCCGGCGGCGACGAGGGCGCCGATCCGGTCGGTCTCGTCGGCGTTGGCTCGCGTCATCAGCGTCGCGGACCGCAGTTTGGAATGGACCTCCGACAGCATCAGGTGCGTCATGGGGGCTTCGAGCTGGTTCTTGTACGTCGTGCCGCGGACCGGGCGCCCCGCGGAGCGTTCGAGGAACCTGTCCAGGGCGCCCTGCGCGATGCCGATCGACATGCCGGCCATGAGGCTGAACGCCCACCCCAGCGAGGGCGCCTTCCAGAGAGAACCCTTGAGGCCGTTGTCGAGAGTGCCGCCGACGACATCGCGGAAGTCGACACCGCGGTAGTCCGGCACGAAAAGCTCGTCCTGCGCGAGTGTGATCGAGACGCTTCCCGTCGCACGCATTCCGGCGACCTGCCAGTCGTCGAGGAACCGCAGCTCGGAGCGCGGGACCTGGAGACCCACCAGGTAGGGGCCGTCACCGTCGTCGCTGATGCAGCCGAGGTTGGTGAACGGCGCCCACAGCGCGTCGCTCCCGAAGGTCCACGGACCGCCGGTGACGAGCCATCCGCCGTCCACTCGCTTCGCGCGCCCCCGGGAGGCGGGGAAGTGGCTCGAACCGGCGACACGCGGTCCCACCCAGTCGGCGCCGTAGACCTCCTCGACGACGCGTGCGCCCGAGCCGGCCGTGATCCAGTTGGTCGAGGCCCCCGCCCACACGGTCCATCCGGCGGAACCGTCCCACTTGGACACCGCGGCCACCACGTCCAGCTGCTCGCGCACGCTGAGCTCCAGGCCGCCGAACTCGGCGGGGCTGCCGATGTCGAACACGCCGGTCGCGTCGAGGTCGGCGATCGTCTCGTCGGAGTGCCGGCCTGCCCGTTCCGCTTCGAGCGCCCGCTCGCGCAGGGTCGGCCCCAGGGCGTCGACCCGCTGAAGAAGGGTCGCCACCTCTTCGGACGTTCCGTGGTTCTCGGCCATCGTCGTCATCTCCTGTGGTCGTTCGTGCAGCGGGGCGGAAGGGGAGCAAGGCAGGTGCGGCCGACTCCCGGGCAGGTATCGATGGGGGCGGTCCGCAGCAGATCCGCGACGGTTCCGGTGGGCGCTCCCCGGAAGACGTGACGCCCTCGGGCCGACGGCGCCGTGCGGGTCGGTGGCGACCGCACGACGGGCACGAACCGGAGTTGATCCCGCGCGTGTCGCGGAGAGTTCACCGGGCCACCTCTCCTTGACCGGCAGCGGTGCCTTGTGGGCACCGTAGGAGGAGGCGTCACAAAGTGTCAACATTGATTGGCTTCCCGTTGGTCTCGTTTTGCCGCTTAACGGCTTTGGTCCCGAATCACTCACTCCATGTGCGAGGGAAATCGTCCCGGCGACCGAGCACTTCCCGCAAAGTGTTGACAGGTCTCGGTGGGCGCTCAATGATGACGGCCGTACCCACCGCCCTTCGTCAGGGCCCGGCCGCCCGGACGGCGCGATCGAAGACGGGGTCGGACCGCCGGCCCCGTCGGGTGCGAGCCGTCGGTCCGTCCTTCGGCCGGGAGCCGCGCCGGCTCCCGCAACGTTCGTGAGCGAATACGGCCGGGGCGTGTACCGCGCGCCGGTTGGGGCGATGTTCCGCAGCACCGTCGCCACGCGAGTCTTCGGCGTCAACGGGACGGCGGGTCGCGGGGCGCGTCCCGCACCGGGTGGGAATTGTGCAAACGCAACTTGAGCGTCAGGGAGTGCAATCGTGATTGAGAACGACAAAGCGGCCGTCATCGAGGCTCTGAATCTCTACGGCCTCGCGCTCGACGCTCACCAGTGGGACCTGTTCGACCTCGTCTTCGCGGAGGACGTGACCGCGGAGTTCGGCCCGGCCGGCGCCGCCTGGTCCGGACTCGGGAACTTCAAGCGCTCCTTCGCCGAGTTCCACGAGTCCCTGGACAGCCACCAGCACACGATGATGGGGCACTTGGTGCACGTCGACGGGGACACGGCATACGCGTTCAGCTACGGCAACTGGCTCCTGGTGCGCGAAGGGGCCAAGGGCGGCTCGACGTGGACGGGCACGGGCTGGTACGACGACGTCCTCGTCCGTACCGAGCAGGGCTGGCGTATCCAGCACCGCATCTGCAAGCTGATGTCCTGGACCGGCAACCCGTCGGTGCCGGAGCCGAACGCCGAGCACAACCCGGACATGAAGACGAACGTGCTGCGCGAGCACGTCGAGGCGGGAACGGTCCGGTTCGTCAAGGCCCTCCAGGGCAAGTAGTTCACGCCGACGCGGACGCCTTGGCGGCCAAGTTGCCGCGCGTGCACGGCTGTTGGTCCCGACGGGCGGGGTGCGGCACCAGCGGCGGGTCGCGTGCGGCGGCTGGGCGTCCGGGAGCGTCAGGGGCCGGGAGTTCGAGGAGCGGGCGTCCGCCGCGGCGGCGAGCGCCGAGCCCGCTCGTCCCGGGGGCAGCCGTGCACCCCTTGCCCCCGGTCCCTGTCAACTCTGCGCACCGCACCGGTGCCGACCGCCCGTACCGCCCGTACCGCCACCCGCCACGGGCGGGGTGCTGCTTCTCCCCAACCTCGTGAACGCGAGTTCACCTTCACCTCAGTGGGGTTTCGATCATGTCTGACAAGTCGACGGCCGCAACTCCGGTCGTCACGCTCTCCTCGGGGCCGACCGGCGCCGGAAGCATCGACGACTTCGAACTGTTCTATGCGCGCCGCGCCTTGGGCCGCTTCCGATCGCTGCTGGGACGGCAGAATCTGCTCGACCTGCTGGCGGCGGACATCGAGAAGGGCAATGCCTCCCTGGCCGAATACGCCCGGGCCTCCGGCGGCGACTTCACCGGGGGGACGACGGAACTCGCGACCCGGGGCATGGCGGCCGGCGAGTTCCTGGCCTGGATGGACAAGGCGTTCGCGGACGAAGAGGTGCTCCTCGCGGCGCAGCCCGAGCACTACTCGATGGTCAACCAGGCCGACGGCACGGTGCACGTGGTGGAGAACATCGGCCCCCACGTGTGTTCCTTCTTCCTCGGCGACTGGGCCGCGGAGGCCATGGCGTGGGCCGACGACGCGGACGCCCTCCTCCCCAAGGAGGCGTTTCCCTTCAAGAAGGCCACGAACCTCTTCCTCGCGGACGGCACCGTCGTCGGGCGCGTCATGATCCAGTTCGGTGACACCGAGGAGGGCTTCACCTCGAACCTGACGGTCTATCTGCCGACCGCGTGCCCGAGGGAGGTTCTCGACCATCACCTTCGGCACTTCGCGGTCGAGTTCCGGAACTGGATCGTCGCCGCCGGAGCGGCGCGCGGCTGAGAGGTCCGTGCCACGGGGGAGCCGTTCCTGATCAGGACTCGGGGCCGAGGAACACCGTGTCGGACCGTGCGTCAGGGCCACGCAGGGCAGTTGCGATCGAGGACGCTTCGGGCCCGAGGTCGTACGGCGAACGGGACGGCACGGGCCCGTACGCACGCCGGAAGGATCCAGGGGGCCGATGGGACCTTGCCGCGAGGTCCGAGGGGAGGCCGCGGTCCGGGGCGGGCGCGACGGCATGGACGCCGGGGAGCCGAGCACCTGCCGCGCCGTGATGGGGCGGGCCGTGACCCGCGCGACGGTGTTTCCGGCGGGCGGGTCGCCGGCCATGGTGGCTGCGTCCTGCCGAGGGGGAGCGACGCTCGTCGGGTGTTCCGGTCGAGGCGCGGTACGGGCGCCCGCTGTCCTGTGCCCTTCGTGCGGCAGCCGTCCGGCGCAGACAGCGACGGAAGCGACTGACCGAAGCGACTGACCGAAGCGACTGACGGAAGCGACTGGCGGACGGCGTCCGGAAAGGGCGGCTGTCCCGTCGGCCTCGCGCGAGCCGTGCTTCGCGATGCCGACCTTGCGGATCGGCGGCGAGGAAGTTCCCGCCCGGCCCCTGAGCTGCTGCCCGGACGGGGCCGGAGTTGAACCGGGAGGCAGGGAGGATCCGGGGCGGGCGGAGCGTCGACGACGGCGCGCGGATGACGCCAAGGACGTGACGACGCGTCACGATTCGGATCAGGTGCCGGCGCGCACTTCCGGCCCGCGTCGGCAGGGCGGCCGTCGGTGCGGAACCAGCCTTTTCCCAGGCGGAGTTCTGCCTGTGCCGCAACCCGTCGGCCGATCGGCAGGCCCCGAGGCCCTCGGTGATGAAACCTTGTCGCCCGGCGTGCGGGAAGGCGATGACGCCGCGGCGGTGTGCCCCGCGGAGCCCCGCCGTCGGCGGCGACAGGGCGCGGTCAGAAGCCGCCCCGCCGCTCCAGCAGCGCGAGGGTGAACCCGGTGAGGTGGTCGGCCAGGGTGTCGGGGTCGTCCGTCATCCCCCGCTCCAGCCAGTCGATCAGTATCTCGGTGACGCCGGCCACCAGCCCCAGCAGTACACGGTCGTGGCGCAGTTGTTCGGCCGGCCCGGCGTGCTCGGCCGCGCCGAGTCCGACGAGCCGGCCGAACAGTTCGGCGTCCTTGTGCAGGAGCCCGCGGCGTCGAAGCTCCATCCGGGGTGCGTTGATGTAGATGACCCTCGCGGAGTCCGGGTGGTCGGCGAGCAGATGCACCAGCGCCGTCATCATGGGGCGCAACAGCGCCTCCAGATCATCCGCTTCGCGCGGTGTCGCCGCGGCCACGCCCGCCAGCAGCCAGTCGTTCCGCTCCCGGTGGACGTCGAGCAGCAGGTGCTCGCGGTCGGTGAAGTGCTCGTAGAAGTAGCGCTTGGACACCTTCGCGCGGGCGCACACGTCCGCGACGGTGACGTCGTCGAACGCTCGCGCGGCGAACAGTTCCAGTCCCGCCTCGACCAGCCGTTCGCGCCGGTCGGCGACGCGGGCCTCGCGGGAGCGTCCCGCGTAGTTCTCGCCGCGCGCCCGCTCACCGGTCTCCCGCTCGGCGCCCTCACGTCCGTCGTCGGCCCCGCGTCCGCCGGTCGTCTGGCGTTCCGTCGCCCGTCCGCCCACGCCGTTCCCCTTCCCGCCGGCACGCCCGCGCGCCAACTCGGCGGTCGTCCCCGGCTCACACCCTAGCCATCGCCCCGTCCGACCGGTCGCCGGATCGGGAACTCGTGCGTTCCAGACTCTTGTGCGGCCGATGCCCGCGCTCACATACTGCTTGCCACGCCGCTCTCCCAGCCGCTCCGAGGTGCACCGCGGCGCCGCACGGAGCCCCTGGGGAGCAGCCGTGTGCTGAGTGCGTCCGGCCGCCCAGACGCGATCCCGCCAAGAAACCGCTCCACGTCCCGGTACATCCGCACCCACAGGAGCCGCCGCGTGTCCGCTTCCCCACTCGTCGTGGACGAGACCTCGCCAGGAGCCCTCTCCCGGCTCTGGAACCGTGACCTGAGTGCCTATCCCCGGCCGACCGCCCGGTACGCCAACCTGGCGATCGTCGTCGTCACGACCGTGGTGCTGTACTACCTGCTGTACGTCCAGTACGCCGTGGCCACCTCGATCATGGCCCACTACGGGATGACGTTCGGCTACTTCATCATGTTGTCGGTGGCGGGCAACGCGGTCGGCGCCGTCGCCTCGCTGGTGGCCGGCCTCGCCGACCGGTGGGGCCGCGCCAACATGGTCGTCTACGGAGTCCTGCTGGCCGCCGTCCTCGTCCTGCTCCTGCCGAGCGCGCCGGGCAGGACGACGTACCTGCTGATGCTCTGCGCGCTGTACTTCATCGAGGGCATCGTCCTGGTGGCGACGCCCGCCCTGATCCGTGACTTCTCCCCGCAGCTCGGCCGGGCCACGGCCATGGGGTCGTGGACCATGGGGCCGGTCGTCGGCAGCCTCGTCGTCACGACGGTGACCAGCGCGACGCTCGACACGTCGAGCTGGCAGGACGAACTGCGCTACGCGGGCCTCACGGCGCTGGTGGTCTTCCTCGTCGCCCTGGCGGGACTGCGCGAACTCTCCCCCCGGCTGCGTGACCAGGTGATGGTCAGCCTGCGCGACCGCGCTCTCGTCGAGGCGCGGGCGCGGGGCATCGCAGCCGAGGAGCAGGAGCCGACCGCACGGCACTGGCGGCAGATGGTGCGGCCCGCCGTCCTCGGGCCGGCCTTCGCCATCAGCGTCTACCTGCTCTTCTACTACGCCGCCGTCGGCAACCTCGTCATCTACTACTCGGCCGTCTACGGCTACACCGAGCAGCGGGCGAACGCCCTCGGCAACTGGTACTGGGCCGCCAGCGCCGTCGCGCTCATCGCCGGGGGAGTGCTCTCCGACCGGCTGCGGGTCCGCAAACCCCTGATGATCGTGGGCGGCGTCGGATCGGTGGCGTGCACCGCGGCCTTCGCCGCACTGACGACCCGTCAGGACACCGGCTACTACACGTTCGCCTGGCTCTTCGTGGCCATGGGCCTGTTCAGCGGTCTGACCTACGGCCCGTGGATGGCGGCCTTCACCGAGACCGTCGAGCGGCACAACCCCGCGGCCACCGCGACGGGACTGGCCGTGTGGGGCTGGACCCTGCGGGTCGTGGTCGCGGTGTCCGCCGCCTTCCTGCCCGTCGCGGTGACCTCCGTGACGACGGTCGTCGAGCACGGCCACGAGGTCCAGGCCGCACAGAAGCAGGCCGGCCCGGCCCTGGCCGTGGTCGCCGCCCACCAGGCGCTGTTCGCCGAACTCGCCACGCACCCGCCGGGCCAGGTCCCCGCCGATCTCCAGGCCAGAGCGGTGAAGGAGGTCGGTCCAGCCGACCTGGCCCTGGTGCAGAAGGCACAGCCGCAGCTCAAGGTGCTCCAGCAGTACGGCACCAAGGTGCAGAACGCCGCGGACGAGGGTCCCGAGCAGTGGCGGAACTGGTGGCTGGTCTGCATGGGCGGGCAGATCGTGTTCCTCCCCTTCGCCTTCGCGATGAAGGGCCGGTGGAGCCCGCGCCGGGCACGTGAGGACGCCGAGGCGCACCAGCGGGCGGTGGACCGGGAGATGGACCGGCTGGCTCAGCCCGCCTGACGGAACCTCCGCACCTCTCCACCCGCGACGGACCCGGAACAACGCGCGGCGCGCGACCCTCCGCGGCGGGTGGCGCGCCGGGCACCGCCGCCGGCACGACGACGCACACAGAAAGAGAACGCTCCGTGACCCAGCACACCCAAGTCCTCATCGTGGGCGCAGGCTTCTCGGGCATCGCGCTCGGCCGCGCGCTGCGGAGGTCGAGGTTCACCGACTTCCGCATCCTCGAACGCGGTCCCGACGTCGGCGGGGTGTGGCAGTCCAACACCTATCCCGGCTGCCGCTGCGACGTCCCCTCCCACCTCTACTCCTTCTCCTTCGCCCCGAACCCCGAGTGGACCTCGACCTACTCGCCGCAGCCGGAGATCCGGGACTACCTGCGCCGCTGCCTGGACCGCTTCGGGCTGCGACCCCACCTGCACACCGGGGTGGAGGTCGAGGAGGCGCACTGGGACGAGGACGACTGTCTCTGGCACGTGACGACCGATTCCGGCCACTGGACCGCACAGGTGCTGGTCAGCGCGGTGGGACCGCTCACCGAGCCCCGGCTCCCCGACGTGCCCGGCATCGACCGGTTCCAGGGCAAGGTCATGCACTCGGCGCGCTGGGACCACGACCACGACCTGACCGGCAAGCGGGTCGCCTCGATCGGCACCGGCGCCTCCGCGATCCAGTACGTGCCCGAGATCGCCGACCGGACCGGCAGGCTCTTCGTCTTCCAGCGCAGCGCTCCCTGGATCACCCCGCACGACAAGAGGCCCATCACGGACGCGGAACGGGCCGCGTTCCGCAAGAACCCGCGGCGGCAGCGCGTCGAGCGCGGCAAGGCGTACGCGGCCAAGGAACTGCTGGTGCTCGGCTTCGTCAAACATCCACGGCTGATGCGTCTGCTGCAGGGCGTCGCCTCCCGGCACCTGAGGAACCAGGTGGCCGACCCGGCCCTGCGGCGCGCGCTGACACCGGACTTCACCCTGGGATGCAAACGCATCGTGCCGTCCAACACGTGGTTTCCCGCCCTGCAGAAGCCGAACGTCGAACTCGTCCCGCACGCCCTGCGCGAGATACGCGAGCACAGCGTCGTCGACGCGGCCGGCGTGGAGCGCGAGGTCGACACCATCATCTTCGGCACCGGCTTCCACGTCACCGACATCCCCTTCGCCACCCGGGTGCGCGGCCGCACCGGCGAGCTGATGAGCACCGAGTGGGGTGGCTCGCCGCGCGCCTACCTCGGTGTGTCCGTACCGCGCTTCCCCAATTTCTTCATGTTCCTCGGCCCCAACTCCGGCCTGGGACACAGCTCGATGGTCTTCATGATCGAGGCGCAGGCCGAACACGTGAAGAACGCCGTACGCGCGCTCGACACCTCCGGCTCGGCCACCATCGAGGTCGAGCAGCGGGTGCACGACGCCTACAACGAGGAACTCGACCGCAAGCTCGCCGGGACGGTGTGGGAGACGGGCGGCTGCCAGTCCTTCTACCGTGACGCCAACGGCCGCAACGCCACCCTCTACCCCGACTGGACCTTCGCCTTCCGCCGCCGCGCCGCAAGCTGGAAGCCGGACGCCTACCGGTTGGGCCCACCCTCGGAGCGGGCGGGACGGCAGCCGGCGGCGTCGTCCGGGGACGCCTCGTGAAGGCCGCGGTCACCACCGGGGGCCGCATCGAACTGGCCGACCTGCCGGTGCCGCGGCCGAAGGCCGGCCAGCTACTGGTCGACGTACGACGGTGCGGCATCTGCGGCTCCGACCTGCACGCTCTCACGCACGGCGACGAACTCGCCCAGGCGCTGCAACTGTGCGGCTACCCCCGCTACATGCGCTCCGGGGAACGTGTGGTCATGGGCCACGAGATCTACGGCGAGGTGGCCGGCCACGGCCCCTGGACCTCGGGGCGCCTGCGGCCGGGAACCCCCGTGGTCACCGTCCCGCTGGTCCGGCGCGGCCGACAGGTCGACGGCATCGGCCTGTCCGCCCACGCTCCCGGCGGATACGCGGAACAGGTCGTCGTCCAGGAGGCGTTGACCCTGCCGGTCCCCAACGGCCTCGCCCCCGACCTCGCCGCGCTCACCGAACCGATGGCCGTGGCCTGGCACGCCGTCCAGCGCGGCGAGGTCACCCGCAAGGACACCGCCGTCGTGCTGGGCTGTGGCCCGGTCGGCCTCGCCGTCATCGCCGTGCTCAAGGCCCGCGGCGTCGCCACCGTGATCGCCGCCGACTACTCGCCGCACCGGCGCACCCTCGCAGCCCGCTGCGGAGCCGACGTCACGGTCGACGCCGCCACCGGATCACCATGGGAAGAGACCGCAGACCACGGCTTCGTCACCACGATGCCCGACGAGTACAACGCCGGCATCGACGCGCTGGAGAACCTGCACCGACTCCCCGTGCCGTGGTGGACCACCTGGCGCGCCCTGGACGCCGTCGGCGCGACCCGTCCCAAGCGCCCGGTCGTCTTCGAGTGCGTCGGCGTCCCCGGCGTGCTGGACGGTGTGCTCGCGGCGGCGCCGCTGCACTCGCGGGTGGTCGTCGTCGGCGTCTGCATGGGCGCGGACACGATCCGGCCCGCGCTGGCGGTCAACAAGGAGCTGGACCTGCGATTCGTCGTCGGGTACACCCCGTTGGAGTTCCGCGACACCCTCCACGCGCTCGCCGAAGGCACCCTCGACGCCACCCCGCTGGTCACCGGCCGGGTCGGCCTGCCCGGTGTCCCCGGCGCCTTCGCCGCGCTCTCCGACCCCGGCTCGCACGCCAAGATCCTCATCGACCCCACCGCGGACTCCGAACTGACCACGACGACGCCGCCGCCCCGTGCACGCCGTCCCACGGCCCCGCGCTGATCCAGAAGTGAGTGTATTTGTTCGGCTGAGTGTGTTTGCTCGATGTATTGACACTCGATCGAACACTAGGGCTCAATGCAGAACAGTCCGAACTCCTGACGCGAAGTGCTCGACTCGAAGGAGAGTCATGTCCAAACGCGCGCTCGTAGCGACGGTCGCCCTGGTGTCGTCGCTGTTCTTATCCACCCTGACGGGCTCGACGCCCGCGCAAGCGCAGGACAACGGCGCGTCGCGCACGCCGCCGATGGGGTGGAGCAGTTGGAGCTCCATCAGGAACAACCCCACCGAGGCCAAGATCAAGGCCCAGGCTCAGGCGATGCACGACTCGGGCCTGATGTCGGCGGGTTACAAGTACATCAACCTGGACGACTACTACATCAAGAACCCCGGCACCACCGTCGACCAGTACGGGCGCTGGGTCGTCGACACCGGCAAGTTCCCGAGCGGTATGAAGAACCTGGGCGACTTCGTCCACGGCCTGGGTGAGAAGTTCGGCATGTACGTGACGCCGGGTATCCCGAAGGCGGCGTACGACCAGAACACCCCGATCGAGGGCACGTCGTACCACGCACGGGACATCGTTTCGAGCACGTCGACCTTCGAGTCGAACTACGGCGGGTTCGGCAACGTCATGTACTTCATCGACTACAAGAAGAACCCCACCGCGGCGCAGGCGTTCGTGAACTCGTGGGCGAACCTGTTCGCCTCCTACGGGGTCGACTACATCAAGATCGACGGCGTGCACACCAGCGACCAGGACGACGTCATCGCCTGGTCGAAGGCGCTGAACCAGACCGGTCGCACCATCCACTACGGCCTGTCGAACACGCTGGACATCAACAACATCAAGACCTGGCAGCAGTACGCCAACAGCTGGCGGACGGGAGGTGACATCGAGTGCTACTGCTCGACTCTCACCAACTGGAGCAACGTCGGGCCGCGTTGGGCGAATCTGGCCCAGTGGGGGCAGTACGCCGGTCCGGGTGGCTGGAACGACCCGGACTCGATCGAGGTCGGCAACGGTGACCACAACGGCCTGACCGTGAACGAGCGGCAGAGTGTGATCACCCTGTGGGCGATCACGCGGTCGGTGATGATGCTGGGGAGCGACCTGACCAACCTGGACGCCGGTGACCTCAACATGCTGAAGAACGCCGAGGTGACCAACGTCAACCAGACAGACTCCGTGGTGGCCAGTCAGATCTCGAACAACAACGATCTGCAGGTGTGGGCCACGAGGCAGAAGAACCCGGACGGCAGTTACACGGTGGCGTTGTTCAACCGTTCCGACCGGGCCGGCAACGAGACGGTGACGGCCAACTTCTCCGACCTCGGGTTCAGCGGCTCCGCCACGGTGCGCAACCTCTGGGGCAAGTCGAACGAGACCCTCACCAACTCCGTCAGCCGGAGCCTGGCTCCGCACGAGTCCGCGCTGTTCAAGGTCACCCCGTCCGGCTCGGCGACTCCGGTCGGCGGCACCCTGACCAGCGGCCTCTCCGGCCGCTGCGCCGACGACCCGAACAGCACCCTGGTGAACGGCACCCAACTGGCGGTGTGGGACTGCAACGGCGGTACCAACCAGAAGATCACCTACAGCTCCTCGGCCAAGACGCTGAAGGTGCTGGGCAAGTGCTTCGACGCCCACAACAAGGCCACCACCGCCGGTACGCACGTGGAGATCTACGACTGCAACGGCGGCGCCAACCAGCAGTGGAACGTCAACTCCAACGGCACGATAACCGGCGTTCAGTCCGGGCTCTGCCTCGACGTCACCGGGGCCACCAACCCCAACGGCTCGGGCCTGGAACTCTGGAACTGCAACGGCGGCGCCAACCAGCAGTGGACCCTCGGGTCCGGCGTCAAGGTGTCCTGACGGGCCGAGTCGCGGCCAACGTCGCAACACCGCCTGTCCGCCGGACAGTTCACCGGCGGACAGGCGGTGAACTGGTCTCGGGCGGTAGCAACAGGGGCTTCGCCCGGACGGGCCGGCCGCCACCCCCGACGGTGTGCGGCAAAGCGGAACAAGCATCAGTGCCGGGGTCATGCACACGGGTGGACATGGCTCCGGCCACTGAGGTTCCGGTACACGCCGGTCCGGGCCCGTGTGCGGTGCGTCCTCGGTGTCGTGCCTCCGTTCCCGAAGGGCCGCCCTCAGGAAGCGTGCGAGTGGCCGTTGCCTACTGTTCCGGCGAGGAGGAAGCCGATGCCCGCGAGGAACTGCTGCCGGTCGTCGTGCGACGCCATCTGCTCGGCGACCCTGTGGACGAACGGATACCTGGTGTCGTCATGCTCCCGCGTCCACTGTGCGGTGACATTCGTCAGGAAGGCGGTCCTGTCGGTACCGGGCGGCAGAGTGCGCGCGACCGCCGCCCACTGCCCGGCAACCCCCAGCACGTAGTTCACGAACGAGGACGCGGCGTCGAACTGGGCTTCCTCGGGGACACCGAGGGCGTCGAGGTACCTGCCCGTGTCTTCGAAGATCTGCAGCATCGCCGTCTGCCACGGCTCGCTCGAGAGCGCTGCTCCGACCCATGGGCGGTGGTGAATCACATCGAACAGTCCGAGCATGAGAGTGCGTATCGCCTCGTCCGGCCCTGAGGCGGCTGCCGCCGTGCTGGACACATCCGCGACGATCTCGCTGGTGGCCGCACGCAGCAGCTCGGCCTTGCTCTCGACGTGGTGGTAGATCGCCCCGGGGCCGGTGGCGAGGCGGCCGGCCAGGGTGCGGAAAGTGAGCGCGGACTCGCCGCCCTCGTCGAGAAGCTCGATCGCGACGCGGACGATCTGCCTGGCCGTCAGCGCTTCCCTGCGCCGCCCCGTGGGCGGATCTGTCATCGGCATGCTCTCATTTTGACACAGATGGAACCGTGTTCCATACTCAGATTGGAACGCTGTTCCAAGATCCTGTCTCTTCTCCGAAAGGGCGCGCGATGATCAGCAGCAGCCAACCCGGCACCGTCCTGAAGATGCGAGCAAAGCCCGGAAAGGGTGACGCCCTCTTCGAGCTCACCCGCGACCTCCACCACACCGGCGACCCGGACGGCCCGGTGGACTGGGTACTGGCTCGCGACGACAACGACCCCGACACCCTGTGGGCCTTCGAGTTCTACCGGGACCAGGAATCGTTCGAGCGCCACTTCTCCGACACGGTGATCGACAAGAACCACGAGGACGTCATCGCCCTCCTGGCCGAAGCGCCCCTCCGCGTCAACGTCCACCCCTTCGCATCCAGCTGAAGCCCCCGCGGAACCCGCGTCCCCCGGCCCGATCGCTGCCGCGCCACCTGTGAAGTGCTGCTCGGCGGGCCGGGCCCGGCCGCTTCGCCACGGCCCACCGGACCGCGTGCCCGCGTCGGCCATTCCTCCGATGAAGGAACCACGTACCGAATGAGTTCTTCCTCCACCAAAAAGACCTTCGGGGCCGTCTCGGCTCTCGTCTCCGCCGCTTTCGTCCTGTCGCCCGCCGCGTCCGCCCAGGCGGCGGTGGGCGGCGACCCCGATTCCCTGCAGAGCCGGCACCCGAACGCGACCTGCTCGCAGACGCAGGTGCCGGTTTCCGTGCCGGGCGTCAAGGACGGCCACATATACGGGGAGCTGTGCACGCCCCGCCACCCCAACGCGCACAGCCGCACCGTGAACCTGCTGGTCCCCGGCGCCTCCTACGACCACACCTATTTCGATTTCCCTCTCAAGTCGGACAAGTACTCCTACGTCACGCAGGCACTGAACGCCGGGTACTCCACCTTCGCGGTCGATCGGCTCGGTACCGGCCGCAGCAGCCTCCCGCCGAGCGACCTCGACACCGTTCAGAACCAGACCGAGGCCCTGCACCAGGTGATCACCCGTCTGCGTGCCGGTGACGCCGGCCACCGCGCCCTCGGCACGGCCGACAGGCACACCTTCAGCAAGGTCGTGTGGGTCGGACACTCCCTGGGGTCCGCGATCGCCTGGTACGAAGCGCAGAAGCACCACGATGTCGACGCGTTCGTCCTGACCGGGATGCGGCACGTGCCCGCACAGGCGTCCGGCGACTCGGGCAGCGAACCGCCCCAGGGCTTCATACGGGCCTCGGACGACGCGCGGCTGAAGCTCAAGACCACGGATCCCGGGTACTGGACCACGGCTCCCGGAACGCGGCAGTTCGGCTTCTACTACCAGCCCAACGCGGACCAGGCCGTCATCGACAAGGACGAGAGCCTCAAGGACCTGACGAACAAGTGGGACCTGGCCGAATCCGCCACCCCCGGCCTCCCGGCCGCCCAGTCTCCCTCACGCGCGATCACGGTGCCGACCCTGCTGGCGTTCGGAGACCAGGACATCAGCTTCGGCTGCGCCGCGACCAGCCCGACCCCCTGCACCTCGTCCGCCGTCGAGAAGCTGGAGAAGCCGTTCTACCCCAAGGCCGACCTGAGCGTCATGGTCGTCCCCAACAGCGGCCACGACATCCAACTGCACAAGAACGCACCGCAGACGGACGACGAGATCCTCAACTGGATCAGGAGCGCTGCCCCCTCGCACTGAGTACGCACCGCGGCAGGTGAACGAGCCGCAGAGGTGCCCGGCGCCTCTGCGGCCGTCCCGCGGCGCATCCTCCACCACGTGGCCCGGACGCCACATCGCTGGAACGACGTTCCGTCGTGAGAGTGGAACGTAATCCCCATCTTCGAGCAGGGAGCCAACATGACGGCCACCACGACACCGGTCACGATCATCGGGGCGGGCCTCGGCGGCCTGACCCTCGCGCGCGTGCTGCACATCCACGGCGTCCCCGTGACCGTCTACGAGTCCGACCCCTCGCCCTCGGCCCGCACCCAGGGCGGTCAGCTCGACATCCACGAAGAGGACGGGCAGCAGGCCCTCGCGGACGCAGGCCTCACCGAGAGGTTCCTGTCGATCATCCACGAGGGCGCCGACGCCAGCCGCGTACTCGACAAGGACGGCCGGCTGATCCTCGATGTCCCGAGCGACGACTCGAGCCCGCGTCCAGAGGTCCTGCGCGGCGATCTGCGGCAGATCCTGCTCGACTCCCTGCCCGCGGACATGGTCCGGTGGGGCCGCAAAGTCACCGACGTGCGTTCTCTCGGCGAGGGGCGCCACGAAGTGGTCTTCACCGACGGCACCACCGTCACCAGCCGGCTCCTCGTGGGCGCCGACGGTGCCTGGTCGAAGGTCAGGCCGCTGCTCTCGGACGCCAAGCCCACCTACACCGGCACGACGTTCGTCGAGACCTACCTCCACGACGTCGACGAGCGCCACGCCCGCACCGCCGCCGCGGTCGGCAAGGGCGCCATGTACGCGCTCACCCCCGGCAAGGGCATCGTGGCCCACCGCGAAGCAGGAGGCATCCTGCACACCTACGTCGAGCTGAACCGCCCCGCCGAATGGGTCGCCGGCATCGACTTCGGCGACCCGGCCGCAGCCGGCAGCCGTGTCGCCGCCGAGTTCGAAGGCTGGGCGCCCGAACTCACCGCCCTGATCACCGATGGCGAGACCGCCCCCGTCGCCCGCATGATCTACACGCTCCCCGACGGACACCGCTGGGAACGCACCCCCGGAGTCACCCTCATCGGAGACGCCGCACACCTCATGCCGCCATCCGGCGACGGAGCCAACCTCGCCATGTTCGACGGCGCCGAACTCGCGGTGGCCATCGCCTCGCACCCCGGCGACACCGAAGCGGCCCTCACCGCCTACGAGCAGGACATGTTCCCGCGCAGCGCCCGCTTCTACGAGGACGCCCACGACATCATCGAGCGCTGCCTCGGCGACAACTCACCCGCCAGCTTCACCGAACTCTTCACCGGAGGCCCCGCGACGGACGAAGAGCCGGAAGCCCACGACCGCTCCTGACGCCCTCGACCCGCCGCGACTTCGGCACACGAACCGCCGTACGGCCTCCATGCCCCGCGACCGGGAGCCATCGCCAAATGGAACCGTGGGCGACGAACGGCCGGGCCGCCCGAACTGCTCCTTGCCCGCCGGCCGAAGCGGTGACCGATCCCGGCGCACACTCCTTTCGACAGAGGCCCCGGCCTGTCGGCTGCCCCTCCGGGAGAGAGAAAGGCACCCGCTCGTCGCTCCCGGGGGGTGACCGTGCGCTGAGTGCCGGTGTGCTCGGCCACACGGGCGACGAGGACACCGGAGGCCGAGGAGCCGGGCCCGCCGGAAAGGTCGGCTCTCGCCGTTCCGCGTGCAGGACCGGAGTCAGCCGGGCCCCTGCCGATCTGCCCGTACGCGCCGCGGTGCGGCCAGTGCGGGCACAGCCGTGTCCGGCGCGGTCGACGCGATGGGTTTGACGACTGGCGGCGGCCGCCGAGGGAGATGTGTCCCGTCGGCGCGTTGTCGCGTCGCGGGCGAGGTGGGTCGGCGCAGCGCCGAGCAGTGAAGCGGCGACCCGGCCGTCCCCGGTGGTGGTGCGGCGCAACCGGGTGCGGCGCAGGCGTCGCGTCCGGCGGGATTGCGCGGCCGGGGGCGGGCGTGGGGTGGCGTCGTTGTGGCCCATGGTGTTGATCCTCACCGGCCTGCGGGGGCCGAGGTGTTCGATCCGAGCGGCACTGCGCTGCCCACGACCGGGCCCGACGCGGCCGAAGCCGGCCTCGGCCTGTGAGGGATCGACGGTGGACACAGAGCCTCCACGGCGTGATGGACGGACCTGACGCGCCGGCGCTGGAGCAGCCGACGGAAGGGTTCTCCACGGATGTGGCCCCGGCGTGATTCCAACACAACCCACCAAGTTGCAACGGCGGTGTCGGCAGGCGTAGTTGTACGCCTGCCTTCGCGGGACGTCTATGTGCGCGGCACCAAGGAACCTTGGATTTCATGATGTCCAGGCGGTGGTAGGAGGTCGTGGCCTGCGGTTTCTCGGGCGCGGGGCGTATGCGCGTAGTCCCGCTGTGAACACAGAGACTGATGAACCGTCAGTTACAAGTGCGGTGAACGCGCCGGGAGTTGTGTGTCCACCGTGGGACCGCCGTCCCGCGGCGGATGCCCGGCTTCGAGGGTTGAAGACTCAACTTGGTTTTCTGTTCATTCGTGTGCGAAGTGTTGACGGTGAATTGAACACGACATAACACTGTGCGCCGTGCCCCCTCGGTGGGTGAAGGACGCTTCGCCGCGAGGAAACCGCACCACCGGCACATGAGGGGCGGCGACCGCCGTCCGTCCTGCCGCCAACCAAGCCGTCCCCCTCCTTTCGCAGGGTGTCGACCGGCCGGCGGATACCGCCGACGCGCCTCGGAGCGCGGCGGCGCACGCACGTCTCCGGTCGTCCCGAGCCGCGGACGGCCTCAGGGCCAGTGAGCCGAACGGAGAGGTTCTATGTCACGGAAACGTTGGCCGAGCGCTGTGCTGGGCGGTGTCCTCTTAGCGGCGGGCGTCGCCGGGCAGGCGGTCGCTGCCGCCCCCGCCCCGGCGGGAGCAGCCGCCGCGTGCCCCTGGGTCGGGTCGACCGCACCGGTGCCCGACCGGGTCGCGCAGCTGCTCGACGCGATGTCCCAGGACCAGAAGCTGGCGATGGTGGCCGGCGACGGCAACGCCTACGCGGGAGTCGTCCCGGCCCTGCCGTCCCTGTGCGTGCCCGAACTCGACCTGTCGGACGGCCCGTCCGGCGTCGGGCAGCGTCTGACCGGAGTGACCCAGCTCCCCTCGGCGGTCAGCGCCGCGTCGACGTGGGACACCGCCGCGATGCAGAAGTACGGAGCCGTGGTCGGCAGCGAGCAGGCCGGCAAGGGCTCGGAGGTCGATCTGGGCCCGACGGTGAACCTGGTGCGCGACCCCAGATTCGGGCGGGCCTTCGAAACGCTGGGGGAGGACCCCTATCTCGCCGGTGCCATGGGCGCCTCGGACATCCGCGGCGTGCAGAGCCAGGGCGTCATGGCCCAGCTCAAGCACCTGGCGGTGTACAACCAGGAGACCTACCGCAACTCGCCGGACGACAACGCGATCGTCGACGAGAGGACGTTGCAGGAGCAGTACCTCCCGGCCTTCGAGACCGCTGTCGAGGACGGCGCGCCCTCGTCGGTGATGTGCTCCTACAGCACCGTCAACGGCACCTATGCCTGCCAGAACAAGGAACTGCTGACCACCGTCCTGCGCGACCAGTTCGACTTCCAGGGGTACGTCACCTCCGACTGGGGCGGCACCCACGCGGGCGCGGACTCCGCCAACGCCGGTATGGACATGGAGATGGGCAGCCGGAACTACTACGGCACCCCGCTCAAGAACGCGCTGGCCGACGGTTCCGTCAAGCAGTCGACCCTGGACACGATGGCCGGCCGCATCCTCACGCAGATGTTCACCTTCGGACTGTTCGACAAGGCCCCGACCGGTTCGAAGGCGGCCCAGGTGAGCACCGCGGACCACGTGGCCACCGGACGGCAGGTCGCCGAGCAGGGCTCGGTGCTGCTGAAGAACGCCGACAAGGTCCTGCCGCTGAGCCCCGCGAAGGGCTCCTCCATCGCGGTCCTGGGCAGCTGGCAGAACTCCGGCGGCGGCAGCGCCTCGGTCCACGCGGACTCGGTGGTCAGCCCGCAGCAGGGCATCACCTCCCGGGCCGGCTCGGACGTCGACGTCCAGTACGTGCAGGGCTCGACGTCCTCTTCCGCCCTCGCCACCGTGCCGGCCGGCGTGCTGACCCCGGCCTCGGGCGGCGGCACCGGCCTGACCGGCACGTACTACAACAACACCACGCTGTCCGGTACCCCCGTGCTCACCAAGAACATCTCCACGCTCGACGAGGACTGGAACGGCGGTTCACCGGGCTCCGGGGTGAACTCCACCAACTGGTCGGCGAAGTGGACCGGCACTCTGAAGGCCCCCGCCTCCGGCGTGTACACCTTCGCCACCACCAGCGACGACGGAAGCCGCGTCACCGTCGACGGCAAGAGGATCGTCGACCAGTGGGGCGACCAGCAGGAGACCACCCGCTCGGCGAGCGTCAAGCTCACCGCGGGCCAGTCGGTCCCGGTGGAGATCGACTACTACAACAAGAGCGGTGGCAGCGGCCTCACCTTCTCCTGGACCCCCGCCGACTACAGCACCAGTGCGATCCGCTCCGCCGTGGACCTGGCGAAGAAGTCGTCCGTCGCCGTCGTCTTCGCGAAGGCCGACACGTCCGAGGGTTCCGACCTCAAGGACATCGAACTGCCCGGCGACCAGAACCAGTTGATCGCCCAGGTCGCCGCGGCCAACCCGCACACCGTCGTCGTCCTCAACACCGGCTCCGCCGTCACCATGCCCTGGCTCGACGACGTCGACGGCGTGCTGGAGAGCTGGTACGCGGGCCAGAGCGAGGGCACCGTGATCGCCTCGCTGCTGTTCGGCGACGTCAACCCCTCCGGGAAGCTCCCGGTGACTTTCCCCAAGTCGCTGGCCGACGTCCCCGCGCGGACCGCCGCGCAGTGGCCGGGCCAGGGCGGCAAGGTCCAGTACTCCGAGGGCCTCGCCATGGGCTACCGCTGGTACCAGTCCAAGGGCATCACGCCCCTCTTCCCGTTCGGATACGGCCTCTCTTACACGTCGTTCGCCTACAGCGACCTGCACGTCACCGGTCCGGACGCGCACGGCAACTCGACGGTGACCGCCACCGTGAAGAACACCGGGAGCCGTGCCGGAGCCGACGTGCCGCAGCTCTACGTCACCGCCCCCGCCTCGACCGGTGAGCCCGGCAGGCAGCTCAAGGGATTCCAGCGGATCGACCTCCAGCCCGGCGCGAGCAAGCAGGTCAGCTTCTCCGTGCCGATGCGCGCCCTGTCCACCTGGAACACCGCCGGCGACAAGTGGGCCGCCACCACCGGCACCTACGGGATCGCCGTCGGGAACACCTCGGGCAGCCCTCAGTTGAACGGCAGCCTGACGGTGGCGTCCACCGCCACCGGCAACACGGTCCAGGTCGCCGACCTGGCCGGAATGAGCAGTGAGGTCGGCACCCAGGCGAGCCTGACCCTGCACGCGACGGACTCGGCGTCGGGCCAGAGCCTGCGCTGGAGCGCGGCCGGCCTGCCCGCGGGACTGGCCATCGACGCCGCGACCGGCAGGATCTCCGGCACCGCGACCGCCGCCGGGACCAGCACGGTCACCGCCACCGCGACGGACGGCACCGGCGCGGCCGGAAGGACGACCTTCGTGTGGACCACCACGCCGACGGCCAGGACGGGCCCGGTCGTCTCCGGCCTCTCGTCCTCCCTGTGCCTGGACGACAAGGCGGCCGACACCGCCGACGGCAACCCGATCACGATCTACACCTGCAACGGCAGCGCGGCCCAGCAGTGGACCGTGTCCGGCGACACCCTCCAGGTCCTCGGCAAGTGCCTGGACATCACCGCCGCCGGTACCGCCAACAAGACGCCGGTCCAGCTCTACACCTGCAACGGCACCGGCGCCCAGGTCTGGCAGGCCCGCTCCGACGGCACCCTGCGCAACCCCGCCTCCGGCCGCTGTCTGGACGTCCCGGCCGCCTCCACCACCCCGGGCACCCAGGTCCAGATCTTCGACTGCAACGCGTCCGACGCCCAGAAGTGGAAGCTGCCCTGATCCCGCGTCGCCGCGAGGACATGACGCGCGCCCGGAGGGCGCCGGGCACGAGGGCGGTACGGGTCCCGATCCCGCAACTGGCCCCTGACCGACCTTAGTTGTCATCCACCTCGGGGGCGTCCACGCCCATGGGTGTGCCGCGCCTGCCGGTCCGGCCGGACCGGCAGGCGCGGCACCACATCCGTTGGAACACATATGTGAATAGCGGTCGGTCTGCTGTCGCGGGGGTTGCCCTCACGGGCAGGCTGATCTAACTTCCCCGTGAGTGAGTTCACATGGAAGCTCGCTGTTCATGTACATGACCCGTGACCCCCACCGTCGGGAAGGCACGTCATGAACGACATCCCCAGCCGTCGGCGCATCCTGAGCACCATCGCAGGGGGCGCTCTCGCCACCCTGGCGGCCGGCGGCACCTCGGCAGCCGCCACTCCGGCCGTCCCGCAGACCTACAGCGCGCCCACGCCGCGCACCCGGCTCGACCTCAACTCCGGCTGGCGCTTCCACCGGGGCGACATCACGGGGGCACAGGCGCCCGCCTACGACGACAGCGCGTGGAGCACCCTCGACGTCCCGCACACCTGGAACGCCCAGGACGGCGCCGACGGCGGCGGCAACTACTACCGGGGCGTCGGCTGGTACCGCAGACGCGTCACCGTTCCGGCCGGCCTGGCGGGCAGGATGCTCTTCCTGCAGTTCGCGGGCGTCAACCAGGTCGCCGACGTGTGGATCGACGGCACTCACCTGGGTCAGCACCGAGGCGGCTACGCACGCTTCCGCTTCGGGGTCACCGCCCAGCTCGCACCCGGCCGGGAGAGTGTCCTCGCCGTCAAGGTGAGCAACGCGCACGACCCCGACATCGCGCCGCTGAGCGCCGACTACACCTTCCAGGGCGGCGTCTACCGCAACGTCAGCCTGCACGCGCTCGACAAGCTCGCGGTCCGGATGCTCGACTACGCGGGCCCGGGTGTCTATCTGAGCCAGCGCAGCGTGACCTCCGCCTCCGCCACCGTCGATGTCAGAGCGACGGTCTTCAACAACAACAGCACCAGCCGCTCGCTGGTGGTGCGCGCCGTCATCACCGACGCGGCCGGCACGATCGTGGCCGACCGGAGCAGCACGTCGCAGCGCATCGGTCCCAACTCGGGCCTGGACGTGACGCAGACGCTCACCGTCGCCAACCCCCGCCGGTGGAACGGCCTGGCCGATCCCTACCTGTACAGCGCCCATGTCGAGATCCGCGACGCCGCCGCCGGGACGGTCACCGACGTGGTCACCGAGCCGCTCGGGCTGCGCAGTTTCGGCCTCGACCCGACCTCGGGCTTCACGCTGAACGGCAAGCACGTGAGCCTGCACGGCGTCAACCTGCACCAGGACCGCGCCGACCGCGGCTGGGCAGTCAGCGACGCCGACCACATACAGGACTTCGCCCTCATCAAGGAGGTCGGCGCCACCGCGGTCCGGATGGCGCACTACCAGCACGACCAGAAGGAGTACGACCTCGCGGACGCCGCGGGCCTGGTGGTGTGGTCGGAGATCCCGCTGGTGGACGCCGTCACGGACTCGGCCGCCTTCAGGGACAGCACCGCATACCAACTGCGCGAGCTGATCCGCCAGAACCACAACCACCCGTCGATCGTCTTCTGGGGGATCGGCAACGAGCAGCGCACGGACAACGCCACCACGAACGCCCTGCTCGGCGAACTCGCGTCGATCGTCAGGAGCGAGGACCCGGGGCGCATCAGCACCTACGCGAACAACCTGGGCAACGACGCCGGGGTGGCGGGCCACGCGGACACCACCGCGTACAACAAGTACTTCGGCTGGTACGGCGGTTCGTACGACGACCTGGGCGGCTGGGCCGACGGCCTGCACAAGGCCGAGCCCCAACGCACCTTCGCCGTATCGGAGTTCGGTGCCGGCGCCAACCCGGCGCAGCACGCGCTCAACCCGTCGCAACCCAGCTCCGGCGGCTCGTTCCACCCGGAGGAGTACCAGGCGCTGCTGCACGAGGCGTCCTGGAAGCAACTCTCCGCCCGGCCCTTCGTCTGGGGCTCCTTCGTGTGGAACATGTTCGACTTCGCCTCCGACGGGCGCAACGAGGGCGGCCGGCCCGGCATCAACGACAAGGGACTGGTCACGCGCGACCGGTCGATTCGCAAGGACGCCTTCTACTGGTACAGGGCCAACTGGTCCGCCGCACCGACCCTGTACATGACCAGCCGCCGCTGGACCGCGCGCACCGACGCCGCCACCGAACTGAAGGTCTACTCGAACGCGTCGGAGGTCACCGCCTCGCTCAACGGCGCCTCCCTCGGCAAGCGCGGCAGTACGGATCACATCTTCAGGTGGGACGGCGTGACACTCCGCCCGGGCCCCAACACCCTGACCGTCACCGCCACCATCGCCGGCGCCACGCACACCGACACGGTCACCTGGATTCTCACCGCGTCCTGAGGACACCTCCGGCGGCACGTCGTGCGGCGGTGTCGGCCCGCTCCGGCCCCGACAGGGCGGCCGGAGTCATCAACGCATCGGAGAGACAATGAAGCACGAACCCATCAAACGCAGGACCGTGCTGTCGACGGCCGTCGGGGTCATGGCCGCGGGCGCGGTCACCGCTCTGCCGCAACAACCCGCCCGCGCGGCGGCCGCGGAGCGCGAACAACTCACCGACTACGCCAAGCACACCGTCGACGGCGGCCGGAGCCTCACCATCACCAGCGCGACCGGCCAGCGGCTGCGGCTCACCGCGTACGGCGATCAGATGGTCAGGGTGCGCGCGACCCGCGCGGGCGAGGACTTCTTCGCCGACACCCGCTACGAGATGGTGCAACCGTCGAGCCACACCTCCCTGGGCGGCAGCCTGAGCGTCAGCGCCACCGCGGACACCCTGGAGATCCGTACCGGCGCGACGGACGGACTGCGCGTCGTCCTGCGCAAGAAGCCGCTCCGGCTGGAGTTCTACTCGCGGGCCACGGGCGCCCTGCTGGCCAAGGAGGACAGCGCACACGGCATCACGTGGGACGGCTCGAACCTCACCGTCGCCCGCGAAGTGTTCGCCTCTCCGCAGGACGGCGAACGCTTCCTGAAGGCGGGGCACGGAGCCCTCGGCCGCACACCCCGACTCGACCGCACCGGCGACACGGTCTCCCACAACTACTCCGGCGCGGTGGAGAACCCCGGCAACCAGGCACCGGCGATCGTGCCGTTCTACCTGTCCAACAAGGGGTACGGCGTCTTCTTCAACACCACCTTCGACACCACCTTCAGTTTCGGCGGCAGCACCGGGTACGCGTTCTCCGCGGACGGCCACGATGCCGGGGGAGCCCGCCCCCAGCTCGACTACTTCCTCGTCAACGGCCCGCGGTTCGCGCAACTCCTCGACCGCTACACCCAGCTCACCGGCCGTCCGAGGCTGCCGCAGCGGTCCATCTTCGGGCTCCAGATGTCCGACAAGAACTTCGCCGACGTCAGTGACCAGAACTGGTGGCGGCAGAAGATCACCCAGCACCGCGCCGCGGGCTTCCCGTTCGACCACCAGGTCAACGACAACCGCTGGCGCGAGGGCTCCGGCTCCTGGTCCGGATCGTGGTTCGAGTTCAGCCACGAACGCTGGCCCGACCCGGCCGGATATCAGAAGTGGGCCGCCGCGAACGGCGTCACCGTGACCCTGGACTACAACCGCAACAACACCAACGAGATGGCGGGCTGGAAGGGCGGACCACCCCCTGGCTACAGCTTCGCGGCGGCCGACCTCAAGAACGTGAAGGAGAACGACGCGGTCCCCGACTGGAGCAACCCCGACACCCGCGCCTGGGTGTGGAAGGTCTTCTGGGACAAGGCACTCGACCCGACACTCCGATACCCGGGCGACGCCCTGTGGATCGACGAGGTCGACGACCTCGGGGCCATCCCGTACACGGCGAGGACGGCCGACGGCCGCACCTGGTCCGAGGACCGCAACGCCTACTTCCTCAACGTGCACAGGGCCGTCGGCGAGGAAGGCTGGGACCCCTCGGGGAGCGGGCACATCGGAGCCGCCAAGCGTCCCTGGACGTGGAGCCGCGGAGCCACCGCGGGCCAGCAGCGCTACGGGCACTACTGGTCGGGCGACATCGACTCCACCTACGACGAGATGCGCAACCAGATCCGCGGCATGCAGACGGCCGGGCTCGGGGGATTCCCCTTCGCCAACATCGACGGCGGCGGCTTCGGCCACGGCGAGGTGATATCCGACGCCCTGTACCGCAACTGGCCCGCCGGCTGGTCCAGTCTCGCCCCGATCTGGCGCCCGCACGGCACCGCCTCGACCAAGGACAAGGGCAAGCGTGCCTCCCGCTGGCCGCTCGACCAGAGCGCCACGGTGCAGGCGGACTTCGCGAAGTACGGACAGCTGCGCTACGGCCTGATGCCGTACATCTACACACTCGCCCACCAGGCCGCCGCCACCGGCATGCCCATGGCCCGGGCCATGGTGATCGACCACCAGGACCGGCCCCAGGCCTATACCCACGACCTGCAGTACATGTGGGGCCCCTCGTTGCTCGTCGCCCCCGTCACGTCCGACGGCGGGGAGGTGCAGAAGATCTGGCTGCCGGCCGGAACCGACTGGTACAACTTCTGGTGGGACGGGCGCCACGCGGGTTCCGACACCGAGGACTTCTCCTACACGACCCGCACCGGAGAGGTACCGCTGTTCGTGAAGGCAGGGGCGATCCTGCCCCGGTATCCCTACGCACAGAGCACCGCCCACCTCACCAAGCGGCAACTGGAGGCGGATGTCTACGCCGGGGCGGACGGCGTCTTCGAGGTCGTCGAGGACGACGGGGTGACCGAGGCCTACCGGACGGACAAGAAGACAGCCACCACGCGCCTCGCCTACACCGACAGCTCCAAGCGGGTCGTCGTCGCACACCCCACGGGCACGTACGAGGGCGCGCCGGACAGGCGCCGCTACGTCGTGCGCTTCCACGGCCTGGCGTCGGCCGTGGGCATGCGGGTCAACGGCGGGCCGACACTGCCCGCGTTCACCAGTGAGGCCGCCGCCCTCATCAACGGGAAGGCGGGGGGCTGCGCATGGGACGCCCGGGCGAAGGTCCTGAGCGTCGTCACCACGGAGATCCCGGTCGGCACGAGTGGCGGTGACGCGGCCGTCGTCGAACCCAGTGGAGGGGCGTTCCCGCCCGTCGGCGGCGGTACGGTCCACCAGGCCGAGAGCGCACGGCTCGACAGCACCTTCGCCCTCGACACCAGCCACCCCGGCTACACCGGCACCGGCTACGCCGACTTCGTCGGGACGTCCGCCGGAGCCATCCTGGCGTGGACGATCCCCGTGGCGGCGGCCGGAACGAAGCAGCTCGTTCTCCGTTACGCCAACGGCGGCAGCGGGGACCGCCCGGTGACCGTCGACGTCAACGGCAAGAAGGCCGGCACGCTCGACCTTGCGCCCACCGGGAGTTGGGACACCTGGGCGACGGCCTCCGTCACCGCGGACCTGCCCAAGGGAGACGCCGTCACCGTCCGCGCGATCCTCGTGCAGTCCCAGGGCGCGAACATCGACTGCCTGATCGTGCAGTAGCGCCGGTCGCACCGGCCTCCCGTCGAGCCGGGCGATCCGCGCCCGGAGGCACGAACGAGAACCGGACGCATAGTCGTCCGGGCTCGCGCACTCACCATCCCGGGAGCCGCTCGGCGTCGCGGCGGGCGATGCCGAGCTTGGCGCAGGCGGACTCCAGCGGCGGTTGTCCCGGCGGATCCGCCGAGCGGGTCCGGGCGTCCGGGCGGGCTGGAGCAGCCGTGACCAATACCGACCCCGGCGCGTCGCCGTAGCGGGCACCCGTCCCCGGCCGGCCCCTTCACGAGCGGGTGGATCCTTGTCCCGGCAGCCGCACCGGGACAGATGTGCCGCGGCCCGCCGCAGACCCTGGACCTCCTGCTCCAGCAGCCTGATCCGCCGGTGCTTCGCGCGGTTCCGCGCTTTCACACCCGCTCCACGGTCACTCGCCTGCCTGATGCCCACGACTTGATAGTTAGAACTCTATGTGTTTGACTTCTAATGATTCGAAGCCGAAGGGTCGTCGGATCCCGCCCGGAATCGACTCCGGGCCGGGAGGCCCGGCATGGCCTGCGGCGTTAGCGTGAGCGCGCCGAATCGCAGGAGAGGAGGCATCGTGAATCAGTGGCGGACAGGCTGGATGCAAGGGGTCGCGGACTTTCGCGACCTCGGCAGGGCCGGTGCGGACGAGACGCTGCGCGTGCGTGTGGTGTCGGCGGTCGCCGGTGAGCGAGCACGGGTGAAACTGAGCAACCGCTTCGGTGACGGGCCCCTGAGCGTGGGAGCGCTTTCCGTCTCGGCAGGAGACCGGGTGATCTCCGCCCGGTTCGCGGGGCGGACGGATGTCACGCTGCCGGCAGGGCAGGAGTGCTGGACCGACCCGCTCGACGTGACGGTCCAGCGCGGCGGCGAGGTGACGGTCGACCTGTACCTCCCGAAGCCGACGGTGCAGGCGACGGGCAACTACTCACGGATGCTCATGGAGGTCTCCGGGCCGGGCGACCACGTCGGCTCGCCCGACTTCCCCGCGGTCGGGATCCCCACCGTCGAGGCCCCTGACGGCAGCCGCCTTCCCCTGCCGGTGCCCTTCGTCTGCGGCTTGGAGGTGTTCGGGCCCGAGGTCGCGGTCACGGCCGTGTGCCTGGGTGACTCGATCACCGCCGGCGGCTGGCCCGAGGGCGCCCAGGAGTTGCTCGCGCCGCGGCTCGACGCGGTCATGCTGAACGCGGGCATCGCCGGGAACCGGCTGCGGACCGATTCGGGCGGGCCCGTGGCCTCGTTCGGCCCGTCCGGGCTGTCGCGCTTCGAGCACGACGTCCTGTCCGTCACCGGGGCGAGCGACGTCGTCATCGCACTGGGGACCAATGACCTCGGGCTTCCCGGCGTCGACGCTCCGCTCGCCGACCTGCCCTCGGCCCAGCAGATGATCGACGCGTACCGGCGTCTGTCCGACCGGGCCGCGGAGGCGGGACTCGACGTGACGATCGTGACGATCACGCCGTTCCTGGGATCGGAAGGGTACGACGACAGCCGGGAAGGGATCCGGAGCGTCGTGAACGACTGGATCCGCACGGCGGCGCCCCACCACGTCGACTTCGACGCGGCACTCCGGGACGCGGAGGAGCCGCGGCGACTCGCGGAGGCGTACGACTCGGGCGATCACCTGCACCCCAACGACGCCGGTACCGACCGCCTGGCGCACGCCATGGCGACACACCTGGCGCACCGTCACGGCTCGGCCGTCGGCTGAGCACGCGGCCAGGCGTCCGAGAACCATCCGAACCACCAGAGATCGGGAGATCGACATGCAGGAAAAGCAGCCCGGATTGGTCATGCGACTCAAGGCCAAGCCCGGAAAGGGGGACGAACTGTTCGAGCTGTGCCACGTGATGCACTTCAACGGCGACCCGGACGGCCCCGTGGACTGGGTGCTCAGCCGCTCGGACGAAGACCCGGACATCATGTGGGCCTTCGAGTTCTACCGGGACGACGAGTCGATGAACCGCCATTACACCAACCCCGAACTGGACGCGGGGCACCAGCGGGTCATGGACCTCCTCGCCGAGGGAGTCGAGGAGTGGGGCGTGCGGGTGCCCGTCCACATCGTCACCTCCAGCTGAGCGCGCCAGCGACCCGGCGTTGACATCCGGGCCACCGACGGTGCGTCACCTCGCCGGTGGCCCGGACGGAGAACCCCGGCCACCGGCGGGACCGGCGCCGGCCACGACGGGATCACCGCGATCCACAGATCGTGAACGCAACGAGAAAGGCCATCAGGGCATGCAGCAGGAAAACCCCACTCTGACGATGATCCGGGAGTTCGTGGCACTCGGCCGGGCGGAATTCGAGCGCCCGCGCTCGCCGTCGGGCGACGACCACGGCCAGCGGAAGCTGACAGAAGGCATGACGGCAGCGGGCCCGGACGGCGAGCCCGTCAAGATGAGCGAGCCGCTCCTCCAGCTCCTGGCGCCCCGAGCGCCCTACTTCGACCAGTTGGTCCAGGGCGCCCTGGAATCCGGTGTCACGCAGATCGTGAACGTCGGCGCCGGCTACGACGATCGGGCGCTGCGCTTCCGCTCGCCCGACGTGCACTTCTACGAGATCGATCTTCCTCACGTCATCGCCGACAAGAAGCGTCGGCTGGACGCGTCCGGCCTGGACACCCGCGGGATCACGCTCGTCGAAGCCGATCTGGCGACAGACGATACGGGTGACGTGCTGGCCGCGGCCGGACACGACCCCCGCGAGCGCTCCCTGTTCCTGCTGGAGCACATCGTGCTGTTCCTGGAGAACAGCGCCGTCGACCGTCTGGTCAGGTCTCTGGCCGGCCGAGCGGCCCCCGGCAGCACGCTGGCCCTGACCGCCGAAGTCCACCCGCAGGGCCTCGACTCGGCGCAGGTGCTCGCCACGACGGATCAGGTCATGTTCGGCGGGACCAGCCCCCTGCGCACCATCCTGAGCCGCGACACCTGGCTCGCCCTTCTGAAGAACGCCGGCTGGACCGTTCTCGACCCCGGCCACGTCACCGCCGTCGACCACTTCCAGGTCCCGATGGACGGCGGCGCGGCTCAGATCCAGACCCAGTTCCTCACCGCCACGGCGTAGGACGGCCTGAGAGACGGTACCCACCGGTGGGCAACCGGTGGGTACCGCTGAGGGCGCGGCACCAGCGCCCGGTCACCACAACCGCCAAGACTGCCGACTTTGACTGTTAGATGGCTAACTATTAGGGTGGGCGTCATGGCCGAGGCACGGGGCGCATCGAATCGCGCGTTTCACAGCACCTTCGAGATGATGCGCTGGATCGTGTGGGTCCAGCGCAAGGGGGGCGAGGAATGGTTCCGGGAGCGCGACCTCAGTTCCGAGCAGGCCTTCGTACTCGGCTACCTGATCCAGAACCCCGGTTCGATCCAGCGTGACATCGCCCGGGTGAGCCGTACGAGCGCTGCCAGCGTCTCGTCCCTGTTGAAGGGCATGGAAAGACGCGGCTTGGTCGAACGTCGCACGGAAGAGGGCGACGACCGCAGCAAGCGGGTCTTCGTGACGTCGCACGCCAGAGACCTCATCGACGGCCTCGAACCGGTCATGACCGAGGTGGAACAAGGCATCCTCGCGCCGCTGGACGACGCCGAGCGCGCTTCGTTGCACGCTCTGCTCACCAAGATCACCACGGAGCTCGGCGAACCCACGCTCCCGTGATCCGCCCCCGCTCCCGTCGACCGCCGCAGATCCCGTCGGCCTCCAGTTCCACGAGTCGGCCTCGACCACCCGGACACGTCTGGACCCCGTGATGAACGAGCAGCGCAAACTCGACAACAAGGTCACGGTCGTCACCATCGGCAGCAGCGGCATCGGACTCGCCGCGGCCCGCCTCTTCCACCAGCACGGCGCCCAACTGGTCCTTGCGGCACAGGACGAGGCCAAGCTCGACGCCGCAGCCGTGTTGCTCGGCGGCCCCGTGCGTCCGGTGGCCTGCGACCTGTCCACGTCCGACGGCGTCGATCGCTTGATCGACGCGGTGGAGGACCGCTTCGGGTTCATCGATGTTCTGCTGGTCGACACCGGAACCGCCCGCACGCCCGATCCGTGCGAGGTGGACGAGGCCGCCTTCGACCAGCACATCAATGTGCACCTCAAGAGCGCCTTCTTCACCGTGACGAGGTCCCGGGACCTGCTCAACGACAACGCGTCCGTCATCCTGACCGCAGCCGCCCCCCGGCGCGGTGGCCCTGCCGCACCCCTGCACATGCTGACCAGAGCGGCGCTGACCGGGTTTGCCCGCAGTCTTGCCGCCGACACCCAACTACTGGCCCGCGGCATCCGGGTGAACTCCCTCAGCCCGGGCTCCCTGCACACCCCGTCGGTCACGGGCGGGGATCCCGCAGCCCGGCAGGCCATGGATGCCCACGTCACCGCCACCGTGCCCATGCGCCGCCTGGGCACGACCGAAGAAGTGGCCCGAGCCGCCCTGTACCTGGCCGGCCCTGATTCGGCCTACACCACCGGTTCCGACCTTCCCGTCGACGGCGGCCTTGCCCGGCTCTGAGGCGCAGCCGCGGCCCGTGCGCCCGGGTTCGTGCCCGCCGCGGAACCGGCGTGCTTCACCACGCGCCTCCTCCGGCGCACGCCCCACGGATGTTCACAATGCCCCCATGCACAACACTGCGCGCTTGGCCGGGAGCCTGTCATGGAAGTGACCCTGATCGCCGTCGTCGGCGTGGCCAGCATGGTCGCGGTCGCCGCGTTCTCGCAGCGCCTGGGGCTCGCCGCCCCGCTGAGCCTGGTCGTGGTGGGTATCGCCCTGAGCTTCGTGCCGGGTGTGCCGGTTGTGGAGATCGAACCGGAGTGGGTGCTGGCCGGGGTGCTGCCCCCGCTGCTGTACTCCTCGGCGGTCAACATGCCGGCCCAGGACTTCCGGCGTGACATCAAGGCCATCACCGGGCTCGCGGTACTGCTCGTCGTGGTGTCCACGCTGGGCGCGGGCTGGCTCGTCCACCTGCTGATGCCGGACATCGGCTGGCCGGTCGCGTTCGCGCTGGGCGCGATCGTCAGCCCCACGGACGCGGTGGCCGCAACCTCGGTGGGCCGCAAGCTCGGCCTGCCCAGACGCCTGCTCACGCTGCTGGAGGGCGAGGGCCTCGTCAACGACGCGTCCGCGCTCGTCCTGCTGCGCTCAGCCGTCGCCGCGATGGCCGGCACCGTGTCGCTCTGGGGCGTGGCCGGGAAGTTCGCCTTCTCGGTACTGGTCGCGGTCGCGGTCGGTGTCGTCGTCGGCCTGGTCAACGTACGGGTGCGGGCGCTGCTCGACGACACCGTGCTGAACACGGCGATCTCCTTCGTGGTGCCGTTCGTCGCGTACCTGCCCGCCGAGGAACTCGACGCGTCGGGCGTACTGGCGGTCGTCGTGACCGGAGTGGTGACCGGGCATCTGAGCCCGAAGCTGCTGAAGGCCCGGGACCGGCTCGGCGAGGCCATGAACTGGCGCACTCTCGCCTTCCTCCTGGAGAGCGCGATCTTCCTCCTGATGGGGCTGGGCGTGAAGTCGCTGATCGACGAGGTGCAGGCGCACGAGGACGGGCTCGGCGCGGGCCGAGTCCTCCTCTACGGCGTCGCACTCAGCGGACTGGTCATCCTCGCCCGCATGGTCTTCGTGGCCCCCCTGGTGGCGATGCTGCGCCAGGACGAGCGCCGGGCGGCCGCGGCCAAGCCGCTGCTGGAGCGCATGCAGGAGCGGCTGGCCCTGTTCGATCTGAGCGACCGCCTGACCCCGAGCAGGAAGGCCCGGATCGAGCGGCGGGTCTCCCGCACGAGTGCCGACATCGAATTCCGGCTCAACGAGACGCTCGGCTGGCAGGGCGGAGTGGTGCTGGCCTGGTCGGGCATGCGCGGGGCGATCACGGTGGCCGCGGCCCAGACCCTGCCCGAAAGCACCCCGCATCGGCCGCAGTTGATCCTGATCGCGTTCGTCGTGGCCGTGACGACGCTGCTGCTGCAAGGCCTCTCACTGCCTGCCGTGATCCGCGCCGTGCGCATTCCGGGCGACGACCCGAAGAGGTTGCGCACGGAGTACGGACAGCTGGTCACCGAGATGTCGCAGGCGGCGACAGAGGCCCTGGACGACATGGCCGACACGGGCACGGCTGCGCCCGAAGTCATCGACCATGTGCGCGCGGACAGTCTCATCCGGCCGCAAAAGCCCGCTCGTCCCGAGGAGACCGGGCCGGACCACGCCGCTCTGCTGGCGGCCCGCACCGACTACCTCCGACTGCGCCTCGCGGTCATCGCCGCACAACGCGACGCCCTGCTCGCCGCCCGCACCCGCGGGGCCTACAGTTCGCGCGCACTCACGGACGCCCAAAGCGCTCTCGACCTCGAAGAAGCACGTTTGGAGCAGCTGGGCGACCGGGTCGCGGACGCGCGGCAAGGAGATGCGTGATCGCCGTGTCAGTTCCGTCGGGCAAGCGGCTCCGCCAAGTTCCTCGCAGGCGTTGAACGGGTGCGTGGCGTCGGCCGGTCCGGTAGCTCGGGGCGGCAGGGCGGTGGCGTGTGATGTCGAACCGACGGACCTGCTCCCGCATCTCGCGTCGGTGCCGGCCGAGACCGTGGTGCGCGCAGGACACGGTGACGGCACGACGATCGGCGCGGGGACGCCGAGCTTCGACGAGGAAGCCCGCGCGGCCGCCGAAGAGGGCGCCTGCCGCTATGCCGGCTCGGGAGCCTCCTGGACGTGCCGCGTCGTGGGCATGGCGGGCGGAGTGTCGCCGATGGCGCCGAGGACCGACCGCAGCTGACCGAGTGTGTCCCGCAGCGTCGCGGCCGGCACCGCGGACAGGGCGCCGTGCAGTGCCGCGGTCGCCTCGGTGGTGACGGCCTCGGCGATGCTGACTCCCGCCGGGGTGAGACGCATGGTGTGACTGCGCCGGTCCTGGGGGTCGGGGACCCGGGACACGAGGTCGCGGGCCTCCAGTCGGCGCAGCACATTGCTCAGCCCGCCGGTGGTCAGCAGCAGGCGCTCCGCCAGTTCCTTGGGCCGGAGCTGAATCGGGCTGCCGCCGGCACGCAACGCGCCGAGTACGTCGAGGTCCGCGGCGGTGAGGCCCTGTGCCGCCAGGGCGGGGGCGATGGCTCGTTCGAGCAGGCCGTGCAGGCGAACGACGTGTTGTGAGAGCGCCAGCGCCAGGAGTTCATCGCTGAGGCCGTTCGCACCTATGGGAGTCATGGTCCGATGATAGCCAAGATTACTTTCATGATACCTTTCAAGAAAGGTAATATCGTAGGAGGTTCTGATGGCGACAGTCACGGTTTTCGACGGCGTCCGCGTCTTCACCGGTGACGGTCTGACGGAGCCCCGACGCGTATACGCGGAGGGGGAGCGGATCGTCGCCGACGGAGCACCGGATGCCGTGGTGGACGGTGCGGGCAAGGTGCTGCTGCCCGGCCTCATCGACTCGCACATGCACACCCTCGGCCGGGACGACCTGGCGAACCTCGCGCAGTGGGGTGTCACCACCGGCCTGGACATGGCGGCCTGGCCGCTCCCGTTCGTCACCGAGATGCGCGGACAGGCGGACGTGGCACAGATCCTCAGCGCGACGACTCCCGCGGTCGGGCCCGGCGGCAACCACGCCAAGATGCCCGGATTCCCCGCGGACGGCATCGTCACGAGCCCGAAGGAGGCACATGCCTTCGTCGAGCGGCGCGTCGCCGACGGCGCCGACTACATCAAGATCGTCACGGAGGCCGCGCCGCCGGAGGGCATGGACCAGGCGACCGTCAACGCCATCGTCGAGGCCGCGCACGAGCGCGATCTCCTCGTCGTGGCGCACTCGATCACCACCGGTGCCTTCCGGGTCGCGGTCGAGGCCGGCGTCGACATCAGCACCCACGCACCCTTGGACGCCGTCCTCGACGATGAGACCGTGGCGCGGATGCGGGAGGCCGGGATGGTGTCCTCTCCCACCCTGACGATGATGAAGGGCATCGCCGGCGCCAGGGCCGGTGCGGGCCTCAAGTACGAGTACGCCCGCGACACGGTGACCAAGTTCCACGAGACCGGCATCCGCCTCCTGGTCGGCACCGACGCGAACTCCGCGCCCGGCGTCCCCTTCGCGCCCAAGCACGGCGAGTCCCTGCACGACGAACTGGTGCTCATGACCGAGGCCGGGCTCACCCCTGTCGAGGCGCTCCGGAGCGCCACGGCGATGATCGCGCAGACGTTCGCGCTCCACGACCGCGGTGTGATCGAACCGGGACGACGGGCGGACCTGCTCCTCGTCGACGGCGATCCGACGACCGACATCACCGCGACCCGCGCCGTCGACGGCGTCTGGATCGCCGGCAAGCGGGTCCGGTAAGTTCCGGCAGCGCCGGTTCACCGACGCCCGGTCCGACGTTTCGTTCGCGCGTCACCGGGGCGAGGGCCTGCGCGCCTTCGTGGACGGGCCGACTTCCGGGCACCGGGTACGCACCGTCGACGCCGCCCCGTCACCGAAGCGCTTCTGGGTTCAGGCGCGGCATGCGTGGCCTGACGCCGTCAACGACCATGGCGCAGGCATCGGGCAGACGGTCGTGCCCGGAGGCCCGCGCGACTTCCCGCACATCCTGGGCGCGCCGCTGATTGCCGACGGCGGAACGAAGCCGCAGGCGGGGCGGCCGGCACCGCGTCGCACCAAGTACCGACACGATGTACGGCCCGTTCAAGGTCCACGGCCGCGACTCGGCCCCCGGGTCCGCGACCCGGACGAGCAGAGGTCCGGGCGGCCACCACGCCGTGGCTCTGCTGCCCCGTGGCTGGCCCGCACCGGCCGCCCGGACCCCGTTCCGCGACGTCTCGAAACTCGTCCCCGGCTCGGCGGCGACCGGCCCGATCGTCACTTCGGCCGCGACGCGGACAGCGCGACCGCAGCCGCCCCGAACTGCGGGCGAGAGTTCGTCGGACCACGAGATGTCCGTTCTCAGACCCTCGGGATCCAGTGTCGCGTGGACCGTGGGTGACAACAGTGCTCAGGGTGACGTGTGCCGGATGTCCTGGCGGGGCTCGGCCGCGGGCGCGGTCATGTCGAGCAGCGTCATGGCGTCGTGGTCGGGGGTGTGGGGTTCGGCGGTGTAGACGCCGATGCGCTGGCCGGGGGTGCCTTCCAACTGCATGGACTGCGAGGTGAGCGTGAGGGTGCCGACACGGGGGTGCTGGAAGGTCTTCTGCGCGGGCTTGCGGCCGGTGACCTCGTAGCGTTCCCACAGCCGTGCGAAGTCGGGACTCTTCAGGAGGAGCTCTCCGACCAGGTTGGTCAGATCGGGGGCGTCAGGGGCGGTGCCGGCGACGGCGCGCAGCCGGGCGACGCAGGCGGTGATCTGTCGGTCCCAGTCCGGGAACAGATCACGGGCTGCCGGGTGGAGGAAGAGATAGCGGGCGAGGTTGCGGTGCTTGGCCGGCCAGTCCTCCAGGCCCGCGTAGAGGGCGAGGCCGCCGGGGTTCCAGGCCAGCATGTCCATGCTGCGGCTGATCACGTAGGCGGGATTCGGACGCAGTGAATCGAGCAGCAGCTTGAGGTGCGGACGCACGGTACGGCTGGGCGCGGGCGGAGGTTCGGGGGCGTAGCGGGCGGCCCGGGCGGCGAGCTCGCGCAGGTGCTGGTGTTCCTGGTCGTCCAGGCGCAGGGCGCGGGCGAGTGCGTCGAGGACGGCGGGGCTCGGCCGGGTCTCCTTGCCGCGCTCCAGGCGCACGTAGTAGTCGATGCTCATCCCGGCGAGCGTGGCCAGCTCCTCGCGGCGCAGTCCCGGGGTGCGGCGGATGCCGGTGCCCACGGTGAGCCCGGCCTGCCGCGGGCTGGTCTGGGTGCGGCGGGCGCGCAGGAAACGGCCCAGTTCCGCCCCCTCGCTGGTGCCGGTGGGGTGCTGGGATGCCATGACCTCAGTGTCACACCGCGCTGAACCGCGGGCAGCCACGTGGGGGGCCCTGTCATTACCCCCGAACGGTCCGGCCTGCCTGCTCGGGCCTGAAAGCGCGAGGGTGGACACATGACGAGCTGTGCCCCTGGCCGTCCGAGCGCCGAGCTGAGCGAGGACGCGACGGGTGGCCGAGGTGGGAAACGGCCGGAGAAAGACGACGGAGCGGAGAGAGCGATGCGGTACATCAAGCTGGGTGACCTGGAGGTTTCCCGGATCGGTCTGGGCGCGATGGGCATGTCCCACGGCTACACCGGATCCGGCACCGATGACGCGGAGTCGATCCGGACCGTGCACCGAGCCCTGGAGCTGGGTGTCACGCTGATCGACACCGCGGAGATCTACGGCCCCTACACCAACGAGGAACTGCTCGGACAGGCGCTGAAGGGCCGTCGGGACCAGGTGGTGCTGGCCACCAAGTTCGGCCTGGTCTCGCACGGCGGCGACGGGGCGTGGAACCTGGACTCCTCCCCGGCCAACATCCGCACCGCCGTCGAGGGCTCCCTGCGGCGGCTGGGCACCGACCACATCGACCTGTACTACCAGCACCGCGTCGATCCGAACACGCCGATCGAGGAGACCGCCGGCGCCGTGAAGAAGCTGATCGCCGAGGGCAAGGTCCGCGCCTTCGGGCTCTCCGAGGCCGGTCCGGACACCATCCGCCGGGCCCACGCCGTCCAGCCCGTCACCGCGGTCCAGTCGGAGTACTCCCTGTTCACGCAGGGAATCGAGGAACGCGTGCTGCCCGTCCTGCGGGAGCTGAACATCGGCCTGGTGCCGTTCTCCCCACTGGGCCGGGGCTTCCTGACCGGCACCGTGCGCTCCACCGACCAGTTCGACGAGAACGACTTCCGCCGCGACAACCCGCGCTTCACCGGCGAGAACTTCCGGCGCAACCTGGCCCTCGCCGACGAGGTCAAGGCCCTGGCCGACGAGGCCGGTGCCACACCCGGTCAGGTTGCGCTGGCCTGGCTGCTCGCTCAGGGCGACGACATCGCCCCCATCCCCGGCACCAAGCGTGTCAGCCGGGTCGAGGAGAACACCGCCGCCGACGCGGTCACGCTCACCGCCGAGCAGCTCGACCGGCTCTCCAGCCTGCCGCCCGCCGCCGGCGACACCCACACCGAGGCCCAGGCGCGGATGCTCGAACGCTGATCAGCCCGCCCCCCGGCACCCCCTTCGAAGGAGTACCCCCATGCGTGCAGCAGTGATGTACGGAGCCGGCGACGTTCGCGTCGAGGACCGGCCCGACCCGAAGACCGTCCAGCCGACCGACGCCGTGGTGCGCACCGTGGCCGCGTGCGTGTGCGGCAGCGACCTGTGGCCCTACGCCTCAATGCCCGCCACGGCCACCGGCCGCCCCATGGGCCATGAGTTCCTGGGCGTCGTCGAGGAGACCGGCGCGGACGTGACCGGCATGAAAGCGGGTGACCTGGTCGTCGCGCCGTTCACCTACAGCGACAACACCTGCGACTACTGCGCCAAGGGCCTGCACATCTCGTGCCGCAACGGCGGCCGCTACGGGTTCGACGGCGTCGACGGCGGCCAGGGCGAAGCCGTCCGCGTCCCGCAGGCGGACGGAACCCTGGTCAGGCTTCCGGTGGCCGCCGACTCCGCGCTGATCCCGTCGCTACTGGCGCTGTCCGACGTGATGACCACCGGCCACCACGGCGCGGTCACCGCCGGCGTCGGCCGCGGCGACGCGGTGCTGATCGTCGGCGACGGCGCGGTCGGCCTGTGCGCGGTGATCGCCGCGAAGCGGCTCGGCGCCGAGCAGATCGTGCTCGCCGGCCGCCACGAAGCCCGCACCGATCTGGGCCGCGAGTTCGGCGCCACCGACGTGGTCGCCGAGCGCGGCGAGGAGGGCGTCGCCCGCGTCCGCGAGCTGACCGGCGGCGTGGACAAGGTCATCGAGGCCGTGGGCACCCGGCAGGCCCTGGACACCGCACTGGGCGCGGTCCTGGACGGCGGCACCATCAGCCGCCTGGGCGTCCCGCAGTACGAGCAGGGTCCGATCGGTCCGGCGGAGTTCATGCGCAACATCACCCTGACCGGCGGCGCCAGCCCTGCCCGTGCCTATGTCGAAGAGCTGCTGCCCGACGTCCTGGACGGCACCATCACCCCCGGCCGCGTCTTCGACCGCACCTTCCCCCTCGATCGGGCTCCGCACGCCTACCGGGCCATGGCCGACCGCGAGGTCCTCAAGGCACTCATCCGCCCCTGACCACCGGCCGTCCCGAAGAACAGACAAGGACTTCCCCCCATGCAGCACGTGACCTTGAACAACGGCGTCAAGATGCCGCTGCTCGGCTTCGGCGTCTACCAGATCCCCGCCGAGGACACCGAGCGGGCCGTCTCCGAAGCACTGGCCGCCGGCTACCGCCTGCTGGACACCGCCGCCGCCTACGGCAACGAGGAAGCCGTGGGCCGCGCAAGTCCAGCGGCATCGCCCGCGAGGACCTGTTCGTCACCACCAAGCTGTGGGTTCAGGACGCCTCCGCCCAGGAGAACACCCGCCGCGCGTTCGCCACCTCGCTGAACAGGCTGGGACTGGACTACCTCGACCTGTACCTGATGCACCAGCCCTACGGCGACGTCTACGGCCAGTGGCGTGCCATGGAGGCACTCAACGCCGAGGGCGTGGTCAAAGCGATCGGTGTCGCCAACTTCTACCCCGACCGGCTGATCGACCTGATCCTCAACAACGAGATCACCCCGGCCGTCAACCAGATCGAGACCCACCCCTTCTTCCAGCGTGCCGACTACCAGGACCTCATGCGCGAGCACGGGGTGCAGATCCAGTCCTGGGGCGGCTTCGCCGAAGGCAAGAACGACCTGTTCACCAACCCGCTCCTCGCCGAGATCGGCGAGCAGTACGGCAAGTCCGTCGCCCAGGTCGTGCTGCGCTGGCTCACTCAGCGCGGCGTCGTCGCCATCCCCAAGTCCGTACGCGCCGAGCGCATGGCCGAGAACCTCGACGTCTTCGACTTCCGGCTCACCGACGAGCAGATGGCCCGGATCGCCGCCCTGGACACCGGCGGCTCCCTGTTCTTCGACCACCACGACCCCGAGATGGTCACCTGGCTCGCGGGGCGCCGCCTGGACGGCTGAGCACCGTACGGTGCGGCGGCGGGGGCGGCGGGGGCGGCGAGCGCCGGGAGACCTCCGCGGCGGAGACCGCGGAACCGCCGGCCCGCGCCTCGACGGCCGGCGGCTGCGCGGGCGTGCGGAACCCGCTGTCCTTCCGCGAGAACACGGCGGGCCTCCGGCGACGCGAAGGCGGGGAGCGACGGGACCATCGGCGTGCCTGCCGCACTCCAGTCCGAACTCGCGTCCTTCCAGGGACTGTTCGGCGGGAAGTTCCCGTCCCGCTGAGCGGCCCCCGCAGCCTGTGTCCCCTGTCGTCGGCGGCACGATGGCCTGGCCGCCGAGCGGGGACGGCATCGTTCACGGACGCGGCGGTCATGGGGAGGGAGAACCCTGCGGCTCGTCGGGCCCGTGCCCGCCGGCCGGTGTGCGTCGTGACCGAACCGGCCGCCGGGCCGCGCTCGGTGAAACCACCCGGCCGTAGCCCAGGACGCACACGTGGAAGGTCGCGTCAGGGGAGTGGTGTAGGGGTCAGCGACGAACGCGGCAACCACCGGAACGGCTACCGCCCACGCGAGTGGGACACCCGAGCCGGAACCGTCGATCTCGCCATCTCCCGGTCGCGGCGGGCAACCGAACCTGAACGATTGATGTCGGGGCGCTGGGTCCCCCGCCCCTCTCCACCTATGGCTCAGCCCGTTAGGGGCAGGCGGGTGCCGGGCAGGCAACCGCCGCTGCAGCGCCGGATGTTCGGCAGGGCCGACCGCGATCTCCTTGGCAATTGCGTCCTGCTCACGCGATGAGCCCCGGCCACCGGACCACATGTTCGTCGGAGGAACCGAGCGCCGTCGCGGGACACCGGTTCCACGATGCGGGCCGCGCTCGCATCTGGAAGAACCGGGTGTCTCAGCCGACCGACTGGCCGGCGACGCCGAGCCCCGCGGCGACTTGCCTCAGCTCGTCGGCGGCTTCGCGCCGGCGGGGATTGTTCAGCCCGACGAGGGCGAGGTGGGCCGTGGTCAACGTCGCGCGGGCCTCCTTGTGGCGGTTGAGGTGGCGCAGGGTGATGCCGAGGTCGAGGCGGACGGGTTCGCTCCAGGCAGGCACCCGGCCTGCCTCGAAGTGGGCCAGGGCGGAACGCAGAGGCGATTCGGCCTGACCCCATCGCCCGAGGGCCATGAGGTCGCTGCCGAGGTGATGGCGGGTCAGCGCCAGGTAGAAGGCGACGAGGTCGTGCGACTTCCCCGGCACTCCGGCGAGGCAGAGAGCTTCGCTGCGCCGGTGGATGACCAGGGCCTCGTCCGTGCGGTTGGCGTGGCGCAGGTGCTGGCCCAGGGTGTTGAGAATGGTGAGTTCGGCGAGGCGGACCTGCGCGTCCGGATGGTTGCTGAGACAGGCGGCTGCTTCGTACAGCTGGACGAGGGACTCCTCGGTCCGTCCGAGCCGGCGGAGTGCTCCTGCCGCGTAGCCCAGGGCCCATCCCGCTTGGAGCTGGTCTCCGGCGTCGCGTGCCGCCGCCAGGGCGGCCTGCGCGGCGGCCAGGGCGGCGGGGTGGTCGTGGATGCAGAAGTTGCAGGCCCAGGCGAGGAAGTTGAGGTGGACGGCCTCGTCGCGCCTGCTGCCGAGCGCGCGGGCGGAGTCGACGGCCCGCTGGAACACCTCCGCCCACAGCTCCCAGTGCGCTGTCATGTCGGAGAACCAGTGCATCGCTTCGGCGGCGTCGATGACCTGCTGGTGTCGGCCTGCCGCCTGGGCCTGGGCCAGGGCGGCCAGCCACTGGGGCCGCTCGGCTTCCAGCCAGATCCGGGCCTGCTCGCGGTCGGTGGGTGCGGTGGCCGGGTCGGGGTCGCCGTCTGGTGCGTCCTGGTGGCGGTCGGCATCGAAGCGCAGTGCGGCGACGGTGGCCCGGCGCAGGATCCAGTGGGCGGCCCGGTCCTGGGCGGCGGCGATCTGGGCGGGATCGTCATCCGCGACCAGTTGTTCGGCGGCGAACAGGCGCAGGAGGTCGTGGAAGCGGTAGCGATCGGCGGTGGAGTGGGGCTGGAGCAGCCCGGCGTCGGTCAGGCGTTCCAGGCAGCGCGCGGCCTGGCGCGGGGGTATGCCTGCCAGCAGGGCTGCGGTGGTGGGGCTGAAGTCGGGGCCGCAGGCGAGTGAGGCGCGGCGGAAGACGGTGCGGGCGACTGGGCTGAGCTGTCGGTAGGACAGGGTGAAGGCGGACCGTATCCGCAGGGACCCTGCCTGGAGGGTGTCCAGGCGGTCCCCGTGAGCGGTGAGCTGGGTGACGAGCTTGGCCAGGGTCTCGCCGGGCCGGGAGGCCAGCCGCTGGGCGGCGATGCGCACCGCCAAGGGCAGGTACCCGCAGAGTTCCGCGAGGTCGCGGGCGGCCTGTGTCTCCCGCTCGACCCGCTCCGACCCTATGACGCGGGTGAGGAGTTCGACCGCTTCCTCCCGGCGCAGCAGCGCCAGCTCCGTGCGGTGGACTGCTTCCAGGCCGGCCAGCGAGCGGCGACTGGTGACCAGGGTCAGACAGGCGCCGTGGCCGGGCAGCAGGGGACGGACCTGGTCCTCGTCTGCCGCGTTGTCCAAAAGGAGGAGCACCCGGCGTTCGCGCAGCACCGAGCGCAGCAGACCGCTGCGCTCGTCGGTGGCGGCCGGGACAGCGGTCTCGGCCACACCGAGTGCGTACAGGAGCCGGGCGAGCACCTCGCGCGGTGGTACGGGCTTCGGGTCCATGCCGCGCAGGTCGACGGCGTACTGGCCGTCCGGGAAACTCGGCGCCAGAACATGGGCGGCGTGCACGGCGAAGGCTGTCTTGCCCAGCCCGGGCTGCCCGCAGATCACGGCGACCGGCGGGCGGGCGGGATCGAGGTGCTCGACCAGGACCCGCAGCCCGGCCAGGGCGGGGCCGCGGGCGGTGAAGTCACTGAGATCACGGGGCAACGCCAGCCCGTGCCCAGCCGCCACCCCCGCGCCTGGCCCCGTCGCGGCCGCGGGCCTGGGCCCCGCCCCGCCGACGGACCGCGGACGACCCGACCGGGCGGCGTCCTCCAACTCGTGGCCCACAACGCCGTCCACCCCCAAGGCCGCCACCAGAGCCTCCACCGTGCGCTGCCGCGGCCCCCGCGTCCGCCCGCGCTCCATGTCCGACAGCGCCCGCACACTGATCCCGGCCCGCTGCGCCAACTGCTCCTGGCTGATGCCCGCTCCGGTGCGCAGTGTGTACAGCCGCTCGCCGAACTTGCTGTCGCTCACAGCTGTGATCCCCCTGGTCCCGCGGCACGGCCGCAATGGCGCACCTACTGGAAGTAGCCACCGGCAGAAGTATGGGGCCCTTCCACCTGCCGGTCGAACTTCCTGGTCCCCCCGACCTGCACTGCGTTGGATGAGGTGTGTCGGGCGCGGACCTCTGCGCTCCTGTGCGGGGGCGGACCTCAGGACGCGGATCGGCGGCATGCACGGAAACGTGCCTCACGTTCCGCGGGGTGCCGCGCCGGCCACCGACGGCGGGCGCCCGGTTCGCCGGCGCATCCAACCGGTTGCCGCGCGTCTGTTCACTTGCGCGGACGACTTCCTAGCCAAGGCCCTTTTACATGCATATATCAAGATTCCCCGATGCTTCCCGTCAACGTCCGGGTCGCCTCTCCGACGTGGCTGTCCGCCGGTGGGACCTGTGGGCGTTGGCGGCGAGTTCCATGATGGCCCTGGGCGTGGGGCTTGCCTCCGCATCGAACACATCGCAGCACCGGTGGGGACTTGCCGCTGCTGTCGGGTATGCCTGTGCCGCCCTGGTGTCGCTGGGGTCCCGTGTCCGGTGGTCCCGTGCGGTGGCCCTGATCGGCGTCGTCGGCGCGCTGGCGGTCCCGCTGGTGTGGCTGACCGCCGTGCACCTGCAACAGATGGAGGTCGGCGTCGTCGAACGGTCCGCCCAGCACTTCCTGGAGACCGGTACCCCTTACCTCTCGCATCCGGTCGCGGTGCCCGACTTCAACCCCTACCTGCCCGGCATGGCCCTGTTCGGGCTCCCCCACGCGCTGTTCGGCGGGGCGGTGTTCGCCAGTGCCCGCCTGTGGTGCCTGGCCGGGTTCGTCGCCGCGCTGGCCGCAGCCGTGGCCGTGCTGGTCAAGGGCCGGCCGCAGGCCCGACGCACGGCGGTGACGGGGGCGGCATGGATCGCGGCCTGCCCCGTGGTTGCGCTGCCGCTGGCCATAGGCGGGATTGATCCCGTGGTCGTCGCCTTCGTTCTGCTGGCTCTGGCATACGCGCACCGGGGCCGTTCTGTGGGTGCGGGTCTGGCACTGGGAGCGGCAGCCATTCTGAAGTGGACCGCGTGGCCGGCCATACCGGTCGTCGTCGTCCTGCTGGCCGTGACCAGGGGACCACGCGCGGCCAGGACGGCCGCCGCGGTGGCGGTCGCCATGGTGGCGTTGGTGGTCGTGCCGCCGCTCCTGGCCGACCCGCACGCCTTCCTCGACAACGCGGTGCTCTATCCCTTCGGACTGAGCGATACGGTCTCGACCGCCGCCAGTCCGCTCCTGGGCGCCCTCCTGTCCGCCGTGCTGCCTCACGGCAAGAGCATCGCCGTGGCGCTGATAGGCGTCGGCGCCATGGCCACAGCCATGTCGCTCGTCGTTCAGCCGCCGAGGACCGCGGCGGCCGCCGCCCACCGGCTCGCGCTCGGCCTGACCATCGCCATCCTGCTGTCCCCGGCAACCCGCATCGGCTATGCCGTCTACCCCCTCACCCTTCTGATCTGGGCCCGCTGCACCACCCTGGCCGGCCCGCAACCCGCCCCGGACCTGACGCCGGACCAGGGCACCAGCAGCCCTGTGCCGCACCCGGTCGTGGAGCGGCTCTGAAACCGGTCGAAGCCACCCCGGGCGTGCGACCCGTCGTGGTGCAGCCGATCGTGCTCGGCTGTCGCCGCCTCCGGGCCGGGCGGTACGTGCCGCTGCGGGGCGTGGCGTGATCACCCCCGGTCCCGGCCCGCCGCGCCCCAACCGGGCCTCCGGCGAAGGTGATTCGGGCCCCTACCCACGGGAATCCGCCGGCGTGATCGGCTACCCCCTCGGCGGGACACCATCGCCGCCCGCACGCCCGTCGCCGGATGCGAGGTGCGACCGGCTCGCCTCCCGGGGCTCCGGTGGTCCCCGTCCGAGGGGGCCACCGGACGGTGTCCTGCGGGCACTTCACGGCGGACGAGGACCCGGTGTGGATCACGCGGGAGACCCGGGCCCCCGCCGAGAGGCCGAGAGCCGAGCGCCGCCCGCCGAGCGGGCACCGCTCTGTCCCTGGCTGCCGGCTGACCCGTTCGGTCCGCCCGTCTGGCCGGTAGGAAGCCCGCTGCATCGCGTCATCTGTGCGACGGCCGTCAACTGCGTTGCCTGGCACCCATGTTGAGAACGCCGCACCGGTGCGGTCCGAGCGTGGGCCGTGTGCATGGATGGCGCGGACGCGGTGGTCTCGACGGCCCGGGATCTTTCGGAGCGGGCGGCTTCCGCCTGCCGGCCGGGAACGCCTCGGCGATCAGCAGTTGGCCGACTGCCGGGTCCACAGGTCGGCCGGCACGGCGGTGACCGCGCGGCCGTCCCGGTCGAGCAGTCGCGCACTGTGCTTGATCGGTCGGATGGTGACCGCCCGGTCCACGATGTTGAGTTCGGGTGCCCGTTGGGTGATGTCCCTTTCGAAACCGGGGAGTTCACGCAGCGAGGAGAGCCAGGCGATGCAGAACAGGTTGCTCGGGCCGGCCACCGCCGCGGCCAGCCGTACCTGCGGCATCCGGGCCAGGGCCCTGCCCGCGAGCGCCAGGTCTCCGGGGCGGGTCGACGCCCACAGCGAGGCGGTCACCGGGCGGCCCACCGCGCTGCGCGCCACCTCGCACCGCAGGAGGACGGAGCGGGTCGCGACGAGCCGGCGGAGCCTGCGGGCCGCGGTGCTCGTCCCGATGCCGAACCGCGCGGAGAGTTCGGTGGCCGTCACTCGGCCGTCGCGGCTGAGTTCGACGGTGATCCTGCGGTCCAGTTCGTCGCGCAGGCCCGGTGACCACGTCGACGGGATCGGGCTGTTCGGCGCGGCGGCGATCACCCGGCGGCCCTCGCTGTCGAGCGCGCCCAGCCGCCAGCGTGCTCCCTCGGTGAACCCCTGGGTGAAGAGGTTGGTCCGCGTCGCGCGTACGCCGGGCAGCCGCCGCAGGCGGCCGGTGACGTATGCGACGAGGCGGGCAAGGTCGGGAGCGGTGACGGTCACCAGCAGGTCCCGGCCGCCCGCCGTCTCCTCGACGGTGATCGCCTCCGGGTCCTGGGCCACGGCGCCCGCCACGGTGTCGGTGGTGGATGCCTCGCATTCGACCTCGACCACGGCGCTGACGCTGTCGTCCAACGTGCCGGGATAGCCGGTGACCCAGGCAAGGCCCTTGTCGGAGATCCGCTGCCAGCGCCGGGCGACGGTCACCGCGTCCGTGCCAAGTGCCTTCGCCACCACGGCCCATGGGGCACGCGGGGAGATCTGCAACGCGTTGATCAGCTGGAGGTCCGTTTCGTCCAGGTCGGCAGAGATCTGCATTCGACGGCCCCTCCTCGACAGGATCCTGCGGTGATACGGGAAAACAACACCCGGTGGCTAGCTTCTGTCAATCTCAGCGCCCCAGCGATCCATTGGAGCCAGCCATGGAGCCTTCTCTCTCGGCGTCCCCGCCCCGGTCCGGCGACCCCGCCAGGCCCGGCAGGGACGATGGTCCGGCCGTCACGTCCTCAGCGATGAAAGTCGTCGGACTGCTGGTCGGAGTGGAACTCGTCAGCGGCATCGTCCAGGGGATGATGGCCACGCTCACCCCCGCCCTCGGCGCTCACTACGACGTGTCCGCCTCGGCCCTGACCTGGGTCAACACCCTGTTCTACGTGTCCGCCGCGATCTGGGTCCCGCTGCTCGGGCGCCTGGGGGACATCCACGGACACCGCCGCCTGCTCCGGGTGGCCGCCACCCTGTTCGCCGTCGGCACCGTCGCGGTCGCGATGGCGCCGGGCTTCGGCACTCTGCTGGCGGGCCGGGTGCTCCAGGCGGGGCTGCTGGCGCTGCTGCCGCTGGAGATGGCACTCGTCCGGGACCAGCTCGAACCTGCCCAGGCCCGCGCCGGCATCGGCATCCTCATCGGGGCACTGACCACCGGAGTGTCACTGGGTCTGGTCGTCGCCTCCGAACTGTCCCGCGCGCTCGACGGACTCACGCAGGTGCTCTGGGTACCGGCCGTGGCCACGGTGCTCGTCCTCGCGGTGCCCTTCTTCTTCGTCCCGGAGTCCACCCGCAGGGCGAAGGCGGGCATCGACTGGGCCGGTACGGCGGCACTGTGCCTGTTCCTGATCGCGCTCCTGCTCGGAGTCGGCCGCGGCCCGGCCTGGGGCTGGGGCTCCGCACGGACGATCGGGCTGTTCGTCCTCGCGGCGGCGCTGCTGGCGTTCTTCGTCAAGCACGAGCGCGGGACGCCCGAGCCCGCGGTGGACGTACGGCGTCTGGGGCAGCCCCGGATGCTGGTGCTCTTCCTGGCCGCCGCGCTGATCGGCGCCGCATCGTTCGGGTCGCAGACGGCCCTGATCACCTTCGTCGCCAGCCCGCCGAAGCAGCTCGGCTACGGGCTGGGCATCAGCACGGACCAGTTGGGCTGGTACATGCTGCCGACGGGCATCGCCGCCCTGGTCGGAGCCGCCCTGATGAACCGGGTCGGAAGGACGGTCGGCCACCGTGCCACGCTGTTCGGGTCCCTCGCGGTCACCGCCGCCGGCTTCGCCGTCCTGGCGGTGTGGCACGACACCCGGCCCGAGTACCTGATCGGCACGATCGTCATGGGCGTGGGCAACGGCGCGGCGATCGCCGCCCTTCCGGCCGCCATCCTGGAACGCTCCACCGAGACCGAGAGCGGCATCAACGCCGGCCTGTACAACACGCTTCGTACCGTGGGCGGTTCGATCGCCGGTGCGATCTTCGCCGCGGTGCTGTCCTCCATGGTCCTCACGGGATCCGCCGTGCCCAGCGAGAGCGCCTACGTCGTGGTGCTGTGGCTGTGCGCCGCAGCCTGTCTGCTGGCCGCCTGTCTGACCCTCGTCGCCGGCCGCACACCCGCCGGGGAGCCGGCCGCGTCACGGGCACTGCCGGAGCCGGCGACAGCCTGACGCCGCACCGAACTCCCTTCCCCGCCAATCCCGTTGGCCTCGCCTAAAGGCACGAGTACCCACCCACCAGTACTCACCCCACCTGCGCGCCCCTACCCATTGCGCACACCCCTGTCCGCACACCCGGTTCACACACCGGTCTACCGCCACACGTGAGAGCCGGGCGCGGACACACACCCGCAACGCACATCGCAGAAGAGGAAACACATGACCGACAGCATCAAGGCCACCGGCAGTGACACCCACAACGAGGCCCGCACGGACGGTGGTCCGGCGAGTGACCCGGCGGAACTCCGGGCGAAGCTCAAGGCCGAGGTGTGCGCCGAGATCGACCACTGGGCAGACCACATCACGGCACTGAGTGACGACATCATGCGCCACCCCGAGACCGGCTACCGGGAAACCCGTACCGCCGCGGTCGTCGCCGAGCAGTTGCGCGGGATGGGCCTCGAACCGGTGACCGGGCTCGCCCGTACCGGCGTCAAGACCCGTATGAAGGGCCGTAGTTCGGGCGTGACGGCAGCGGTGCTGGGCGAGCTGGACGCCCTGGTGATACCCGGGCACCCACACGGAGATCCCGAGACGGGGGCCGCGCACGCCTGCGGGCACAACGCCCAGATCGCCTCCATGGTCGGCGCGGGTCTCGGGCTGCGCGCGGTGATGGACCGGCTCGACGGCGACGTCGTCCTCTTCGCCGTTCCGGCCGAGGAATGCGTCCAGGTCCAGTGGCGCCTCGGGCTGGTCGACGACGGGGAACTGCACCACACCGCCGGCAAGGCGGAACTGATCCGGCTCGGGGAGTTCGACGACGTCGACATGGCGCTGCTCACCCACGCCGGTGCCGCAAGCCCGGCGATCGGTGTCGGCGGCGAGGGCAACGGCTCCCTGGTCAAGCGGGTCCGCTTCACCGGTCGTTCGGCCCACGCCGGCGGTACTCCCTGGCTCGGTATCAGCTCCTACAAGGCGGCCACGATCGCCGTCGCCGCGATAGACGCGCACCGCGAGTTCTTCAAGGACGAGGACAGCGTCCGGGTGCATCACCTGATCACCAAGTCCGGTGACTCGGTGAGCGCGATCCCCGCCCGCACCGAGATGGAGATGCTCATCCGCGCCGCGAACGTGGAGGCGATGCGCGACGCCTCCGACCGCATCGACCAGGCGCTGCGCGGGGCCGCACTGGCCATGGGCGCCGACGTGGAGATCACGACCGGCGTCGCCTTCCTGCCCTTCCGCAACGACGGCCCTCTCGCGGAACTGGCCCACGCCAACGGCTGCGAGCTCGTCGGCGAGGACGACTGCGCGCTGGTCAGCGGCAACTTCGGTGGTTCCACGGACATGGGCGACCTCGGGTACGTCATGCCGGTGGTGCAGCCCTTCGCCTCGTCCGGCCGCGACGGGGCCGCGCACGGACCGGAGTTCTGGACGGAGGACCACTACGCTGCGGCGGTCGTCCCCGCCAAACTGATGGCGATGACCGTGGTCGACCTGCTGGTGGACGGCGCGACGCAGGCCCGGCGCGTCATCGAGGAGAGCGGTCCCAAGATCGGCCGCGAGGAGTTCGTCGCGCTCCACGACTCGCTCAGCGGCACCCGCACCTGGCCTGCCGCCGCCCAGCAGTAGTCCTGTCACCCGCCGGACCTGGCCTGTCACCCGCACGGCTCTCGCCGTCCTCGACCAGCGGCTGCGGTCGCACGGCAACGCCTTGAGCGCTCAAACACGGTAGCGCGCCCATGAGTTGGCCGACGGCCGTCAGCCGTCGGCCGCCGGGAGTCCGCGGGGCCGTGAGGCCATGAGTCTGGGGTTGCCGTGGTGCGGCTGTTGTGGGCCTGTCTCCCGTCGGGAGGGCTACCGTCGGCGGGGGAGGGGACGACCGCTGAGCGTCCGCCATCGCCTGCGGCGGAAGACCCGGCCGGCCAGGACGGGCGGGTCTTCCGCTCGTGAAGCGGCCGAGGGGCGCGGTGGTCCGCCTCAGTCGGCGGCGAGGAGATGGGCGGGGGCGATGCGGGACAGTCCCCGGATCGGTACCGCCAGCGCCGCCACCACCAGGGCGGTCGCCGCGAGTGCGGCCAGCAGCGCGGAGCCCGTGATCGTGAACAGGTGTCCGTGCAGCACGCCCCGGCCGAGGGCCAGCACCCCGGCCAGACCGGCGGTCGCACCGGACAGGCCGCCCAGCAGGGCCAGTCCGACTCCCTCGTAGAGGGTCAGCTTCGCCAGTTCGCGGTTGGTCCAGCCGGTGGCCCGCAGCACCGCGAGGTCGGCGGCGCGTTCGCGCTGCGAGATGACCAGGACGTCGACGGCGCCGGCGGCACCCAGCAGCAGGGACAGGGCGACGCTGAGATAGTCGGCCGAGCGCGCCTGCGCGACCACGGCACTGCCGAGCAGGGACCCGGCGACCTCGCCCCGGAAGGCCAGCGTCAGGGCGAGCAGCACCGTGAAGGCGGCCACTCCCAGCGCCAGACCTGCCGCGCCCAGGAGTGTGCGGCCCCGTACCCGCAGCAGGTTGAGCGCGGCCATCGCGGCCACCGAACGCACCGGGCGGGCGCGGCGGGCGGCCGTCACCGGGGGGCGGACGGCTTCCATCGGTCCCAGTCGGGTGGCGAGCCATGCGGGTATCAGTCCCGCCGCCGTGGCGAGCACGAGCGCAACCGGGAGCACGAGGAGCGACTTGGCACCGGCTTCGGGCTGTCCCAGCACGCGGCCCAGCACGTACGCGAGCACCGCGCCCGCGGCGCCGGCTGCCAGCCCGATCATCGCCAGTTCGCCGAGGATCAGGCGGAGCACCTCGCCGCCGCTCCAGCCGAGGCAGCGCAGCGTGCCGATCTCGGTGCGGCGCGAGCGCACCGACGCCAGCGCCGCCTGTCCCAGGAAGAGCGCGCACACGACGAGGACCAGCACGAAGAGCACCGCACTCTTGGTGTCCACCGCCCGCAGGATGCGCAGGGCCACGCCTTTGGCGACCCAACGCTCCGTCACCTGCGCCGAGGCCAGGGCCACCGTCTGCGGCGCGGGCGAGCTGCCGACGGTGACGTCGACCTGGAGCCGGGGGTAGGCGGCCCGGATCTTCCCCGCCACCGCGTTCACCCGCGCCCGGGAGGCGGGATCGACGCCGGTCACTCCGGCCACCCGGATACGGATCGCGCTGACCGGCGCCTTGTCCTGGAGGCCAGGGACGCGGCGGCTCTTGGTGAGGGCGGTGATGGAGTCCATCGTCGTCAGCATGGTGGGCGGCGGGCTGACGTAGCCGCCCAGGTTGCGGTCGGGCTGCAGCGGCTTGCCGTGAAGCTTTGTCCGGGTCGCGGCGTCCGCTCCGGTGACCTGCGGTGCCTGGTAGGTCTCCAGCGGGGTGTCGGACAGGGGCGAGAAGCCGGGGAGCCTGGCGGTGTCGTAGCGGCCGACCAGGCGGACGAAGGGATTGGGCAGGCGCCCGTAGTCCACGTTCTGGCAGGTCCCCAGCCCGACGCAGTCCGTGGCGGCGTGGCTGGTGACCTTTCGGTACTGGGTGCCCTGGTGGTTCTCCTCGGGGACGCCGGGGAACGGCTGCAGGTTCGTGTTGATCCACAGGCCGGCCTTCTGCGGCGGCTGCGGCTGCGCGGCGAGTTCGCCGTCGGAGGTCCGGCGGTAGGTGACCGGGCCGACCGTCCAGTAGGCCCCGGTGTCGAACGAGTCCTCGTTCAGTGCCTTCCGGTAGCCCTTGCTCAGATCGACCCGGGTGCTGCCCACCGTCGTGCCGTGCAGGCTCCGGACGAAGACGTCGGCCGTCGGGTTGCCCAGCTTCGAGGGCAGTTGGGCCGGGTCGCCGACGTCGAGCCGTTCGACGGTGGCGTCGAGGGTGCCGGTGGTCAGCGGGCTGTTACTGAGCAACGCCGGTATGTAGGAGTCGTGTTGTCCGTGGACGCTCTTGGCGGACGATACCTTCCACGGCTTGTCCTGCTCGGTGAGCATGCGTCCCGAGGTGATGGTGCCGCCCAGGCCGACCAGCCGGTCCTCGGCGACGGGGTCGACGGCGGACAGCAGTACGGGGTAGCTGACCGGAACGTTGACGGTGGCCTTGTCCTGGCCGGACTGGCAGTTCATCCGCGAGCTCAGGTCCGGGTCGAAGGGCGACCTGTCCATGAGGTCCTCGGCGATGATGTTCGGCTTCAGGGGCAGAGTCGTGTTGAAATCCGTCCGCCCGGTCTTGTCCCAGTTGAAGTAGAAGCAGACGTCGTACTTCCCCTTCAACTGGTACCGCCGGGTGCTCTTGTCGAGCGCACCCTTCTCCAGGGTGTCGGACTCGAAGAGGTCGTCCGACTCCGTCGCCGAGGTCAGGGGGGAGCGAGTGAGGTAGACGTACTCGTCCGAGGTGCGGTAACTGCCCAGTCCGGAGGTGAGCGTCGGGCTGATGCGCAGGATCTGCCGGGACGCCTTGCTGTCCAGGAAGCGGGAGACGTCGACCGTGACGGTGCTCGCCACCATGAGGTAGCCGATGTTGGCGACCGGTGCGGCCACGTCGACCCCGCCCATCCCGCGGATGCGTCGGTACTGGTCCATGGTGATGCCGCCGAACGTGCCGGACAGGAAGTTCGGCGCGACCAGTCCGCTCTGCCGCTCCACGTCCGTCTGCGCGTCGGGCGGGCGCACCAGGACGTCGTACGCGGACCGTGCGTTCTTGCGCACGGTGCCCACGGTGGTCGCCTGGCTCGTGCTCGCCGTCGCGGTCAGCAGGGTGAAGCCGGTCGCGGCCACCAGGATTCCGGCGGCCAGTGCCATCGCGCGCCCGCGCCGCCGCCGTATCTGGTCGAGGATCATCGTGATCACGGGCGCAGGCCCCCCAGCCGGTTCAGCACGTCGCCGGACGGCGTGACCCGCTGGTCCGAGGTGATCCTTCCGTTCTGCAGCCGCACCACCCGGTCGCCGTTGGCGGCGACCTCCGCGTCGTGCGTGGCGATCAGCATCGTCATCCCGTACCGCTCGCGCAGTGACATCAGCAGATCGAGCAGCTCGCGCCCCGTGCCGCTGTCCAGGTTGCCCGTGGGCTCGTCGGCCAGCAGCAGTCCCGGCCGGTTGATCAACGCGCGTGCGACGGCGACGCGTTGCTGCTGGCCGCCCGACAACTGCGAGGGCAGCGCGTCCGCCCGCCGGTCCAGGCCGACGGCTTCGAGCAGTTCCATGCCCCGCGCACGCCGGTCGAAGTCCACCCTGCGCGGCAGGACGGGGGCGAGCACGTTGTCCAGCGCGGTCAGTGCGGGCAGCAGGTGGAAGCGCTGGAACACGAAGCCGATACGCCGCCGGTGACGGTCCAGGTCCCGGCGCACCAGTTCGACGCCGTCGATCTCCACGTGTCCCTCGTCGGGCTGGTCCATGCCACCCGTCACATGCAGGACGGTGGACTTGCCGGCACCGGACGGCCCGGTCAGCATCACCACCTCCCCGGCCGCGACCTCCAGGTCGACCTCGTCCAGAGCGGTCAGCCCGGGATACCGGCGGCTCACCCCGCGCAACGCCACGCTCACAGCCATTTGATGCGGCCTCCCCCTCGTACATCGCGCCACAACGCGGCCCAACGCGCACCTGCATTGCGACAATTCAGGGGTATGTTGTCACAATGTAGAAGGGACGTATATGCCGCTCCACCACGCCGTGCTCGCGCTGCTGACCCGGCGGCCGAACCACGGATACGAACTCAAGGCCCGCTTCGAGGAGGCCATCGGCCCCCAGTGGGGCGGCCTGAACATCGGCCACCTCTACCAGATCCTCGAACGGCTGGTCCGCGACGGCTACGTCTCCCGCTCGCAGGTCACGCAGACCGACCGGCCCGACAAGAACCTCTACACGCTCACCGAGGCGGGCGAGACCGAACTGCGCTCGTGGGCGACCACCGCCTGGGTGCGCGTCGGCGGCTTCCGCGACGAACTGTTCCTGAAGCTCCTCGGCGCCTGCGCCCTGGGCCCGCAGACCCTGACCACCCTGATCGAGTCGCAGCGGCGGACCTACCTGTCCGAGCTCGCGGGCCTGGCGCAGCAGCGCCGCGCCCACGCCGACGAACCGCTGGTCGCCGTCCTGATCGACGCCGCCATCGCGCACACCAAGGCCGACCTCGGGCTGCTGGACAGCGCCGCACAGCACCTGGGCCCGCTGGCCGCGGCACAGGGCGCGACGGCACCGGAGCAGGCACCGTCGCAGGCGGGGAGAGACGGCGACGAGACCGGAGGGGGCGAGGGGACGATGGGGGAGCGTACCGAGTCCGCGTAGGGGCAGGGTGGCGACTCGTCAGCGGTGTTGCCAAGGTGCTGACTCTGCGCCACGTGGATACGTGGGTACTGCTCCGCAGGCGGTGGACCTCCCCACCGTCCGCCGACGCGCCAAGGACGAGGCCGCACCGATGATGTGGGGGACCCGGAGGCACCTGGCCACGTTCCACGACCGAGGCCGAGCGCCCCGCACTCTGGGACCGGATCAAGAACGACTACGAGGGAGGCGAGGAGGTGGCAGGGCCTCGGCCACCGACCGGCCCGCCAGCGCCTGGCACAGCCGGTCGGCATGCGGCTCGTCGACGACCGCGGCCAGGGCGGGGGCCTCGATGACGTAGGAAGGCACGAGCAGCTTCACCGGCCGGGACGCCGGCAGGACCGCGCAGGGCGCACCGTCCGTGTCGACCACCAGCACCCCGGGCAGCCGTTGGGACGCCGGCGTCCGGGGCCGCTTCCAGGGCATCGCTGTCCAGGGCCACCGTGGGGTACCCGGTGGCGAGTTCACGTGCGCGCATCGCCAGTCTTCTCCGCTCGTGCCGTGTGCCGCGGCATCCGGTTGTGCTCCGCAGTCTCGCCCGGCGTGGGCCGGCTGTCGCCGAGGGCAGTTTGCGACGGCGGGGCTGGGCGTCGTCAGGAATGCCTCCCGGCCGTCGACCCGGACGGGGCTCAGGAGCCGTCCGTTCCGCCCGCCTGCGCCGGCCGCGCGCCCAGACCCCGCGCCCACCGGGCCCGGTCGGACCCCGCCGGGTACGGCAGCGCCTCCGCCATGGACTCGGCCCGCGTCAGTTCCGCCTCGCCCTCCTCCGTGCGGGTGAGGTGGGTGAGGGACGTGCCGAGGGCTATGCGGGCCTCGACCTCCGCGAGGCGTTCGCCGGTCTGCTGGGACCGGGTCACCTCGGCGCGGGCCAGGCGGCGGGCCGTTTCGGGGCGGCCCGAGAGGAGTTCCGCCCAGGCGGCCAGGACCGGAGCGTCCGTGCGAGCGTCGCCGAGGGCGCGCAGGGCGTCCTCGGGACGACCGGCGGCCAGGGCCAGTTCGGCACGGGCGGTGCTCACCTCGTACCGGGCCTGGCGGTCTGCGAGGCTGTCGGCCGAGGTCGCCGCGCGGTCGAGGAGTTCGGCGGCGTCGACCGCGTCGCCGGTACGGGTGCGGATGCGGGCCAGCGTGGCCAGCGCGTACGGCAGGCACCAGATGTCGTCGTCCTCGGCGCTCGTGACCGCCGCCTCGGCGAGTGTCCGGGCCGCATCGAACTCCCTGAGCAGCAGGCGGAGTTCGGCGAGGTTTGCCCGTTCGAACGCGGCGGCCGTCGGGTCTCCCGAGCGGTCGGCGAGGTCCAGCGCGCGCCTGCCGTACCCGACCGCCTCGCGCAGCCGCCCGTAACGCCGGGCGTTCTCCCGCAGGGTCGACAGGACCCCGCCGAGCAGCGTCGGGTCGCCGTACGCCTCGGCCGGCGGGAGGGCCAGGTCGCCCGCCTCCCGTGCCTCGCCGAACCGGCCCGCGAGCCCCAGGTTGGTGGCCTGAAGGGCGTACGAGCGCGCGAGCAGGCCCTGACCGGGCAGGCCGGGGACCTGCCCGGACGCCGACTGGGCGCGGCGGGCGGCGTCGTACCCGGCCGTGTACCGGCCCTGGACACCGCAGAGCATCGCCCGGGCCAGGTGGTGCGCGGCGACCGACTCGGCGGCGGTTCCCGGGCCCGGCCGGTGGGCGCGCAGCAGGGTGATGCCGGACCGGGGGACGCCGGTGCGGCCGATGATCTCGGCGAGGCGGGCCGCCGTGAGGACCTCGTCGTCGTGGTCGCCGCGCCGGACGAACTCGGCGAGGGCGAGGCGCAGTCCGGCAGCCGCCTGCTCGAAGTGGCCCATTCTGCGCAGCACTTGGCTGTGTGCGAGACGGGCGCGGGCGGCGTCGACGTCGAGGCGGGCGACGAGGTCGCGGTAGTAGCGGTCGGCGGTGTCGTTGGCGTAGAGCGCGGCGGCGCGTTCGGCGGCGCGGCGCAGGTACTCGGCCGCCCGCGGGTCGTCGGCGCGGGCGAAGTGCGAGGCGAGCGTGTCGACCGCGTCGGGGCGGCGCCGCAGTACGGTCCGGCCGAACGCGGCGTGCAGCCGACGGCGCCGGATCGCGCTCAACTGCTCGTAGCAGACCAGGCGGACCAGTGGGTGCCGGAAGGCGAGGCCGGCCTCGGGGCGACCGGCCACCACGACCTGGCGTTCCTCGACGAGGGAGGCGGCGATGGCGAGTTCGAGCGCGTCGGTCGCGGCGGCGCCGGTGACCGCGGGGTGCAGGCCGTGCTCGGCGACGTCGAGGAGCTCGGACAGGGCGGCGTCACCGCCCGCCGCCGACAGTGCCTCCACGATGCGGCGGGCGTCGGGGGCCAGCCGGACGAGCCGTTCGCCGACGATCCCGCGCACGCTCTCCGGGGCGACCGTGCCGAGTTCGCCCCCGTCCTGGTCGGCCAGCCCCTGGGCCAGTTCGAGGGCGAACAGCGGGTTGCCCAGGGAGAGTTCCCACACCCGGGGGTCGGGTGTCGTGCCTGCCGTGTCGCGCACCACCGCCAGGCACGCGGCCCGGTCCAGGCGCCCCACCTCCTCGCGCGCGGCGAGTCCCTGGCGCAGCAGGTGCGCGAGGGACGCCCGGCGGGTGTCGCCGTCGGCGAGTTCCTCCTCGCGGTAGGTCACGAGGAACCGCAGCGGGGTGCCGCGGTCGGCGGTGCGACGGGCCAGATGGCTCAGGAGCTGGAAGGAGCCCGCGTCGGCGGCGTGCAGGTCGTCGAGGACGAGGAGCACCGGCCGGGCCGTGGCGAGGTCGCCGAGGAGGGCCGCGCTCGCCCGGAACAGCCGGTCGCGTTCCTCCTCGGGGCTGCGCTCGCCGGCCGGCGGGACCTGCCCCAAGGACGGCAGTACGGAGGCCAGTTCGGGATACTCGGCGCCGACCCGGGCCCGTTCCCGTGCCTCGTGCTCGGCGAGCCAGCCGTCCAGTGCCTCGGCGAACGCCCCGTACGGCGCGTGCCCCTGGGCGTCCTGGCCGCCGCCCCACAGCACGGCGGTGCCGGCCTTCGCGGCGCGCCGGGCGACCTCGCCGACCAGCCGGGTCTTGCCGATGCCGGCCTCGCCCGTGAGCAGCCGGACCGGGGGCCCGCCGGCGTCGAGCAGCCGGTGGAGCAGTTCGTCCCGGCCGCGCAGCGGGGTCGCCGACCGCACCCGCAGCGGGGCGGGCAGGGAGGCGGTGACGGGGACGGCGGCGGGCGTGGCGGCCAGCGCCGCCCTGTGCAGCCGTTCGATCTCCGGGCCCGGCCGCACGCCGAGTTCGGTGTCGAGGATCTGGCGGCAGGCGTGGTACTGCTGCACGGCGCGGCGGCGCAGGCCCTGCCGGATCGAGGCGTCGATCAGGACGCGGTGGGCCAGTTCCTCGGCGGGGCTGGCGGCGAGCACCTGCTCGGCGAGCGCGGCGGCCTCGGCGGCGGCGCCCTCCGCGAGGCGGGCCTCGGCGAGCCGCAGCAGCAACTGCTCGCGCTGGAGGGCGAGTCGGGAGCGGCGGGCCTCGGTCCAGACGGTGTACCGGTCCTCGGGGAGCAACTCGCCCGTGAACAGGGCCAGGGCGGCACCGAGTTGGGCCGCGCCGCCGTCGGTGAGGGCGGCCGTCGCGGCGTTCTCCGCCTCGTCGGCGTCTATCCGTACGGACGTGGGAGCGAGGAACAGCATCCCCGCCTCGGAGATCAGGTACGACGACGCGGCGCGCGGGGCGAGTTCGGGTTCCAGGGCGCGGCGGGCGGAGTGCAGCGCGACGCGCAGGCTGCCCGCCGCGGACTGGGTGTCGGCGCCCGGCCAGCAGGTTTCCATGGCCTGTTCGCGGTGGAGACGGTGTCCGGGGACGACGGCGAGAAGTTTGACGAGGGCTCGGGCGCCGGGCCGCGGCCAGCGTTCGGCGAGTTCGGGGCCGCTGTCACGAGTCGCTCGGAATCCACCGAAAAGGCGCAGAAGCAGCAGCGGAGCAGCGGAATCGCTTCCTCCGGTCCGTGGTGCGTTCATGTAGTCGCACTGTAATCGACCGCGCGCCGGACCCCCCGGGCGAGGCCCGGGGGGTCCGGTGGAGCGGTTCAGCAGGTGCTCGGAAGAGTGTTCAGCCGGGTGTTCAGGAGAGCTTGAACGTCGACACCTGGTGGATGGCGTTGTCCGTGACGAGGTAGCGGCCGCCGAGGTTCTCGGCGAGCCGGTCGTAGCCGGTCACGTCGGAGTTGAGGGAGAGCACCTCGTCGACGCCGTCCCCGTCGAGGTCGGCGGTCAGGTAGTTGCGACCGCCCATCGGGCCGGTACTGCCCACGCTGGCCGCGTAGGAGTCGGTGGAGGAGAAGATGCTCGGGTCCCAGGCGTAGAGGCCGCCGAGGACACCGCCGATCAGGAGCTTGCGGCCGGCGGGGCCGGTCGCGAAGTTGCCGCCGTGGGACTCGGGGACGGTGAAGATCGTGAAGTCGTCCGTGTCCGTGCCCTTGAAGGCGCGGAAGGACGCGGTGCCCGCCTGGTAGAGGATGCCGCCGTCGGTGAAGAAGTTGGAGTGCGTCCACAGGCCGCCGACGGTGGTGGAGTGCACCACCTCGCCGGTGCGGCCGTCACGGATCTCCATGTACTGGTGCGGGCCCGACGCGTCGGTGGAGCCGACACCGGCCTGCGACTGGATGTCCCACAGGTAGACGACCGCGTGGCCGTCCGCGTAGGGGATGTCCTTGGAGGCGAAGGTGCCGTTGTAGGTGAGCGCGGCGTGGATGACGCCGTCCGTCGACACGGCCGGCACCGGCGGGGCGACGTCCCACTTGGCCTTGCCGGTCTTGGCGTTGAGCGCCACGGCGTCCGCACCCGGGTCGGTGGTGAGGTCGACCGAGTTGGTCCGGGAGAACGACGTGTAGACCCTGCCGTCCAGGACCGACGGGTCGGAGAACACCGCGTCGTCACCGAGGGCCTTGGAGGCGTACGACCAGATCTTGTGGCCGTCGCCGTAGTAGGCGTTCAGCGTGTTCGTGGGGACCAGGATGTCGAGTTCGCCGTCGCCGTCGAGGTCGGCGAGCTTGGCGGAGTGGACGAACTGGCCGCCGCCGTCGATGGTGGCGATGGTCTTGCCGGTCCTGCCGTTGAGGACGACGACGGCCTTCTCGGCGGCGACGACGATCTCGGGCTTGCCGTCGCCGTTCACGTCACCGGTCTCGATGTCGTGGACCGCGCCGGGCACGGTCGCCTGCCACAGCTTCTCGGGCTTCCCGGCGGCGAGCGAGGGGCCGTCGTAGGCCCACACACCGTCGGAGGAACCGCCCATGACCACGTCCGGGTCGCCGTCCTTGTTCAGGTCGGTGGCCTTGGCGTAGGCGATGTCGGCCTGGAGCGGCGTGAGGGTCTCCTGCTTGCCGTTGCCCAGCTTGTAGGTGTGGATGTTCTCCGACTGGTCGACGACCCGTACGTGGGTGCCGTCGGCGTCGGTGAACACGTCCTGGTACATCGGCGCGGCGTCGAGGCCGCTCGACTGCCAGGCGACGGCGCCCTTGGCGGAGAACACGGTCAGCGAACCGTAGAGGTCGCCGCCCGGGTTCTTCGCGCCGCCCATGTTCACGTCGCTCTGCCCGGAGGTGACGAGCTTGCCGTCGGCCACCGTGAGGCGCCAGACGCTGGGCCCGTCCTCGGCGTTGGCGGCGTCCCGCTTGACGGTGCTCGACCACAGCGCCTTGCTGGGGTCGTCGCCGTTCAGCACGCGCACCGTGCTGGCGTTGACGTACAGGTCGCCGTCGACGGAGGACTCGGCGACCGCGTACTCGTCGCCCTCCTTCGCGGTGAGGTCGCCGACGGTCAGCGCGGTGGGGACGACGTTGGTCCGGTCGGCCAGCGTCGAGCGGAGGCCCTTCTTGATGTCGTACGCGGCGACCTCGTAGGACACGGAGTCGGTGGCGTCCGCCTGTTCGACGGCGACGAGCCGCTTGCGGCCGGCGTCGAGCCGCATCTGGCGGTTGTACAGCATGGTCTCGGTCTGCCAGGTGACCGAGCCGTCGGCGGTGTCCAGGGCGAGGACGTGCCCGCGGCCGTCGGCGGTGGCCGTCTTGGCCCTGTTCCAGGAGACGGCGACCTGGCCCTTGCCGAGGTCCTGGATGTCGCCCCAGTTCGCGCTGCCGGTCTCGCCGGTGTCGTACGTCCACGTGGACGCCGGGGTCAGCGTCCCGCCGGCGTAGGTGAAGCGGGTGCCGGTCAGCTTCGCGGTGTCGGCGGCGGGCGAGTTGAGGCTGAGCCGGGGTGCGTCGGCGACGAGCAGGGTGCCGTCGACGATCTTCACCATGGTCGCGTAGTCGTAGATCTTCGAGTACAGCGTCCTGCCGGTCTTGCCGTCGACCACCGTGACGAACGTGCCGGTGGTCAGTGACGAGCCGGGGGAGGTGAACGGCCGGTAGGGCGAGCTGCCGACACTGGCCGAGAAGACCAGGTCGTCCGTGCCGTCCCCGGTCAGGTCACCGGTGGAGTAGCCCGAGTCGGAGTTGGGCGAGAACGGCGAGACCGCGTTGTAGCCCATCAGGATGTGCGCGGGGTACGGCTCGGTCTGCCACACGCGCAGCGGCTTGACGCCCCAGTCCGCGTACAGCGACGTGTTGGTGCGCTCCCACACGGAGGTGCCGTCCGCGGTGCGGCGCTGCACGGTGCCCAGGCTGGTCAGCGTGAAGTAGTCGCCGTCCTTGCCGACCGGGACGGTCGCGCCCATGCCGCGCGCGCCCTCCAGGGTGGACGTGCCGGTGAAGGTGACCTTGGTGGTCGGGTCCGCGTCGGTGGAGGCGCCGTCCAGCGACGAGCCGCTGCCGGAGCCGGTGGACGAGCCCGCCGAACCGCCGGCCGAGCCGGTGGTGTCGTCACCGGACTTCGGGCTGACGGTGGAGGCGGTGTCGTCACCGTACGGGTCGAGGCTGACGTTGGCGGCCAGCGTCTTGGCCTCGGCACTGCTCAACTTCATCGCCGAGCCGCTGTCGTCGGCGGCCATGGCCTGCGGTGCGGCGCTCAGGCACAGGCCGGCGGCGACCAGGGCGGAGGCGAGCTGGAGTGCCCGCCGCGAGGATTGCGGTCTCATCACTTGGCTCCCTGCGTGAAGCGGATGGCCGAGCCGTCGGCGATGACGGACTGGTTGTAGGAGTACTGGAGTGCGTCGCTGCCGGCCTGGTTCTCGATGCCGACGGTGGCGCCGGCGCCCTTGTCGGCGAGCGACTTGTACTGGAAGGTGACGGCGCCGGTGGCCTCGTCGAAGACGGCCTCGAAGGTGGCGCGGCCCGAGGTGCCGGTGGCGTAGGCGGCGTCGGTCCACACGACGGCGAACTTGCGGCTGCCCTTGGCGCCGGTGGTGGCGGTCTGCACGGTGGACTTCTTGTCGAGCGTCAGGTCGTCCCAGAGCGGGGCGACGAAGCCCTTCACGCTGTTCGAGCCGGCGGTCGGCAGGGTGGTGTTGGTGTAGTCGCCGACGCGTGCCGACAGGAAGTTGACCAGACCGTCGGTGGTGACCGAGGCGGTCGAGTAGGAGACGCCGTAGTGCTTGACCGGGAAGGGCAGCGCGATCGTGGTGGCGTCCTCGTCGCCGCTCAGCGCGACCTTCTTCGAGCCGGCGATCCAGTCGTACGCAGCCGGCGCGCAGCTGTTGCCCGCGGTGTCCGAGCGGGCCGGTACCTGGACGTCGGCGGTCAGGTTGGCGGCGACGGTGACCGAGCCGGTGTAGATGCCGTTGCACAGCGTCGGCGCGGTGGGCTTCACCGTGAGCGTGTAGGTGCCCTCGGCGACCGCCGGGAAGGTGTACTTGCCCTTGGCGTTGGTGACCACGGACGCGACGGGGGAGCCGGTCAGTTCGACGGTGGCACCGGCCAGCGCCTTGCCCGTGACGTCGAGGACGGTTCCGGTGACCTTGTGCGAGGGCACCGAGGACAGCGTGGTGTTCTGCGTCAGGCTCTGGTTCTCGGCCACCTCGACGCCGGCGAGCGACGCCGTGCCGTAGCCGTAGCCGCTGAATGTGAAGTCGTACGTGCCCGGGTTCAGGGCGATCGAGTACGTGCCGTCGGTGCCGGTGGTGACCGTGCGGGTGCCGGTGGTGGCGTTGGCGGCCTTCACGGTGACGCCGCTCAGCGCTGCGCCGGTCGCCTTGTCGGTCACCTTGCCGCTGACGGTGCCGGCGGTGTGTGGCGCCAGGTCCACGGAGTTGAGGATGTCGAGCTTGCCGTTGCCCCACACGTTGTTCATGTCGGCGGTGCCGCCGCAGTGGGTGTCGTCGACGTTGCGCGCGCCCTCGTTGAGCAGGTCACGCGTCTCGTCGATGTTGCCGATCAGCGAGGGGGCAGCCGACCAGAGCAGCGCGACAGCGCCCGCCACGTGCGGGGTGGCCATCGACGTGCCCGACTCGGTGTTGTACGAGGAGCCCGGCCAGGTCGACTCGACCGCGACGCCCGGCGCCGAGATGTTCGGCTTCGCCGAACCGTCGACCAGCGACGGCCCGAAGCCGGAGAAGGAGGCGATGGTTCCGGTGGAGTCGTACGCGCCGACGCCGTAGGAGGTCTCCTGCGAGCCGGGGGCGTGCGTCGTCGAGCAGGTCACGCCGTCACCGTCGTTGCCGGCCGCGAACGCCTCGAAGATGCCCGCCGCGTTCCAGGCCTCGACGATGTCCTGGTAGAACGTCGTGTCGTCGCCGCCCCAGGAGTTGTTGACGATGTTCGGCGCCAGGTCGGGGCGCGGGTTCTGGCCGTTGTGGTCGGTCGGCGCGAGGATCCACTGGCCGGCCGCGAGCAGGTTGGTGTCGGAGCAGGAGGACGACTCGCAGCCCTTGGCGGCGATCCAGGTCGCGTTCGGCGCGACGCCGATGCCGTTCTTGCCGACCATCGTGCCCATGGTGTGGGTGCCGTGGCCGTTGTTGTCGCAGGGGGTGCCGTCGGAGGGGCAAGTGCCCGACGGGTCGTAGAAGTTGTAGTCGTTGGTGAAGGTCCCGTCACCGTTGTTGCCCCGGTACTGGGCCACCAGGTCGGGGTGGTCGTACTGGACGCCCGAGTCGACGCTGGCGATCACGATGCCCTCGCCGCGCGCGCCGTACTTGTCCCAGACCTTGTCCGCCTCGATGTCGGACACGCCCCACTCGGGGGTGTCGTCACCGGTGGCGGAGGAGTCGGTACCGGTGGTGCCCGCGGTCTTGGCCTTGGCCTTGGTGCCGGTGGTGGTGGTCGCGGTGCCGGCGGACGTCGGGTTCGTGCGGGTCCCGGTGATCGCGCTGTCGGCGGTCTCGAGGTCGTCGAGCTTGTACTTCTGCTCCTTGACGATGCTCGCCACGTCCGAACGCTTGGCCAGCTTGGCGATGAGGTCCTCGTCGCCGGTCACCTGGACGGCGTTGGCGATCCAGTAGTCGGTGTGGCCGACCTTCTGGTCGTCGAGGAAGGAGTTGATCGACTTCTGGCTGGTCTTCGCGTGCGAGGTCAGCGTGCTGTAGGCGGCCTTGGCCCGCGCCGCGTGCGACTTCTTCTTCTTGGCCGTGGACAGGTCGGCCTGGTCCTTGAGGACGACGAAGAAGGTGGCGTCGCCCCCCTTGGCGACGGCGGCGGAGAGCGCGGAGTCGACCTTGGCGGAGGTGGTGGGGCCGGCGTCGGCGGCGGCCGCGGGAAGTGGTGCGGACAGCAGGGCGGCGGCGGTGAAAGCGGCCGCCGCCCAAACAGCGTTTCTGCGCCGAGGCGGTCGGGGCAGGTGCATCGGGGGTGTCCTCCGGGAACGTCAGTAACGGGGGAGCCCGGACGCTAGACAGGGGCCGTTACTCCGGCATTACAGGGCCCGGCGGGGGGCAACGGCGCGGGCCGCCCCTGTTCTGTCCGGCGCCTTCGCCCGGAGCGGTGAAGGGGGGTTCCTGCTTCGGCCGGATCGGCGGAGGTCGCCGAAGCCGTTAGGGCGCCGTGAGGGGCGGCGCAGGCCCCGGTGGGCCGCGGCTGCGGCCGACGGAGGTGTGATGAATCCGTGCTCAGGTCGCGTCCGGAAGAGCCGAGACGAGCATGCCCGTCAGCCAGTCCTCGTAGGTGTTCGCGTCCCAGCCGCGGCCGGCGGTGAGCTCGGTGTAGAGGTGCGGCCCGGTCAACGCCCACCAGGAATCCGCCAGACGGGCAGCGTCGGCGTCCGGGGGCAGCACGCCCGTGTCGGCGAGGTGGGCGACGAAGGCGCTCACGCCGGTCATCCGCTCCTCTTCGCTGAGGGCGAGGAGCCGGCCGGCCTCGGGGCCGGCCTGGGCGAGAAGGGCGGACAGGGCGGCGAGGCGTTCGTGGACGCCGCGGACGAACGCGGCGTACAGGCGGAGCTTGGCGCGGGCGTCGCGGGTGGCCAGGACGGCCTGGAGCTGGGGCCGCTCGGCCATGGCCAGGGGCTCGTCGTCCCCGGCCTGGGTGACGTCCCACAGTGCCTTGACCAGCCCCGGCTTGCCGCCGAACGCCTTGTAGAGGGTCTCGGGGGAGACACCGGCACGCTCGGCCACCGCGCGGACGGTAGTGGCCTGGTAGCCGTCGCGGAACAGCAGCTCCCGGCCGGCCGCCAGAATCGCGGCACGGTTGCGGCGCGCGGCCTGCTGCCGACGTCCCGAGTCGTACGGCCTGCGCGGAGTCCCGTCGGGCATCCCGTTTCCCTCTCATCCATTACAGTCGACTGTATCCAAATATGCCGGCCCCGTCTCCGGAGGAACGCATGCCCCGCTCCACCAGCTCGGACCGCCGCGTCGCCCCCGGCGTGGACCGCCTCGGCGACGACATCGTCAACTTCTACCTGGTCGAGGAGCCCGCCGGCCTGGTCCTCGTCGACGCCGGACTGCCGGCCCACCTGAAGCAACTGCGCACGCACCTGGCCGGCTCCGGCCGCTCCCTGACCGACATCCGCGCCGTGCTCCTGACCCACGGACACCCCGACCACACCGGACTGGCCCACACCCTCCAGCAGGCGGGCGCCGACATCTGGGTCCACCAGAGCGACGCCGCGATCCTGCGCGACGGCCCGCGCAGCGCCCTGCGCCACGCCAAGCCGGAACGCTCCGCACTGCCCTACCTCCTGCGCCGGCCCGCCGCGATCACCACCCCGCTGCACCTCGCCCGCACCGGAGCCTTCACCGCCCCTGCCACCCCCGGCGTGCGCGTCTTCGGCACCGGCCAACGGCTGAACGAGGTCCCCGGCGCCCCGCGGCCTGTCCTGCTGCCCGGCCACACCCCGGGCAGCACCGGCTACCTCTTCCCCGACCGCGGACTGCTCTTCACCGGCGACGCCCTGGTCACCCACGACGGTCTGACCGGACACACCGGCCCCACCCTGGTCTGCCGGGGCTTCACCCATGACAGCCACGCGGCCCTGACCTCCCTCGACCGCATCGACGAACTCACCGGCGCCACGCTGCTCCTGCCCGGCCACGGCCAACCCGTCACCGGCGACCCGCGCACCGCCACACGTCTGGCCCGACAAGCCGGCTCACACTGAAGCACGCCTCAAAAGCCGACCGAAGCCCGATCGATGTCAGATGCCGCTGCCTGCGGCGGGCAGCGGCGCCCTGGAGGGCCGCACACCGATCGCTGCTGCCGAAAGTGGAGCGTCGGATCCGGCACCCCGGGCGCAAGCGGCATTCGGACCGGCTGGTGTTCCGAGGCATCCGGTTTGTCTTGCGCACCGGGATCGCTTCGGAACACCTGCCGGGGAAACTGGGCTTCGGCTCGGGCATGACCTGCTGGCGCCGCCTGGCCGAGTGGACCGAGGCCGGGGTGTGGCCCCGGCTGCACGAGGTCCTCCTCGCCAAGCTCCGCAGCGCGAGCGCCCTGGACTTCTCCCGGGCCGCCCTCGGCGGCTCCCACATCCGAGCGTTGAAAGGGGCTCCAGGACAGAACGAAGCCCCGTAGACCGGAGTAGGACGGGCAGCAAACACCACCTGATCACCGACGCCACCGGCATCCCGCTCGCCGCCACCCTGACCGGAGGCAACCCGCAATGACGTCACCCAGCTGATCCCGGACTCGGCACCCAACGCTGGGTCGTGGAAGGCGCGTTCGCCCACCTTCGCGGGTTCCGCCGCCCGCGGATCCGCTGGGGGATACGCGACGACATCCAGGAAGCCTTACTCATCCCGGATGCGCACTGATCGGCTGGCGACGCCTGGACTCGCGCCAGGTGTTCTCACAGTTCGGCGTCGCCCCACTCCTGGACGACCACGTCGTCGCCGACCGACAGTTTTCCCGGCCGTAGTACGGAGAACTTGGCGCCGAACACCACGCCCCCGCTCGCCGCTCTCCGGTAGGTCGCGAGCGTGCGAAGGGGTTCCCGCCCTCGCCGCGCCCCGGCCTCCTGCTCGACCAGAGTGACCGCACAGCGCACCGCGAGCTTGGCATAGCCCAACTCGGCTTCGCCGATGGTGATGCGGCGTGCGCGGTCCTCGGCGTGCGGTACGGCTGCCCAGTCGCCGCCGCTGTCGTGGCCGTGGAGGCTGTCGATGACGATGTTCGGGCGGAAGCGGTTCATCGGCAGGGGCGGGGCGCCGCGCTCGGCCATCCGCCGGTTGAGGAGGGTGCGGGAAGCGTGGGACAGCAGGTGCACAGCACTGCTGTCGGCGTAGCCCGAGGGGCCGGGGGTCAGGCCGTCGGCGACGCGGTCGTGCTCCGGCGGCACACGGACCAGACGGCTGGGGATGCCGAGGAACTCGGAGAGCCAGGCAGCGGCGCCGTCGCCCTGGTCAATCCCCTGGAAAGCGGCGCCGAAGAGGTCAACGTCGCGGCGCGGCGCGGACGTTGTCACGTCGAGGCACACCGCGCCGTAACGGCCCGTGGCGTCGGCTGAGTCGAGCATGAGCTGGGTGCCGTCGGCGCTGACGGCGGGTCGGATCAGGGCGAAGCGGGGGTGGCGGCGCTGGGTGCGGTAGACCCCGTCCTCGCTGATGACCATGAAGCTGCGGTCGTGCGCGAGGCCCGCCGGTGTGAGGAGCGCATCGCTCATCGACGTGCCTGCGCATGCCACGAAGCCTCGGCGGAACTGGATGAACAGCAAGAACGGCAGACTGGAGCCCATGGACTCAGGACTCGCCGCACTGCTGGGCGCCGCTGTCGGCTCCGCCACCACCCTCGGGGCCGCAATCATCAACGGCCGTGCTCAGGCACGGTCCCAGCACGCCCAATGGAGCCGCCAGCATCGCCGCGACGCGTACGCCGGCTACCTGAGCGCTCTCCACAGCCGCGACATCGCCATGGACGCCGTCCTCGACGCGCTGCGTTCGGAACAACCCGACCTGCCCGACATCGACGAGAAGACAGGCCGCTTCATCACCCTGGCCCGCGAGGTCCACCGCGCCTGCGAAATCGTCATCCTCGAAGGACCGGCACCCCTTGCGGCGGTCGCGGAACGCGTCACCGTCGCCTCCAGTGACCTCTCACACGTCATGCGACGGATGGCCGAGGACGCACACGCGAGAAATACCGCTCACAAGGCCGAAGACATTGCCCTTGCCGCCGAACGAGAGCGGGCCCTGTACGAAGCCGTCAAGGACTTCCGCGTCGCGGCCCGCAACACCATCGGCAAAACCAACTGATGCAGTAAGTACCCGCGTGTCAGCGGCGGTGGTCGCCAGGGCGTATCGGCCCCGTGTTCCTCCGGCTTCGGTGACCAGTCGGGTGGCGGTCCTGTCGTGGTGGCCGAGGGCTTTCGCGATGACGGGATCGGGGACTGGAGGACGAGTTGTCGGATCGCGGAGGTCCGGCCGCGCTGCGGAGGGACACCGATCTTCCGCAGGTGGACCCAGCGGCCCCTTCTCCGCCTTCGTCGAATACGAGACCGACTACTACCGCGAGGCCACCAAACAGCAGGCCGAAACCACAATCCGAAGTCTCAACCGAACCTGTAACGGTTCAACCTGTTCAAGAGCACTGTGCCGCATGCGGGCGGCACATGTCAGGTCTGTCGTGAGGCCAGTTCGACGACGCGGCCCGACCTGCTGCGAGGCCGGGCCGCCTTCTTGTCGTTGCCGTCGGACCGGCCCGGCTGTGACCGTGGGGGCACCACGAGCGCTACGAAGGTGGCGACCATCGCTTACGTCGTCTCCTCCGCCCGGGTGGCTGGAGAGCCGCGCGGGCTGCAAGGCGTCCTGGAATCGAAGGGGCCAACGAGCGGGCGAGCGTCCGCTGCCGCGGCGGCAGTTCATGCGGCGTCGAGCCATGCCCAGATGGACGCGTAGAACGCCGCCAGTTCCTCGGGGCGGTCGTCGCCGAGTTCGTCCTGGCTGGGGGTGCGGCCCTCGCGGGCGATGTTCCAGGCGAGCAGGGCATAGCTCTGCCGGTACGGTGCGAGGTCCGCCGGGTCGATGTCGATCGTCCGGCCCGGAACGGACGGGTCCAGTGTGACGTACTCGTACACGGCGTCCAGGGTGAGGATGCGCCAGAGCGCCTCCCGGCGTTCCAGGCGGTAGTTGAGACGGGTGTAGGAGACCAGGTCGCCGCGGACGCCGTCCACCTCGATCGTCATGCGCATCGCCAGGGACAGCTCGACGTAGGCCCTGGCCCCGCGCACGTGGACCACCGGGGCGAACAGGTGATGTGTCGCCATCTGCCCGCGTTCGGCCATCGCGGCGGACCCCGTCACGAAACCGGCTCCGTCGCCGTCGTACCAGCTGAGGCGGACGCTGGAGTCGTCCCAGAACTGGGCCGCCATCTGGTCCCACCACCCGCGGTCGCGGCCCTGGCGCTCGGCCAGCACGACCTGGGTGACCAGGGCGATGTCGGCGCTGCTGTCGGCAGGGTTCTGCATGCGGGGCGCTGCTGTCGTACTCATGGGTTGCCTTCCATCCTGCTGTTCGCGTCCCGGTCAGTTGTCCGACGTGCCCGTTGGCCGGAGTTTCGCGGACATCCGGGCCAGCTCGTCGAGCATCACCTTCGCGGCCTCCTCCAGGCCGGCATCGGTGATGGCCTCCCCTTCCGCCGTGAGCTTCTGCATGGCGAAGGGGATGTTCACCGATTCGAGCACGGGCACCATGCGCAGGGTGGTGACGACCTGCTTGAGCTGCTGGACCGCCCGGGTGCCGGCGCCGACACCGCCGTAGCTGACGAATCCCACGGCCTTGTCGCCCCACTCGTGGCACAGGTAGTCCAGCGCGTTCTTCGTGGCGGCGCTGTAGCCGTAGTTGTACTCCGGGGTGACGATGACGAAGGCGTCCGCGCGGTCCACGGTCGCGCTCCAGTCCTTGGTGTGCTGGTGGACGTACTGGCGCAGCCTTGGGTGGTTCGGCTCGTCGAGGAGCGGCAGACCGACCTCGGCGAGGTCGACCACCTCCACGTCGAAGCAGTCGTGCCGGGTGGCGACGTCGGCGAACCAGGCCGCGAAGGCCGGGCCGATACGGCCGGGACGCGTGCTGCCGATGTGTATCTGGAGGAGGGGACGGGCGTCAGGCACGGTGTTCCTTCGCAGGGGTTGGTGGTGATGGACATGTGGCGATCGGCGCGAGGGCCGTCGGTTCGCTGGATATGAAGGCATCGCAGGGCGGGGCGGGGGGAAAGACGGGCATGTCGCCGGCCGAGGAGTTCGGGTCGCGTTCCGTCGTTGGCAGGGCCGGTGATCACGCGGTCCGGGCGCCGCGCTCGCGTGGCGCCGCTTCATCCGGACGGCCTTCGGGCCGTTTGCCTCCCGCGCCGGACCAGTGGGCCCGAACTGGCGGGGTGTGCAGGTCGGTTGCTCTCGGATGCCGGACAGCACCGCTTGCAGGCCCAGGCTCTGGACTTCGGTCACGAGCGTCACAGCATGCGCACGGTGTACGAGGCTCACCGCGACGTTCACGGGGCGCTGCTCACGCCCGCCGGCGCCGACTGGGACCGCCGCACGCTGAACCCGCTGTGGCAGGCGGTCGAGCGCCGCATCCGGGTCGGTTCCGGCGCAACCGCACCGGCCCCTGTGTGCAGGCGCCGGCGCCGGGATGTCCACGAACATTTTCTCGTTGCCTTCCCTACGCGTGACGCCGATGTCGTCGGCGAGCCCGGCTCCGGCGCATCTCGCCCGTGGTGGAGCGGACCGCGCCGGGTGCCTTGAGTGACGATCCGCGTGTGGCGACCGAGACCGGGGGTGCCGGGAGAGGTGGGTCCCGGTCGGCGGCCGTCCCGGATCAGATCATGTGCGTGATCTTCACGTCGGAGCCGACGAGAGCCTTGCCGTAGATCTCGTAGCAGACCATCGGCAGGATTCCGGCGTGGCGGGAGGCCACCTCGGAGTCCCGCCAGATCCGTTGCAGGGGGTTGACCTCGGCGAACGCGCCGGAGCCGTGGGCGGAGAGCAGGATGTCAATCGCCTTGACGACGTTCTCGATGGCCCAGCCGACATCTGCGCGGATCCGCGCCCGGTCGAGCAGGTCGAGCTTGCGGCCCTCCTGGGCCGCGCTGTCCATGTCCTCGGTAACCCGGTGGGCGTGGAAGTGTGCGGTGTCGAGGTGCATGCTCGCCTGAGCCAACTGGAGCTGGAAGGCGACCGAGTCGGCCTGACGGGTGTAGATCGTGTTGGTGACGCCCTTGGTGGCCGCCTTCTCCTTCACGATCTCCAGCGCGGCCCGCCCGAGCCCGAGCTGCGGCCCGACCATGCCGACGGTGAAGAACGGACCGAGCGGCGACCGGTAGAGCAGCTCGTCGGTGTGCTCGGTCGGGAAGTCGCCCTCCATGGCCGGGCCCACCGACATGACGCGGTGCTCCGGGACGAAGACGTCGGTCGCGATCAGACAGTTGGAGCCGGACGCTCGCATGCCGGCGACGAACCAGGTGTCCTCCAGGTCGAGGTCGCTGCGCGGTACCAGGGCCATGCCCATCTCCACGACCTCTCCTGCGTCGTCCGTGACCGGAATGCTGAGGACGGCCCAATCGGCGTGCCAGGAACCGGAGTTGTAGAACCACTTGCCGGTGACCTGGAATCCGCCCGGTATCCTCTTCGACTCCACGCGGGGAGAGAACACGCCCGACACCAGGGCCTGCGGGTTCTCGCCCCACACGTCGTTCTGGGCCCGGTCCGTGAAGCAGCCCGCGAGCCAGGCACCGGAGTTGAGCAGGGACACCACCCAGGCGGTGCCGCCGTCGGCCTCGCCCACCGCGGCGGCGACGTCGACGAGGGCCCTCATCGAGGACTCGTAGCCGCCGAAGCGCCGGGGCTGGAGGAGCCTGAAGAGGCCGGCGTCCTGGAGCTTCTGGATGCTCTCCTCGACGACACGGCGGTTCTTCTCGCCCTCGGCGGAGTTCTTGCGCAGCAGAGGCTGGAGTTCCCTGGCCCGGGCCACGAGTTCGGTGACGCTCGGGAGCGGCGACTCTTTCGGGTCGACTGGACTGCTCATGGGGTGTCCTTGATGGTCATCGCCCGATCAGGGCGTCGTGGGACAGTGGGGAGGCGGGGCGTCAGACGTGCGAGGAGGCGGCCCGGAGTTCCCGGGTCACGTATTCGCGCAGCGTCGTCGGAGGGCGGCCGAGGAGCCACCCGAGCACGTTGGGATTGCCGGTGATGCCGTACCGGCTGTAATGGCCCCACAGCCGGTACATCGCGTCGTACGGAAATTCGTCCTCCGCCTTCGGCTGCCGGTCACTGCGGGCGAAGTCGCTGATCGGCAGCAGCTCGGTGCCGATGGTCCGTCCGGCCAACTCGCCGATGACGGCCGCGATCTCGTGACCGTTGACGTAGTCGGATCCGCACATCTCGTACGTCGCGTAGTGGTGGTCGGGGTTGCCGACGACCCGGGCGGCGACCGCGGTGACATCCTCCAGGTCGACCTGGGCGAGGCGGGTGTCGTGGGAGAACGGTTTGCGGTGCATTCCCGACTCGACGGTCGCGGCGACGTCGATGTTCTGCAGGTAGTGCATGGGTTGCAGGATCGTGAAGGGGATTGGCGACTCGATGACGGCCCGTTCCACCGCCAGCTTCGCCTGGTGGTTGAGCAGCGCCTCGATCTGCGGGTGCACGACCGAGAACTGCACGAAGTGCCCCACGTCGGCCCGCCGTGCCTCGGCGACGACGGCGCGGCCGATGTCGGCCTCGCGGTGGTGGAACAGCGGTCCGATGTGGATGACCGACTCCGCCCCGGCCATCGCCTTGCGCAGTTCGGCGGGTTCCAGGAGGTCCGCCACCACGGTCTCCTCGGCGCCCAGGTCGCGCAATTCGTGGACGGAGGGCGCGATGTCCGCGGCCCTGACGCTCTTGCCTTCGCGGACCAGGGCGCGTATGAGGCTGCGGCCCGTTCGGCCGCTCGCCGCTGTCACCAATATCAAGGGGGACCTCCTGAGGGTGGTGCCGTACGTGGATCAGTAGGCGACGGTGAAGCGGGTGCGCCGGTGGGCGGGGTGCTCGATCTCGTCGACGAGGGCGACCGCGAGGTCGGCGGCCGAGATCGCGGACCGACCCTCGGCGTCCTTGAGGAGGACGTCGCCGCCGAGGCGGAAGCCGCCGCGCTTCTCGCCGGGCGCCCACCTGCCGAAGCCGAGGGGCGGGCTCAGCACGAACCAGTCCAGTGCGGGATCGCCGCCGCGCAGCGCCTCCAGGACGGTGTCGCTGATCAGGGAGTGGGCGCGGAACTGCGCGGGGAACTCCGGCGTGTCGAAGACCTTGGGCCCGTCCGGCGAGGCCAGGAGGGAGCCGGCGCCGCCGATCACGCCGAGTCGGGCGCCGTGCGAGAGGGCGAGGCCGGCGATCTCGCCGATCACTTCCTCGAAGCGGTCCTCCAGTTCGCCGACGGCGGCCAGGGCGCAGACCACGACGTCGGAACCGGTCACGGCCGACTCCAGATCCTCGCGCTTGAGCGCGGAGCCGGCGACATGGGTGACCTTCTCGCGGGTCTCCTCGGGGGCGTGGCGGCTGAAGGCGACCACGTCGTGGCCTCGTGCGGCGGCCTCGGCGACGACGGCGCCGCCTGCGTAGCCGGTGCCGCCCAGCACGGTGATGCGGGTCATGGGGTTCCTTAGGAAGAGGGGGCGGTCCGCTGGGACCGGGTGCGGCCGGCGCGGCGATCTCGCGCCGCGCCGGCCCGAACGGATGTGGTTCAGCGCTTCTGGCCGAGGGCGGAGCCGTCCCGTGCGACGAGGGCTTCGTAGGCCTGGCGGACGGCCGGGACGAGGGCGCGGGACTGCTCCAGGTCCGCCCGCTCGCCGCGCAGCTTGAGGATGTCGCCGCCGCGGCGTTCGGCGGGTATCTCGGCGGTGCGTGCCGTGACCAGGGTGTGGAAGTGGGGGAAGGCCTCCCCGAACATGAGCATGTAGGTGGCTTCCGATCCCGTGGCCTCGGTGACGGCGGCGACCAGATCGGCGGCCCGCTTGCCGAAGGTCTCCCGCTCGGCCTCGTCCAGGCCGGTGATCTTCTCCGCGTGGCGCTGGGCGCGCAGGAAGTACCAGCCGGGGACGTCGTAGCCGGGCACGATCTCTGCCGCCCACAGGTCGTCGCGGAAGACCACGTCCGATTCGGGGGCGTTCCCGAGCTCGCAGATCAGGCAGTTCTGTTCCATGAGCAGGTGTTCCAATCAGCCGAGTGCTCGGCGGGTGTGTGGTGGGGGAGTGGTGTGTTCAGGGCCGGGCGCGGAAGGTCGTGCGCAGCGAGCCGATGCCCTCGACACTGGTGACCAGTTCGTCGCCCGGGCCGAGCAGCACCTTGGGATCGCGGGCGAAGCCGATGCCGGCCGGGGTGCCCGTGAAGATCACGTCGCCGGGCGCGAGGGTCACCGTCTGCGAGAGCCGGGCGATGATTTCGGCGACGGGGAAGATCATGAGCTTCGTGCGTGACTGCTGCATCGTCACGCCGTTGAGGGCGCAGCCGATGGCGAGGTCGTCGGGGTTCTCGAACTCGTCGACCGAGACGACGGCCGGACCCAGGGGGGCGAAGCCCGGGAAGGACTTGCCCATGTTGAACTGGGGGGTGGGCGGCCGCAGTTGTGTCTCTCGTTCGGACAGGTCCTGTCCCACGGTCAGCCCGGCCACCCGGTCCCAGGCTTCGCCGGCGTCGATCCGGTGGGCGTACTGGCCCATCACGACGACCAGCTCTGCCTCGAAGTCGACCGCCCCCGGCGGCAGTTCGACCTCGGCGTCCGGTCCGGTGATCGAGGACGGGAACTTGGTGAACACCACCATCGAGTCGAGGGACGTGTCAAGCCCCGCCTCCTCGGCGTGGTCGTGGTAGTTGAGCCCGATCGCGAAGACCTGGCTGGGCCGCGGCACGGGGGAGCCCAGTTTGACGTCGCCCAGCGGCCGTGCCGGGAACGCCTTGTCCGCCGCGGTCGCGGCCCAGGCCCGGAATTCCTCCCACCTCTGGTAGACGGCCTGGACGTCGGGGGAGAACAGCCCGTCACTTGCCTGGGCGACGTCGATGACGCCCTGGTCGGTCAGCAGGCCCAGCGTGCCCGTGGCGTTGACGATCTGCATTCCTGGACTCACCTCTTCTCTATATGTGATAACAAAATCGTTTCCGGTATGGGGCGGTCAGCCGTGCTCAAGGGGGAGGAGGTCAGACCTTCGCGGAGGCGAGCTCGCGCCGGACGTACTCGCGCAGGGTGGTCGGCCGGCGTCCGAGCAGCCAGGTCAGCACGTTGGGATTGCCCGTGATGCCGTAGCGGCTGTAGTGACCGAAGAGGCGGTACATGACGTCGTAGGCGAACTCGGCCTCCGCCGGCCTTTGGCGCTCCGGACTCACCAGGTCACTGAGATTCTGCACTTCCGCGACGACCGGACGCTGCGACAACTCGGCGATGGTCTCGGCGATTTCGTGCCCCGTGACGTAGTCGCTGCCCGACAGCTCGTAGGTGGCGTAGTGGTGGTGCGGGTCGCCGACCACACGTGCCGCCACCTCGGTGACGTCTGCGAGGTCGACGTGCGCGAGCCGGGAGTCGGCGGAGTGCGGCTTGGCGTACACGCCGGACGCGACAGTCCGGGAGACGTCGATGTTCTGCAGGTAGTGCATCGGCTGGAGGATCGTGAACGGGATCGGTGACTCGATGACGGCGCGCTCGACCGCGAGTTTGGCCTGGTGGTTCAGCAACTGCTCGATCTGCGGGTGGACCACGGAGAACTGCACGAAGTGCTGGACGTCGTGACGCCGTGCCTCGGCGACGACGGCGCGGCCGATGTCGGCCTCGCGATGGTGGAACAGCGGTCCGATGTGGACGACCGACTCGACTCCTTCCATCGCCTTGCGCAGCTCGGCGGGCTCCAGAAGGTCCGCCACGACGGTCTCGGCGGCGCCCAGGTCGCGGGTCTCGTGCACCGACGGGGCGATGTCGGCGGCCCGGACCTCCTTGCCCTCCCGGGTCAGTGCGCGGATGACGCTACGGCCGGTGCGGCCGCTTGCGGCGGTGACGAGGATCATGTGCCCTCCAGGTGATCGGCCCGGCGTCGGCCGGGACTTGGGGCGTGCGGGTGGCCGCGGGCGCCGGGAGGCGCAGCCGCCTCCCGGATGCCCGGGCCTGCTGTCAGTCGGCCATCGGGTGCGGCAGCTCGGGGCTGGTCCGCAGGGCCCACGCCCGCGTCTGCAGGTCGCCGGCCGGTGCCCCCGCCCGCAGTGCCTCCACCATCAACTCGGGTCGGTAGCGCACCCCGATGGGGTCGTTGTCGTACTCCTCGCCCTCCATGTACGCGGTGGCCTCCTCCGCGGTGGCGAAGTTGTCGACCTGCATCTCGACGTGGTTGCCGTCCGGGTCCTCGTAGTACAGCGACGTGGTGACACCGTGCTGGACGGGCTTCCACGGCTCGATGCCCTTCTCCTTCAACTCCAGATAGCGGTCGAGGAGGTCGTCGAGCGAGTCGAAGGTGTACGCGACGTGGTTCACCAGCGACGCGTCCTTCGGCCTGGGCTCCAGGTTCGGGATGTGGGCGAGGGCGATGCGGTGGTGCTCGTCGTCGAAGGTGAGGAAGGTCAGCCCGTGGTTCTCGTAGACGACGTGGGCGTCCAGCAGTGAGCAGTACCACTCACGCATCGCGTCGGGCTGAGAGGTCTGGAACACCACGTGGGCGAATTTGGGTGCGGACGACATGTCTCTGGCCTCCTGTGTGTCGGGCGGGTGTGTCGTGCCCGCGGACCGGGCGCGGCGGTTCAGTCCGCGATGGCGTCGAGTTCTGCGACGACGTCGGCGGGCAGCTTCAGTGCGGCGCTTCGGACGTTCTCCCGCAGGTGTGCCACCGACGAAGTGCCGGGGATCAGCAGGATGTTGGGGGAGCGCTGGAGGAGCCAGGCGAGGGCGACGGCCTTCGGCGTGGTCTCCAGGCGGGCGGCCACGTCGTCGAGCACGGCGGACTGCACGGGGTTGAAACCGCCGAGCGGGAAGTAGGGCACGTAGGCGATGCCCTGCTCGGCGAGCGAGTCGATGAGTTCGTCGTCGGCGCGGTTGGCGATGTTGTACATGTTCTGCACGCACACCACGGGCGCGATGGTCTGCGCCTCGGCGACCTGCTCGGCCGTCACCGTGCTCAGCCCCAGGTGCCGGATGAGGCCCTGCCGCTGGAGTTCGGCCAGCGCGGAGAACGGTTCGGCCATCGCCTCCTTCGGCCCGCCCATCCGGAGGTTGACGATGTCGAGGCAGGCCAGACCCAGTCGGGCCAGGTTGTCCCGGACGGCCCTGCGCAGTTGCTCGGGCTCTGCCGCCTGCGGCCACCCGCCGTGTTCGTCCCGCAGGAAGCCGACCTTGGTGACGAGGTGCAGTTGCTCCGGGTACGGGTGCAGCGCCTCGTTGATGATCTCGTTGGTGACGTGCGGCCCGTAGTAGTCGCTGGTGTCGATGTGGGTGATGCCGAGGGAGACGGCCTCGCGCAGCACCGCGACGGCCGCGGCGCGGTCGGTCGGCGGGCCGAAGGCCCCCTTGCCGGTCAACTGCATGGCCCCGTAGCCCATCCGGGTCAGGGTGAGGTCCCCGCCGACCACGTAGGTTCCGCCGGCGATGGTGTCAGTCATGTCGAGTGCTCCTTGTCGATGCCCGTGTTCGTCCGTCCGCGTCGAACATCAGCCGACGCCCCAGAGCTTGCGGTAGGTGTCGCGGAACGAGCCGTCGGTGAACCAGGCTCCGTTCTTGAACTCCCGCACGCTGCTGCCGTGGACGGAGTCGATGTTGGTCTTGTTGAAGATACGCCGCGGGATCGTGTACTCCGAGGCTTGGGGCACGTCCGCGCCGGACATCAGGCGCAGCATGCGGTCGGTGTTGTTCCAGGCCACGAGGGCGGGGTCGACGGCGGTGTCCGCCAGTTGGGATCCGCGGGCGAGGCGTTGCATGGCGGTGACGTCGGAGCCGTAGCCGACCAGTTTGACCTTGTCGGCGCGGCCGGAGAGCCTGATGCCCTGGATGGCGGGCAGGCCGGCCGGCTGGTCGTAACTGACGTAGACGTAGTCGACGGCGGGGTGGGAGTTGAGCGCGACGCTGACGGTCGTCGGGATCTTCTGCACAGCCGTCGTCTCCCAGTCGGCGGTGGTCACTTCACAGCCCGGGCAGCGCTTCTTGAACTCGTCCAGGACGGCGTCCGAGGACTCCTTCGTGGTGCTGGTCGAGGTCGTGTTCGCGAACAGGACGTGGGCGTCGCCGCCCGAGTCGGCGATGATGGCGTCCGCCATGAGGCGGCTGCCCACGTCCTGGCCGTTGTCGGTGGTGACGACGCGGTCCGCCCACGCGCTGGGGACCGGGTCCGACACGTCGGAGGCGACGATCGGGATGCCTGCCTTCGCGGCCGCACCGTAGGCGTTCCTGGCCAGGTCGAACGGCAGCGAGTCCGTGATGATGCCGGCCGAGCGGGCGGAGACGGCCTGGTTGAGGCACTGGGTTGCCACGGTGGGCTGCGCCTGGGCGTCGCAGACCTGCACCTTGATGCCGAGGGGCTTCGCGGCCTCGGTGATCTGCTCCAACTGCGCCTGGAAGTAGGTGGCCTTGAGCGTGATGGGCACGTAGGTGATGGTCCGGCCCCGGAACTTGTCCAGTCCGGACACCGCCGCGCCCGGTACCTTGACGTTGCTGAGCGCCGGCAGGTGCTTGTCCACGGCGGCCTTGGCGTAGGCGACGCCGGCCTCGCTGGGCGCACCGCCCGCGGCGGTACCGGTGCTGTCGGTGCCGGTGCCGCACGCGGTCAGTGCGGCGGCCGTGAGCGCGGCCACGGCGGCCAGGCTGATCCTGGTCCGTTGCGTTGCCCGGCGCGGCGCCGGACGGTTGCGGCTCGGGTTGATCTTCATTGACGTACCTCGAGTCGGGAAGGGCCGACCGCCGCCGTCCCGCTGCGGCGGTCGGCCGTGGGCGGTCAGGGGGCGGTCAGGACTGGCGCCGGTCGCGGCGGAACAGCGTGGACAGGACGATGGCGATGATGAGGGCGGAGCCGTAGAAGACGTCGCTGATCCAGCCGGCGAAGCCGAGGAGCTGGAGGCCGACGATGCCGGTGGCCAGGAAGTAGATCGCGATCATGCTGCCTGCCGGGTTGAACCGGCCGGGCTGGATCACGGCGGTGCCCAGGAACGTCGCCGAGAGCGCGGGCAGCAGGTAGGAGGGGGCGCTGGCCGGGTCGAAGCCGCCGACGCTGCCGACGAGGAGGACGCCGCCGATGCCGCACAGCAGCGACGACGCGAGGTAGGCGCCCAGGCGGATCCGGTTGACCCGAACCATGGCGAGCCGCGCCACATTGCGGTTGGAGCCCACGAACAGCATGTGGCGTCCCAGCGGCGTGGACGTCATGACGTAGGTGAAGAGGACGGCCACGGCCAGTCCGTAGAAGAAGCTGACCGGCAGCCCGAGGATGTCCGTCGCGGCGAACCTGGTGAGCGCGGGGCTCTCCAGGAAGACGCTGCCGCCGTTGGAGATCCGCGAGGAGATGCCGGTGAGCAGGGTGGCGACGCCGAGGGTCGTCACGATCGGGTTGATGCCGATCTTGATGATCAGCAGGGCGTTGAAGGCGCCGATCCCGACGGCTGTCACCACGGCGACCAGGGCCGCGAGCCAGACGTCGAGACCGCCGTCGCTGACGAGGACGGCGACCAGGGTGGCGGAGAGGCCCGCCACCGCGGCAACCGAGAAGTCGAACTCGCCCACCGCGAAGGCGCACAGTGCGCCGAGCGCGATGAACACCAGGGCTTGCTGCGACCCGAAGATGGTCTGGAGCGTGCCGACGGTGAGGAATTTGTCGGGTGTGAGCAGTCCGAAGGTGAGGAACAGCAGGGCCCAGACCACGATCAGGCTGCCGCGGCGGGCGGTGTCGGCCGCCAGCGCCCGGCCCCGGCCGGGTTCCGTGTCCTGGGGCGGGGAGCCAGCGACGGCGGTGGCGGGCCCGGCCTTCCGCTCGTCCTTCGAGGTGGTGAGGCTGTCGTTGGCGGTCACGGAGGTCTCTCCCTCGTGGGTCGGTGCCGGCCGGCGGGTGCGCTCAGGCATAGGTGGCCTCCGTGATCGCCTCGGCGGAGACGTCGTCCCGCAGTTCCAGCGGATCCTGGTCGGAACGCAGGACGATCACTCGGTCGCACAGCACCGCGAGGTCCTGCACCTCGATGGAACAGATCACGACGGCCTTGCCCTCGTTGGCGGCCTCCCGCAGGGCCCGCAGGATGTCGAGGCGCGCCCCGACGTCCACGGCCTGGGTCGGCTCGCACGCCACGAGCACGCTCGGCGCGTTCATGAGCCACTTCGACAGCAGGAGTTTCTGCTGGTTGCCTCCGCTGAACGAGGCGGCGGGCGCGTGCGGCTGGGCGGGCGTGATGCCGAAGGTCTCGGCGGCCTTGCGGAATTCCCGCTGCTGCCAGCCGGGGCTCAGGAACAGCCACCCCCGCTTCGTCACCCGTGGCAGGGTCACGTTCGACATGGCTCCCACCTCGGCGGCCAGGCCGTCCTGCATCCGCTTCTGCGGGATGACCGCGAGACCCGCCTCGTGCAGCGCGGAGGGATCGACGCCCGGCAGCGAGAACTCCCGCTCCCCGAGTGTGAGCCGTCCGGCGCCCCCGGGGTGACGTCCGCTCAGGAGTTCCTCGATCTCCTCCAGTCCGCTGTCCGCCGTCCCGGTGAGGCCGACCACCTCGCCGGCGTGCACCGTCAGGTCCAGGCCCCGCAGGGCGGTTCCGGACATGGCGGTGGCCCGGAAGGCGATCTCGGGCAGCGCACCGTCCTCCCGGGGTGCCGCGCCGATGCGCCCGCTCGCCAGCTCCCGGCCGAGGATGAGCCGGCTCAGTTCCGCCTCGTCGAGGTCGGCGACGGGTACGCCGGTGGCGGCCGTCCGGCCGTCCCGCAGCACGGTCACGCGGTCGGCGAGGCTCATCACCTCGTCGAGGCGGTGGCTGACGATGAGGATGCCGGTGCCGGAGTGGGCGACGGACCGCAGGATCTCGTAGAACTCCGGCAGGGTCTCGCGCGGCAGCGACTGGGTCGACTCGTCGAAGACGATGCAGCCGGTGCCGGGGTGCTGGCCCTGAACGGCCCGCGCGATGGCCACGACCGCCCGTCGGCCGATCTGGAGCGTCCCGAGCCGGGCGTGCGGCGAGATGTCCGCGTTGAGCCGGGCGAAGGTCGTCTCGGTGCGCCGGTACTCCTCGTCCCAGTGGATCCTCCGGGACAGACGTCCCGGCGCGTACTGGCCCACCCGGACGTTCTCCACGACGGTCAGGTCCTCGACCAGACCGAGGTCCTGGTGGACGAAGGCGAGGCCGTGACGGCTCAGGTCGGCGGGGTGCACCGGGTTGGAGAGCTCCTCGCCTCCCACCCGTATGTGACCGGCGTCCGCGGTGTGGACTCCGGAAAGGATCTTGATCAGGGTCGATTTCCCGGAGCCGTTCTGACCGACGAGCGCGTGGATCTCGCCCGGCGCGATGGTGAGGTCGACGTCGCTCAGGACGGTCGCCCGTCCGAAGCGTTTGGTCAGTCCACGGATCTCCACCGCGGCCCGGCCCCGTTCACCGGCCCCGGCGGCCATTCGCACCTGGGGGTTCGTGCTCCGCATCTGCTCTCCTGCCTCCGGGTCGTCACTGACCTTGGGGCTCATTCCGCGGTGATCTCGTCACGCGGAAGCCGGAAATATATGTGATAACAGCTAACGGTGTCCGTGCGCCCTGTCCGGGCGTGCGGCGGGACCCGGGGGTCGACGATCTCAGAGCATGGGGGTGATGTTGCCGTCCTGGGCCAGCAGGGCCGTCCCGTACATCTCCAGACTGACGGCAGGCACGATGTACGCGTGCCGGCCCGCGACCGCGGAGTCGCGCCAGTGGCGCTGGATGACGTTGTTCTCGCCGAAGCCGGCCGCACCGTGCGCGAACAGCAGAAGGTTGATCGCCTCGGTGATGTTCTCCACCACCCAGCCGGCGTCCGCCCGCGCCCGCGCCCGCGCGACCTCGTCGGGGAAGACGCCGTCACGGGCCGCGGCGTCGACCGCGTCGACGGCGCGCTCCAGGTGCAGGGCGGCGGTGTCGACGAGCATGGCGGCCTTGGCGATCTGGTGCCGGAAGACCGCGGACTCCGCCTGCGTCTTGTAGAAGGTGAAGGTCAGCGGCTTCGAGGCCGCCTTCGCGGTCACCAGCTCCAGGACCTTGCGGCCCATGCCGAGTTGCGGAGCGGCGACACCCAGGGCCAGCACGGGGGTGAAGGCGCTGCGGTAGAGCACCTCGTCGGTGTGCTCGGTGGCCACTTCCCCCTGCCACGCCCTCGGCGCGGAGATGATGCGGTGGTCGGGGACGAACACGTCCTTCGCGATGAGGCAGTTGGAGCCGGAGGACTTCATCCCGGCGACGAACCAGGTCTCCTCGAAGCCGAGGTCGCCGCGCGGGATCAGCGCGATGCCGTGGTCGACCGCCTGGCCGGCCTCGTCCACGATCGGCATGCCCAGCACGGCCCAGTCGGAGTGCCAGGAGCCGGAGTTGTAGTACCAGCGGCCGTTGACGACGAAGCCTCCGTCGACCTTCACGGACTGCGAACTCGGCGTCACCACGCCGGAGATCCTGGCGTCCGGGTTGTCCTTCCAGACGTCGTCCTGCGCCTGCTCGGGGAAGAGCCCCGTCATCCAGGCGCACTGGTTGCACAGGGTCACCACCCAGGCGGTGCCCCCGTCGGCCTCGGCGACCGCCGCCGCCACCTCGATCTGCGCGCGCACGGACATCTCGTGGCCGCCGTACCGCTTCGGCTGGGCGATCTTGAAGATCTCGGCCTCGGTCAGCGCGCGGATGCTCTCTTCGGCCACGCGCCGGTCCTGCTCGCCCTGGGCCGCGTTCTTCTCCAGGAGGGGGTGCAGCGCGCGGACCCGCGCCACCATCTTCTCGATGCTCGGAACACTCGTCGTGCTCGGCGCTTCGGTCACGGATGCCATGTGGTGGTTCCTTATCGGTCTCGGGCCCGGTGGGAAGGCTCGGAGTCGGGGCGTCAGCGGGTGAGCGCGGCGATCGAATCGGTGATCGGCGGACGCCGACGCTCGTGATAGTGGGAATGGGTGCCGAAGGTGCGGTAGGCGTAGACGAGGGGCGGGAGTTCCGCCCGGCTCGCTCCGACCACGTGTCCGAGCAGGAGGATGTGGTCGCCGCCCTCCACCGCTTCGTGGAGGTCGCAGTCGAGCCAGCCGGCGGCGCCGTCGAGGCGGGGCAGCCCGTCGTCGTAGTGCCAGTCGACGGCCGCGAAGCGGTCCACGTCGCGGGTGGCGAACAGCACCGCGAGGTCCTCCTGGGCGTGGCCCAGGAGATTCACGCCGAACCGGCCCTCGGCGCGGATGCGTTCCAGGACCCGGGAGTTGCGGTCGAACGCCACGGTCACCAGCGGGGGATCGAGGGACAGCGAGGCGAACGAACTCACGGTGGCGCCCACGGGGATGCCGTCGCCTACCGTCGTGACGACGGTGACCGGCGCGCAGACTCCGGCCATCATGTCGCGGAACACCTGTGGCGGGACGCTGTGACGGAGGGCCGTCATGGTGTGCTCCTTCGACTCGGTGGGAGAAAGGTGGCGGGGCAGGCGCCCGGCGGTCATACGAGGCCCTCCGCCTCGCGCAGCCCGACGGCGTCGATGATCCGGGCGAGTTCCCTGAGGGCCTGGTCGCCCAGATCCACGTACGGCCTCCTGGGGTGGCCGCCGGGCAGACCCAGGATCCGCAGCATCGCCTTGTAGACGACGACCCTGGGCGCGGAGCGGGCGGCGGAGAATCCGGTGATCTCGCCCCACAGCGCCGTCAGGGTGCGGTAGGCGTCGCCCGTCGCGGCGAGGTCGCCGCGGAGCAGGGCGTCGTAGAAGGTGCGGCTCAGGCGCGGTGCCACGTTCTGGAGGTTGTCCAGTACGCCTTTCGCCCCGGCGGGTGCGGCGAACAGCAGCCTCTGAAGCATCGTCAGGACGGTGGTGCGCGGTGCGAACCGAGTGACGAAGTCCGCGATGTTCTGCTGGTCCGGGTGGTTCTTGAACACCCCCGCCACCTGCGGGTGTTCGGCTATCGGCCGGTCCAGGACGGCGGCCGGCACCTCGAACCCGGTCATCTGGTTGCTGGAGAGGACCACGGGCGTGTCCGCCGACGAGAGGACCTCGTCGTAGAACCGCTCCAGCATCTCCGGGCTCGGGACGGACGAGTGGCCGAGGGTCGGCGGGTACAACTGCACCGCGTCGGCGCCCCGCTGCCGCGCCTCCTTCATGTAGGCGATGTTCAGCGCGGCCGTCGGGAACTCCAGCCCGCTGGCGATCACGGGGACCCGGCCGGCAGCCTCCTCGACGACGATCTCCAGGGTGCGGAAGATCTCCGCGTCACTCATCTGCGCGCCCTCGCCGGTGGCGGGGCTGGCCGGCCAGAATCCCAGGTTCTCGTCGGCCAGCCGTCGCGTGTGCTCGCGCAGGGCGCCCTCGTCGAGGTCGCCGCGCCGGGTGAAGGGGGTCAGGCCCATCACATGGCATCCCGGCAGGAGTTCCGCGGTCTGGGCGGTCCGGGCGGTCTGCGTGGCCTGTGGTACGTCGTGCGTCATGCGGGAGCCTTCCTCAACTGCCGTGGCCCATGAGGCTGGGCATCGGGTCGGGCAGGCCTGACTTGAGCGCCCAGGCACGGTCGGACAGCTCCTCGACCGTGGCCCCGGCGCGCCGGGCCTGGAGCAGGGCCTCGGGGTCGAAGGCGGGACCTACGGAGTCGGCCCGGTACTCCGCGCCCTTCATGTAGGCGGTGGCGTCGTCCGGTTCCTCGAACCGGTCGATCTGCATCTCGACCATGTTGCCGTCGGGGTCGCGGTAGTACAGCGAGGTGGTGACGCCGTGCGCGATGCAGACGGCGGGCAGGACCCCCTGGTCGCGCAGCCGGACGTACCGGTCGAGGAGGTCGTCGAGGTTGTCGAAGGTGTACGCCACGTGGTGCATCGCGGCGGTGTCGGGCGTCTTGGGCCTGAGCGGCGCGGGCGGGTGGATCAACGCGACGCGGTGGTGCTCCTCGTCGAACGTGATGAACGACAGGGCTTCGTCCGAGTGGACGACGTGACCGTCGAGAACGGTGCAGTACCAGTCCCGCATGGGCTGCGGCTGGCCTGTCTGGAATACGACGTGGGCGAACTTCGGGCTCGCTGGCATGACAGCTCTCCTGAATTCGTTCCGCCGGCTCGCGCGGGCGACGCTGACGTCGCCGTCCTGGCGCCGAGGACCGGGTGACTCGGAACACCGTAGCTTTGATATGTGATAACACCAACCCTTCGGACACCGTCTTTTCGGCCTGGGCGTCGTTTCCTGGCCGTTGCGACGCCGTGTACCCGGTGTGAAAGGTGACGTGACGAGGAATGGGGCGCCTGCCCGCCGGGGCGATGGAAGCCCTAGGAGGGCCCGTGCGGCGGTTGGGCGACCAGGTTCGCGGCGTGCGCCGACGCGGACGGCCGGTGCGAGGTGCTGCGGGGACGGTTTCCCAGGGGTACGCGTCCGCACAACCCGGCCGCGCCGGAGGGGTGTTGATCTCCGGTGCTCGCGCCCGGCCCCGGTCCGAGGCACGGCAGTGCCGCATCCGCCGACGGGCCCGCGGGCCGAGGGCGCGAATCCGCGGTCGGGCCGCAGGGCTGCCGGACGCGGAAGTCCCGTCGACGCGCCAGGGGTTGGGCCTCCGTCGGCGGGTCAGTCGGTGATGCCCGCGATGCCCGCGATGCCCTCCAGGGCGAGCCGCTCGTTGGCGTCGAGGTGGTCGGTGACGGCCTGGGCCGCCAGTCGGGGGTCCCGGCACAGCACGGCGTCGAGAAGCAGGGCGTGGGCGGCCTCCCTGCGGCGCGGCTCGTCGGGATCGTCGACGCGGGCGCCGAAGGAGAGCTGCACGTAACGCTCCGCCGCGTGCCAGAGCACGCCGAGGACGCGCAGGTCCCAGCCGGTGGCGGCGGGGCGGAGCAGTTCCAGGTGGAACCGGTGGTGCGCCTCGTAGACCTCGTCCGCGTCGAGGCTCGCGTCCGCGAGGGCCGCCAGCAGTTCGACGAGCTGTGTGTGACCCGGACCGGTCAGCAACAGGCAGGCGCGTGCGGCCAGTTCGGGTTCGATCTGACGGCGCAGACGGTAGACGGCCCGAAGGTCCTCGCGGCTGAGGGGGGCGACCGTGGCGCTCCTGCCGGGAGTGGTGACGACGAGGCCCTGGCTTTCGAGCTGTCTGAGGGCCTCGCGCACGGGGATGTTGCTGATGCCCAGCCGGTCGGCGATCTCGCGGAGGGAGAACTCCTGACCGGGGCGCAGTTCGGCGGCGAGGATCGAGCGACGGATCTCCCGGGTCACCTTCTCGACCAGGGACAGAGGCTTCACCCGAGGCGTGCCGGCAGCGCCTCCAGTCACAACGGGCCCTCCCTTCATGGCGGTTGCTCCTTCATTCGCCTCGGCGAGTGCGAACGATATACAAAATATCGGTGCACCGTCAGGAGCTCGCTCTTGCTGTCCGGGGTTGAGCAGGATGCGCAGCCTTCTCGGGGGCGGGGGAGCGGGATTGGGCATCCTGCACTGTTATATCGCAGGTCCTTGTCATGGCCGGGGGTTAAGTGGTGTCCTCGGACGAAGCGCAGCGCCCCGGCCCGGTGCCCGCACGGCCGCGATCCGGCCCCTTCGCCCATGGACCGACGACTCCCCCGGACACGCCTGTCCGGCCGGGTCGCTCCAAGGCACCCGACCCGACCACCACCACACGGGCTTCGCCGGTACGCGCGCGTGGTCCGGACCGCAGTGGCCGGCCGGCTGCTGCGCCCGATCTGCTGCCGGCTTCCTCGCCCCCTGTCCCACTTACGTAAGGAACATGCCATGAAAGCTCTGAGCGGCATCGAACGTGCCTGGTCGGGAGCCCGTGCGACGGTGTGCGAGCCGTCGCCCGCCCATCGGGCGCACCGGCACCTCGCGATCGGTGGACGCATCGGCGAGGTCGTCCCGCGCAGGGCGAGCGACACGGACGGGACTTCGGTGGACCGGCGTGCCGATGACCACGACCGGGACGGGGCCGCCACCGGCGCCCCGTGACCTGGACGAAGCACCCGCCGGTCCGGGCCCCGAAACCGGGTGGCAGCGCCCGTGCCCGTCCTGGACACGGGAGAGAGCCGACCCCCAAGAGCTCTGCCTGGAGAGGCGTTCCGCATGGACAAGACATTCCCCTCCGCCGCGGATGCGGTGGCCGGCATCGCTGACGACGTGTCCCTGGCCGTCGGGGATTCGGGCTGTGCGGTATCCCGAGCACTTTGATCAGCGCGCTGCACGCCCGGGGCGCGCGGGAGTTGCACGTGGTGTCGAACAACTGCGGTACCGCCGACCACGGTCTCGGTGTCCTGCTGGCTGCTGGCTGCTGGGCGCGGGCCAAATCGCCCGCGTCACCGGTTCGTACGTGGGCGAGAACAAGGAGTTCGCACGTCAGTACCTGACCGGGGAGCTGGAGGTGGAGCTCGTCCCGCAGGGCACGCCGGCGGAGCGGTTGCGTGCCGGAGGCTGAGGCATCCCCGCCTTCTACACCCCCGCCGGGATCCGGGGCGGGCACATCGACACCGCGATCCTCGGGGCCATGCAGGTTTCGGCCGCCGGTGACCTGGCCAACTGGATGATTCCCGGCAAGATGGTCAAGGGAATGGGCGGGGCGATGGACCTCGTGCACGGGGCGCGCCGTGTCGTCGTCCTGATGGAACACACCGCGTGGGACGGCAGCGCGAAGATCGTGCCGGAGCGCACCCTCCCGTTGACCGGGCGCTCCTGCGTCCACCGGATCATCACCGACCTCGCCGTTTCGACGTGACAAACGACGGCCTGGTCCTCGTCGAGACCGCGCCGGGTGTGTCGTCCGCCGAGGTCGTTGCCGCCACCGCGGCACCTGTGCGCACCCGCACTCGGCTGCGCGTCGGCTGACCGCCGACCCGCCCCCACAAGACCCGCCCGAAGCTCAGTCCCCTCGATGAGCGACGGCGGCGACGATGCGGATCCGGAGCGCGGGGCCCGTCCTGCCGACTGACATCTGCCGCTCCGGGTCCGTGTCGTCACACATGTTCCCCGTCCGCCGGAGACACACCTGTCCGCCTCGTGCGGGTGCCCCCGGTGCAGGGTCCGGGGGCGCCCGCACGAGCAGGTGCGTCCCTCGGGACGGCGGACGCCGGCTGCGCAGCGTCCGGGCACCGACTCGCCGCCGGGCGAAGGTGCGTGCAGACCGGGCAGTTGGTGACTGTCGGGTGGCCGCCGGTTGAGGCGACTCGGCGTCAGGAGCACTGTCGGCATCGGCGCGTTGACCGCGCGGGAGCGGAGCCTCGGCAGTCGTGTTGATCAGAGAGTGTCCGGAGGTCCGGGGTGCCGGTCGAGTCTCTGAACACACGAGTGAGTAGCGAAGTGCGCGGCGTACGAGGGGGCGCCGTCCCGCACGGAGTTGGAACGGTTCTTCCTCCTTGACGACGTGGACCGGGTGTTGATCGAGCCGAAACCGCGGTCCCACAACCGGCTCGGGTTCGCGGTGCAGATGACCACGGTGCGGTTCCGGAGTGTTCCTGGATGATCCGACGGACGTGCCGGCGGAAGTGGTCGACTGCCTCGCCGAGCAGTCGGGCTCGCGGACGCGTCTGCGTTGAAGACGTAAGGCGAGCGGGAGAACACCCGGCTCGATCCCGTGTGTGAGCTGCGGCGGGTGCTGGAGCAGTCAGCCGGCAGAGCGTAGGACGGGCAGCCGGCCGTCAGGCTGCCGACGCGGTCGGCATATCCCACGGCCAGGGCCCGGAGCTCCGGGTCGTCAGCGTGGTGGAGCAGCAGTGCTCGGCCGCCGTGGAGGTGGTCCGCGAGGCTGCCACCGGTGAGTTCGAGGTCCGGGGTGCTGCGGCCGGTCAGCGGGTGCTCGCCCGGCAGCTCGTACCGCACCCCGCCACCGTTGAGCCGCGCGGTGAGACATGTGGTGCCCGCCACCGTCTCCGCCAGGTCGCTGACGATCTCGCGCAGGGCCCGGGACTGCGGGTCCGGGCGCATGGCCGCGACCTGGGACCGGGTCCAGTCCAGGACCCACGCACCGACTGGGTGCCGCTCGGCGGTGTACGTGTCAAGCAGCCCTTTCGGCGCCCGGCCGGCGATCACCGCGGCGAGCTTCCAGCCCAGGTTCACCGCGTCCCCGATACCGAGGCTCGGCCCCTGGCTGCCGAACGCGGAGTGCACGTGCGCCGCGTCGCCCGCCGGCAGCACCCGGCCCTTGCGGTAGCCGGTCACCTGGCGGGCGTGGTCGGTGAAGCGGGTCGCGGTCCGCACTTCGGTGATCGTGACGTCCACGCCGGAGACGCGGCGCAGCCGCGCCTGGAGGTCCTCGGTGGTGACCGGCGCGTCCCGGTCGGCCGGCGGGCCGTCGAACTCCGCGGGACGTCGTAGTCGTCGTCCAGGTCGGAGAGTCGTTCGACCAGAGGCCGCTCGTGCCCGAAGCGCTGATGGTCCTGGAGGCCGGCTCGCGTGGCGTCAGTTCGACGGCCAGTGTCCGGGCGGCAAGTGCTCGCGCCACGGCTTCCGGTTCGGCAACGCTGCCCACTGGGTAGAAGGTGAGGCCCAGTTCGTCGAGGGCCGGGGGAAGGAGATCGGGGACGTCGTAGTCCGCCTCCGCGCGTGTGCACGCGGCCGGCATCCGCAGGGCGGGACTGTCGAGGCCGGCGAAGGCGCTTCGCGCCCGTCTGCCGCGACGCCGTGGGGTGCGGCGTGGCAGGCGCCCGGCGTCAGGCCTGCGCGACGAAGCGCTGGCGAAGTTCACCGATCCCCTCGATGGTGCTGACGAGTTCGTCGCCGGGAGCGAGCCAGCGCTGCGGGGCACGGCCCAGACCGACGCCGGCCGGGGTCCCGGTGAAGACGACGTCGCCGGGCAACAGGGGGATCACCGATGACAGGCGTGCGACCAGTTCGGGCACGGAGAAGATCAGGTTGCTGGTCCGACTCTTCTGCACCTCTTCGCCGTTGACGGTGCAGCGAAGGCCCAGGTCGTCGGGGTCGTCGAGTGCGTCGGGAGTGACCAGGCACGGCCCGATGGGGGCGAAGCCCGGGAAGGACTTGCCGAGGCTGAACTGCGGCGAGGGGCCTTCGAGTTGCGTGATGCGTTCGGAGATGTCCTGGCCGGCGGTCAGTCCGGCGACATGGTCCCAGGCGGATTCCGCGGGGACGCGGTGTGCGCGGGTGCCGATGACGACGACGAGTTCGACCTCCCAGTCGGTGTGCCCGCCGGGCGGCAGGCAGACCTCGCTGACGGGGCCGGTGATGCTGGTGGCGAACTTGGTGAAGACCGGTGGCATGGTGTCGGGGAGGGCGAAGCCGGACTCGGCGGCGTGGTCGCGGTAGTTCAGGCCCGCGGCGACGATCTGGCGAGGGGCGGGGGCGGGCGCGCCCAGGCGCGCGGGCTCGACGGGGATCCCTTCGGGCAGGTGGGCCTGTTCCGCCCACTGGCGGAATTCCTCCCACCGCTCGTAGACGGCCTGCGGGTCCGCGGCGAAGCGGCCGTCGCTGGCCTTCTCGACGTCGACGGCGAGACCGTCGACAAGGAGGACCAGGCGTCCGGAGAGGTTGGCGATGCGCACGGAACTGCTCCTGTGTTCGTCGATGGGGTGACACGGGGTGGAGGGAGCCGCCGGCAGGCGGTGACGGCGGCGGGGCGGCGGGCGGACTCGGCGGTGTGCGGGCGGTTGTTGTACTGACCACACAGCATAGGTAGCTATATGTGATAACAGCAAGGTTCTGGACCGGGCCGGCTGAGGCGTGTTGTCCGGCCGGGCTGTCGGCGAGCCGGGACGGACGCCTGTGCGGTGGCGTCCCGATCAGCGAGCGGCGGCTCGGCGCAGCAGCGGGGCGAGCCGGTAGGGGACCAGCTGACGCATGACGAGTGCCGTACTGGTGCGCTCGACCCCGGGAATGCCGAGAATCTGACCGGCCACGCGGTACAGGTCCTCGGCATCGGTGGCGACCACGTGCACGAGCAGATCGGCGTCACCGGTCAGACCGTGCACCTGGACGACTTCGGGGATCGCCGCCAGCGCGTGGGCGACCTCGTCCAGTCTGCGCTGGCCGACCTGGGTGGTCACGAAGGCGGGCAGCGGGTAGCCGAGGGCCGCGGGGTCGATGCGCCGCTCGAAGGACTGCAGGGCGTCGTGGCGGTCCAGTGCCGTCAGGCGGGCCTGGACGGTGTTGCGGCTCAGTCCGCTCGCTTCGGCGAGCGCGACCGTGGTGGCCCGGGGTTGCGCGGCGAGTGCGAGAAGCAGACGCGCGTCGGTGGGGTCGATCCGATCGGAGCTGGGCACAGTGCGCACCTTCCGTGGCTGAGGGGTTGGGTGATTTGGCATTCTGCGTAACTTCCGCGGTGGTCCTTGTGCGGCGTCCCGGTCCGGTGGTCTGCTCGTCCGCAACGATCCTGCCCCTGGCTGCACGCCGCCGACCGTGATCCGGTCCCGAGCCGAACCGATGTGTGCCGGGGCACATCCGGCGCCCTGTACGCGGCCGAGGTTCGTCCCACGTCACTGCCGTCCGCACCTCCGAACGCCGGGGGTGCCGAACGCGAGGAGACCGTTCCGCCATGACCACCGCACCAGCCGCCCCCCGGCGGATCACGGCTGCCGACCTCGACCTGCTCCACGAGATCGAGGACCGCGTGCTGTGGCTGTCCAGCGCGATCGTGCACCACGCCAACCGGGTGCGCCCCAACCCCTCCGGACTGAAGGTCGGCGGCCACCAGGCATCCTGCGCCTCGATGGTGTCCATCATGACGGCTCTCTGGTTCGGCCATCTGCGCCCCGAGGACCGGGTCTCCGTCAAGCCGCACGCCTCGCCGGTGCTGCACGCCGTCAACCACCTGCTCGGTGACCTGGACGCCTCCCGCCTGACCACGCTGCGGGCCTTCGGCGGACTCCAGAGCTACCCGAGCCGCTCCAAGGACCCCGACACCGTCGACTACTCCACCGGTTCGGTCGGCATCGGCGCCACGGCGACGATCTGGGGGGCCCTGGCGCGCCGTTACGCCGACGGGAGCACCGAGGGACGATTCAAGGGCCGCCAGTACGCGCTGGTCGGCGACGCCGAGCTGGACGAGGGCGCGGTGTGGGAGGCCCTGCTGGACCCGCAGGTCGCCGAACTCGGTGAACTGGTGTGGGTGGTCGACCTCAACCGGCAGTCCCTGGACCGCGTCGTGCCGAACATCGCGGCGGGCAGGCTGCACGGCATGTTCGCCGCGGCAGGCTGGCAGGTGCTCACCCTCAAGTACGGCACTCTGCTGGAGAGGCTGTTCGAGCGCGCCGGCGGTGCCGCGCTGCGGGCCCGCCTCGACGAGATGGCCAACCCCGAGTACCAGCGCCTGCTGCGCTGCTCGGCCGAGCAGCTGCGCGAGCGGCTGCCCGGCACCGGCGCGGAGGCCCCGGCGATCAGCCAACTGCTCGCGGAGATCGACGACGCCACCCTCATGGAGGCGGTGTGCAACCTGGGCGGTCACGACCTCTCTGCTCTGGACAGCGCACTGTCCGAGGTGGACGACCACCGCCCCACGGTCATTTTCGCGTACACCGTCAAGGGCCGCGGCCTGCCCACCCAGGGCCATCCGCAGAACCATTCCTCCCTGCTGACGGAGGATCAGATGCGTGAGCTGGCCCGCGAGGTGGGAACCGACCTCGACAACCCCTGGGAGGGCTTCCCCGCGGGATCGGCGGCGGCCCGCCTGTGCGCGGAGACCGGAGCGCGACTGCGCCGGGAAGCTGTCACCGAGACGGCGCCCCCGGCGATCCCCGAGGACATCGGCCGTACCCCGACGGGTGTCGCGACCACCCAGGCGGCTCTCGGCCGCACGCTGCTCGACCTGACCCGCAGCGCACCCGAGGCCGCCCGCCGGGTGGTGACCGTCAGCCCGGACGTCAGCTCGTCGACCAACCTGGGCGGCTGGGTCAACAAGGTCGGCGTCTGGTCGCCGGCCGAGCGCGTCGACTGGTTCGCCGACGACGCGGAGACCATCCTGCACTGGCGGGAGCGGCCGACCGGCCAGCACATCGAGCTGGGTATCGCGGAGACCAATCTCGTGGGGCTGCTCGGCGAGCTGGGCGCGACCTGGAGCCGCTGGGGCGAGCCGCTGCTGCCGATCGGAGTGATGTACGACCCCTTCGTGAACCGCGCTCTGGAACCCTGGTCCTACGGTATCTACGCCGGCGGCCAGTCGATCCTGGTCGGCACCCCGTCCGGCGTCACCCTGGCGCCCGAGGGCGGTGCGCACCAGTCCATCACGACGCCGTCCCTGGGCATCGAGCAGCCCGGCTGCACGACCTGGGAGCCGGCGTTCGCGCTCGACACGGAGTGGACGCTGCTTGCGGCGCTGTCCCGTCTCGGCAGGCCCGACGGCGGCTCCGCCTACCTGCGCCTCTCCACCCGTCCCGTCGATCAGAGCCTCGCTCAGGTTCCCGCCGATCCAGCGGCCCGCGAACGCCGCCGACGCCAAGTCGTCGCGGGCGCCTACCCGTTGCGCCGCCGGGACGGAGCCCGGGTCACCATCGCCGCGATGGGCGCGATGGTCACCGAGGCCCTGGCGGCGGCGGACCGTCTCCAGAACCTCGGCATTCCGGCCGACGTCGTGTGTGTGACCAGTCCGGGGCTGCTGTACCGGGCTCTCGACGCGCGCGCCGGACAGGGTGAGGCGCCGGACTGGATCCTGGACCAGGTGTTTCCGGTTGAACGCGCGGCACCGCTGGTCACCGTTGTCGACGGCCATCCGCACACCCTCGCTTTCCTGAGCACCATCCACGGTGTGCCTGCCCGCAGGCTGGGTGTCACACGTTTCGGCCAGTCGGGCTCCCTGGACGAGGTCTACCGGTACCACCACATCGACACCGACAGCATCGTGAGCGCGGCACTCGACCTCACCCAGTGAGGCGAGGCGCTCATGACGGCCGGTCTCCCGGCGCCACTTCCCTGGCGTCGGGAGCCGGGTCCTTCCTCGTCCCACCACGATCCGTTCAGCCCTTCGCCGTGTCCCGGTCCGGCCTCCCGGCCACCGGCAGGGGCACGGTCCGACACCAGAACCCGACTGCCTCCGGCAGCGACAGTGCTCACCTGCCGGCGGCTACGGAACCGAGCATTCCCCGGCCCCTTGGTTCCCCTTAGGCGGTAGGGGTGTACTCCACGCCGCCGATCCACACGCGCCGCACCGCGCGGGTCGCGGTGATGTCGGCGAGGGGGTCTCCGTCGACCAGGACGAGGTCGGCGCGGTTCCCGATGCGGACGGCGCCCCGGTCCCGCAGGCGGAAGGCCTGGGCGGGCAGGCTCGTCGTGGCGCGCAGGGCCTCGCGGTTGGTGAGCCCCGCGCGGACGAGGAGCTCCAACTCGTGGTGCAGGCTGGTCCCGTACGGTGGCTGCACCGGAATTCCCGGCGTCAGGTTCGAGTCCGTGCCGGCGAGGATGCGCACCCCCGCCCGGTGCAGTGCGGCGACGCTGCCCTCGGCGGCCGCGTAGTCCATGCCGGGTATCCCGAGGTTCCCGAAGCCCTCCATCATGGTCAGGGTGGGTACGGCGACGGTGCCCGTCGAGACGTACCGGGCGGCCAGCGAGGCCGGGAGCGGGTTGTCCATCGGCACGTGATGGATCATGTCGACGCCGGCGTCCAGCGCCCGCACCACCGTGACGGTCGAGGTCGCGTGGGCCATCACGAGCCTGCCGGCCGAGTGCGCGGCCGTCGTCACGGCCCTGACGGTCTCCAGTGAGAGTCCCGGCTCATCAATGATGATCTTGATGTAGTCCGAGCCCTCGGTGATGCGGGAACGGACGAACCGAACGGCCTGCTCGGGACCGGTCAGCACCGCGTCCGCGGGGAAGGCGGGGATCTGACTCTGCGGGCTGCCCGGTGCCACGGCGGGGGTGCCCGCGCTGCGGATGTCGGTGAGGCCGGTCAGCCCGCGCAGCGAGTCGACGAGCGAGGGCGGGAAGGACGCCATGTCCAGACCGGTGGTCACGCCCGAACCGGCCAGTGCGTGCAGGGTGTTGACGTCCCGCAGATGGATGTGCGCATCGGTCAGGCCGGGGAGCAGTACCCCGCCGCCGCAGTCCACCCGGCGTGCGCCGAGCGGGCTGACGCCGATCCGTCCGGCGTCCATGACCACGGTGCGCGGGGAGGTCACCTGGTCGCCGTCGAAGACCCGGACATTCGTCAGCGCGATCCTCTCGCCGAGGCCGGCGCTCTGTTCCTGGGCCTGGGCGTCGGCGGGCGTGGCCAGCGCCGTCACCCCCACGACAGCGGCGCCGGCCGCTGCGGCCGTCTTGAGGAAGTCACGCCGATCCGTTGCGTTCATGCACATCGTTCATGCCTCTCTGGCTGGCGGGTGCGGAAAGAACAGGGTTCGTGCTCCTGGTCGCGTGCGATGCCGATGGAGTTCAGCCGTTGGCGCGGGTGTCCGGTGTGCGGGACCGTCCGCGGTGAGGGCCCGGTGGTGCGGGCAGGGGTGGCGGTCCGGGTCGGCGGCGTCGGCAGCGCGGCCGAGCGGGGCGGCGCGGGGCCGGTCGTCAGGACGAACCGACCGTATCCGCTATATGTTATAACAGCAACCCGTCGGGGCCACTTGCTCACCCGGCCGCCCGTCGGTACCGGTGTGCACGGGACGGCACCGCGGGGCCGCCGCGAAGGCTCGCCGGCAGCTGCGTCCGGCGCCGCCGTGGCAAAGGCATCCGGCGGTCCATGGCTGGCAGGGACGAGGGCGTGCGTCGCGAGGCGCGGCCGCGTTCAGGACAGGGCGGAGAAGGCGATCTTCTCGTTGCGGGCCAGGTGCTGCTCGACGGCGACGGCGACCGTGTCGGGGTCGCGGGTGCGGAAGGCCTCCACGAGGTCCTCGTGTGCCTTGCCGCGCCGCCGGCGCTCGGCGGGGACGGGGTCGAGCCGGCCGAAGCCGATGCGGATGTAGCGCTCTCCGGCCCGCCACAGCGTGGTGAGGATACGGATGTCCCAGGTGGTCGCCGCCGGGGCCAGCAGGGCCAGGTGGAAGGCGTGGTGGTCGTCGTAGATCTCGGCCATGCCGTGTTCCCGGGCGCCGAAGTCGGCCGCGTGGGACGCCAGCCTGTCCAGCTCCTGGTCGGTCAGCAGGGTGCAGGAGCGCCGGGCGATCTCCGGCTCCAGGGTGCGCCGCAAACGGTAGATGCCGCGCAGGTCGTCGAGGTTGAGGGGGGCGACGACGGCGCTGCGGCCCGGCCGCATGATGACCAGGCCCTCGCTCTCCAGGCTCCGCAGCGCCTCGCGGATGGGGATGAAGCTGATGTTGAGCATCCCGGCCAGCTCGCGCAGCGAGTACTCCGTACCGGGCGCGAGGTGCCCGGCCAGAATCGCACGGCGCAGTTCGTCGGTGGCCTGCTCGACCACCGAGCGCGACATGATGGGCTGCACGGCCCCTTGAGGTGTCGCCACGGTGTGTCCCTCGCTTCGGCCGGCCAGTCGTGGATATCAACTATAACGACGCCTTCCACGTGGGGACTGCCGGTAGGGGCAAGGGGGTTGCGGTTGCGTCTGCCGCCGGAGCCGCCCCGGCGGGGGCGGTGCGTGGGTCAGCAGGACGATCAGAGTTTGAGGATGCGCTCGGCATTGCCGCCGGCGATCTTCCGTCGGTGGTCCGCGGAGAGGTTGGCCCCGCGCAGGAACCCGACGGCCTGCTCGCTCTTCTCGAAGGGGTAGTCGATGGCGAAGAGGACGTTGTCGATGCCCACCGACTTGATGGCGGCCTGGAGCATGTTGTCGTCCATCACCCCCGATGTGGTGATGGAGACGTTCCGGGTCAGGTATTCGGAGGGCTTCCTCTTCAGCGGCACCTTGGTGTTGATGTTCTGGATCTGCACGTCGAGACGGGGGATCTGGTAGGGCAGGAACTCACCCATGTGGCCCACGATGAGGCGGGCGCCCGGGAAGTCGTCGAAGACGCCGCCGAGGACGATCCGCAGTGCGTGCCCGCCGGTCTCCGCCGCCCAGCTGTAGAGGGGTCCGACCAACTCGGGGCGGTCCTTCAGCAGGCCCCACTCGCCCGCCGGGGCCGGCGTCGGATGGAGGTAGATCGCGGCGCCCAGTTCCTCGAGCGCCGCCCAGACGGGCCGGAACTGCGGCTCGTCCAGGTACTGGCCGTTGGTGTGGCCGTTGACCAGGAACCCGGCCATCCTCAGGTCACGTATGGCACGCCGCGCCTCGCGCACGGCCGCCCCGGGGTCCTGGAGGGGCAGCGCGGCGAGTCCGCCGAAGCGGGTGGGGTGCTCGTCGATGACGGCGGCCAGCGCGTCGTTGGCCACCTGGGCGTCCCGAACCGCGATGGCCGCGTCCGGCTGCATCTGCACTCCGGGAGGGGTGAGGGAGAGCACCTGCATGGTGACGCCGTTGGCATCCATGTCGGCGAGACGGTACTGGCTGACATCAGGCAGGCGCTTGAACCACTCGGCGGTGACCTCGGGCCTGAAGGGGATCGCGCCGTTCAGTGCGGTGCCCTGGGTGATGAGTCCCGGCAGGATGATGGCTTCCTCGATGGCGATGATGCGCAGCTTGCCGTGCGGGTCGGGCCGGCCGCCGCGGGCCTCGGCGGCGAGAGGAGTCGTCAGTGCGGATGCCCCGGCGAGCGCGGTCGTGCCTGCCGCGGTGTTCAGGACCCGACGTCTCGTCCACTGGTCAGCACTCATACGTATGCCTTCCTTCCGGTGAAGGGGTTCCTTGTGTTCCGTGTGTCCTCGACGAAGGTGTCCGGTGACCCCGAAGTGCGGGGAGCCAGGTGCGCGTCGCAGGCCGGGCTGTGTCGTGGCGGCCGCTGCTTCGTGCGTCCGTCCCGCGCGCACCGCTCAACGGGGTTCTCCGGCAGTCGAGTTGACGGGAGTCAGAGGCTGCGGGAGGCCGCCGCCCCCTTCCGGGGCGTGCCACCGCACACGACGCCGACGAGAGCGAGGGCGTCGTCGGGGGCCTTGTCGCCGAGCCAGGCCACCACCTGGTCCGGACGGACCAGGGCGAGTCGGGCGCCGAGCCGTCCGGCGTATCCGCCGGCCGCGGGCCCCGGCAGGCGGACCACGGTGAGCGGTACGTTCCGCAGGATCGCGGCTTCTTCGAAGGGCGTCACCGACACGTTCTGGTCGAGGGCGAGCAGCGTCAGATCGGCGCCGAGCAGGTCGTACAGGGACCGGCCGTCTTCCAGGAACAGGTGGGGCAGCCGGGCCCCGGTGCACGCCGGACCGTCTGCGTGCCCCGGTTGGGCGGGGATGAGGGGCGAGGTGGCGATACGGAGGCCGAGGACCAGGTCGAGGGAATGGAACTCGGCCTTCTTGGTCTCCTGGATCCGTGCGCCCGCGGCGCGCCGTGCCTGCGCGCCCGCCGGATGGTCGGCGTCGAGGTTGTCGGCGAGCAACTCCGTGGACAGCACCCGCATGTTGGCGGTCGCCTCGCGGATGACGCGCTCCTGCACCGGGCGGCGTTCCGCCTCGTAGCTGTCGAGCATGTCGGGGCCGGCCCAGCCCTTCAGCACGGCCGCGAGCTTCCAGCCCAGGTCGACGGCGTCGCCGATGCCCGTGTTGAGCCCGTGTCCGCCGAAGGGCGGGTTGAGGTGGGCGGCGTCGCCGGCGAGGAAGACCCGTCCGCGCCGCATGCGGTCGACGATCTGCATCCGCGCCGTCCACGGATCGCTGGACAGCACTGTCGCCTGCACCGGGCGGCCCGCCACGGCGTCGATGATCTGCCGCGCCTCGCGCTCCCCGGTCTCCCGGTCGACGCCGAAGCCGATCACCCACCATGTGCCCGTGCGGTCCAGCGGCCCGACCAGTGCGGGCGCCGTCGGGTTGACCACCCAGTACTGCACGGCCGGCCCGTGGGCCACGTGCTCCCACAGGCCGGGGCTCTGGAAGACCATGCCGAAGTTCGGGCGCAGGGCCTCCCCGCCGACGTAGCGGGCGCCCATCTCGTCCCGTACGACGCTGCGCGGGCCGTCGCAGCCGATCACGTGGTCGGCGGTGACGACGGTGTGCGCACCGGCGCCGTTCTCGACGGTCACGGTCACCCGGGCGTCGTCCTGGCTGACGCCGACGACCTTCGAGCCGAGGACGAGCCGCCCCGGGAGGATCTCCTCGACCGCCTCGCGCAGTACCTCCTCCAGGACGTACTGCGGTGCCTGCTGGCCGAGTTCGGGGAAACGGTCGTCCTCCGGGGCGAGGCCGAGGACGCCTGTGAAGCGGGACAGCTCCCTGCCGGTCAGCGAGGTGCAGAAGACCACGTCCTGGGACCAGGAGGTGGGCAGAGGGGCGCGCTCGCGCAGCCGCTCGGCCAGGCCCCAGCGGCGAAGGTGCTCCATGGTGCGCACGTTGAGGGTCTTGCAGCGGGGCCGCGCGCGGGACACGGTGGTGCGCACCTCGACGACCAGGCAGTCGATCCCGCGGCGGCCCAGTTCGACGGCGGCGGCCAGGCCGACCGGTCCGCCGCCGGCGATGAGGACCTGCACGTGCCGTGGCAGGTGCCCGTTGTCGTAGGAGGGCATCAGCGCGCGTTCCCGTTCTTGTGGTGCGTGGCCCAGTGCGCACACTCCTCGGCGAACGCGAGCTGACGCAACTGCGTTGCGACGCCGAGCGTGTGGTGGTCGATGCAGTGGCCCGTGCCGCGGGCGACGCCGGCGTCGACGAAGGGCGCCTCGGTGAACAGCGCGGCGAACGCGGCGACGTTGGCCGCGCCGCTGCTCCACAGGGCGTCGAATTCGGCGAGCGCGTTGTGCACGGGCACGCGGACGCGGGGGGCAAGGGCGGGCAGGTGTTCCGTGGGCCATTTCGGCGCCTGGATCAACTCCCTGACGGGCGTGGGCGCGTAGGAAGCGTGGGCCTGGCGCACCCCCTCGGCCCGGTAGGTGTGGGCGGGGCCGAACATCACCTGGTCCCGCTGGTCGTACGGCAGGTCCACCGTGTCGTCCGGGGGCAGCGAGCCAAGGGCCTCGGCGGCTCCGCCGCTCGGGATGACGGCGCCCATGCCGGTTGCGGAGACACCGATGAGCGGGATGTCCGGCTGGGCGGCGGCGATCATCAGCGCGATCATGCCGCCGATCGAATGGCCGACGAGGAACACGCTGTCGGCGCCGAGGCGTTCGGTGGCCTGTGCCAGGGCGTTGGCGAGCATGTCCGCGTGGCGGGAGAAGGTGTTGGCGGCCGGCTCCAGCGCGGAGCTGCCGCCGTAGCCGGGTCGGTCGAAGGCCACCACCGGGTGGCCGTGTGCGACGGCGACGTCCAGGAAGGACCCGTCGCGGGAGCCCGCGACGTCGTAGTACTGCGCGGTGTACGTGCCGCCGTGCAGGGCTGCGATCAGGGGCTTGCCGGTGGGCTCGGCGGGCTCGGCGACGAGCGCCGTGATCTTGTGTCCGTCGACCTCGAAGGTCAGAAGGTCGCGCTTCTTGGCCATGTGGGGCCTCCTGCCGGGGTGGGTTGTCGGGGCGCCGCGCGGGCGGAGGCCGCGTTCGGCGAACGGAGGGCGCACCCGCGGGGGAGCCGGCCGCGCCGGACACATGGGTGCGAACACCCTGTTCACGGACTCACCGGACCCTGCGAGCGTAGGCGCTATATGTAATAACAGCAAGGCTCCGGGAGCCCCTCGGAAACCTGGTGGTGCGTCCGTGTCCGGGCCCCGTCGTCGAACCCGCCGTGCCGCCGGAGGGCGGCTTCCTGTGCCGGCCGTTCCCGGGCCGCGTGCCGATGGCGGTGGCCCGGCGGCGGGGTGCGAGGGCACGATCCCGCCCGCCCCGGGATACCCGTCAGTGGTGCTGCGGCACGTAGTCCTGGGTGATCTGCTTGTGCTCCAGGAAGTCCTCCACCGACGCCAGGCCGCCGAGCCGGCCCAGGCCGCTGGACTTGAAGCCGCCCTCCTCGAACTCGACGGTCAGGTTGGCCCAGCTGTTGATGGAGACGAGACCGGCGTCGAGCTGTCGCGCGACCCGCATCGGACGGTCGGCGTCACGGCTCCAGACGCAGGCGCTGAGACCGTACTCGGTGTCGTTCGCGAGGGTGATCGCCTCCTCCTCGGTGTCGAAGACCTGGACGGTCTGCACCGGTCCGAAGGTCTCCTGCTGAACGATCGGCAGCGAGGAGTCGGAGACTGCGAGGAGGGTCGGGTGGTAGAAGGCGCCGCCGGCCAGGTCGGGGCGCGTACTGGGACCGCCGCGCACGAGCGGTTTGGCGCCGGCCGCGACGGCCGCCTCCACAGCGGCGTCGACGCGGGCCACCGACGCCGTGTCGATCAGGGGCCCGATCTGGCTCGCCGGGTCGTCGGCCGGCCCGGGGCGTACGTTCTCCAGACGCTGCGCCAGCGCGGCGGTGAACTCGTCCGCGATGTCCCGCTGGACCAGGACGCGGCTGCCGGTCATGCAGAACTGTCCCGCGAAGACGGTGCACGAGGCGACGGCCGTGGCCAGCGCGGCCTCGATGTCGGCGTCGGCGAAGACGAGGTGGGGTGTCTTGCCGCCCAGTTCGAGCCCCACCCGCTTGAAGCGGGGCGCGGCAGCCTGGGCGATCAGCCGTCCCGTGGCGGTGCTGCCGGTGAAACTGATGGCGGGCACCCGCGGCGACTCGACCAGCAGGCGGGCGACGTCCGAGCCGGACTCGACGACGACGTTCACCACGCCCTTCGGCAACTCGGGCACGGAGCCGAGGATCTCGCTCATGAGCGCTGCGGTGAGAGCCGCCTGTCCCGGCATCTTCACCACGGCTGTGCACCCCGCGGCAAGGGCCGGTGCCAGCGCGCGAACGCACAGGTACGCGGGGGAGTTCCACGGCACCACGATGCCGGCGACGCCGACCGGCTGGCGGATCGACATGGCCTGGAGGCCGGGCTGGGTGTCGGTGACACGGCCGTGCGGCTGAACGGCGAGACCGGCCGCGAAGCGCAGCGCGCGCAGAATGAAGTGGGTCTCGAAACCCGCCTCGTGCCGCAGTTTGCCGTTCTCCAGGCACAGGGTGTCGATCACCTCGTCCATGCGCGCCGCGTACGCGTCGGCGAGATGGCTGAGGGCGGTCGCCCGCACCATCGGGTCCAGGCGCCAGTCACCGTCCTTGAACGCGCGGTGGGCCGCGTCGACGGCCCGCTGCCCCACCTCCGCGTCGGCGTCGGCGTATGTCCCGATCACCTCGCCCGTGGCCGGGTTGACGCTGTCGCGGGTGCGGGCGGAGCCGACCCACTCGCCGTCGATCCAGTGCTGTGCGCTTCTCTCACGGGTCATGTCAGCAACTCCAGAGCGGACTTGAGGGACAAACGGAGCGAGAGCCTTCAGAGGCCGAGCAGTTGCTCGGCGTTGACGTGGGCGATCTTCTCGCGGTCGGCATCGCTGATCGGGGCCGACCGCAGGAAACCGGTGGCGGCCGCCATGTCCTCGAAGGGGTAGTCGGTGCCGAAGAGGATGTGGTCCGAACCCAGGGTGAGCAGCGCGCACAGCAGAGGGGCGGGCGAGCATACGCCGCTGGTCGTGATGTACAGGTTGTGGCGGAGGTACTCCGAGGGGTTGCCCCTGGCCAGCTCTACCCCTTGGTGGTTGTGGTAGTCCCAGCGGGAGTCCAGCCGCCACAGGACGTAGGGCAGGCCCTCGCCCATGTGCCCGAGCAGCATCCTGGCGTCCGGGAAGTCGTCGAAGACGCCGCCGAACACGCACCGCAGGAAGTGGGTGGCGGTCTCCGCGCCCCAGCTCCACATCGGGCCGACGAGCTCCGGGTGCCCTGCGATGACGTGGGGGACGTCGACACCGTTGGCGGGGTGCAGATAGAGCGGGACGCCGAGGCCCGCGGCGCGCTCCCACACGACACGCAGTTCCGGGTGGTCGAGGTAGCGGCCCTGCGTGTGCGCGTTGACCAGGGCGCCGCACATGCCCAACTCGCGTACAGCGCGCTCCAGTTCGTCGGCGGCCGTCTTCGGGTCCTGCAGGGGCAGCGCGGCGAGGCCGGCGAAGCGGTCCGGGTGGTCCGCGATGACACCGGCGAGCAGGTCGTTGACGGCCGCGGCCCGGGCGACCGCGGTGGCGGCGTCGCTCTCGGCCTGGATGCCCGGGGAGTTCAGGGACAGCACCTGCATGTCCAGACCCGCCGCGTCCATCTCGGCCAGGCGCGCGCCGGTGATGTCCAGCAGCCGCCGCGACGCCTCGCGCCACTTGTCCGGCTGGAGGATGGCGGCCGCCGGGGCGCCGTACTGCTCCAACTCGGGGGTGACGAAGTGTTCCTCAAGACCGATGGTCCGCATCGCGGCTCCTGATTTCACTTATATGCATTGACTTCATTGATGGTGAAACGTACGTTCCATCGGTGTCAACCCTTGGGAGCGGACGAGTAGTTGGAGGTGATCCATGACGGGCACGGGTGCCGCCGCGGCGGCTCCGGTTCAGAACGGAACCGCGGTGGACGTGATCGTGGTGGGCTACGGTCCGGTCGGCATGGTCGCGGCCGCCGAGCTGGGCCTGGCGGGCCACCGGGTCCTTGTCCTGGAGCGCTACGCGGGCCTGTACAACCTGCCTCGCGCCGCCAGCTTCGACGACGAGACCATGCGCACCCTGGCGCGACTCGGCCTGGCGGAGGAGCTCCTGCCCAAGGTGCGCATCCAGCCCACCTACGAATGGCGCAACGGCAGCGGTGACCTGCTCATCGAGCAGACCTTCGCCGCGACCGGGCGCAGCGGCTGGGCCGAGTGGAACATGATGTACCAGCCCGACCTCGAAGAGGCGCTGGACACCGCATGCCGCGCGATGCCCCGGGTGCAGGTACGGCACGCCAGCTCCGTCGTCGCCCTGGAGCAGACCGAGGACCAGGTCACGGTCACCGTCGAGGGAGCCGGAGGACGCGAGACGGTCCGGGCGCGCTACGTCCTGGGCTGCGACGGCGGCAACAGCTTCGTGCGGTCCGCGCTCGGAGTGGATGTGCACGATTACGGCTTCTCCGAGCCGTGGATGGTGTGCGACTTCCGCTTCCGCCGCCGCACCGAGGTCCCGTGCGCCCTGCAACTCGGTGACCCGCTGGGCCCGACCTCGATCATCTCGCTCGGCCCCGCGCACCACCGGTTCAGCTTCATGCTCGACTCGACCGACGACTTCGAGACCGAGCGGGACCCGCAGCGCGTCTGGAAACGGGTCGCCCCCTACCTCGTTCCCGACGACGCCGATCTCATCCGCGTCGCCACTTACACCTTCCGCTCCCTCGTTGCCGACCACTGGCGGCGGGGCAGGGTCCTGCTCGCGGGCGACGCGGCCCACCAGATGCCCCCGTTCCTCGGGCAGGGCATGTGCTCCGGCTTCCGTGACGCGCAGAACCTGGCGTTCAAACTGGACCTCGTGCTGCGCGGCCATGTGTCGGACGACGTGCTCGACACCTATCAGACCGAGCGCGAGCCACACGTGCGCGCGGTGATCGAGAAGGGCATCGAGCTGGGCCACCTCCAGACCCTGCGCGATCCCGAGCTGGCCGCCGCACGGGACCGGACACTGCTCGCCCGCCGTGCGGAGACCGGCGCACCCGAGCCCACACGCTTCCCGGACCTGGGCGACGGCATGTTCGCCCGGGGCGCCGGTGCCGGCCGGGGCCGGTTGTCGGTGCAGGGCGTTGTCGATGACGGCACCCGCCGCGACCGGCTGGACCAGGTTGTGGGCGGCGGCTTCCACCTGCTCGTCGACGAAGGACACCTGGCCGCCCTGGGGGACCGGCGGCTGCTCGACGACCTGGCCGAGGCGGGCGTTCGCGTCGTCGTCCCCGGCAGACGGGCAGCCGATCATCCCCGAGCAGTCGTGGTCCAGGACGTGGACGGCACCTACCGCGGATGGCTGGCGGAACTGGGCTGCTCGGCTGTCGTGGTCCGCCCCGACTTCTACGTGTACGGCACTGCGAGCGGCTCCGACGCGGTGGCCGCTCTCGCGGCCGAACTGCTGGACACGATCCGGGGCAGCGCGGGCGCACGGGGGCCGAGGACGGGCACCTGACCCCCGCCTTCGCGGAACCTAGGCGGGCGAAGCGGACAGTCCGGGGCCGCGGCATCGGGCCGGTCACTATGATCGCTCCCGTGAAGACGCCGCCCCCCTCCGACTCCGCGCCCGAGCAGGCGTCGCCCGCCCGGCAGGGCATCCAGTCCGTCGAGCTGGCGATGACGGTTCTGCAGGCCCTTGAGGAGGGGCGGGGCCCGATGAGCCTGACGCAGATAGCCACCGCCAGCGGAATGCAGCCCAGCAAGGTCCACCGCTACCTCGTCAGCCTCGCCCGGGTCGGCCTCGTGGCACAGTCCCCCAGTTCCGGCCGCTACGACATGGGCCCCGCCATGCGGCGGCTCGGCGTCGAGTCGCTGCGCAGGATGGACGAGGTGGCTCTGGTCAGCGAACATCTGCCAGGGCTGCGGGACCGCACCTCCCACGCCGTCAACCTCTCGGTGTGGGGCGACCACGGCCCCGTTGTCGTGCGGTGGGAGTACGGCGCCCACGCGCTGCCGATCACCGTGCGCGTCGGCGCCACCATGCCCCTGCTGACGTCGGCCATGGGCGGGGCGTTCCTCGCGCACCTGCCCGTGCAGGTGACCGAACCGGTGCTGTGCGCGCAACTGGAGGCGCGGACACTGGACACGGCCACCCGGGAGCACGTCGAACGGATCAGGGCCACGGTGCTGCGGGAGGGCGTGGCCTCCACCGTCGGCGGCGTGATCCCCGGCGTCACCTCGGCGGCGGCGCCCGTGTTCACCGCCGGCGAGTCCTTCCCGCTCGTCGTCACCCTCGTGATGCCCGCCCGGGGCGTCACGGAGCGGGATGTGGCCGACCTGTCGGCCGAACTGCTGCGCTCCACCCGCGCCATGTCCGAGGTGCTCGGTCATGTCCTGGAACGCCGCCGGCCGTAGGAGCCGCGAAGGCCCGGTCCCGACTCCTTGCCGTTCGGGAGGACCGCCTTCTGCCCGCGGATCCCCGGCACGGGTCAGCGCGTCACGGATGCGGCAGGTCGCCGACAGCACCGTCGACGGGCCTTGACCCTGAATCCCGAACACGGGTTGTGCGGCTGGTGCGAGCGTAGGTCGTGTGCCATGGAAGGCGTTCTCGAAGGCCACGGGTGATCGTTGTCCGAGCGGGAGTGCCGGCGTCCCTGCGAACGCAGAGTCCGCAGGCCGCCTTCCTCCCAGGTCTGCCGCCACCGCGGGAGCGACCGAACACCGACCCGCAGGTCTCCGGGACCGACTGCGGAATGCCCCTGACCGAGGCTGAAGACCTTCTCGGTCCGGGGTGCCCCCCCGCCCACAGCATGAAGGGGCCCGATGTCGACGGCTACCCCTACTCCTGGAACGGGCTGCGACTGGTGGTCATGCAGCGGGCCGTCAGTGGCATCTGGATCAACCTCTGGCCTGGTTCGCGGAGGAACCTCCCTGTGGGAACCGTCTGTCCGACGAGAAGCAGCATCGTCGCCGACACGATCGGCCTTCTCGCGGTGCGCCGAGCGCGCGCCGGTCACCGCCTGAGAACGCCGCTGTCGGGGCGGGTTGGAACGCGCGGGACGGTAACTGTCCGTGCACGTAGGGGAGTTCGGCGGAGCGAGCGGGTGGCCAGGCCTGGGCAGGCGCGGGCTGCGGGGTCGCGGCGTGTCCGGTCGGGACTCTTGACACCTCTCGTCCGTCGGCTCACCATCGCCTGTGTGGAAGCGCTTCCAGAAGCGTGGTGACAGGACTTCCTGTTCTCCAGGCTGCGTGAGGCGCATGACTGTAAAGCACCGGATCAGAGCGCCCATGGGCGTTGGTTCTCGGGGAGCGTCGTGAGGGAAACGCTTCCAGTATTGAGGGCCCTTCGCCTTCGTGCCGCGAACCGGCCGGCCTCAGGGTTCTCCCTCGTGAGCTCAACGGCCGAGCCCGTCATCGTGCTCTGCCGGCTCCCTTCGGCCGTCGAGGCCCGCGCGCAGCGGGTCGGCCGGTGGCCGAGACGTCCGCACCACCCGACCCGCACCGGGAGGTACCACCGTGTCCCTGACCCTCGTGAGACCCCTTCGCCTGCTGATCGCGGCCCTGGCGACCGGCCTGCTCTTCACTCTCACAGCCAACCCCGCCCATGCCAGTGGCTGGGGAGCACCCCAGAGCCTGAACTCGCTCAGCTCCTGGAACGTCGTCAGCGGCCGGTGGACGGCCAACAACGAACTGGAGACGTACACGCCCAACTGCGTCTGGTACGACGGCAGCACCCTCATGATCAAGACCTACAACGCCGGGGGCGGCGTGTACTACTCGGGGCGTGTGGAGTCCAAGGCCCTTTACGGGTACGGCACTTACAGCTTCACCGCGAGCATGCCCAGCGGCAACGGACTGCTGCCCGCGGTCTGGGGTGCCTACCTCAACCCGTGGCTGCCCGAGATGGACGCCGCGGAGATCATCGGCTCGCAGCCGAACACCGCCTACCAGACCTATCACGACCCGAGCAACAACCAGACCCAGTGGGCCGTGAACAACTTCAGCGGCTGGACCAACGCCTTCCACACCTACTCGTTCACCTGGTGGCCGGACCACATCGACTTCAGCGTCGACGGCGCCTTCACCGGCACCAAGTGGTACACCATCGCCTCCGGCGTCGGCATGCACTTCATCATCGACACCGCCGTCGGCGGCGACTGGCCCGGCAACCCCGACTCCTCCACCTGGGCCACCGGCGACGGAGCGCGCTACCTCAAGGTCAGCGCCGTCACCTACACCCCCTACATTCCCTGACCCCGGGCTCACCGCCCCGATCTCCTCGGCGGCGTCCGCCCCGACAGGCGGACGCCGCTCCGGCCGCCCGGCGCGCCCGCCCGGCCTTCAGCCGAGGCTCTGGCGGGCGGGGGCGGTGCTCTCACGGACCACCAGCCGGGTGGGCAGGATCAGCGGGCTGGGGTCTTCGCCGTTGATCAGTGCGAGCAGCATCCGGGCCATCTCGGAACCCAGTTGACGGATCGGCTGCCGCACCGTCGTCAGGCGCGGGGTCATCAGGCCGGCGACCGGGGCGTCGTCGAAACCGACGACCGACACGTCGTCGGGGACGCTGCGTCCGGCGTCCCGCAGCGCACGCAGTGCCCCGGCCGCCATGTTGTCGGAGGCGGCGAAGACGGCGTCCAGGTCGGGGTGCTGATCCAGCAGCCGCCGTGCCGCCTCGTACCCCCCGGACTCGTTGAAGTCGGCCTCGGCGACGAGGGAGGTGTCCAGGCCGGCGACCGCCAGCGCCTCCTGATGGCCACGCAGTCGCTGCACGCCGACGTCCGTGTCGAGCAGGCCGGTGATGGTCGCGATGCGGCGGCGGCCGAGGCCGATCAGGTGCTCGGTGGCGAGCCGTGCTCCGCCCCGGTTGTCGGCGTCGACGTACCAGCGCGGCTCCGCGCCGAGGGGGCGACCGCCGCAGACGACCGGGAGGTCGGTCTTGTCGGCGAGGTGGTGCAACGGGTCGTCGCCGTGCAGGGAGAGCAGCATCAGGCCGTCCGCGCGGCGCGCGCGCAGGATGCGTTCCAGGCGGGCGCGCCCGTGGTCGGAGTCGGCCAGCACCAGCATCAGGACCAGGTCGGTGCGCTCCAGCACCGCGCTCACGCCGACCAGTACCTGGGTGTGGAACGGGTCGGCGAACAGTTCCGGGTCGTGGTGGGACACGGCCAGGACCACCGCTTCGGCCCGCTGGGTTGCCAGGGCGCGGGCGGTCGGGTTGGGGACGTAGTCCAGCTCCCGTACCGCGCGTTCCACCGCCTCGCGCGTGGCGCGGCTGACGTGACCGCTCCGGTTGAGGGCGCGGGAGGCGGCCGCGCGGGAGACTCCGGCGGTTCTGGCGACCTCGTCGAGCGTGGGGCGGCGCTTGGGTGGAGTGGACACGAGGAGATGCTATCCGTGGTGGAGAAAGCATGGAAGCGCTCCCAATCCTGCGTTCAACTCATTGACAGGGAGGGGGTGAAGAAGCACGATCTCGTCCAGCTTCCACCGGCGCGGCGACTCCGGTCGAATGGTGGAAGCGCTTCCAGTATTCCTCGCACCCGTGGAGTCATCGTGCAACCACGTTCTCTCAGACGGTCGTTGACCGCTGTCATGGCCCTGGTCCTCGGCGCCGGCCTGGCGGTGCTTGCGCCCGGCACGGCAGGGGCCGCGTCCGACGGGCACGCCATCAGTCCGTCCACCCGCTTCTTCGTGCCCCCACCGGCGAAGGGATCCGTGCAGCAGATCGCCCAGTTGGCGAAGAAGGGGGCCCTCAAGGACGCCGCCCTGCTGGCACGGATGGAGGCGCAGTCGTCCGCGGTCTGGCTCACCGGCGGCACGCCGGCCGAGGTCGGCAAGCAGGTGCGGACCACGCTGGCAGAGGCAGCCCTGCAGCGGGCCGAGCCGGTGTTCGTCGTCTACGACATACCGGGCCGCGACTGCTCCGAGTACTCCGCGGGCGGGGCCACCGACCAAGCGGCGTACGAGAGTTGGGTGGACAGCGTGGCCGCCGCGGTGGGCAACGCCCACGCCGTGCTGCTGGTCGAGCCCGACTCGCTGGGCAACGAGCCCTCCGACTGCCACCTCCCGGCCTCGACCTACCCGTACACCGACGCCGAGCGGAGCGCCGAAGTCGCCTACGCCGCACAGACGTTGGAGAAGGCACCGAACGCCGCCGTGTACCTCGACGGCACGAACCCCCACTGGCAGGCCGTCCCCAACATCACCGCACGGCTGCTGGCCGCGGGTGTACAGGGGACACAGGGCTTCTTCCTGAACGTCTCCAACTTCCGTACCGACGCCGAGTCACAGGACTACGGCACGTGGATCTCCGACTGCATCGCCATGGTCACCGACCCCTCGCACTTCGCCCACGGCCACCCCGAGTACTGCGCCAGCCAGTACTATCCGGCCACTGTCGACGACTTCAGCACCTGGGGCCTGACCACCGACTGGTACAACCAGAACCTGAACGGCGCCGTTCCCACGACCCACTTCGTGGTCGACACCAGCCGCAACGGCAAGGGCGCCAACACGATGGCGGCGTACGGCGCTGCGCCGTACGACCAGAGCGCCGCCACGGTGGCCACGCTGATGCAGGGCAACTGGTGCAATCCGACCGGCGCGGGTCTGGGCGTCCGGCCCACCGCCGACACGGGCGTCCCCCTGCTCGACGCCAACCTGTGGGTCAAGACTCCGGGCCAGTCCGACGGCCAGTGCGACGCCCTGGGCGGCGTGCGTGCCTGGGACTACTCCGCCTACAGCCGCCCCGACTGGCCCAACGACGAGAGCGGCCGGGCGGAGTTCGACCCCCTGTGGGGCCAGGTCGACCCGGCCGCCGGCGCCTGGTTCCCCGCGCAGGCCCTCCAACTGGCGCGCCTGGCCACCCCCAAGCTGGGCTGAGCACAGGCACGGGCCCTTGCCCGGAGCTCACCCCGCAGGTCTCCTTTCCGATCCCGGCACAGTGCTGCCGGGATCGGAGGGAGGCGGGGGCGGGCGTGGCGGGCATGGCGGATTTCCGGTCGGCGGGGGAGAGGGATCGGCGGAACCGTCCCGCCCTTCGACACCGGCTCCACGGAGCCCTGCGCGGCCACAATGACGTTCGGCGGCACGGCATTGCCGGGATTCGGCTCCGGGTCCGCCGCGGGTGCGGGTGGGGCGTGCTGGTCGTTGTGGCCGCTGCGAGGCAAGCGGTGCTGGCGGCGCAGCCGGTGAGTGCGTCAGCGGTGTTGTCGAGGACGTCGACGACGCTTCCGACGGTTGCTCACGGCTGCCCCTGCCCGGTCATCGCCTCTGACCGGGCAAGGGAGTCCGGGTTCAGTTCCTGGACCAGGTCGTACAGCAGACCGTGCAGGGTGGTGTTGTCCGCCGGAGAGAGGTGTGAGGTCGCCTCGGCCGTGATGCGGCTGGCGATCTCGTCGGCACCGGCTCCTGCGTTGTGCCCCTCGGCGGTGGCGAAGAGGCACATGCTGCGGCGGCTCGTCGGATGGGGTTCCCGGCGCAGCAGTCCTCGCTCGATGAGCTGGTTCACCGCGGCCCCCATGGACTGGGCCGTGAGGCCGGAGCGGCGCGCGATGTCCGCCGAGGAGAGCCCGGGGGTGCGCACGGTGTGCAGCAGGGCGTTGTACTGCGCAAGCGTCAAGTCCATCGCCCGCAGCTCCCGCTCCAGCCGCCCGGCGATGTTCTGCGAGACCTGCCAGGCGAGGTATCCGATGGTGGGGAAAACGGTGTCCGTCACCCCTCCAGTCTAGGAACTGCAGTGTCGCGGTGGGCGGGAGCGGGTCCTGTCCCGCTGTGTCAGGCGGTTGCCCGGCGGCGGGTGCTGTGCGAGTCCCGCCAGTACAGCAGTGCTGCGGCGGCCAGGGCCCAGGTCGCGAGGGTCAGGACGCCTACGACCAGGCCGTCGTTGTCGAAGTGCGACAGTCCCTGCAGGGCGCGCACGCCGACGCCTCCGGGAAGGATCCCGGACAGTGGCTTCAGCCAGTCCGGGAGGTAGGCGGGCGGCAGGGTGCCGCCGCTGGTCGCGTTCCCGAAGGTCAGCAGAACGACGGAGGCGAGCGACATGCCGGCCTTGCCGAACAGCCTGACGAAGGCCATGGTCGTGCCACCGACGGCCGCCGCTATCAGGGCGACGATCACCGCGATCCCCAGGAAGGGGCCGGGCAGTGCCGCGAACCCGAGGCTGCCGGTGATCAGCGCCACGATGATGCCGCCGAGCACGGCGAACGTGCCCAGGCTGGCCATCCGCCGGCGGTACTGGAGACGCGGCGCCATCTGATAGGTCATCGTGCCGAACAGGAAGCCCGCCAGGACGATGCCGAAACCGGCGTAGAAGACGGACATGCCGCGGGTGTCGCCGGCCGAGGCGGGGACGACGTCTTTCTGGACGAGACGGTCACCGCTTGCCTGGGCGACGCCGGAAAAGGCGCCGACGAGGGTGGAGGTCACGGTCGGGCCGTTGGCTCCGGCGTACAGGAGTTCGGAGGAGGCGCTGTCGCCGACGACGTAGGCGGCGTAGACGTCGCGTTCCTGGAGGGCGTGGCGTGCGGAGTCCTCGTCGGCGTAGTCCTTTACCTCGAAACCGCCGGGGAGGCCGCGCTCCAGGCCGTCGGCGACCTGTTCGGCCTGTGCACCGGTTCCGACGACTGCGACCGGCAGGTTGTGGGGTTGGGGGGCGTGGAAGGCGGCCAGGAAGATGCTGACGAAGAGGGAGCCGGTGATCAGCACGATCATGACCGGGAGCAGGACACCGGCGACTCCGGAGGCCCCTCCTTGCGCGGGTGCGGTGTCCATCTTGTGGTGGGGCGGCGCGGGGTGCGGTTCGGTGTGCGTGGTGGGTTCGGGCATGGAAGGGTCACCGGTCTCTGTTAGTAAGCTGCCCTCTAATTTCTAAGCGAAACTATAAGGTAGCTTACTGATGGTCCGGCAGGCCGGGCTCCGAACTGAAGCCCTTCACTTCGCGGCCGGTGCGGGCGTCCAGGGAGAGCGCCGGCGACACGTCGGGCCTCGGGCATGTCGGCGTGCGGGTAGCCGTGGCCCTGGTGGCGTGCAGCTCGGCGTTGAGTTGCCGGGGTGACTCTGTGGGGCGTAACCCTCGCGGCGCCCGTTCGTCGCCTGACGTCCGACCAGCCACCCCGCCACCGCACGGCGCACAGACAGAAATCCCCGACCGCCACACTGCCGACGAGACCCGACGCACCCCGCCGCCGCTGAGGCCACGGCGCTGCCCGGCCGTCACCCGTTCTTCGATCCTGCGCCAGTACTCGGCGGATACCCCGTCCGGCCGTGCACCGCGGGGGCAAAGCACCACCTCCTGAACCGAGCCGCCAACCCCACAGTGGGCGCCCAGCTGGCACCCCCGGCGGTGAACACCCGCGGGCGGCCGGACGTTCTTGGCCGGATGGGGAACCCGCGAGAAGCTCGAGGTCGTGCTGGAGGTGGCCGTCTACTCGCCCTTGCGCAGCGGGCGGTGGCGACACCGGTTAGGACCCATCGTGTCCAACTTGACCGGCCTCGACGACGTACCCGCCCTTCGACGAGTCCGACACCCGCGCACCCCGTGACCACGCTCGGCACCGTGGCCGGACCGTCGGCAGGGCGCCGCCGCAGCCTGGTTGGGAGTCGTGGTGAGGTCTTGGCGCAGGTCGAGGCAGGCGCCTCACGGCACCAGGCTGTCAAGGAGACCAAGGCGATGGGCGACGACACCGCCCGTCACCGGGTCAACCGGGCCCAGTTCGAACGCGGCCAGCGGGCCCGCGAGGACTTCGAGGAGAACAACCGCTCGCCCTGGCGAGCCGTGCAATCGACCGGTCGGTGGAGTTCCTCGACCTCGTCACCGCCTGCCACGCGTTCGTCGCTGCGGCCGGCCGCGTCGTCCCGGGCATGCGCGACCGGCAGCTCGGCGATGACGAACGCGTCCTCGCTCATGAGAACGTCGCCCGGGTGCGTGCCACCCTCGACTGGATCGAGACGGCCGTCGACACTGGGAAGGTCGACGTCGACGGTGAACTTGCCCGGCTTCTGCAAGGCGAATAGCCGGTGCCACGCGCTTCCGAGCGCAGATCGGCGGCCTCCCAGCGGTACGCCGACACCGTCCGGTTCGTGCTCTTCGAGGCCCGCCCGGCCGGGCTGGCGGTCCCTCAGCTCGTCCGCTCGGGCGAGCTGACGCCCGGCCAGACCCGCGCGAGACTGGCCTGCCTGCGCGACATCATCGCCGAACGGGGTTGGCCGCCCCTGATCTGGACGAAGAAGGACGGCTACCGGTTCTGCACCGAACCCATCGAACTCTAGGCATAAGAACTCTCGATCGTGAGGGAGAAAATCACCGAGGTCCGCCGGTTCATCACCGCCGTCGTCGGCCCGCATGCCGCTCTCCAGCTGAAGGGACGGTGGATCAAACACCTCAACACCCAGCTCGGCTCGGTCGAGTCCACGCTCGATATCATCGCCGAGTACATCGACACCTGACCGGGTTGGGGGACGGCACAGCCGTCCCCCAACCACCGCTCCAGGAAGGGAGGTTGAGTTTGTCCCGGCACCGCCGCTACCCCTCCGACACCTACGACGACGAATGGGCCCTCATCGTGCCCCTCCTCCCACCACTCGCCTGCGAATCCCCCAAGGGGGGACGACCCGAGAAGCACCCTCGCCGCGAGATCGTCGATGCGATCCGCTACATCGTGGACAACGGATGCAAGTGGCGGGCTCTGCCCAGAGACTTCCCGCCTTGGCGGACCTGCTACAACTTCATGGCCCGCTGGGCCGCGGCCGGCGCCGTCGGACAGATCCGCGACCAGCTCCGCAAACGCATCCGCCGCGAGATAGCCGGGCACCCGGCGCGGTCGCCACCGTCATCGACTCCCAGCCCGTCAAGGCCGCCGAGACCGTCGGGCGCGACTCGCGCGGCTACGACGGCGCGAAGAAAATCAACGGAGGCAAGCGGCACCTGGTCGTTGATACCAAGGGCCTGCCGCTGTTCGTCATGGTCACCCCAGCCGACACGACCGACCGCGACGCGGCGAAGGAAGTCCTCTTCAGGCTCCGGCCGATGCACCCCGAGATCACCCTCGTCTGGGCCGACTCCGGCTATCCCGGACAGCTCGTGACCTGGGCGAAGACCCGCCTGAACCTGACGCTCAAGACCATCAGCCGTCCGAAGGGCGCCACCGGATTCGTCATCCTCCCCCGCCGCTGGGTCGTCGAGCGGGGCCTAGCCTGGATCATGCACGCCCGCCGTCACGCCCGGGACTGCGAACGACTCGTCCAGCACTCGGAATCTTTGATCACCTGGGCCGCGATCACACTGATGACCAGGCGCATCACCCGCCGGTCCTCCCACAGGAGCACACAGCCCGCCTCCCGCGAGGCCAACCGGGACTGATCGTTCTCGTGTTCACGGTCGGCAACACCACCAGGACCGACCCGTGCTCCCGGCCGGGAGCCCACTGCCCCACGAACTGCTGTGATGCCGCAGGAGACCGGTCGACTCTGACTAATGACGGGCTCTAGTGGGAGTACCCGGGTGCTACTCGGCCTGCAGCACGAAGAACAGGAAGCACAGGAAGCGACGCTTGGCTGCGATGGCTTCGGGGTACAGCTCGCGAGCGGCTGGATCAGGCTCCGGCTCGCTGATGACCGTGATCCGGAAACCAGCCCCGGTGAATGCTTCGATCATCGCGTGCAGCGGCCTGTGCCAGATACTCATCAGAGCGGTCTGACCGCCCATGGTCCACTCTTCGGTCCAGTTGGTGGTGTCGAAGTAGTCGTACTCGGCCTCGCGGCCAGCCTGGCGGTGCATGAGGTTGATGGCAAAGGGATGGTCGACAGACGCGATCAGCCGACCGCCGGGCTTGAGCACGCGGCGCAGCTCAGCCAGCGCCGGCTCCCAGTCCTCCAGGTAATGCAGCACCAGGGAGGCGACGACATCGTCGAACGTGTCATCGAGGTAAGGAAGCGGGCCGCCCAGGTCCGCCACCTGCAGATCCGCGCTGTCGCCGAGCCGCCGACGGGCCAGCTCCAGCATCCCGGCACTCGCGTCGAAGCCGCTCACAACGGCGCCACGCTCGCGTAGCGCCCCGAACAAGGGCCCGGAGCCGCAGCCGGCGTCGAGTACCCGCCGACCGGACACATCTCCGGCGAGAGCCAGCATCGCGGGCCGCTCGTAATGGGCATTGATGAGGTTGGATTCAGTCTCGGCCGTGTACGCCTCGGCGAAGCTGTTGTAGTCGTTGGCCTTCGGCGGATCCCCAGCTAACGCGGACGGTGCGGTCAACCGTGCGGAGCTCACGTGCTCCTGGTGCTCATTGGAGATCATGGTGCGGGAGACGTTGTGCCGCATCACTTCGGTTCCTGGCCGCTCCCGATCGTCCTCACAGCCTCGAGGATCCAACGAGCCGTTCGTTCAAGCATCACGACCACCGTTATGTCATGTCGGCCTCAGGAGCAGGCACTGAGCTTGTCGTTTAACCCTCAGGCTGCCCTCGGTATATCAGTCGATCCAGATCAGCATCGCGTGACCGGCGGATGCGGCGCCGTGGAAGAACTCGGTCAGGGGAGTGAAGAGGTCGCCGGCCCACTCCAGTGAGGCAGGCGAGTCCCAGATTTTGGGGGTAGATCTCGGCCTTGGTGAGTTCGGAGGGGTCGACACCTTGGATGAGCTGGTCATACGTCGTCCGGTGCAGGGTGTCAGCGGCTAGCTGTACTCCCTCTGGAGTCAGGTACTGCGGCGGTCCGTAGCCCCAGTCGTCGGTGGCGAGGGGTTCCTCGCCGTGGACTATGTCGACGGGGAAGGCCGAGCGTTGCAGAAGGAACCCGAGCAGGTGCCATGTCTGGTGTGTGGTGAAGTGTCGCGCTTCGGCCGGTGCAGGTTCGCCCTCCGCATCCTCAATCTCCTCGACGAGACCCCACGCCCACTCGGGATCCTTCAGTTCGGCAGGCGTGACGCGCAGGTACTCCCCGTTCATACTCATGGGCGGCAGCATACGGAGCGTGTCCGACAGTGGCGTTGGTCGACCCCGAACCGGACTCACTCTGTGCGGCGGGGCTTGGTGCCCTTTTTGTGGTGAGCCGGCCGGGCGTATGCCTCGCCAGTGGCAAGCACCCTCTCGACGTCGTGGCGGGGTGCCGGTCGCTGGTTTTTCGAGCCGCGTGGTCGTCCCGGACCCGGGCGGGAAGGTTTTGGTGCACCGGCTGGCGAGCCGGTCTTCACACGTAGGTTCCTGAACCCCCTGCGGACCCTTGCTGGCGTGAGCTTGTTCGGTTCGGCCGGTCTTTCCCATGGCCGACGAAGGTTCGTGTGCCAGCGGGCGGGCGAGCCGGTCCGCGGATGTGTCGGCGTCTGGCCGCAGCCACGGGGAGACGTCGACTGTCAGGACCAGCCGACCACCGGAGGCACGGGGCAACGGCAGGCCAGCCAGCGTCTGCCGATACCGAGCGATGTCGATCCGGCCCCGGTTGAGCCGGGCATACAGGGCCCCGTGCCCACGACGGTGTTCAGGCGCGAGTGCCAAGTCCACGAGAGTGCGAACCGGACCATCGGCGCACAGCAGTGTGTCGCACAGCTCGAACAGCGTATCGGCTCGTGAGGTCAGACACGCATACAGCTGCGACCGGAACTCCGACACCTTCTCAAACGCTTTGCGTTGGACGCTGTGCTCAGCCAGTCCCACGATCTCGGCTTCCGTGCGGCGTTGACTGCTGAGCACAGGTTGAGGCCCCGGCCTCGTATCCGTCCGGTGAACAGGGAAAACACCGACCAAGTACGAGCCTCGTTCGACGTCCGGGGTTAAACGACAAGCTAAGCGCGAACCGGGCTTTGTGCGGCGCCCGTTGAGGGTCCGGTCCGGGCCTGCGTGTCCGCGTCTTCCGGGCCCTGGCCCCTGGCTTCGCTCGCGACCTGATCCCGTGGCGTCGGCTGGGCGTGTGGCCCCGCCGCGCTGAGCCGGTGGGTGGCCTTCAGTCGTCGAGGGTGGTGGTGAGGTGGTCGAGAACGTGCCGGATGCCGGGTTGCCGACCGGTCCCCGAGCGGTGGAGGGCGTGGATGCTCCGGTGGACGGGCACGCGCAGTGTGTGGATGCTCAGGCTCGGTCCGGGGGCAGGCAACGCCATGCGGGGGATGAGAGCGACTCCTGCGCGGCGGGCGACCAGGGCGGTCAGAACGGCGAAGTCGCTCGCCACAGCCACGGCTCGCGGGACGAAGCCGGCGGCGCCGCAGGCGCGTTGTGTCATTTCGTGGCAGGCCGTCTCGGGTCCGGGAAGCAGCCAAGGGGCTTCGGCGAGCCTGTGCAGATCTGCCGGAGAACCGGGAGCGAGGCGGTAGTCGGCGGCGTCGGCGGGGTGCAGGACGAGATGGACGGGTTCGTCGAACAGGGCCGTGTGTTCACAGCCCGCGGGAGTCGGGCGGGGAAGCAGGCTGTAGGAGTGGGTGACCGCGATGTCGACCTCGCGGCGGCCGAGGGCGGCCTCCGCCTCCGGGGGTTCGTGTTCGACCAGGAACACGGCGGGCCCTTCCGGGGCCGGTGCCGTGCCGGGCTCGGGCCAGAGGCTGGGGATGATCGTACGTGCGGCGGAGGCGAACGCCGCGATGCGGACCGTGCCGCGTTCGCCGTGGCGCAGTGCCGTCAGATCCGACTCGGCGGCGGCGAGGTTGCCGAGGAGGACATGCGCGTGATCCACGAGACGCTGTCCCGCGCCGGTGAGGTGAAGGGTACGGCCCCGTTTCTCCAGAAGTTGCACCCCTGCTTCCTTCTCCAGTACAGCCAGTTGCTGGGAGACGGCCGGGCCGGTGAGATGCAGAGCCTGGGCCGCGGCGGCAACCGTGCCGTGCGAAGCGAACTCGGCCAGCACGCGGAGCCGACGGACATCCAACAAGGAAGTTCTCCTACCTGGTAAGCAAGAAAAAGATAACTAGACCTAATTGATGCTACCCGGCAGAGTCGACAGGGTGAAGCTCAACAAGACCTCGCTCGCCCTCGCCGCCACCGTGCTGCTGTGGGCCACCGCCTTCCCCGCGATACGGGTGGCACTGGACGGCTACGGACCGGCCCAACTGTCCTTCCTCCGCGTTGCCGTCGCCTCCCTCGCCCTCGGGGCCGTCGCCCCGTCGCTGGGAGTACGCCGCCCCGCGCGCACCGATCTCTGGCGCATCGCCATCGCAGGGGGTGCCGGGATGAGCGCCTACCAGCTGCTGCTGAACTGGGGGGAGATTCACGTACCCGCGGGCACCGCCAGCCTGATTGTGGCCGCCGTTCCCGCGATGAGCGCCGTCCTGGCGTCCTGTTTCCTGGGCGAACGGTTCACCCCGACCAAGGCCGGCGGGTCACTCGTCGCCCTCGCCGGCGCGGCCCTCGTCGCCGTGTCGGGCAAGGAGAGCGGATACACGGCAGCGGCCTGGGCCATCCTTGCGGCCGCGTGCAGCCAGGCCGTCTACCACCTGACGATCAAGCCTCTGCTGCAGCGTTACAGCGGGCTCGAAGTCGCCGCCTACGCGATGTGGGCCGGAACGGCTCTTCTCGTCCCCCTCGCCCCCAGCACCGTCCGGGCCGTGCTCGATGCCCCCGCCGGTGCGACCGGAGCGGTCGTCTTCCTCGGCCTTCTGCCCTCGGCCGCCGGCTTCGTCATCTGGGGCTACGCCGTCGCCCGGCTCAGCGTCACCGCCGCCACCGCCGCGCTCTACCTCGTCCCCGCGGTCACACTCGCCGCTTCCTACCTCTGGCTCGGTGAGCAACCGCGGCCCCTTGCGATCCTCGGTGGACTCGTCACCATCGCCGGCCTCGTCCTTCTCAACAAACGCGGCAGCTCCACCAAGCGCGTCCAAGCCCCGCGCCCGTCGCCCTCCCGCGCCGCCACTCCTGAAGCTCCTGTCACTGAAGGACTCCCCGCGGCTACGAGGCGGTGAAAGGGATCAACGGCGGGAATCGTCATCTGGCCCGGCTCATGCACGCCCGCTGCCACGCACGGAACTGCGAACTTTCGGTGAAGGTTACGGCCACGTCGCGCAGGCCCCCCAGTGCGATCCAGAGATCACCCCCGGCGCCCGCGACGCGCTCAGTGGGTGGCGGCCCTGTCTGAGCGCACCAGGTAGTCGGCGGCGGCCAGCGGTCTGGTCGCAGACGGCCGCCTCGCCGAGACCGGCCCGACAATCAGACCCACCTAAGCCACCCGGCGACATCACGAGTTCAACCTCAGTAATACTCGAACGGGCATTGACCTTGTGCCCGAGGGGCGTCCGAAGCGGGATCAGCGCACGGGCTGTGCCCACCTACCAGGGAGTCGGCATGAATCGGCGGGTTCTGCCCGGGCGCTTCCGGGAACGCGTCTCGTCCGCCTCGGGTTGCGCGGCGAGCCACGTGCGCAGTTCCGCGTGGCGGAACTGCCAGGAGACCCCCTGGACCCGCAGGATCCCGACGCGGTGCGCCCAGTCCAGGAACGCCGCCATCTTCCACGGCAGTTGGCCCCGTGCCTTCATGAGGGACATGGCCACGACGTAGCGGAGCCAGGCGATCAGTCCGACCGCGAAGGCCCCGAAGTAGCCCAGGGCGGTACCGAACGCGGCCCCCGCCCATGCGCCGCCCCCCGCCCAGGCGAAAAGAGCCGCCCCGGTCGCACCGCCGAGCAGCGCCGCGATTCCCTCGCACGCCCAGTAGAACTCCGGCGCGAAGTTGCCACTGAGAGTTCGGTCCAGCCCCACTCTGGCCTCCATGAGCCAGCCCAGGGGGACACCCACGGCACACCCGACGGTGAACCCCGCCCACGGACCGAACAGCAGAAAGGTGCTGACGCCGAAGGCCGTGCCGATGGCGCTGCCGATCTCGCAACCGGAGAGGAGCCGTCGCAGACGGGTCTTCGTGTCGCTCTTCATCCGCCGCATCCGGAGACCGCGAGTGCGACGGGCCACTTTCGGGATCATGGAGTACGGCATGCACGCCGTGACGAGGGCCGCGGTCACCAGGAGAGCCGCGAAGGCGCAGGTGGCCCAGAAGCGGCAGGCGGCATGGCCCGACAGGGACGGCGAGTCCGCGACCGCGTGCCAGGCGTGTGCGCCGTTGCCCGGGCCGCCCGCGACTGCGAGCACGCAGGCGACGGCGAAGAAGGTGACCACCAGGACGTGCACGGCGGCCTGCGCCGCTCTGACCCGTCCGCGGCCGGCGATGGTCCAGAGCCCGTTCAGGGTCAGGTCACCGGAGCCCTCGCTGTCCAGGTGCCGGGCGATCCGGGCCAGCCACGGGGTCACGACGGCGGGGTCGGTCCAACGGGGAACGTCGGCCACCTGGTCCACGCACGCGGCGGGAACGAACGCCGCGAGGAACCTCTCCTGAAGGGCCTCGTCCACGCCCTCCCCCTGCTCGGCCAGCTCGTACGGATGCACGACAGGACCGGGGGAGTGCAGTGCCCGGACGGCCAGGACCAGCTTCCACGGTGTGTCCAGGCGGCGGGCGACGAGCCGGGCACCGCGGGGGGACAGGTCGTGGCGCACGTCGGCCCATTCGGGGGTGTCCGAGTAGCCGGGGAAGGCCGCGCGCAGCGCTCTCTCGATCTCGGCCACGGACAGCCGCTCCATCTCCACCACACATCCCTGAAGCCGGGTCGTCGGGGACTCATCGTCGTCGGCGGTGCGCGTAGTGACAATGAGGGGGGAGCCCGCCTGCCGCATGTAGCGGTTGATCGCCGGCACCAGTTGGGTGATCGGATCGGGATCGTGCACCGGCGGCACGAGGTCCGCAGGGCCCGTCCCCGTGCGGCTTGCGACGGACGGGCCGCCGATCCCCCGGACGACCGTACCGCGGGCCTCGTCCAGGCCGTCGAGGACCGGAAGCACCCATCGGCCGCGTACCAGGTCCAGCGCCGCGCGCGGGTTCGAGCAGAATTGCTGGGTCACCAGTTCGTCGGCGAGCCATTGCTCGAACCGGCGGAACAGGTCCTCCTCGTAGCTTCGCGTTCCGTCGGGCCGCGGGAGGTTCGACGGCTTCCAGTGGTAAAGGGAGACGAGGACGGGCACCGGGTGCCAGGTCGGCCCCGATTCCGAGGTGCGGGGCCCGCGTTGCCTCAGCAGCAGGTCGACGATGTGGGCCGCGAGAAAGGTCTTGCCGGACCCTGCCGGACCGGTGACGACGAGGCAGCCGCGGGGCAGCTGGTTGTAGAACCGGACGACCGAGTGATAGGCGGCGCCCGCCGGATGACCGGCCTCCCGGGTCAGGGTGCGGAACGGCACGTCGATGGGGGACTTGCCCTCTAGGGCGGCGATTTCCCGGGACGCGCGGAGAAACTTGGCGATGTGTACGCGGGACATCTCGTGCAGTTCGCCGACGGCCCGGCGCAGGTGGGCCGGCGCGACGGGCAATTCCGGGCGTGCGTCGGTCAGTCCGCCGACAGTCTCCCGCTCGGAGCCGCCCGGGGAACGTCGGTAGACACTGACCGGCGTCTGCCGGGCGAAGTCCTTGTCCCGCTCAGTGAAGTAGGTCTCCACCCTCCGCGTGAGGTGGCCGATGTCGGGCGGGAACTCCGCGGGACGCTCGGCAAGAGCCGCGAGGACCGTTTCGGCGAACTCGCCTGCCGCCCTGCCGGGGTGGTTGAGGGCCCCCTCTCCCTCGCGGGAGGCGTAAAGCACGAATTGCTCGACGGGCGGACGGGCCGGTCTCCCAGCCGTCGGAAGCGAGATGAGCGCGGGCGATTCGTCCGCCGCGCCGAGCTGCCAGGCACAGGCGTCGATCAGTAGTACCTGCCGGCGGAGGGACTGGTTGGCGCGCTGCCGGAGGAGCTCGCACAACCGGGTCAAGGAGACTGCCCAGGGCTGGCTGGAGGTGGCGTCCTCGACGAAGACGACCCTGTCCGTGTCGGTCATGGCGCCGTGGCCGCTCCAGAAGAGGATCAGCGTCTCGCAGTGGTTCCCCTCGGCGAGGCTGGGGATCGTGTGCACGACGCTCTTCAGCGAAGCCGGCGTGATCTGCAGACCGAGCCTCGCGGCCTCGGCCTCCGTCTCGGCCCGTGCGTCGTCGCGAGGAGTGAGCAGGAGGCTGATGTTGTCGGCCGGGACACGCTGTTCCAGCAGTTGGCGGGCGAGGCGCAGCGCGTCGTCGACCGGCCCGGCCAGCGGATCGTGGGCCTCGTCGCCGTCCTGTTCGACGGCCACCAGGACCGCTCTGACCAGGTGGGGCTCCACCGTTCCCGGTGTCAGCCAATCCACTGGATCACCGCCTTCCAGAAGGTGCGGGACACCCAGTAGGCACTGTGGGACTCGAGGAACGGCTCGCCACCTTCGACGCGCAGATCCTGGACCCGGTCGGTGAAGACGCCCTCGGCCGCGTACGAGAGGAAGTCGTTCGGGTCGTACACGTTCAGCCAGCGTGCCGGGAACGCGTCCGGGAGCTTGCGCCCGAAGGGAAGCGTGGCGAGCGCGTCGATCTCGTGGAGGTACGGCCCCTGGCTGCCGACGGTGATCAGCTGATCCACCTTGCCGGGACCGTGCTCGACCATCGTCTCCAGGCATGCCACTCCACCGAGGCTGTGGCCGAGGAGGGTGACCGCGCCGCCGGGCGCTCTGGCGACGGCGTCCGCGATCTGGTCGCGGAGGGCGGCGCCGTGCACCTGATAGCGCAGGATATCTCCGGCGAGCGGCGTGCCCATGTCGTCCACCTCGCCGCGGTTCCGCCGTCCGTACCAGGTCGCGAGCGGCGAGGCGATCTCCCGCGTGACGGCGAGCAGGGCCGAGGCTCCGCCCTTGTCCTGGGCGTCGAGGTCGCCGCGTACGAAGGAGAGGAGGGTGTCGCGCTTCTCGGCCGGTGTGTCGGGACCGTCCTGCCGCCGGGCGGTGGTGACCGTGAAGGCGACCAGGCCGCGGGCCACCGCGCTGCGGTGGGCGAATCCGCCGGGCCCGACCGTGGTCGCCGCGGCGGTCAGTTCCGTGCCACGGCGGAGAGCGGCCAGCGCCTGTGCGAAGAACTCCTCCAGCCCGGCCGCGCGCAGCAGTTCCGCGGTCTGCGGGGAGGGCCGGTAGTCCTCGGCCTGCACCACGAACGCGTCCTCCTCGGCCGGATCCGCCTCCGCGCCGAGCCGCAGCAGACGCAGCTCGTGCCAGGGGTCGGCGTACAGCACGGCCCATCGGTCGGCCTCCCGGTCGGCAGCGGTTTCCCGCTGCCCTCCTCCTGTCCGCGCGTAACCGGGAACCGATGCCCCGCCCAGGCGCAGCCGCGCACCGTGCGAGTCCGCCCAGTAGCAGCCCTGTACGTCGAGTTGGGGTGCGCCGCCTTCCGCGAACCCCTTCCGGATCTTCTCCAGCGTGGCCGCGAACTTGGCGCCCCTCACTCCCGTTCCGTGGACGAAGACAACCGATCGATACATGCGCACGCTCCGTGAACCGGACGGGACCGCCTGCCCCGTCGTGACCTCGACCGGGGGGCCCTGCGCGACCGTCGGTCGCGGAGGATCCCGCGGACCGGACCCGGCGGCCCCCGTTCGAGAGATCTCGACCTGCCGGGCCGGTGCCTCCTTGATACCGGCCGTCCCGTCGTGCCGACCCGCCCGTTGCACGGCGACAAGCACCGTGCAACGGGTCTTGCCGGAGGCGCCAACGGGATGGTGCGGCACGGTGGTTGATGCCTCGGATGCGACGTGCCACGGGCCGGCCTCCGTACCGGATCACCGCAGAACCCGGGGTGGCGCCGGGCATCTCCTGGCAGAATGTCCGGCATGAGCGTCCTTGCGAAGTCCGGGACGGGGCCGGGCAGTCGAGCCCGGGTGGCATGGTTGCTGCGCGTCAACCGGCGCCTCGGACCGGATCCCGCCCTGCGCCAACTGCGAACGTTCGCCGCGGCCTTCCACGGAGGGTCCTTCCGCCGCGAGGTGAGCGCCAGCGCCGTCTCCCGCTGGGAGACCGGACAGACCGCCGTCCCGTGGGAGGCGGTGCGCCGGTACGAGGAACTGCTCGGGCTGGAGCGCAACCTGCTCACCGCGACCGCCCGCACCGTCTCGCGCTACCTCGCGCCGGGCGTGGTCCGGACCGTCGAGCCGGCGGGCCCGGCCGGGGAACCGCTGGAGGATCTGCTCGAACAGGCCGTCGCCGGTTGCCTGATGACGGGCGACGCCTGGGACCGGCTCGTCGACGGCCTGTGCGAGCGCCCGGACGTCAACCTCCTTCAGGCGGGCACGTGGTCCCGGCTGGCCGAGCGGCTCGTCGAGGAGATGGTCAGGGCCGACGGACTTCCCTGGATGCTGCGCTTCGAGTCGCTCAACCGGCTCCTCAACCACCCCCGCGCCGTTCCTTACGTGGTCCGCGCGTGCGCCGACCTGGCCTCCGGTCCCGCGCGGTCCTCCGCGACCGAGATCATCTGCGCACTGGACAACTGCGACCACCCAGCGGCGGCCGACCGGGTCCTCGCCGAACTGTCCGAACCGAGCAGCCTTCCGGCCCGCCGCGGCGCGGTCATGGCCTGCTTCCGCAAGACCTCCTACCGGCACTTTCCCCCGGATCGGCTCGCCGACCTGGTCCGCTCGCTGCACGAGTGGGCTCCGGCGGCCAGCCCCCTCGGCGACCAGGACGAGCCGCTCCGCGCCCACTTGGCCGCCCTGCGACCCGAGCACGCCCGTGCCCTCCTCGGGCCGGCGTGGACAGGTACGCGGCAGCCTCTGGGGGAGCGGCCCCGGGTGTCGGGCAGGCCCCACACCCGGGGGGACGGTCGCTCCGCCCTGCTGTGGCACCCGGCTCCCTGGGCCGTGCCTCTCCGGGCGGGCACGCGCGGCCACTGGCCGTCGCTGCTGCGCCGGGTCGCGGGGCACGTGGACAGCAACGTGCCCGTGTCTGACAGCACCTCCGCGGACGAGGTCGGCATCCCCGCGTCGCTGTTGGCCGAGACCCTCGTGCCACCCCTCTTCGACGTGCGGCTGTACGCCTGCTTCCTGCTGGCCGCGACCCCGTACCGGGCGGCGTTCGCCGACGCCCTTGTCGCCGAACTCGGCCGTCCTGCCGCCCGCCTCACCCCTGAGGCCGCCGTTCCCCTGCTCGACGCACTGCGTGTGGTGGGCGACGCCCGGCACCGGCCGGCGGTCGAGGAGTTGGCGGTGCGGCCCGGGGTTCCCCGGCCGGTCACCTACGCCGCCGTGCGCAGCCTCGGCCACGTCGCGGCCGACGCGGCCGAGACGGGCCACCTCCGCACCGCGGTTGCCCAGCAGCGTGCGGTCTGGCGCAGGGCGAGCACCGAGACCAGCGCGGCGACGCTGATGAGCCTGGTGTACGCGCTGGGCATGGCCTCCCGGACCGACGTCCTGACCGACGTCCTGACCGAGATCCGGGCCGACGCCAGTACCCTGCCGGGCGCGCGGGAGGCCGCCGCGTGCTGGCTGGCCGTGCCCACCCACCTGCGGGCGAGTGCCCAGCTCTAACGAGGTCGTGCATGGTGGGCGGTGGCGCGTCGAAGGCTGCGGAGCGGCCGTGGTGTTCACATTCGCGTACCGTCGGCCGCCGTGGCGGTCTGCTGGTGGGAGAGCAGTCCGGCGACGGCTTGGATCATGTCGCTCATGTGGTCGCGGCGTCCATAATGTCGCGCCAGGCAGCGCCAGTTCTTCAGATGTCCGATCCCGTGCTCGACCCGGATGCGTCGTGAGGCGTAGGCCTTGCGCTGGCGTTCGTGTATCTCCTCGTACCACTCGGGCGGATTCTTCTTGAACTTGCGGTGCGGCGGTGTCACCACGTGCCCGCCGGTCCGGGGCTCCCAGCCCCTGGTATCCCGGCGTCGGCGAGGATCTCCATGGCCGGCCCGTCGGTCAGCAGCTGGATCAGGCCCAATTTCCGGGCGTGAGTGATGCCTGCGCAGCTGAGGGGCTCGGCCGTGCTAAAGAACAGCAGCCTTCCGGTGGCGCCAGTGACCACTACGGTCGCGGCTTGATGATCTTTCTCTGTGTCGGGTGGTTTGTTCGACGCATAGATCCTGCTTGCGAATCGGCGGGGATCCCCGGGGGCATGCCGGTGCCGGGTTGAGGGTCCGGACCTGGACCGGCTGGAGCAGGAGATCGAGAAGCTCGGCGGGAGTTCACCGCTGGCGGCCCTACGCGCGGCACGGCTGCTGCAAGTCGCCGCCGCGCGGGTGGCGTACTGGCCGGCACACCAGGCACACGACAACGCCAGCGACGAAGAGACAGCCGCCGCCCTCGGACTGGACGAGGCGGCCGCCCGCAGACTCCTGGCCCGCCTCGGCCGCTGGAACCCGCACTACTGACCACGCCACACCAGGAGCATGGCCAAATCGAGCCGGTCGGACCGACGGCGGACGGCCGGTCGGCACCCGAACGACTGGGCCGAGAAACGTAGTTGAGGACCTGCCCTGCACCGGCGTCCCTCGCTTCACGCTCGCGCCGGGCGGCGGGGCAGCCTGTTTGGATTCCAGGATGTGTGGTGACGGCCCGGTTGGTGTGCTCCTTACATCCCGCGCTCCGGCCCGTGGGCCACTCGGGCACGTTGGCCCGGTTCGACGGGCAAGTACTCCAGCAGGACGGGACCCGGGTAGAAGACCGTGCTGTCCCAGCCGGCCATTTCCTCACCCGTCAGGTAGCGGTAGAGCCACTCGGCGAAGGTCATCGCGTGGCCGGCCCAGTCACCTTCTGATCCCTGCACCACCACACCGTCCGTGAACCCGTGCACCTGCGGGGCTCCGAAGATCGCCGCCCCCTGGTCCGTGGCTGCGAGCGGGACGAGGCCCTGTGCGGTTCCGAAGGTGAGGTGCGACAGATCGCAGAAGACGCGGGGATCGTCGTCAGGGCCCGTGACGTAGGACTGCCACGCGCTCTGGGCCCAGGTCGCCGACGTGGAGCGGATGTCCTCGCCCAGGTTGAACCTTCCGGTTGCCGGATGGGCAAGAAAGAGGTGCCCGTTGATCTGCACGGGGGCGTAGGCGTCGACGATCCGTTTGTAGTCCGACGGAAGCTTCCTGCCGAGATCTTCTTCCAGCCTGTGCCAAGCGGCAGCGTCGGCGAAACGCCCCTCTCCCGGCCCGAGCATGGCAAAGACGGCCTGCAGGTAGTCGGTCACAGCACCGATCCTTTCCGGGAGAGCGTCCGTACAGCATCCGCCGTACCTGTTGTCCGCGGTGCGGCGGGGTGCTGTTCCGGGCCGGTGGCTGCACTTGACCGTGCAGGGCATTGGCTTCGTCGGCGGGGCCTGCAAGGACGACGTCGACGCGATCGTGGAGGCCGCGGCCGGGCGTCTCGCCGCGGTGCCAACCTTCGGCCGTCCTGTTCGGCCCGGCCACCGCGGACCCCGAAGCCCTTCTGCTGCCCACCCGCCCCACTGCTCCGGTGCGCGATGTCCGGGAGGCGATCGGCGACGTCCTGCACGAAGTCCCCGAGGAGCCCGGCGGGTTCACCCCGCACGTCTCCGTCGCCTACAGCGCCGGCAACAGCCCCGCCGCGCCAATCGCCGCGCGCCTGGCCACCGTGGCTTTGTTCACGAGAAGGGGTTCTGGCTCACTTTTCGTGGCCTGACTGAGTGTGAGGTCAGTGGTGTGTGGTGGGATGGCCGGACTTTGATGCCGTGACCTGCTGGGAGTCTGCCTTGATGCCCGTGTACTCGTCTCTGGCCAAAGGCCCTGGCCGAGGCTTTGGTCGACGTCCTGTGGTTCATCGAGGGCTGCGAAGACGAGCAGATGGATCCGGACGACGCGGTCAAGGTTCTGGAGGGCGTCGGCCACTTGGTCTGCAAGCTTTCGAGTGGTCAGCGGAGCGAGTTCCTGGAAGGGTTCCCGGAAGGCTTCGGGCTCCTTGATGACGCGGTCTGACCGGGGCCCACGAGTAGAGCAGGACGCGCTTGCGGAGGGGATCGAAGCCGGCCCGGCCGAACATCTGGCGTTTGAGCATCTTGATCCGGTTGACGTGTCCTTCGACGACACCGGAGTTCCAGGGCAGGGTGAGGCCGGCGATGACGGCATCGCGGTCACGGTCGATGCCCGCGGCGAGGGGGTGCAGGCTGGGGAGGTTGTCTTGCCGGACGGCGTCGAGCCACTGCGGCAGCCTTTCGCCTTGGCGCTCGGTGAGCATCTGGCCGAAGGACCGGACGTGACCGGTGAGGGCGTCGAGTTCGGGGCAGTGGACCAGGACGGCCTTGAGCCGAAGGCGGTCGGTCTCTGTTCGGGATTCGGGGCGGCGGAGGATCCATCCGGCGACGACGCGGTGTGACGGCGGCCGAGCTGTGACGGGGCCGGGAGAGAGAGCCGCTTCTCCCGGAAGTAGGCGCGAACGTGCTGGTAGCTGCCCTGATAGCCGAGCGGCACAATCTCCTCCCACACGGTCCAGGCATTCGTGCAGCCCTGATTCCAGCGGTCGTCCAGGTAGGGCTCGAACGCGTCAAGCTTGGACGGCCGACCCTGCCACTGTCCGTGGAAGAGATCCTCCGGGGTGGCTGCGTCGGCGAAGAGCTTCACGGTGCGGGATGTCATGTGGAGCTGGCGGCCGATTGCCCTCCGGCTGAGCCCGGCGGCCAGCAGTTCGTGGACGGTCGCGTGCTTGGCGCGGGTGCGGTCGGCGAAGCGGTGGCCGGTGCGTCAGGGCGAGCCGGTCGGGTCTTGGACCGTGTCGGGCGAGCAATAGTCAATACCTGTGGATGGGCTTGGTCATGGCGGCGGGTTGATCCCCTGGATCGCCTGCCAGCCGGAGCGCGGAGTGGCTGAGGTCAGGAGTTGGACTCCTGTGCCCCGGAGGGTCACCAGCGCGGTGTAGACGGGGTCGAGTTCGTCGACGGAACGTCCGAAGTGGGCCAGGATCTGCGTCAGCTCCAGGTCGATTGCTCTTGCCGAGCCGCGGATGCGGTCGAAGCGGGCGCCGCGACGAGCCGGCCCCAGGATGCAGCGCACGGTGGCGGTGGCCTCGCCCGGGTTCACGACGGTGACCTGGTCGATCTGCAGTTCCACCTCGGCCACGTGGCTGCCGGGAATGAGGGGCTCGGTCATGCCGCAGCCTCGCTGCGCTCGACCAGGGCGCCGTTCTCGAATCTGCTGCCGGCACGGACCACGGCGACCAGGTGGGCTCCGGTGATCGCGCGCCGTCGCGCCTGAGCGGACTCGACCAGCTTGAACACCATCGCGAGGGCGGCCGCTGGGCTGCCCGCGCCGCGGGTGACCTTGGTGCGGAGTTTGACCGTGGAGAAGGTCGACTCGATGGGGTTGGTGGTCCGCAAGTGAATCCAGTGCTCGGCGGGGAAATCGTAGAAGGCGAGCAGTTCGTCACGGTCGTCGGTGATCTTCGCGGCGGCCTTGGGCCACTTGGCGCCGTAGGTTTTCGCGAACTCCTTGATCGCCTTCTCGGCGTGGGTGCGGTCCTCGGCGTTGTAGATCTCCTGCGTCGCCTTCGTCGCGCCTGGCTGCGCGGACTTCGGCAGGGCATTGGTGGCATTGCGGGCTTTGTGAACCCAGCAACGCTGATGGCGGGCTGCGGGGAAGACCTCGGCCAGGGCCTTCCGCAGGCCCATCGCGCCGTCGCCGACGACCAGCTCCGGATCGCGCATGCCGCGACGGCGGCAGTCCCGCAGCAGGTCGGCCCACGACTCGGTCGACTCGCGCAGCCCCTCCGTGAGCGCGATCAGCTCCTTCGTGCCGTCGATGCGCACCCCGGGCAGGACCAGGACGCACGGGTGCGCCTGACCGAGGCGCACCTTGGGGTGCACGCCGTCGGCCCACACGTAGACGACGTCGCGGTCGGACAGGTCACGGGCCTGGAAGGCGGTGTGGTCCTCGCCCCACTGCTTCGTCAGCCGGGTGACGGTGGCCGGCGAGAGTCCGGCGGCCGAGCCGAGGAACTGCTCCAGTGCGGGCACGAAGTCCCCGGACGACAGTCCGTGCAGGTAAAGCAGCGGCAGCACCTCGCTGACCTTGGGCGACTTGCGGCACCACGGCGGAAGGACCCTGGAGGAGAACCGCTTGCGCTCTCCCGTGGACTGGTCCACGCGGCGGTCGTTCACTCGGGGCGCGGAGACCTCGATGGCCCCGGTCCGGGGCCGGTGGCGGCCGTTGCGGACCACCAGGCGACGTCCTTGCTCGTCGGTCTCAGCAGCCAACTCGGCTATGTACTGGTTGACTTCCGCCTCCAGGGCGGCGGCCAGCATCCGGCGGGCGCCCTCGCGCACGATCTCGTCGGTCAAGGAGCCGGACTGGGTGGAGCCGTCATCGGTGACTACGCTGAGCACCGGGCGTGCCTTCCCGACCCGCGCTGCAACGCGGGCCTACTCGGAGACCTTAAGGATCATTCGGGAAGGTACGCCCTCCGCGCACCCTCCCGAACCGGTCCACAAGTTCTGAGCATTGCTCCGGAGCGCCACGGGGACGGTCACCCTGGTGGCGGCGGGAAGAGTCCAGCTGCTGTGCGACAGTGAGAAGGTCCTTGCTGCGTCACAGGATCCCGCGGCCAACGGCATGCTCGTGGCCACCAGGGCCGGGCTTTTCGTCGATCGGGGAACCGTCGCGCAGTAGTCCCCGGGCGCCGCAGCCACACTCCTGTCACGCAGGCGCTGCGCTGTCACCCGGAGGCCGACGCAGCAGGTGCAGACAGATGACGGCGGCGACGACGGTGCGCCGATCGCCCGCCTCCAGGCGGGGGTCCATGTCGACGACGTACTGCTGCAGCCCGATCCACGCGTCGATGGTGCTCACCGTGACTCGACCGAGAATCCCGTGGGTGGGCTTTCCTTCCGGGGTGGTCTCGGTGAGATGCCATTGGGTGAACGGCAGCCCGGGCCGGGTGAGGAAGAGGTGGCGCCTTTGGTCCGTACGGAGTTCGAGCTGGTTGGACTTGAAGAGTCCGGGGGCGCCCGCGCTGCCGATCTCCCGGTGCGCGGCGTCAGTGAAACGGAACTCTGCCGGCCCGGAGTGCTCGATGCGGACGACGACCTCGCCGGACGTGTGGGTGAGGACGTAGTGCGTGTCGTCGGTGCAGGTGAGCGAGGCCAGCGTGGTTCCCTCCCGGGTGGATACGGCCAGGGCGGGACCCAGGTATCTGCGCCACCGCGAGCGCTTCGGCTGCCCGACCACTACGGCATCCAGATCGAGCAGGCCGGGCTCCGTCTTCGGTACTGCGTCCTCCGCCACGATTCCCCCTCAACCGAGTAGGTTCACTGTGACGGAGAACCGGCCCAACTCCCATCCCGCGGGCAAGCATTAGGGCCTTTCCAGCCTGGCTGTTGTATTGGGCAGTTGGGCTGACAACGTGGTTGATTCCCTGGTAGATGGGTTTTCGACCAAGAGAACCGTCTCCACCAGAGGCTTTACGTGCTTGTCTGCCCGTCGGGCGTCGACGTGTCCAGCTCTGCTCTGGGCTTCCGCACGCAGCAGTTGCGAAGGCACCGCCGGACGATCGGCTCCCGTTGGCGGCGTCTGAGCGCCGGCCGCCACGCTCTTCTCACCCTCGCCCACCTGCGGGTGGGGCCCACCCATGCCCAGCTCGCGGCAGGGTTCGGCATCGGCACCACGACGGCCTACCGCTACGTCACCGAGGCTGTCGAACTCCTGGCCGCTCTCGCTCCCGGCCTGGCCGACGCGGTGCGGACCGCGTCGGTGACGGCGTATCTGAACCTGGACGGCACGCTCCTGCCGATGTGGACGTTCATGTTTTCGGCTCTGGCGACGATCACGTGATGTTCTCTGGCCGATGCGTCGCGGCGTACTTGTGGCGGAGCACAGCTCACGCCAGGGTGACGTGCATGTCGCCCTCGGCCAGGACGTTGAGGACTTCGGCGAACAGGTCGTAGGGCTGGCCGTCCGGTGTCAAAGTCTTGGACAGGTGCTCGCGTGCGGTGACGGCGTCTCGCCAGAGCAGGGTTGAGGGGGCGGTGTAGCCGAAGGTGCCGCCCAGGCAGTCGTCGAGGGCGTCCAGGCAGCCGCCGAAGTAGCCACCCGGTCCGTTCACCGCCTCGCCGAGCGCCAGGTAGAGGCCCGGTTCGTCGGTGATGTGCCGGCCGTCGACTTCGTAGGCGTGACGAGCCGGCCGGTCACGGTGGGCGCGCCGGCAGGCCCGCTCCCGGACGAGGTCGAGCCAGGCCCCGCGGCGCCGGGTGTCGAGGCAGGCCCAGGCGCCGAGGGTGTTCGGTGGCCTGGCGAGCCACCGTTCCCAGACGGGCCGGGCGTATTCGGGGACGGGCGTGAAGAGCTTTCCTTCGAGCTCGAGGTCGATCAGGTCCGTCCCGTTGGAGGACGGTTGCCAGGCGGTGACTGTGGTCCACAGCAGTCGTTCCGTGAGGGGTTCGCCCTGGTCGTCCCGTATCTCGAGGGCGGCCTCCTCCAGATCCAGCGCCCGCCGGGTGCCCTTCAGCAGTGCCGCCCTGAGCTGATCACTCGGGGCGAGTCCCCTCAGGACGAGCGGGGTTGCCACCTGCTCGGGTGGTAGGACGCGGGCGAGTTCCCGGCACGAGCCCAGCCACCGATGGCCGTCGTGCACTCGCAGGGAGCCCCTGTGGCCCTCGGGCGGGCCTTCGTAGTCGTCCAGACCGGTGAGCAGCAGACTGTCTGTTCCGGGGAACTGCCCTGAGCTCTCCGCGTCCTCCAGCAGCCAGGGTTCGAGTCCCTCGTCGTCCGGCATCAGCCACACCCGGCTGCCTACCCAGTCCCGCACCTCGCCGTCTACCGGGACCCAGTCGAGCAGTTCGTACGTTCCACGCCGGGGTTCCCCGAACAGCCCCTCCGCCTCGACGCAGACTCCCCAGGCATGGCCGTGCTCGGTCTCCGTCAGTGTGTACCGCGTGGGCCCGCGATGGGTCTCGTCCTCCTGCACGGAGGGAATCATGTCCGGAACAGGCTATCCAAGCGCAGCCTTGCCGCCACAGTCAGGCGTAGTGTCGTGAAGCAAGGGTTGCGAGCCAGATCTGGGGGGATCTCGTGAGTGAGCGAATTCTGTACTTCGCGTCGACCGATGGCGGCTCCGAGCACCGGCTCCGGCCGGGCGACTTTGAGGACAGTCTCTTCTACAACATCCTTTTCGGAGACGCCGCGCTCGTTGTACCCGATGTTTTCTTCTTCAACTGCGTTCCGTTGCTGCAGCATGTGGACGAACAGGCAACCGGGAGCCTGCCCTTCTTCGTTCAAGCCCTGAAGAAGGGATTGGTGATCCCTGGCTTTCGGTCGGCGGCGACTACTTCGTTCGTGGAGAGCCTTGCGGCCCTGGGAGCCGCGCAGATCCGAGGGATCGAGCTCCAGGGGTTCAACGTGGAGGAGAAGGCCCGCCTACTCGACGGGAACTACTCCGAAGGAGCCAGTCCGGCGATCTGGCTCCCGAATCTGGGAGAGCGATTTCAGTCAATGGTTGAGACGGTCTTCCAGCAACCCGGTTCCGGAATTGTCAGCGAGGACATCCAGAATCTCTGGGCGGCAACTGAATCCTGGCGCCTCAACAGTGTCGATGCGGCAATGCAACTCACCGCAAACGTCGGAGGGACGGGCCTCAGGAGAGCCGAACTGTTCAACGCCGTTGGTCATCACCTCGGTGTGTTGGATGCAGACAGGTCTTTCAATAAGCCCTTCGAACTCGTCGCTGCGGTTCGCTCGGCGCCTCACTTGGCTCATCTGACAGATCAAGCCGCGTTCTACGTGGACATCGTCAACGTTTGCTACCAACAGAATCAAGCCCGTGGGCTCGTACGACAAGGGCTCACAGCCGAACCCAACATCCCCCAAGGGCTGTCCCGCGCGGCCGAAGCGGTGGTTCCAGGGCTTCAGGCAGTCGGCGCCTGGGATGAGCCGGATCACTTTTTCGAACATAACGTCAGGCTGCCGAAGACCAGTGCGTTGCTCGCAGCGACCAGTAGCGAACTCATAGCTGTGCGGGAGGATCTGGGAGGGGTGTACCACCATCACCGACGCGAGTGGGTGCGTAATCCCGTCGAGGATCGGGCCGATCTCCTGCGGACTGCGATCGACGAGTACGCGAGCGAGATATGCCGCGTAGCGGAGGGCGCCCAGCAGACGGCCAAGATTAGTCAGCGCAGCAAGCTCGCACGCACAGGTCTCGGCAGTGTTGCCGGTAGCCTCCCGGGTATTGCACTGGGGTTTGTGCCCGGTGTCCCCAGTTATGCGATGGTGGCGATTACGGCCATCGGTAGCGCTGTCGGGTCCATGGCGCAGGCCATCGTGCAGAAGGATGTGACCACGCTCGGGCGACGCCGACAACGGCAGGTCGAGGTCCGCTCCTACCCCGGTCCAGCCGAATACAGCGGCATCGTTCCGACGCCCTGACGCCTCCGGCCCCGGGCGCGAGGCGTCCCGTACGTCCTTGCAGGAGCCAAGTTCGGCGCACCACTTACGAGTTGGTGCGTGATAGCGGGTGGGCAGACTCTTGTGGTGAGGGGCATAGCCGATCGTTCGGTACTGGCGCATCCTTTGTTCACCGGGATCTCGACAGCTCATCTGTCGTCTCTGATCGTGGAGTTGGCCAGACCCTGGGTGGTTGCGGTCGTGGGGCGCCGGCATCAGGCGAGGGGCGGGGCGAGGAAGCGGGTGCCAGGGGCCGGGGCCCGACATCAACTGGTCTTCGTGGACCGGCTGGTGCTTACCCTCATCCACCTGCGGCATGATCTGCCGCATGCAGTCCTTGGAGTGCTGTTCGGCGTCGACCGCTCGACCGTCACCCGTGCTGTCGGTGAGGTGCGCAGGCTCCTCGCGCAGCGGGGCTTCGCCGTTCCCGACAGGCCGGGACTGCGCCTTCGGACGTTGGAGGACGTGTTCGCCTACGCACAGGCGGAAGGCGTCGAGCTGCGCCTGGATGCCACCGAGGTCCAAGTCCGACGACCGGCAGCGAGCCGCGGCGGACGCCGTTCCTTCATCTCGGGCAAGAAGAAGCAGAACACGATGAAAGCCACCGTCATCGCCGACCACCGCGGCCGCACCCTGTGGGCCGACAGCCTGCGACCGGGACGGTACCGATGATCACCGTCGGCGGCAGTCCTCTCCGCACCGGCCCCTCCAGCAGGTTCACGCGCGACACCTGGTGAACTACGATGCGGCCACACATGGATGGGAACGGTGGGGGTGTCGTGTCATTTCCTATGGCCCTGGGCCTTGTCCTCACGCTGTTAGGATTCTTTGCCCTGTTGGCCCAGTCAGGCAACTTCGTGGAATACCGCCTCATGCGGAAGTTGAAGCACCATGGCGTCGACGGGCAGGCTGTCTACAAATTCTACGAATACGTGACCAATTCACACCGGGCCTTCTTCGACGTATGCCTGCCGGAGGGGGAGCCGCCTGCCAGATTCCATGAGTACATGCAGTCGCTGCCCGGCCCCGAGGGCACGGTCGTACCGGTCGTGCACGACAGCCGGAAGCCGCGGCACGCGAAGACGGGAACCCGCGCGGACCTCGACTTCGACAAGGAGCGGCCAGTCGTGCTCCTCATGGGGGGCACCGGCCTAGCGCTGCTCGGCGTCGGGGCGATGCTCTGCCTTATTAGCGCGGTACCGTGACCTGCGAGAAGTTGAGTCCACGAGCATGAAGGTCACGATCTACAGCTGGAGTGCTAGGGGCTTGTGGCTTGATTGCTGGGGTGCTGTGACAGGCGGCTTTGGGCGTGAACTGGATTTCGTGCGGTGGCTGTTGGCGATCCATTTTCAGTTGAGGGCCGAGGGTGCTTTGTACGTCAGTAGCGGCGCTGGTTCAATTTCTGTGATCCGTGACTGTTGGTCACCGATCAGACTCCGACCAAGGGCTTCCCGTTGTGGCGGGATCGGAGGGGCAAGGACGTTGCGGAGGCGGGTACTGTCCTGGCGCTCCTTCGACCGATTCGCAGCTTCGGCCCATCGCGCGGCGGGTTCGGATCGGTTGGAGATAACTTGGTCCAGGGCGTCGACGGCGAGACCGAAGGGCCCGTAACGTCGCTGCCCATACAGCCGCCGTAGGACCGGATTCTCAGCCGCGGAAGAGGAGGGCCATGAGGTAGACGACGATCACCAGCGCCATTGCCGCGGATGCCGCCGTCCCAACGAAGCCGTTCTCCTCGGTGAAGCCCTCGACTTTCACCCGCGTCGGACGGGCTGGGTCGTATCGGACCCTGACCTCCATCGGAAACGACAGCGGGAAAGACCTGCTGCCTGTCGCCCGCACGGAGACCGGAGCGTCGCCCCCCTTTGGCGTGAACAGCAGTCGGGGGTGGAAGTGGGACACCCCGTCGCTGTCGACGCGCTCATCCGCGTCGGACACCACCCCCGTCGTCGACGCACCGCGCCGGGACAGCCGGTAGTGCCGGTAGGCGGATCTTCCCGCTCCCACTGCCAACCCGACCGACAAGACGAGCAGTAGCCACTTCCCCACCGTGTCACCCACGCAGGGAAGTTTCCCCTTCTCCGGCCTCCATGCACAACAGCCCCCACCCGCCGGAGCAATGTGGCGGGCCTGGGTCGGGGCGGTCGGTGGGAAATCTGGGACTGTCTTGCTTCGCAAGGTAGCGGTCAGCTAGCGTGCATCGCATGGAACCTGGCAAGACAATGAGCCAGCTCCGCAAGGGGGTCCTTGAGTACTGCGTGCTGTCGCTTCTGCGTGACGGCCCGCGCTACGGCACGGAACTGGTGGCGACATTGGCGGATACCGGAGCGCTGGCAATGAGCCAGGGCACGGTGTACCCGCTGCTGTCACGGCTGCGCCGCGAGGAACTGGTGACCACCGACTGGAGCGAATCGCCGAGCGGACCGCCCCGGCGCTATTACGCGCTGACCGACACCGGCCGTGCGGCACTCGCTGACTTCGCCTCGGTGTGGGCGCAGTTCACGGACGCGGTCGGCCGCCTCATCACCCCCGACCTGATTTCCGACCGGAGTAAGCAGTGAGCGTTTTCAGCGTTGTTTCTCCAGGGTGAGGACGGCTTTGGCGATGACGGTCATGCGGTTGGGGCTGATGCGGGATCTGCGGAAGATCTGCCAGGACTTCAGTCGTGCCATGCCGCGTTCGACAGGTGCCCTCGCGGCGGACAGGCCCCGGTTCAGGGTCCGCTCGGTAACGGTGAGTTCACCGCCGGGTGGTCGGCGCTTGGCGGTGGTGACCCAGTCGCCGGCCCCGATGTAGGCCATGCCGGCGAGGACCGGGACGCCCTGGCGCTCGCAGATCCGGAGGATCTTGTGGGTGCGGGCGGCCGTCAGGTCGTGGGTCCGGCCCGGCAGTGTCGGCGACAGCCAGAGAATCTTGCCGGCCGGGTCGGTGACGACCTGCACGTTCACGCCGTGCCGCTTGTGCTTCGCCGAGTAGTCGGCCCTGCCGTCGCCGACGCGGTCGCACCGGCGAGCGTGCCGTCCAGGAGGACGAAGTCCGGATCGTGCGCGCGCAGCGTCTTCAGCAGACCCGGCGCCTGCTCGGCGAGCAGGCCGGTGACCGCGGTGACGTAGGCGTGGGCGGTGCCGACCGATATCCCGAAGCCGGCCGCGATCCGGGCGAGGGTGTCATGGCGGCGCAGGTACACGAGCGCGACCAGCGCACGCCTGTGCGGCGGAAGCTTGCACCGCCTCTCACCCTCGTGGGTGACGATGAGCATCGTGACCCACTCGACCAGAGCGTGGGACAGGTCGAGTGCGGCAGGATAGGGAACCAACAGGGCTCCTGTGCTGCTGGGTTGAGACGTCGAACACCTCCCTCAACGGCACGGGAGCCCTGTCCGTTGCGCACCCCCACCTCACGCCGCCCCCGTCACCCGATCAGTGGCCACACTGAAAATGCTCACTGGCCGGTCGCCGGTGTCATCGAAGAGCGGCACATCGTCGATGCCGGTGTCGACCGGCGCCCGGTGGACCCGCACCGGGTGCCGCCACCGCCCGCCCGCGTCCCGGGCGACGTCGACGGCAACCTCCAGCACGACGTCCGCGCGCACCAGCACGATATCGAGCGTCTCCCGGCTGCCCCACCCGGCGGAGAACGTCCAACCCGCCCGGGGGTGTTCACCGCCGGGGAGCGTCAAGTGGGCGCCCACGGTGCGGCCGGTGGCTTCGGACAACGTGGTGCTGCGCCCGGCGTACCGCAGGCGGCCGGCGGTGTCGTACCGGCCGAGGAGCAGCGACCGGGGTGCGGTGGGGGTGCCGGTGATGGCGCCGATGACGGCCTCGGTGGTGACCCGCACCTACTGGTGAAGAGGCATTGATCCGAACCTGCGCTATTCCCACCTGACCCCGGCCTCTTGGACCTTGCGGTGGCCGAAAGGCCAGCAGGCCTCGACGGTTGCGCCCCGGTCCTGGTTGAGGTCCGCCTCTGCAGCGGTAGACCGGCTCGGGGTCGTGCTCCCTCCTGTCGTGCTCATGCCTCATGCTGTTCCATGCGTTGATGAACCGAGGGAGACGACATGACCGAGGACGAACTGATCGCGGCTGTCAGGAAGCAGACACCCGACGACAACCTGGCACCGGTCGCTACCCCTACCGTGATCTCCGCCGTCGAGGCGGAGGTCGGTCACCCGATGCCCCGTTTCCTCCGCAGGCTCTATGCCGAAGTCTCCAACGGCGGCTTCGGCATCGACGGCTGGGAGTGCGCCTCGTTGAGCCCGCTTCCTGACCACTACTTCTGCGACGGCGAGGACATCCTCGAGCTCTACCGCGGTTTCACCACTCCCACCCAAGACCCGGACGGTGAGACCGTCCCGCACGGCATCGTTCCGATCATGGACCGCGGCTGCACGATGTGGACTCTTGTCGACTTCCGCACGCCCGACGGCCGCATCTGGGTGTGGGATGGGAACGAGTGCTGCCGCAAGCTCTGTCCCACCACCATCACCTCCGTGCGGGAGTACTTCGCCGAGGGCATCGCGGGTCGACTGGACGGCGCCAGCCCGCTGCACAGCCAGTTGATAGGGGAGTCCTGCGAGCACTGAGGATCAAGCGGCCGGTGTCTTGAACTCCGAGCGGAAGCATCACCTCACGGGGCGTCTTCAGCGCTGCCTCTCCATGGTGAGGACCGCGGCGGCGATGATCGTCCTCCGGTCTCAAGCGCGGGCAGGATGGGACCCGCCAGGTAGTCGGACCAGTTCTCGCCGGCCAAGGCTGCGAAGCGTTCCGCTGTTCTCGGCTGGATGCCGATTAAGTCGGAGAGCACGACGGGTGGCAGGTCGGCGAGCGCTTGCATCATGGCCGTGTTCCGGGCTGCGCGGGCGGGTAGGCCGTAGCGTTTGAGTTTGTCGGACAGTCCCGCAGGGTTGCGGGGGCGCCCGGGGGCTCGGCCCGGCAGTAGGTACCTGGTGGCTTCGTTGCCGTGCCGGGATCCGCCTTCGAGGTGGTCGTCGATGAGGCGGGCGAGCTTCGAGCAGGGCCCGGCGGTCGGCGTAGGGCAGGGCGGTGAGGTCCTGGTCGCCGTGGTGGGTCGGGTCGAACGCGACGAAGTGCGCCGGCCACCGTCGTCCGCTTCGGCGGCCGCGGTCGTGCCGCGGCGGGCGAGGCGCTGATGGAGCCGCTCGAACGCGAGCCGGCCCTCCTGCCACACCACCATTTCGCCGTCCAGGCACACGTTGTCGGGCAGCTGTGCGAGGGCCGCGGCCCGGATCTCGGGGAACGAGCCGTCATGTCGGTGCCGCGCCGGGACGCAGCAGCACCTGACCGTCGCGGACGGCGAGTTGGGCCCGGTAGCCGTCCTTCTCCAGACTTTGACGTGTCTCATGAGACATCGTGGGTCGATCGCAACGCCCGGGTTCCGCGGCTGCGCGCTCGCCAACTACTTCGTCGAGCGGTGCAGTCGAAGGAGGCGACGTATGCCGCCCTTACCGCTCCTTCCGTTCCACAGCACGCCCCCGAGCCAGATGGGCAGCCAGTGAACCGATTCCGGCAGGGGGGACGTGAGGAGGAGCCATACGCGAAAGAGCGCGCTGCCTACCACGTAGCCGCCACGCTGTGCCTTCGAGCCGGCGGCGGCCTGCAGCATCGGTTTCATGGCCATCCTGCGAGGTTATGCGGCCCCCTCGGCCATGTGCCTGAGTAGGCCTACTCACAAGGGCTCCCGAGCTGGGTGCTGTCTGTTTCAAAGGATGCTCCGGGCGGCCCGAAAGGGTGCTGGGGATGCCGCGAAGCCCCTGG
>NZ_JBIBHJ010000018.1:0-170035 GCF_042956945.1 Streptomyces sp. NPDC008150 | reverse complement strand
TCCTTGCCGCCGGAGAAGAGGATCACCGGCCGTTCGAACTCGCCCGCGACCTCGCGGAAGATGTGCACCGCCTCCGACTCCAGGGCGTCCAGGTGAGAAAGCGTGAAGGAACTCACACCAGCCCCCGTTCGGCCAGCACCGCGTAGACGGCGTCCGCGGACTCCGCGGGCGTCTGGGACTGCGTCCGCAGGACCAGGGAGGGGTCGGCGGGTTCCTCGTACGGGTCGTCGACACCCGTCAGGCCGGACAGTTCACCGGCGGCCTGCTGCGCGTACAGGCCCTTGACGTCGCGCTCGCTGCACACCTCGACCGGGGTCGCCACGTGCACCTCGATGTACGGGGTGGCGCTCGCCTCGTGCCGTTTGCGCACCGCCTCGCGGCTGTCCGCGTAGGGGGCGATCACCGGCACCACCGACAGGACGCCGTTGCGGGCGAGTACCTCGGAGACGAGGCCTATGCGCTGAACGTTCGTGTTGCGGTCCTCTCGTGAGAATCCAAGTCCCGCGGAGAGAAAACGGCGGATCTCGTCGCCGTCGAGGACCTCCACGCGGTGTCCCTCGGCCTTCAGCCGATCGCCGAGACATCGGGCGATGGTGGTCTTGCCCGCGCTCGGCAGGCCGGTGAGCCAGACCGTGGCTCCCTGAGCCCTTGCCGTGGTGGTCATGCGCAATAGACCTCTTTCTTACCTGGCGTACGACATCTCGCAGCGTAGGTAAGAAATCTGAGAGCAGTGCCGGAGGAGTCTGAGGTTTGTCTGAGTGACTGGTGGTGCCCGTGGGGTGACTGTGAAAGGGGTGGCGGAACCGGGACGGAACGGCCGACGACGTGAGCGGCGGAACCGGTGGGACCGGTGGGACCGGTGGGGTCACAGTCCGGCGAACGTCGCTCCCGCGTCCCGCAGCCGCGCGTGCAGGCTCCGGAACACCGCCGTCGACCGGATGCCCGGCCAGTCGGCCGGCAGCAGCCGCGCGGGCAGCCCCGGGTCGGTGTCCGGCAGCCGCCGGAAGGAGTCGACGGCCAGCAGATAGTCCCGGTACGCCTCCTCGGGCGGGGTGTCCGGGCGCGTCTCCCACGCGCGCAGCACGTGCGCGTGGGAGTCGAGGAACGCCTCGTGCCGCTTCGCTATCGCCGCCAGGTCCCACCAGTCGGCGACGGCCTCCTCGGTCGCCGCGAACCCGAGGTGCTCGCCGCGGAAGAAATCCACGTACGGCTCCAGGCGCAGCAGCCGCAGGGTGTGCCGGGTCTCCTCGTAGCGGCCGGCCGGGGCGATCCACACGCCGGGCGCCGCCGTCCCGAAGCCGAGTCCCGCGAGCCGGGAGCGCAGGACGTGCCGCTTCTGCCGCTCCGACTCCGGCACGGAGAACACCGCGAGCACCCAGCCCTCGTCGTCCCGGGTGGCCGGGGCGAACACGCGGCGGTGACCGTCCTCCAGCAACTGCCGGGCACCGGGGGAGAGTTCGTAGGCCGCCGCGCCCTCCGGCGTGCGGGCCGGACGCAGCAGGCCGCGCCGCTTCAGCCGGGACACCGAGGAGCGGACGGACGGGGCGTCCACGCCGACCGCCGCCAGCAGCCGGATCAGCTCGGCGACGGGCAGCGGGCCCGGCAGAAGACGGCCGTACGCGCCGAAGAGCGTGACGACGAGAGACCGGGGTGCGTGCGGGTCGGACACGTTGATCATCTTAGGTCGTCGGTATCACCGCTGGTCACCGGGTCGTGTCCGGTCGCCCGGGGTGCGGCGCGGTGACCGCGGGGGCCGTGCGCCGCACGCTTTCGGACGGCCCGTCAGCAGGCCCGGGGAAGCTCAGACGGTGGTCGTGGCACGGGGCAGGACGGCGCGGCGCGGGGCCACCACCCGTCCGTCCGGGCTCAGTTCACCGCTGTCGTCGAAGACGATCGCACCGTCGCACAGCAGACTCCAGCCCTGTTCGGGATGGGCGGCGACGATGTGCGGCGCGTCCGGTCCCGCCGTGCGGGACGAGGTCTGGTGGGAACACATGGCGCACCTCCACGTCGGATGCGATGGATGCCGGCGGCGCCGTCGCCGCCTCGCACGACGCAACCATGCTCCCGGCGTGAGCTCATCGGAACAGCCTGCCGCGAAGCGTGACAACACGCGGACAACACGCGGACGTTTCCACGACGGGCCGCGCGGACTCGCCCCGAAGGGGTGAGGGTCACCGGTCCGGGGGCGGCGGCCCGGTACCAGTAGGGGTACCTGTCGGCACCCGCCGAGCGCGCGGCCGGCCCACCCCCGCACCGTCCTCCTGGAGGTACTCCATGTCCCTGCGCCCCGTCCTCGGCGCCCTCACCGGTGCCGTGCTCGTGCTCGCGGCACCCCTCGCGTCGGCCCCGGCGGCGAACGCCGTGGTGTCCGCCCCCGGGGGCACCGAGGCGGTGACCGTCGACCCGACCGGCACCCTCGCGTCGGACGGCACGGTCACGCTCTCCGGTACCTACCGCTGTTCGGGCAACACCGGTCCCGCGTACGTCAGTTCGTCGGTCGCCCAGGGCGACTCCACGGTCCGGCACGGCATCGGCGGCAGCACCGCCGTGTGCGACGGCGCCGAGCACGCGTGGCGCAACACGGGCCGGGTCGGCGCCGACGCGCTCGAACACGGCACGGCCCAAGTCGAGGCCACCGTCATGGAGTTGCGTCCCTCCGGCGGCCTTCCGCTGCCCCACTTCCACGCGGCGCGGCGGCAGGACGTCACCCTGACCGCGGTCTGATCCGCCGGGACGTGAGGCGGGGGCGGGCCGGAGGCGGGGGCGACTCCCGTGCCTCCGGCCCGCCCTCCCTCACTCCAGTCCCGACGTCCGGAACACGTTCAGGGCGGTCTCGCGGTCGATGCGTTCGGCGACCCCGTGCAGCAGGGCCGCTCCGTACGCCAGCGAACCGCACCGCTCCGACCGGCGCGCCCCCTCGTCGAGGCGGTGCCACAGGCCGGGGTTCTCGCTCAGCACGGCCGGGTCGATCTCGACCCGGCCGCCGAACACGTCCTGGAGGGCCAGCGCGCCGGACACGCCGTTCACGCACCGCACGCTCACCAACAGGTCGGTGCGGACGCGGTGTTCGCGCAGCAGGCCGCGGGACGCGAGCCAGCCGTCACCGGCCCGCACCCGCGCCGGGCAGAGCACGGCGAACAGCAGCACCGCGAGGCCGAGCCACAGCGCGGCGCGGACCGGCGTGAGCCCGCCGAAGCCGTAGTCGACGCCCAGCAGCAGCACGAACGACAGCGCCGCGCACCGCGCCCCGCTGCGCACGTCCCGCGCCCAGTTGCGGTCGTACTCCTCCGCCCGGTCGCGCGGCACCGGACGCGCCCCCCGCCCGCCGGCCGCTCCCGGCTCCGGCAGTGGCCCCGGCAGCGGCCCGGGGAGCGGCCCCGGGCCGGCTTCCGGTTCCCGTCGTGTGTCGTCGTCGCGTCCCATGCCGCCGACGGTAGGAGCGGTGGGGGCCGGGACACCGTTCCTTGACGGCCCTCTGACGGGAAACGTCCGTATTTTGACGCGCGGGGACCGGGGCGGACCGGAAAGGGCCGGGGCGAGCGCCGTCGGGGCCGGACGGGGCCGTGACCAGGCGTGTCAACGTCGTGTCAGCGTCGCGTCAGGAACCTGTCGGCCGCCGTCAGTGTCGCGTCAGGAGGGGCCCGAGGGGCGGCGGGGGCGGGCATAACGTCGGCAGCGGCGCGTCCCGGACACCTCCCCGTGTCCGGGGCCGCCGCCAACCGGCGCACAGCGCCCGTCACTTGCGTCATCGCGTCGTCATCTGGAGGACCGACATGGCTGACTTCCCGTACGGCGAGGACCCCGAGCCCTCCGATCGGTTCCCGGCCGGACCCCGCCGCGCATCCCTCTGCGTGCCGGTCCGGCCGGGACCGGCGGGCCACACCGTCCGCCTCTTCCGCACCCCGCTCGGCGCCCGCACCGCGGTGGCCTTCACCTCCGAGAGCGCCCTCACCGCCGCCCTCGGCCCCGGCCGGCCCTGGATCCGCCTGGCCGAGCCCGCGCTGCGCGCCCTCACCGCACCGCTCGGTGTCACCGCCCTCACGGTGGACCCCCAGCTCTCCGCCCCGCCCGCCGCCCCGGCCCGCCCGGCGCCCGCACCCACCACGGCCCCGGCACCGGCACCTGCGAGGGCACCGGCATCCACGCCGGTACTCGCAACGGCAACGGCAACGGCAACGCGGCTCGGCCGACTCGGCTGAACGGAAGGGGAACACCATGACCACCCTCGACACCACTCCCGCACCCACCCCCGTCCCGGCCCTCGCCGCCCCCGCCCCCGCGGCCGACCCCCTGTCGGTCTGGCCCGCCTCCACCGCCGAGCCCCGCCAGGGGGACATCGAGGTCGGCGGAGTGCCCCTGGCCGAGTGCGCCGAACGGTTCGGCACCCCCGTCTACGTACTCGACGAGAACGAGGTGCGCGACCGCTGCCGCGGCTACCGGGCCGCCTTCCCGGAGGCCGAAGTCCTCTACGCGGCAAAGGCGTTCCTGTGCCGGGCCGTCGCCCACTGGATCGAGGAGGAGGGTCTCGGCCTCGACGTCTGCTCGGCCGGCGAACTCGAACTCGCCGTGACCACCGGCTTCCCGCCCGACCGGATCACCCTGCACGGCAACGCCAAGTCGCCGCGCGACCTGGAGACCGCGCTGCGCCTCGGTGTCGGCCGGATCGTGATCGACAGCCCGTCCGAGATCGCCCGGCTCGCGGCCGCCGTCGGGCCGGACGGCCGGCAGAAGGTCATGGTCCGCGTGGTCCCCGGGATCAGCGCGGGCGGCCACGCCAAGATCCGCACCGGCACCGACGACCAGAAGTTCGGCATGTCGATCTCCGACGGCTACGCCCAGCACGCCATCGTCCGCATCCTCGACCAGCCGCAGCTCGAACTCACCGGACTGCACTGCCACTTGGGCTCCCAGGTGACCAGCGTCCGCCCGTACCTGGCCGCCGTGCGTCGGCTGGTGGGTCTGATGGCGACCCTGCGGCGGCAGCACGGGCTGCTGCTGCCCGAGCTCGACCTCGGCGGCGGCCACGGCATCGCCTACCGCCCCGGCGACCCGGTCCTGGACGTCGCCGCGCTGGCCCGCCGGGTCCGCGCGGAACTCGCCTCGGCGTGCGCGGCGGCCGGGCTGCCCGTGCCCCGCCTGGTGCTCGAACCGGGCCGCGCGATCACCGGCCCGGCGGGCGTCGCCGTCTACCGGGTGCTCGCCGTCAAGCGCACCGGCGGGCGGGTCTTCGTCGCCGTGGACGGCGGCATGAGCGACAACCCGCGGCCCGCGCTGTACGGGGTCCGGTACGCACCACGCCTGACGGGCCGTCACAGTGCGGCGGCGAGCGCACCGGTGACCGTCGTGGGCCGGCACTGCGAGGCGGGCGACGTGCTCGCGGCCGACGTCCCGCTCCCGGCCGACGTGCGCCCCGGCGACCTGCTGGCACTCCCGGTCGCCGGCGCCTACCACCTGTCGATGGCCTCCGGGTACAACCTGGTCGGCCGCCCGCCCGTGGTCGCCGTCCGCGACGCCCGCGCCCGCCTCCTGGTGCGCCGCGAGTCCCTGGACGACATCCGCGGCAGGGACGTGGGCCTCTGACGGCACGCCGCACGGGGGGAGCCCGGCCCGTGCCTCACCCTCACCCCAGCAGCGGGAACCGCCCGGACCGCAGCACCGTCAGCACCGCGTCCGTACGGTCGCGGGGTGCCGCGTAGTCCGGGTGGGCGCGCAGGACGGCCGCCGTGTCGTGCAGGCGCGCCAACTGCGCCGCCGCGTCGGCCACGTCGCGGCCCGGCCGGGTCACCGGATGACCCGCGTACACCGGGCGGCGCGGGTCGACGCGGCCGGAGGCGACCGCCCTGTCCACCCTGCGGGCGCACCGGCAGAACGCCTCCGGGTTGACGATCCCGCACGTCGACTCCATGAACGCCCGGATCCGCCGACGGGCCCGCTCCAGCCGCTTGCGGTACGCGGCGGGCCCGACGCCGAGCACGTACGCGGCCTCGGCGGAGGACAGTTCGAAGACGTCCGCGAGGACGAACGCGACCCGTTCCCCTCGCTCCAGGCACTGCAACACCGCCTGGGTGCAGCCCAGTCGGACCTCCGCGGTCAGCAACTCCGCCTCGGGGCCCGTGTGGTCGGCGGCGGCGAGACCGTCGGCGAGGTCGGCCCCGAACTCGTCCAGGCTCAACGACCGCTGCTCCTGGGGTGACTTGCGCCGCAGGTTGAGGAGATGGTTGACGCCGATCCGGTAAGCCCAGGTCAGCAGCCGGGCCTCGGCGCGCCAGGTGGAGAGGCTGGTGACCGCCCGGACGAGGATCTCCTGCGTCGCGTCCTCGGCGTCCGCCGGGCGCCACACCATCCGCAGGGCCAGCCGGTAGAGGGGATCCTGGAGCAGGCGGACGACCTCCTCCAGCGCGGTCGCGTCGCCACCGGCCGCCCGCGCGACCAACTCCCGCTCTGCGGACGGGACATCACCGCTGCGGCCGTCGTCCCCGCCGTGCTCTACGGTGCCGTTCACGCGGGTCCCTTCGCGATGCCGTGCCGGAGCAGCCAGCCGGCCACGGCCGTGCCGATGGCGTCGGGCCGGTCCTCCGGCGCCTGGTGCCCGGCGGGTCCGATGCCCTCCACCTCCACCGACGCGAAGGTCTCCCGCGCCCACGCGGCCGTCTCCGCCGATCCCATGCCCACACCGCCGTCGACGGTCATCAGCAGTTTCGGTACCTCGGGCGTGCGGGCCATCCACGCGCCGTAGGCGAGCATCCGCGCGTGCACGTCGGCCGGTTCGCCGTCGAAGGGGATCTCGCGCGGCCACGCCAGAAGCGGCCTGCGGGAGGCCGCGTCGGGATACGGGGCGCGGTACACGTCGTGGTCCTCGGCGGCCAGGCCGCCGAGCACCCCGTGGGGCAGGTTGAACTCGATGAAGCTGTTGTCGCGCAGGACCATCTCCTCGCCCGCGGGCGAACGGATCGCGGTGAACACCTCGCGCCCCAGGGGCGGCATCTCGGCCCAGCTCAGGGGCCGCAGGAACGTCTCGACGAGCGCCACGCCCCGCACCCCGGGGTGCCGGGCCGCCCGGTCCATGCCGAGGGCACCGCCCCAGTCGTGCCCGACGAGCACGAACTCGTCGAGGGCCATCTCCTCGAACCACGCGTCCAGGTACGCCGCGTGGTCCGTGAAGCGGTAGCCGGACTCGGGCCTGCCGGAACCGCCCATGCCGATGAGGTCCGGTGCCAGGCAGCGGGCCAGCCCCGCCACGTGCGGCACGACCCTCCGCCACAGGTACGACGAGGTGGGGTTCCCGTGCAGGAACACCACCGGGACCGAGGACGCGCCGCCCCCGGGCTCCCCGGTGTCGGTGTGGACCATGAACGAGTCGCGCACCCGGACCGTCGTGAGCGGCGTGCCCGCCGCGTCCGCGGTGCCGCCCGTGCCGCCCGTGCCGCGCGTGCTGTTCTCCGTGTGTCCCATGCGGGTCGCCTCTTCCCCGGTCGAGTGGGTGTGTCACTCGGTTGGACACGGCGCGCGCGGGGCCTGTGACACCCTCGGGGGAAGTTTCTCAGTCGCCCGCGACGAACTGCAGGGCGTTGCAGTACGGGAGCTGGTCGATGGCTTGGTCGGTGCAGAACAGGCCCAGCAGGTCGGCGAGTTCCTCGCTCCGCTCGACCGGCAGCAGATGGTCGGCGTCCTTGACGGTGGTGAACCAGGCCCCGTTGAGGCAGCGCGCGGCCTGGAGGCCCATCGCGGGCGGCGTCAGCGTGTCGTGCTCCCCGGTCAGCACCAGCGAGGGGACACGCGCCGCCGGGTGCCGTACGTACCAGGGGTGCGCCATGAGGCGGTGGTTGTGCTCCACGTCCATGCGGACCTCCTCGGGGCTGCGCCCCGCGAACTGCCGGTACAGCAGCCGGGACACGGCCGCGTGCCGCCGTACCTCGCCGGTGCCCTCGGGGGACATGAAGCGGTCGACCAGTTCGCGGGCGATCTCGTCGTTGCGGCCGTCCGCCAGCATCGCCATCCACCGCGGCACGCAGTCGGTGTAGTCGCTCGGCAGGTCCCTGGTCATGCCGATCAGCACGAGGCGCTGGACCCGCTCGGCGTGCCGCTGCGCCAGACGCAGCGCGACGGCCCCGCCGAAACAGGCGCCCAGCAGGTTGACGCGCTGCGCCCCGAGGTCGTCCAGGGCGTACCGGGCCGCGTCGGCGAGGAAGTCGATGCCGTGCTCGGCGGGCAGGAAGTCGGCGCCGCCGTAGCCGGGCAGGTCCACGGTGACGACGTGGCCCAGGGGACGCAGGACACGCTCGTGCCGGGTCCAGGACAGCCGGTCCTGCGACGAGCCGCCCAGGATCAGGAACGGCTCCGTCACGGGCTCCTCGCACCACGCCACCCGGACGACGAACCGGAAGCCGCCGGCGCGCAGTTCGCGTTCCTCGACCCCGCTCCGGTGGCCGGTGCCGTGCTGGACGGGCAGAAAGGCCGTCGGCGTAGTGATAGTCATACCGGGATGCTCCAGGTTTTTCGGACAGGGCGAAGTTGCATGCCTATCACGACGGCACACACGCGCGGAGCCGTCCGCCCGCTCCGGCCCCGGGGCACGTCCGTACCCGCGTTACCCCTTGCCGGGGACGCCCGTACCCGCGTGCGGCACCGGCCGCCCGGCCGTCCGCGGCGCGTTCGGGGCGGCGGCGGGCGGAGGATTTTCGCGGATACGGTTCTGCCCGTGCCGCGGCTGCCACATGCTGGGAACAGAAGCGACAGTTCGGGGGACGGTTGTGACAGCGGAGACATCGGAACGCGGACGGGAGGCCGTCTACAGCAGGTACCGCACGCGCTCCCTGGAGGAGATCCGGGACGCGCTCTCGGTCCACTACTACGACCTGGCGGTGGATCTGACGGGGTCGCGGGAGGACTTCCGGGCGAACCTCGGCGTCAGCGACCTCGGGCCGTTCACCATCGGCAGACTCAGCCTGGGAACGGAAGTACGGCTCGCCTTCGGCGAACCCGGCTACTACCACCTGGCCGTGCCGCTGGTGGGTGCCTTCAGCGTCCAGCAGGGTTCCGCCGAGGCCACCTGGGCCACCCCGCGGCAGGCGGTGTTCTTCGACCCCGAGTACGACATCCGCGTCGACGACTGGTCCGGCGACTGCGACGCCCTGACCGTCAAGCTCGACAAGGCCGCCGTGCACGCCCAGTTGGAGAACCTGCTGGGCCGGCGCCTCGCCCGCGCGCCCCGCTTCGACCCGTCCTTCGACGTCACCCGGGGAGCCGGACGCAGCTGGGTGAGCCTCGCGACGTGGGGGCTGCGCGACCACGAGGAGGACGGCGGGCTGCTCCAGGAGGACCTGTTCCGCGCCCGCTTCGAGCAGTCGCTGATGTCGGGGCTGCTGCTCGCCGTGGGGCACTCGCACCGCGAGCAGTTGGAGACCCCCCGCCCGTCCGTGCCGCCGGTGGCGGTCACCCGGGTGATGGACGCCGTCCGGGAGCGGCCCGGCGACCCCTACGACGCGGCGGCACTCGCGGCGATCGCCCGGGTCGGGGTGCGCAGCCTCCAGGACGCCTTCCGCCGGTACGTGGGCATGTCGCCGACGGCGTTCGTCAACGAGGTGCGTCTCCAGCACGCCCACACCCAACTGCTGCGCGGGGAACCGGGGATGACGACCGTGGCGGAGGTCGCCTACCAGTGGGGGTTCTCGCACCTGGGCCGCTTCGGGCAGCGCTACCGGGCCCGCTTCGGCGAGACTCCCTCACAGACGCTCCGCAGGGCCGTGTGACGACGCCGGACCCCCGCGCGTGCGCCGCCGGTCCCGGGGTGCGCGTACGAAACCGTGCACGAATCCGCACGCGACGGCGCGGGCCGCGGCGCCGTGGCGCCGGGTGCGCACGCGCGAATGGGAGTACGGCCGCGCGAAGCGGAGCGACACTCCCCGGCGCGCGCTTATACGGTTCACCTGTCACCAGGGCCCGGCGGAAGGTGTGAGAACGAACGGTGTCGGCGCCGCTCGTCTCCACCCGGTTACCGGTTCACCCGGCGGTGTCCACACGGACGGCGAACGCCGAACCGTCCGGCGTGCACCCGGGTCCGGCCTCCCCTCGAGAACAGCGGCCGGACCCGGATCGGCGAACCGGAACCGGAACCCGCGGCCCGGGGAGCCGGTTGAAGCGGTCACAACGCCCTTGCTCAGCGCGCGAGTTCACCCAGCCAGGTGAGGGCGGCCACGACGAGGGCCTCGACGCCCGTGCTCAGCGTCGGCTCGATCAGCGGCGCGAAGTGCGGCGAGTGGTTGCCCGGCAGTTCGTCGAACCGCCCCTCCATCAGGGCCGTGACGACCGTCTCGGGGTCGAGTCCGCCCCAGAACCAGAAGACGGTGGGCACCTGGAGCACCTCCCCGAACACCCCTACGTCCTCACTGGCGTTGACCTGCGGGATGGGCTGCACACGGTCCTTGCCGAAGTGCTCGGTGAACGCCGCCACGGTGGTCCGCGTGCTCTCCGGGTCGCTCACCAGCGCCGGCGCGCTCGCGAACCACTCCAGGGTGGGCTCGGCGACCGCGGCGCTCGCGTCGGACTCCGCCCGGACGATCCGTTCGACGGCCGCGCGCACGGTCGTGCGCACCTCGGGCGTGAACGTGCGCATGTTGACGCCGAGTTCGGCGTTGTCCGGGATGATGTTCTCCTTCGTGCCCGCGTGCAGCCGGCCCACCGTGACCACGGCCGTCTCGCCCGGCGGCACCTCGCGGGAGACGACGCCCTGGAGCCGGGTCACGACGTTCGCGGCCATCAGCACCGGGTCGACGCCGGCCTCCGGGCGGGAGCCGTGGGCGCCGCGGCCGTGCAGGGTGACGTTCAGCGAGTCGGTGGCGGCCATCACCGGGCCGCTGCCGTGCCCGACGTATCCGGCGGGCAGCGGTCCGACGTGCTGGCCGAGCACGATCTGCGGCTTCGGGAAGCGCTCGAACAGCCCGTCGTCGATCATCGCCCGTGCCCCGGAGGCGAGTTCCTCGGCGGGCTGGAACACGACGAGCAGGGTGCCGGCCCACTGCTCGCGCGTCGCCGCGAGCAGGGTGACGGCACCGATCAGGCAGGTGGTGTGCATGTCGTGCCCGCACGCGTGCATCACCGGAACGTCGCGGCCCTCGCCGTCGACCGCGCGCGCCGTGCTCGCGTAGGGCAGGCCCGTCTTCTCCTCCACGGGCAGCGCGTCGAAGTCGGCGCGCAGCATCACGACCGGTCCGTCGCCGCTGCGCAGCACGCCCACGACCCCGGTCCCGCCGACGTGCTCGGTGACCTCGTCGCAGCCCGCGTCGCGCAGCCGCCCGGCGACGATCGCCGCCGTCCGCGTCTCCTGGCGCGAGAGTTCCGGGTTCCGGTGCAGGTCCCGGTACAACCCGGCCAGGTCCTCACTGATCGTGGCCAGCCCGGCGGTCACTGTCTGCTGCATGTCCCGAACCTCCTCGCGCACCGATGTACGCCCGCACCGTACCTCCGCGGTGATCACGCGTTCGGGAAGCACGCGTCGGGCGGACGCGGCGGCCGGACCGGACGCCCGCACCGGCCCTACGCGTAGTCGTCCATCCACACCACGACGCCCGTGACGCCCGAGACCACCGCCGCCGTGCCCGCGCGGACGGCGGCGGCGCAGCGGGCGGAGGTGAAGGTGGCGGCGTCGTACTCCGAGGACGCGCCGAGGCCCTCCCCGCGGAAGGACGCCCCGGTCCAGTCGACGGCGGTGACGTTGCCGGTGGGCTCGGCGAGTTCGGCGCCGACGACCAGGAACCGCTGGGCCAGGTGGTTGGGCGTGATCATGGCGAGCGGGTCCACGAGGTCGTCGCCCGCGCTGACGACGAGGTCCGGGCGCAGGGCGAGCGCCCTGTTGATCGCGGGGACGAGGTCGGTGTCGTCGGCGGCCGTCTCGGTGCGCAGGTCCACGTCCGCGTCCTTCGCCCACTGCCGCACGGCCGCCACGAGCGTCTTCGTCGGCCGCCCGGTGCCGGCGCTCAGCAGCACGACGCGGTAGCCCTCGCCCGGCCGGACGCCGGACCACGAGCCGGGCGCCGGGGTAATGGTCGACTCCGGCACGGGTGTGGCGGACGGGGCGACGAAGCCGGCCTCCAGTTCGCCGATCGCGGACGGCTGCGGGCGGGGCTGTGACCAGTCGTCACCCCGCGCGCAGCCGCCCAGGAGTGCGACGGCCGCGGCGGCGAGGGCCACGGCCAGGTACGGGCGGCGCAAGGTCGTCCTCCGAGGGGCTCCGGCGCCGGGCGCGGCGCGGTTCGTGCGGTGCGTGCGGGTGGTGCGGCTCGCCGAGTGGCGCGACCGGCGCCGTGGGGCGGGACGCGGTTCGCGGGGGTGCCGCGCCCACATCCTGCGGCGTCCCGTCACGTTTTCTCCATCCCGCGACCCCCGTTCGATCACCTGTTCCCGCACGGTTCTCCGAATCGCCGGTTCCGGTTCACCTCCGGCCCCCACGGTGCACGGGCAACCTCAAGGAGTTCCCATGTCACACCGTGTTCGCCGCCTTCTGCTCGCCTGTGCGGCGGCGGTACTCACCCTCGTCGGGGGCCTCGCCCTCGCCCAGCCCGCCGCCGCGCACGGCTTCTCGTCCACCGTGTACGCCCACGTCACGGGCGACGGCAACGGCCCCCTGCGCACCCAACTCAGGCTGGAGTACGACCTCTTGGTCGTCTCGGCGGCCGACGCCGGGCACGACGACGCGCTGTTCCGGGCGGGCACCGCCGCGTTCGACGCGCAGGACGACGCGGCCCAGGCCGCGGCCCTCACCGCGCACACCCGCTCCGTCGTCGACTACGTCACCGGCCGCCTCACCGTCACCGCGGGCGGCGAGGCGTGCGTCCCGTCCCGTCGCGGCGGCTTCCGCACCACCACGGCCGACGGCGTTCCGTACGCCGTGCTGACGCTGGACTGGGCGTGCGGCGGCCACGACGGCGACGACCACGTGGTCCGCGCCGGTCTCTTCCCCGACTCCGAGGGCTACGTCAAGGGCACCAAGACGATCGTCACGTACGCGGTCGGCGGTCACGACGGCAGCGCGGCGCTCGACGCCGCGCGGCCCTCGTTCTCCGTCGGCCAGTCCTGGACCACGCGCTTCTGGGAGTTCTTCCGGCTCGGCGCCGAGCACCTGCTGACCGGCATCGACCACATCCTGTTCCTGCTGGCCCTCATCGCCGGCTCCCGCAGACCCCGGGAGATCGTGCTCGCGGCGACCTCGTTCACGCTGGCCCACTCGGTGACGTTCCTGCTCGCCGCGCTCGGCCTGGTGGACGTGCCGTCCCGGGTCGTCGAACCCGTCATCGCGCTGTCCATAACCGTCGTCGCCGCCTGGCACCTGTGGCGGCTGCGCGAGCTCGGCACCCAGGTCTACGACCTCCAAGTGCCGGACGAGGAAGGCAGGTTCGGCCTCGACCGGGCCGGCCGGCTGCGCCTGGCCGTCGTGTTCTGCTTCGGCCTCGTGCACGGTCTGGGGTTCGCCGGGGCGCTCGGCATCGACGCGGCCTGGTCCTGGACCCTGCTGTGGTCGCTGCTGGTCTTCAACGTCGGCATCGAGACCGTGCAACTCGGCATCGTCGCGGCGGTGTTCCCCCTGCTGATGCTGCTGCGCCGCAGGCACCCCCGGGCCGGTCTGTGGGCCACCGGGACCATCGCAGCGGGCGTGACCGCGATGGGCCTGGTCTGGTTCGTGCAGCGCCTGGCAGCGGGCTGACGGGTCGTCAACAACTGGCAAAAACCCCTGGTGAAGCAGCAGGTCCCCGACGTTCAGCCATTTCCAAGATCGCATTCGCACGCCGTTCATCTCTTACCGAAAACTTACTGTCTCCACCACATGCGCACGTCATGTGCACAGAAGAAACGAAACCGAATGAGACCCAAGCACTCCGGCAGGGCCCGCGGGCCCCTGCGTCACCGCGTGGCCGCCGGTGCCACCGCGGCCCTCCTCGGCCTGGCCGTGGCCCTCGCGGGCTCGGCGGCCACCCCGGCCGCCGCGGCCGACACCGCCACCGTCTCCGGCATCGTCCTGGGCGTCGGCGCGAACGAGACCCAGCGCACGCTGAGCTGGTACTCCTCCGCCGACACCGCCCAGGCGGTGCAGCTCGCGCCGACCTCGCAGCTCGTCGCGGGCGACTTTCCGGCCGGCGCCGCCACGTTCGACGCCCTGGGCGCCGCCAACATCGCGACCAGCGGCGGCTACAACCGGCACGCCACCGTCACCGGCCTGAAGGAGAACACCACTTACTCCTACCGGGTCGGCTCCGCGGGCAACTGGTCGGCGACGTACTCCTTCAAGACGCAGGACTTCGAGGGCGACTACGACTTCCTGTTCCTCGGCGACCCCCAGATCGGCTCCTCCGGCGACACCGCCGAGGACGGGACGGGCTGGAAGGACACGCTCGACGTGGCCACCACGGCCAACCCGAACGCCGAACTCCTCGTCTCCGGCGGCGACCAGGTCGAGACCGCCAACAACGAGACGCAGTGGAACTCGTTCCTCGCCCCCGACGAACTGCGCCAGTACCCGTGGGCCGCGACCATCGGCAACCACGACGTCGGCGGCAAGGCGTACGAGCAGCACTTCGCCACGCCGAACACCGACAACTCGGCCGCGTACTACGCCAACGGCCAGCCCGCGTCGAACACTTCGGGCGGTGACTACTGGTACATCTACAAGGACGTGCTGTTCATCGACCTGAACAGCAACAGCTACTCCGCCTCCACCGGCGGCGGCGGCGACGAGGCGCACACCAAGTACGTCACCGACGTCGTCAACGCGCACGGCGCCGAGGCCAAGTGGAAGGTGCTGGTCTACCACCACTCCATCTACTCGCCGGCCTCGCACGCCAAGGACAGCGACAACAAGACGCGGCGGACGGACTTCCCGACCACGTTCTCCAAGCTGGGCATCGACCTGGTCCTCCAGGGCCACGACCACAGCTACTCCCGCAGCTACCTCATCAAGAACGGCCAGAAGGCCGACGCGGCCGAGCAGCCGGGCCAGGACGAGGTCTACCCGGGTCCCGGCGGCGTCCTCTACGTCACCGCCAACTCGGCCTCGGGCTCGAAGTACTACGACATCACGGCGCCCGACAGCAGCGGCACCAGCGGCTCCGGCAACGGCGCCGACCCGCTGAACCCCGGCAACTACTGGTACAACTCGGTCGAGAACCAGGAGCACGTCCGCTCCTACGTCAAGGTCCAGGTCCGCGACGACAAGCTCGTCGTCGAGAACCTGCGCAGCGGCACCTGCGCCGCGCCCAACTCTGAGGTAGAGCACGGTGCTTCGTGCACCAACACCACCACCACGAAGGGCGTCGGCTCGGTCGTCGACAAGGTCACCGTCCACCCGTACAACGGTGACGGCCAGTCCCTCCAGGTCGACGTCCCGACCGCCGCACCCGGCGAGTTCGGCTGGACCGTCGACGGTTACAACGGCCTGGTCGACCTCGGCACCGCCGAGGAGACGGAGAACTTCAACTTCGTCGCCTCCGGCAGGATCAACCCGATCGTCGTCAAGGACACCCGCCGCACGCTCTCCCCGTGGTCGGTCTCGGCCGACGTGAGCGACTTCGCCGACGCCGGCAAGACGTTCTCCGGCGCGTACCTCGGCTGGACGCCGCACGTGACCGAGGCGGGCGCCGGTGCGCGGGCCGGGGCCACCGTGGCCTCCGGCTACGACGACAAGGGCCAGGGCCTCGCGGTCTCCCGCAGCCTCGCCTCCGCCGCACAGGGCCACGCCCGCGGCTCGGCGAAGCTGGGTGCCGACCTCGACCTGAAGATCCCGGACAGCGTCGACAAGGGCGACTACCGGGCCACCCTCACGGTCACCGCGCTCAGCAGCTGACCTCCCCGTTCCACCCCCGGGGACGGGTCGCCGGACCGTCCGGACCCGCCGCGGTCCGCGCCCGGCGGCCCGTCCCGCCCCCTGTCCAGGAGAAGCCCGACATGCACGCGTCCCCGTCCCGCCTCCTTCACCCGGTCGTCGCCCTCACCCTGGCCGTCCTCGCCGCCGTCGCGACCGTCTGGGGGTCCACCGCTCCCGCCCGCGCCGCCGACGGCGACGTCACCTGGACGGTCCGCACGGCCGCCAACGGGTACGGCGACGACCGGTCGAGCTTCAGCTACACCGTCAACCCCGGCGGCACCGTCAAGGACGAGATGGTCGTCGCCAACAAGGGCGACGAACCGCTCACCCTCACCCTCTACGCCGCCGACGGATTCACCACGGACAAGGGCCAGTTGGACGTCCTGACCAAGGAAGGCAGGTCCACCGGCGTCGGCGCCTGGGTCCGCCCCGCGAAGAGCGCGGTCACCATCGGGGCCGGGCGGACGGCCACCGTCCCCTTCACCGTGCGCGTCCCCGCGAACGCCACCCCCGGCGACCACGTCGGCGCCCTCCTGACCTCCCTGCGCCAGGCCGACGACACCGAGGGCATCAACGTCGACCGGCGCCTCGGCATACGCGTCAAGCTCCGCGTCAGCGGCCCGCTCAGGCCCGCCCTCGCCGTGGAGAACCTGCGCGTCGCCTACGACGGCACCGCCGCGCCCTTCGCCGGGGGCGACGCCACCGTCACCTACACCCTGCACAACACCGGCAACGCGATGCTCTCCGGCAACCAGAAGGTGCGCGTCGACGGCCCCTTCGGCACGCTGCGCACCGACGCCCCGAAGATCGCCGCCGCGCCCCAACTCCTGCCGGGCGAACGGTGGAAGGTCTCGGTGAAGGTGCACGACGTGCCCCCGGCCGTCCGCCTCAGCGCGACCGCGACCGTCACCCCGCTGCTCACCGACGACGCCGGTTCCACCAGCTCCCTGCGCGCCGTCACCGCGACGGCCGGCACCTGGGCGGTCCCGTGGACGCTGCTCGCCCTGGTACTGCTCCTGCTCGCGGCCGCCGTCGGCGCGTTCCTCCTGGTGCGCCGCTCCCGTGCCCGGGGCCGCGACCGCGAGGACGCCCGCGTCCGCGAGGCGGTGGACAGGGCGCTGCGCGCGAACGGGAAGGAAGACGCACGCAAGGCCTGAGTCCACAACTGCCGTACATGGCACAGCAATTGACACCAAAGTGCGATGGCTCGGCGAAGACTCACATCGCCCGCACAGCGTCCTGCCACGGCAGCCTTATCTCCCGCCGACAGGGTGTTTGGCATGACCGAATCACCGAACGGACACAAGCCGCGCACCCCGGGGGCCCACCGCTCCCGCCGCTGGTTCATGAACAAGACACTGCTGGCGGGCGGCGTCTCCGCCGTCGCCGTCATGGGCGGCTACGTCGCCACCACGGCCGACGCGGAGGAGCCGGCCGCCGATGCCACCGCCGGCGCGTCGGCGAGCGCGACTCCCTCGGGCCCGCCCGCCGGCGGCGGCTTCGGCCAGACCATCGCCTACGACGACTTCGTGGGCGTCACCACGGACGGCACGGTCGACTCCGGCCTCTACGCGGTCCACTCGACGGGCGTGTCCACCACACCCGTCGTCCGCGCGGCCAGGGCCTTCGTCGACTCGCTCACGACGGCCCAGCGGGCGGCCACCCTCTACGACGTCGACTCCGACCAGTGGCTCGACTGGACGAACGTCGACTCCAACGATCGCGACGGCGTCGCCCTGCGCGACCTGACCGCGAAGCAGTACGCCCTCGGCACGAAGCTGCTGAAGTCCGCGCTCTCGGCCCGCGGCCTCAAGCAGGCCACCAGCATCCGCAGGCTCAACCAGTTCCTGGGCGAGTACTCCGGCGACACCACCAAGGCCCTGAACGAGGACGCCTACTGGTTCACCGTGATGGGCACCCCGTCCGCGAGGGAGCCGTGGGGCTTCCAGTTCGAGGGCCACCACCTCGTCGTCAACTACTTCGTCCTGGGCGACCAGGTCGTGATGACCCCGACCTTCATGGGCTCCGAGCCGACGAAGATCACGTACGGCGGTGTCGACTACCACCTGTTCCGGGAGGAGACGGCGGCCGGTCTCAAGCTGCTGCGCTCCCTGGACGCCACGCAGCTCGCGGCGGCGCTGTCCACGGCGGAGAAGACCGGCACCGACCTCGTCGTGGGCGCCGGCAACGACAACGCCGTCCTCGCGTACGCGGGCGTCAAGGGCTCCGCGCTCGGCCACCGCCAGCAGCAGCTCCTGCTCGACCTGGCCGAGGTGTACGTCGGCTACCAGGACGAGGGCCATGCCCGGGTCCGCATGCGGGAGATCGAGAAGCACCTCGACGACACGTACTTCTACTGGATCGGCGAGCACGAGGACGACTCCGCGTTCTACTACCGCGTGCACAGTCCGGTCGTCCTCATCGAGTACGACGCGGAGTCGCCGCTCGCCTACCACGAGGACGGGACCGGCACGTCCGCCTCGCCCTCGGCCTCCGCGTCCCCCACCGGCACGGCCTCGGCGTCGGCGGGTCCCGGCGGCGGTCTCCCCGGCGGCGGCCCCCAGGGCACCCCGACCCAGCAGCACATCCACACCATCGTCCGCACGCCCAACGGAGGCGACTACGGCGTGGACCTGCTCAAGCTCCACAAGGAGACGGACCACTGAGAACGGCCGGGGCCCACCGTCCCGGGCGTGCTCACAGCGCCTCGCGCTGCACCAGCGCCGACAGCACGAGCACGCCCGGGACCAGGGGCAGCCAGACCGTCAGGACGCGGTAGCCGATCACCGTCGTCGTGGCCAGACCCAGCGGCGCCCCGAGCGCCGTCATGGCGAACACCAGCGCCGCGTCCACCGGCCCGATGCCACCGGGCGCGGGCACGGCCCCGGCGGCGGTGCCCGCGACGAGGAACGCGAGCAGCACCTGCGCCCAGGGCAGCGGCAGCCCCAGCGCGGTGCCGACCGAGGCGATCACGCACCCCTGGAGCACCGGCGCGAGGGCCGCGCCGCCCCACAGGGCGAGGACGCGGCAGGGCCGGGTGTGCACCGCCCGCGCGTCGCACAGGGCGGTGCGCAGGAAGGCGAGCACGGGCCCGCGCAGTGACCGCACGGTCGTCACCAGCAGGAGCGCGGTCGTGAGCGCGAGCAGCAGGCCCCCGGTGACCAGGAACAGCGAGTCGCCGTCCGGGACGAGTTCACCGAACTCCAGCGCGCCGGGCACGGTCAGCACCAGGACGACCAGGACCGGGATCTTCGCCAAGGGTCTGACCAGCGAGTACAGGGCGATCGAGGCGGTGCCCCGGGCGAGCGGCACGCCTTGGCGCCGCAGGAAGCGCAGGGTGACGGCGTGGGCGCCGACACCGGCGGGGAGCACGTGGTTGGCGGCCCCGGCGGCGACCTGCGAGGCCAGCAGCAGCCCCGGCGGCAGCCGGTCGGGCACGGCCCCCTGCCGGACACAGGCGGCGACCACCCAGCCCAGGCAGGTGAACAGCACCCCGAGCAGCAGCCACCGGGGATCGGCGGCGAACAGCCGGGTCGCGCCGTCGCGCACTCCGGGCCAGTCGACGACGGCCCAGACACCGATCAGCGCGACCGGAAGCAGCACCGCGGCCCGCTGGAGGAGCCGGGAGCCCGGGGGAGCGGCGAAGGGGGAGGGGGAGCCGACGGCGGGGCCGACGGGAGAGACCGGAGCGATGGCGACCGGGCCGGGAAGCGGCCCGGACGAGTCGTCGAGCGGCAGCAGGGGCACGAGGGAGAGATGCCCGCCGGGGATGACGCGCAAATGTCCGGAGGCCAACAAGGCGCGGACGGGCGGGAGTTCGGCGAAAACCGCCGACATCCGAAGCGCTGCGTCCGATCGGCCGGCATCGAGACGCGTCACAACCGCCCCAGAGGCGCGGGCGGGTACGAGGACGACACCGCGCACGGACTCACCGCCGGGCAGATCGAAGAACCGAGGACGTGGGCGTCGGAGTGGAGGGATGCTCTGGGAGCACTGATCCACGGCGGTCCGGCACCCACGGGACCGCGTCGGCCTCATCGTTAACCCCATGGCGTACTCAGTCATGATCACCCGTACCGGGGACCGGCCTGGGCCGCGCGGTGGGGAGTTAACTACCGAGGCACCTGCCCGAGTTGGCAGGATGGATCTGGATGGAGTCGCGGTGACGGGACACCGACGACCGGGCGGCGCTCTCGTCCGGTGCGACACACGCGCTGGTGCAAGGAAAACAGGGGAAGACGATGACTGACGACCGCAGGACGACCGTACCTGTGTGGACGCTGGCGACCGCCGACGTCCGGGTGCCGGGACTGACCATGGGCGAGTCGATGACCGCCGAGCGCCTGGCCGAGATGCGCGGGGTGCTGGCGGTCATGGCCGACCAGCCGATCGTCACGCTGGAGGCGCACCCGCTGTCCGACAAGCTCGACCGCGACCTTGGTCTTCCGCTCGACGCCGCCAGCCCCCTGGCGCAGCACCTGTCGCAGTTCATCACACAGACCACCCGCACGTCCCTCACGGCGGCCAGGGCGACGGCGTCCGGCGAGACCCTCTTCCGCATGGTCGTCCCGGCCAAGGTCGCTTCCCAGCTCGGGCAGGGCTGCGTCCGTTCGATGACGGCGAAGGGGGGAGCCGGGGCCATCCTGAGCCCACTCGTGGACCGGTCGGGCAAGATCGTCGCCGGCGCCACGTTCGTGCCGGTGGGCGGGGCGGCCGCTGCGGGTACGGCAGGCGGGGCGGCAGCCACGGCCGGTGCCGCTGCGGCCGGTGGGACGCTGCTCACCGTGGCCGCGCCACTCGTGCTCATGGCCGTCGCGGTGGGGGTGAGCGCGCACGCCGATCAGAAACGGCAGCAGGCCGTCGCGCACATCACGGAGTTGCTCGAGCAGCTACAGGAGGATGCACTCGACAAGGAGCGCAGTGCGCTCAGCGGCTGCCGTGCGGCGGTCGACAAGGCAACGTCTATCCTGCTCGACCAGGGCAGGCTCGGTGTCTCACTGGGGCTCGACTCGGCGGTGCACGCCATCGACACGGCCTTGAGCGACGTCGAGATGCGCCTCGGCCGTTGGCGGAGCGCGCTCGACGCACTGCCCGTGGGGCAGGCCGTCGAACTCGCCACGCTGACCAAGGCGTTCCCGGGTTTCGACGACGAGGGCGGCACGTTCCGCACCCACCTCGAACTCGCTTCTCTAGCCGTCGCGTTGAAGCGCCGGGTCGTCGTCCTCCAGGCCGTGGAGCATGCCCAGAGCGATCCCGGCAACCCGTTCGAGAACTTCACCCGGCAGCTCAGGAGCGATCAACGGTGGCTCGATGAACTGGAGTCGGGCATCGGAAGTGTCCTGATCCGCCTGTCCTCCCTGGAGCTCGCGCGCCCGGGCGGCCGGCGGCCCGTCTTCACGAACAGTGAGGTCGAACGCCTCCTGAACGCGTCGCACCGGCTTCACCAGTTGGGCCGTGGCGTCACACCCGACGGCCGCCCGGCCGACGTGGCGATCGAGATCGCCCGTGACAAGGACGGCTCCGTGACCGTCTTCCCGGCGCTCTCCGTGCAGGTGTGACGCGGCCCGGGCACGGCGGTGAGCGGTACAGGGCGCCGGACGCCCCGAACGTGTTGTGATCGGAGACTGTGTTCTCGACGGGATCACCCAAGTCATATATATCAAGGTCGAGTTGACCGGTACCCACGGCAACGGCGCCCCTTCCCTGCCGCAGGTGCGAGGGCTGCCACCCCGCCTGTACCCGCGTGTTCCCCATGCGTAACGGCGATCCCCCCGCGGGCCGTACGGTCTTGCCGCTGGGCGGAAGGCCGCTGGGGCAGTCGAAAGCGGCGGTGGGTCAACGCGGCACGTCGCCAGCGGACTGGGCGGGACAGGAGGTGAGGACTCGGTAGCGCAGGGGCAGCGGTCGGGTCCTTCTGCGGGGCCACGGTCGCGCCGGTTACCCCTCGTGGGGACAGGCCGTTCTTGAAGTCGCCCCGCGACAGGCTCAGTCCGGTCGACTCGCGAAGGTCTGGTCGGCGTAGCGGGCGGCATCGTCCAGGTTTGCTGGCCTCGCAGGCGGGCCGGGAGATCGCCTGCGGGTGCCGCGCTATTCACAGTGCATGACTCTGAAGACGCCGCCGCGCCCCCACCCGTCGTGCTCGGGTGAGGGGCGCGGCGGCTGTCCGTCAGATGTCCCGGAAGATCTCGATCTGCGCCCCGATCGAGTTCAGCCGTTCCGCCAGGTCCTCGTAACCGCGGTTGATGACGTAGACGTTGCGCAGGACCGACGTGCCCTCCGCCGCCATCATCGCCAGCAGGACGACCACCGCCGGGCGCAGGGCCGGCGGGCACATCATCTCCGCCGCGCGCCAGCGGGTCGGGCCGTCCACCAACACCCGGTGCGGGTCCAGGAGTTGGAGGCGTCCGCCGAGGCGGTTCAGGTCGGTGAGGTAGATCGCGCGGTTGTCGTAGACCCAGTCGTGGATCAGCGTCTGGCCCTGCGCCGAGGCCGCGATGGCCGCGAAGAAGGGGACGTTGTCGATGTTGAGGCCCGGGAACGGCATCGGGTGGATCTTGTCGATGGGCGCCTCCAGCTTGGAGGGCCGGACCGTGAGGTCCACCAGCCGGGTGCGGCCGTTGTCGGCGACGTACTCCGGCGTGCGGTCGTGGTCGAGGCCCATCTCCTCCAGCACGGCCAGCTCGATCTCCAGGAACTCCACCGGCACGCGCCGCACGGTGAGTTCGGACTCGGTGACCACCGCGGCGGCGATCAGGCTCATCGCCTCGACCGGGTCCTCGGAGGGCGAGTAGTCGACGTCGACGTCGATGTCCGGCACGCCGTGCACGGTGAGGGTGGTGGTGCCGATGCCCTCGACGCGGACGCCGAGCGCCTCCAGGAAGAAGCAGAGGTCCTGGACCATGTAGTTGGAGGACGCGTTGCGGATGACCGTGACGCCGTTGTGGCGGGAGGCGGCCAGCAGCGCGTTCTCGGTGACCGTGTCGCCGCGCTCGGTCAGCACGATGGCCCGGTCCGGGGAGACCGAACGGTCCACCTGCGCGTGGTAGAGCCCCTCGGTGGCCGCGATGTCCAGGCCGAAGCGGCGCAGCGCGATCATGTGCGGCTCGACGGTGCGCGTGCCGAGGTCGCAGCCGCCCGCGTACGGCAGCTTGAAGTTGTCCATGCGGTGCAGCAGCGGGCCGAGGAACATGATGATGGACCGCGTGCGGCGGGCGGCCTCGGCGTCGATGGCGGCCATGTCGAGGTCGGCCGGCGGCACGATCTCCAGGTCCTTGCCCTCGTTGATCCAGCGGGCCCGCACGCCGATCGAACTCAGCACCTCCAGGAGGCGGTACACCTCCTCGATGCGGGCGACCCGGCGCAGCACCGTGCGGCCCTTGTTGAGGAGCGAGGCGCACAGCAGGGCCACGCACGCGTTCTTGCTCGTCTTCACGTCGATGGCGCCGGAGAGGCGGCGTCCGCCCACGACCCGCAGGTGCATCGGGCCGGCGTAGCCCAGGGAGACGATCTCGCTGTCGAGCGCCTCGCCGATGCGGGCGATCATCTCAAGGCTGATGTTCTGGTTGCCGCGCTCGATCCGGTTGACGGCGCTCTGACTTGTGCCGAGCGCCTCGGCGAGCTGTGCCTGTGTCCAGCCGCGGTGTTGCCGGGCGTCACGGATGAGCTTGCCGATGCGTACGAGGTAGTCGTCTGCCATGAGGTTGAGGCTATCTCAGATATGAGATTGCGCATGCGCAGGGGGCCGTCCGGGTGACGGACGGCCCCCTGAGTGGCGCCGATGGGATGCCGGTGCGATACCGGCGGCACGAGCCTCGCGGGCGACGGGCCGCGGGTCAGTCCTTCTTGGCGTTGCGGGTGCGCCGCCAGCCGAAGGGGCCGGGCAGGTCCATGGAGGTGGTCCGGCGGCCGGTGGTGCTGTGGGTGTAGTGAGGTCCGTGCTTGGCGCCGGTGCTGATGGACAGCGACTTCTTGTTGATGTTCAGGCGCACGCCGGGGAAGATCTTGAAGCTCTTGCGGAATGTGAGCGGCATGGTGTCTCCCGTCGAGGATCCGCCGGGAGGCTCCCGGCCCCCACCTCGTACCCCCACTTCTCGAACTGATGGCTGGGAAGCGGGGGTTGGGGAAAACAGCCGGCCCGGCTGCCGCGCCCGGGTGCCGCGCGCGGGTGCCTCGCCCGGCTGCCGCGCGGCTCAGCCGTCCAGCGCCGTCGCGTCGGCCACCGCGGGCCCGAGTCCCTCGGGCAGATGGGCGCGCACGAGGGCGACGGCCTCCGCGGCGCTGCCGACGACGCCGAGCATCGCCGGGACCTCGCGCCGGTGGACGCGGTACGTCCCGTCGGGCAGCGGTGTGACCGACGGTGCCCGCACCACGTAGGGGAACTTCACGGTGCTGCTGAAGCTCACCGTGAAGTGGCTGGTGAAGGGGTAGAGCCGCCGCAGCTCCGGGTCGGCGCGGGCCGCCTCCAGCAGGGCGACGATGCCCGGGTAGGGGGTGTCCGGCGCGTTCGCCTCCTGGCGCTTGCGCTCCCACTGCCAGACCAGTACGAGCTGTCGCCAGCGCGCTTCGACGGCCGTCCCGACCGCGTGGTCGGCGGCGGTTCCGTCCCCGCCGCCGTCCGCGAGGCCGCGTGCGGTCGCCGGTTCGGGGAAACCGGAGGAGGGCGGCACCGGCCCGGGGCCGTCCGCGCGGATGGTGCCGTCGGCGTTCACCGCGTCAGTGTGCCTCCGCGCCGCCGTAAGGGGAAGATCCGCGCACATGCGCCCTCGGGCGACATGTCCGGGCGGGGATCCCGGGGCGCGGCGGGCCGTCGCCGGAGGCCGGGCATGACCAGTCGGCGCCCATGTACTAGAGTTATCTCGACATCGAGATATCTGCCGAGGCGCACCGCAGTCGCCACCCCGGTAAGGCTTACCTAACTTAGCCCTACCTTAGCGGATCGGCCAGGACGTGTGGCGGCAGGATGCGGTGGAACGCGCACAAAAATGAAGGAGACTGTCGTGTCGGCGAACAGCTTCGACGCCCGTAGCACGTTGCAGGTGGGCGACGAGTCGTACGAGATCTTCCGCCTGGACAAGGTGGAGGGCTCTGCCCGGCTCCCTTACAGCCTGAAGGTCCTGCTGGAGAACCTGCTCCGCACCGAGGACGGCGCGAACATCACCGCCGACCACATCCGCGCGCTCGGCGGCTGGGACTCCCAGGCGCAGCCCGCGCAGGAGATCCAGTTCACGCCCGCCCGTGTGATCATGCAGGACTTCACCGGCGTGCCCTGCGTCGTCGACCTCGCCACCATGCGCGAGGCCGTCAAGGAGCTCGGCGGCGACGCGGCGCAGATCAACCCGCTGGCCCCCGCCGAGCTGGTCATCGACCACTCGGTGATCGCCGACAAGTTCGGCACCAACGACGCGTTCAAGGTGAACGTGGACCTGGAGTACGGCCGCAACAAGGAGCGCTACCAGTTCCTGCGCTGGGGCCAGACCGCCTTCGACGAGTTCAAGGTCGTCCCCCCGGGCACCGGCATCGTCCACCAGGTCAACATCGAGCACCTGGCCCGCGTCGTCATGGTCCGCGAGGGCAAGGCGTACCCCGACACGCTGGTCGGCACCGACTCCCACACCACCATGGTCAACGGCCTCGGTGTGCTGGGCTGGGGCGTCGGCGGCATCGAGGCCGAGGCCGCGATGCTCGGCCAGCCGGTCTCCATGCTGATCCCGCGCGTCGTCGGCTTCAAGCTCACCGGTGAGCTCCAGGCGGGCACCACCGCCACCGACCTCGTGCTGACCATCACCGAGATGCTGCGCAAGCACGGTGTCGTCGGCAAGTTCGTCGAGTTCTACGGCGAGGGCGTGGCCGCGACGAGCCTCGCCAACCGCGCCACCATCGGCAACATGTCCCCGGAGTTCGGCTCCACCGCCGCGATCTTCCCGATCGACGACGAGACCCTCAACTACCTGAAGCTGACGGGCCGCAGCGAGCAGCAGGTCGCGCTCGTCGAGGCCTACGCCAAGGAGCAGGGCCTCTGGCTGGACCCGCAGGCCGAGCCCGACTTCTCCGAGAAGCTGGAGCTCGACCTCTCCACGGTCGTCCCCTCCATCGCCGGCCCGAAGCGCCCGCAGGACCGCATCGTCCTCGCGAACGCCGCCGAGCAGTTCAAGAGCGACGTGCGCAACTACGTCGCCGACGACGACGAGGCGGGCAAGGAGTCCTTCCCCGCGTCCGACGCCCCGGCCGCCTCCAACGGCGTCCCGACGAACCCGGTCCCCGTGACCGCCCCCGACGGGACCACGTACGAGCTGGACCACGGCGCCGTGACGGTCGCGGCCATCACGTCGTGCACCAACACCTCGAACCCGTACGTCATGGTCGCCGCCGCGCTCGTCGCGAAGAAGGCCGTGGAGAAGGGCCTGACCCGCAAGCCGTGGGTCAAGACCACGCTCGCCCCGGGCTCCAAGGTCGTCACCGACTACTTCGACAAGGCGGGGCTCACCCCCTACCTCGACAAGGTCGGCTTCAACCTGGTCGGTTACGGCTGCACCACCTGCATCGGCAACTCCGGCCCGCTGCCGGACGAGGTCTCCAAGGCCGTCAACGACCACGACCTCGCGGTCACCTCGGTCCTCTCCGGCAACCGGAACTTCGAGGGCCGCATCAACCCCGACGTCAAGATGAACTACCTGGCGTCCCCGCCGCTGGTCGTCGCCTACGCGCTCGCGGGCTCCATGAAGGTGGACATCACCCGCGACGCCCTGGGCACCGACCAGGACGGCAAGCCGGTGCACCTCGCGGACATCTGGCCGACCGAGGCCGAGGTCAACGAGGTCGTCGCCTCCGCCATCGGCGAGGACATGTTCAACAAGTCCTACCAGGACGTCTTCGCGGGCGACGCCCAGTGGCAGGCGCTGCCGATCCCGACCGGCGACACCTTCGAGTGGGACTCCGAGTCCACCTACGTGCGCAAGCCCCCGTACTTCGAGGGCATGACGATGGAGACCACCCCGGTCTCGGACATCGCCGACGCGCGCGTGCTCGCCAAGCTCGGCGACTCGGTCACCACCGACCACATCTCGCCGGCCGGTGCCATCAAGGCCGACACCCCCGCGGGCAAGTACCTCACCGAACACGGTGTGGAGCGCCGTGACTTCAACAGCTACGGCTCGCGCCGCGGCAACCACGAGGTCATGATCCGCGGCACGTTCGCCAACATCCGCCTGCGCAACCAGATCGCGCCGGGCACCGAGGGCGGCTACACCCGCGACTTCACGCAGCCCGACGCGCCCGTGTCGTTCATCTACGACGCCTCGCGCAACTACATCGAGCAGGGCGTGCCGCTGGTCGTCCTGGCGGGCAAGGAGTACGGCTCCGGTTCGTCCCGCGACTGGGCCGCCAAGGGCACCGCGCTCCTCGGCGTCAAGGCCGTCGTCGCCGAGTCGTACGAGCGCATCCACCGCTCGAACCTGATCGGCATGGGCGTCCTGCCGCTCCAGTTCCCCGAGGGCGCCACGGCGCAGTCGCTCGGCCTGACCGGCGAGGAGAGCTTCTCCATCACCGGTGTCACCGAGCTGAACGACGGCACCACGCCGCGCACGGTCAAGGTCACCACCGACTCGGGCGTCGAGTTCGACGCGGTCGTCCGTATCGACACCCCCGGTGAGGCCGACTACTACCGCAACGGCGGCATCATGCAGTACGTGCTGCGCAGCCTGATCCGCAAGTAGGCGGACGGTCCGCGCGGCGGACAGACGCACCGGCCACCACCAAGGGCCGGTACGGCACAACGAAGTGGGCCGCACCCCCGACCGGGGGTGCGGCCCACTTCGTTGTCCGGACCCAACTCCCGCGGCGGGCAGGGGGATTGCCGCGGCCGCCCGCGCCACGGCTCAGGCGGCGGTCAGGGGCCGGGAGGGGGCGGTACCGGGGGTCGTACAGGAGTTCCCCGGCCCGCGAGGGGTTCGGGGGCTCACAGACGGCTCATATTTCCGCGAGGTCTCAACTCGGAAAAGACCAACGGCCAACCTTGTGTTCGATCTTGCTCCGCCGACCGGAAGTGGACTATACCTGTCGGCGTCCGGGTAGCCCTTCGACCGGTCGCCGGCGGGCCCGCGAGGGTCCGGACCGGGGTGCTCCGGTGCCCCGAAAGCGCAGGCCACAACTGCGCACGCCCGGCCCGGACTTCACGCACGGCGCACGTCCAGCACGATCCGCACACCCCGTACGGACCGCACGTCCCCGTACGGCAGCACTTCCTGCACGACCCAGTACGACCAGAACGCGGTGCCGGGAGGATCCGGTTCACCGCCTGAGTCCTGGAGAAGGCGAGGACTTGAGCATGGGATCCACAACTGCCGGTAACCACGGTTCCGAAGGCGTCGGCCGCCGCGACCTGATCAAGCGGTCCGCTGCGCTCGGCCTGATCACCGTACCGACGATGAGTTTTCTGTCCGCGTGCGCCAGCAGCGGCGACGGGGACAACGACGACAAGGCGAAGACCGGGACGAAGTCCGCGAAGAACCCGCTGGCCGTCAACGCCACGGCGCAGATGGAGTTCGTCCTCTTCGACGGCGGCTTCGGCAAGGAGTACGCCGAGGACGCGACGAAGATCTACCAGAAGGACTTCCCCAAGGCGAAGGTCAAGTTCTCCGCCACGCAGAAGATCCAGTCCACCCTCCAGCCCCGCTTCAACCAGGGCACCCCGCCGGACCTCATCGACAACTCCGGCGCCGAGCAGATGGACATGGGCGTTCTCGTCGGCAAGAAGCAACTGACCGACCTCACGCCGCTGTTGGACGCCGCGTCCTACGACGACCCGTCGAAGAAGGTCCGCGACACGCTGCGGCCCGGCATCGTGGAGATGGGCCAGTTCGACGGCGACCCGGTGTGGATCATGTACTACGCGTACACGGTCTACGGCGTCTGGTACTCGCAGAAGGCGCTCGACTCGCTCGACGCGACGTACCCGGAGACCTGGGACGAGATGCTCGCGGTCTGCGCCAAGGCCAAGAAGAAGGGCATGGCGGGCTGGACCTACGCGGGCAAGTACCCGTACTACATCCCCTTCTCGCTCTACCCGATGATCGGCAAGGTCGGCGGGCGCGAGGTGCTCGACGCGATCGACAACCTGGAGCCGAACGCCTGGAAGGCGCCCGCCGTCAAGGCGTGCTTCGAGGCGTACTACGAGCTCTACAAGAAGGGCTACATCCTCAAGGGCACCCCCGGCCTCGACCACATCCAGTCGCAGACCGCGTGGGCCCAGGGCAAGGCGCTGTTCATCCCGAACGGCTCCTGGGTGGAGAACGAGTCCGCGAACGTCATCCCGAAGGACTTCGACCTCGCCGTCTCCGCGCCCACCGGCATCGACAGCTCCGACAAGATGCCCTTCGGCACCATCTGGGCCTCCGGCGGCGAGCCCTTCATCGTCCCCGCCAAGGCCAAGAACGCGGCCGGCGGCATGGAGCAGCTGCGCATCATGCTCAGCGAGGCGTCGTCGAAGAACTTCACGGCCAAGGTGAAGTCGCTGACCGCCTTCAACGGCGGCACCACCGGCATCAGCCTCACCCCGGGCCTCAAGTCCGGTGTCGCGGCGCTGGAGAAGGCCGGCGACAACGTCCTCAACCCCCGCCTCCAGGACTGGTACGTGCAGCTCCAGAAGGAGAAGATCGGCGTCTCCGGTCTGGGCGAGATGATGGCCGGCCGCCTCACTCCGGCCGAGGCGATCAACAAGATCCAGGGCTACGCCGACGAGGCCGCCAAGGACTCGTCGATCAAGCACTACAAGCACCAGTGAGCCAGTGAGGATCCGCCGCCGGGGCCCGTCGGCGGGCGCGCCCCGGCGGCGGCACCTGCCCACAGATCGGGGTCGGTAGCACATGCAGCACGGCAAGTACCGCTTCATCGTGGGGTTCCTGGTGGTTCCCCTGGGGCTCTACGCCCTGTTCGTCGTCTGGCCGTTCGTCCAGTCCATCTACTACTCGTTCACGGACTGGACCGGTCTGAGCCCCGAGTTCAAGATGGTCGGCTTCGACAACTACACGAGGATGCTGCACGACGACATCTTCTGGAAGTCGCTGGAGCACAGTCTGCTGTTCGCCCTGGTGCTGCCGGTAGTGACCATCTCCCTCGCGCTGTTCTTCTCGTTCATGCTCAACGTGGGCGGCCGGCACGGCGGGGGCGGGCCGGCGGTCGGCGGTGTCCGCGGCTCCGCGTTCTACAAGATCGTGTACTTCTTCCCGCAGGTGCTGTCCATCGCGATCGTCGCGTTGCTGTTCGCTTTCGCGTACAACCCGGACAGTGGCGCCATCAACTCCCTGCTGCGCGGGGTGGGGCTCGACAGTGTCCAGCCGCTCTGGCTCGGCGATCCGAGCCTCGCGTTGTGGTGCGTGATGGCGGTGCTGGTGTGGTCCTCGGTCGGCTTCTTCGTGGTGCTCTTCTCCGCCGGAATGGCTTCCATCCCCGCGGACCTCTACGAGGCGGCGCTGCTCGACGGCGCCGGACGGGCGGCCACGTTCTTCCGCATCACCCTGCCGCTGCTGTGGGACACCGTGCAGTCCGGCTGGGTCTACATGGGCATCCTCGCCCTGGGCGCCGAGTCGTTCGCGGTCGTACAGATCATGACGACCGGACCGGGCGGTCCCGACTACTCGACCACCGTCATGGTCCTGTACGTGTACCAGAAGGCGTTCCGCGACGGACAGGCCGCCTACGCAACCACCATCGGCGTCGCCCTGCTCGTCGTGACCCTCGCCTTCGCCGCCGTGGTGCTGCGGCTGGGCCGGCGCGAGCGGCTGGAGTACTGATCACATGAAGACCACTGAGACACCCGCGGGTTCCGGCTCCGGCCCCGGCGGCCCGATCGACAGGACGGACCCGCAGGCGCCGACGGCGCCCGGCGGCGGAGCGCGCAGGAAGAGCAAGGGGGGAGTGCTCAACGTCTTCTCCCACGGCATGCTCGTCCTGTGGGCGTTCATGGTCGTGCTGCCCCTGCTGTGGGCGGTGATGACGTCCTTCAAGTCGGACGGCGCGATCTTCAACTCGCCCTGGGCGCTGCCCGACAAGCTGCACTTCGACAACTGGGCGCGGGCCTGGACCGACGCCAACATGAGCGACTACTTCCTCAACACCATTCTGGTGGTGGGCGGTTCGCTCATCGGCACGCTGATCCTCGGCTCCATGGCGGCGTACGTGCTGGCCCGGTTCGACTTCCCGGGCAACCGGTTCATCTACTACCTGTTCGTCGGCGGCATGAGCTTCCCGATCATGCTCGCCCTGGTCCCGCTGTTCTACGTGGTCAACAACATGGGGCTGCTGAACACCATCCACGGCCTGATCCTCGTGTACATCGCGTACTCGCTGCCGTTCACGGTGTTCTTCCTGACCTCGTTCTTCCGGACACTGCCGACCTCCGTCGCCGAGGCGGCCTTCGTCGACGGGGCCTCGCACAGCCGGACGTTCTTCCAGATCATGCTGCCGATGGCCAAGCCCGGTCTGATCAGCGTCGGCATCTTCAACTTCCTGGGCCAGTGGAACCAGTACATGCTGCCGACGGTGCTGAACACCGACCCGGACAAGCACGTCCTCACCCAGGGGCTGGTCGAACTCGCGGCCAGCCAGGGCTACAAGGGCGACTGGTCCGGGCTGTTCGCCGGTCTGGTGATGGCGATGCTCCCCGTGCTCGCGGCGTACATCGTCTTCCAGCGCCAGGTGGTGCAGGGACTGACGGCCGGTGCGCTGAAGTAACGCGCCGGGCGGTCCCGGCCCCCGTCGGCCGGACGCCTCCGCCCTGGTCCCGGCGCACTCGCGCCCCTCGCGCGCCCGTCCTACGCGCCCCCGCGCTCGCGCGGGGGCGCGTTCCCGCGCGTAGCCCACGCCGTGTGCCCACGTAAGGACCCGATGTGGTTCAACCTCTTGACGGGAGGCAACCCGAACGGCTCAGCTTAGAGTTCACTAGTTGGACATAGACGGGGTCTCATCGAGGCGACCCCGTGCGCAGGAGGTCGTCGTGGAGACTCCAGGGTCGCAGTCGTCGCTGCACCGAGCCAACCTGGAGCGGGTGGTACGCGCGGTCCGGCTGGCCGGATCCCTCACCCAGGCGGAGATCGCGAGGGCGACGGGCCTGTCGGCGGCGACGGTGTCCAACATCGTGCGGGAGCTGAAGGACGGCGGGACCGTCGAGGTCACGCCCACGTCGTCGGGGGGCCGCAGGGCCCGCAGCGTCTCCCTGAGCGGGGACGCCGGCATCGTCGTCGGCGTGGACTTCGGGCACACGCACCTGCGCGTCGCCGTCGGCAACCTCGCCCACCAGGTGCTGGCCGAGGAGGCCGAGCCGCTGGACGTGGACGCCTCCGCCGCGCAGGGCCTGGACCGGGCCGAGGAGCTGGTCAACAGGCTGATCGAGTCGACCGGCGTGCACCGTACGAAGGTGGCCGGCGTGGGGCTCGGCGTGCCCGGTCCCATCGACGTCGAGTCGGGCACCCTGGGGTCCACCGCGATCCTGCCGGGCTGGACGGGCACCAAACCCGCCGAGGAGCTGCGCGGGCGCCTGGGCGTGCCCGTGCACGTGGACAACGACGCCAACCTGGGCGCCATGGGCGAGCTGGTGTGGGGCAGTGGCCGCGGGGTCAGGGACCTCGCGTACATCAAGGTCTCCAGCGGTGTCGGCGCCGGTCTGGTGATCGACGGGCGCATCTACCGCGGGCCGGGTGGCACAGCGGGTGAAATCGGTCATATCACCCTCGACGAGTCCGGCCCCGTCTGCCGCTGCGGCAACCGCGGTTGCCTGGAGACGTTCGCCGCCGCGCGGTACGTCCTGCCGCTGCTCAGATCGACCCACGGGACCGGTCTGACCATGGAGAAGGTGGTCCGCCTCGCCCGTGACGGAGACCCCGGCTGCCGGCGTGTGATCGCCGACGTGGGGCGTCATGTGGGCAGTGGCGTCGCTCACCTGTGCAACTTGCTGAACCCGAGCCGGGTCGTCCTCGGGGGCGATCTCGCGGAGGCCGGGGAGCTCGTCCTCGGCCCCATCAGGGAGTCCGTGGGGCGCTATGCGATCCCCAGCGCCGCGCGTCAACTGTCCGTACTTCCAGGGGCACTTGGCGGTCGTGCGGAGGTGCTGGGCGCCCTCGCGCTGGCGCTGAGCGAGATGGGCGATTCGACCCTGTTGGACGGTGCTCTGTCCACCGAAGCACCTGTCTTCACTTAGAGAACGGATGGCATCGTTGCCATCTCGTTAAGGATTTACTTCTTGACGCCGCACTCGGGGCCGAGTTGACTTCCAGCCACCTCGGCCGCAACGTCGCGGCCTCGTCAGGGAGGTTTCTGAAGTGAACACGCGTATGCGTCGTACCGCCTTTGCCGTCGCCGCCGGTGCGATGGCTGTCTCGCTGGCCGCCTGTGGCAGTGCCAAGGAGTCCAAGGACGACGACAGCAAGTCTTCCTCGTCGGCCGCCAGCAAGGGCGACGCCATCAAGGTCGGCCTGCTCCTGCCGGAGAACCAGACCGCTCGTTACGAGAAGTTCGACAAGCCCCTGATCGAGAAGAAGGTCAAGGAGCTCACGAACAACAAGGGTGAGGTCGTCTACGCCAACGCCAAGCAGGACGCCAGCACGCAGAGCCAGCAGGTCGACACCATGATCACCAACAAGGTGGACGTGCTGATCATCGACGCTGTCGACTCCGCCGCGATCAAGAGCTCGGTCCAGAAGGCCAAGGACGCCGGCATACCCGTCGTCGCGTACGACCGCCTGGCCGAGGGCCCGATCGACGCCTACACCTCGTTCGACAACAAGTCGGTCGGTGTGGCCCAGGGCGAGGCGCTGCTGAAGGCGCTCGGCTCGAAGGCCAAGAGCGGCAAGATCGTCATGATGAACGGCTCCGTCACCGACCCGAACGCCAAGCAGTTCAAGGAGGGCGCGCACTCCGTCCTCGACGGCAAGGTGAACATCGGCAAGGAGTACGACACCAAGGACTGGAAGCCGGAGAACGCCAACGCCAACATGGAGGGCGCGATCTCGGCCCTCGGCAAGAAGAACATCGTCGGCGTCTACTCCGCCAACGACGGCATGGCCGGCGGTATCATCACCGCCCTCGACGCCGCGGGCATCTCCGTCCCGGTCACCGGCCAGGACGCCGAGCTCGCCGGTGTGCAGCGCATCGTCGCCGGTACGCAGTACATGAGCGTCTACAAGCCCTACGCGCCGGAGGCCGACGCCGCCGCCGAGATGGCCGTGGACCTCGCCCAGGGCAAGGCCCTGACCTCGGTCGCCAAGGACTCGGTCGACAGCCCGACCACGAAGGCCGTTCCGTCGGTCCTCGTCCCGGTCACCTCGCTGACCAAGGACAACGTGAAGGACACCGTCATCAAGGACGGCGTCTACACGGCCGCCGAGATCTGCACCGCCAAGTACAAGGCGGCCTGCGACAAGATCGGCCTCAACTAACCAGGTCAAGTCCCTTCTCTTCCACGGCAGTTCGTCCTTGAATTGCCGTGGCGGGACAGCCTGCTTCACAGCTCCTCCGGTGCCCCGCGTACACCAGCCCCGCAAAGCTAGGCGCGGGGCGCCGGACGGAACACCTCCCCCCAGTCTTTCTGCACAACCTCCCGCCGGGTCAGGCGGCGAAGGAGTTGGTTAACGTGTCCGCTACGCCCGTGCTGGCGTTGCGCGGGGTCTCCAAGCGATTCGGTGCCGTTCAGGCGCTCACCGATGTCGAGCTTGAGGTCCACGCCGGTGAAGTGGTCGCCCTGGTGGGCGACAACGGAGCCGGAAAGTCCACGCTGGTGAAGACGATCGCCGGCGTGCACCCCATCGATGAGGGCGCCATCGAGTGGGAAGGCAAGAAGGTCTCCATCAACCGGCCGCACGACGCCCAGTCCCTCGGCGTCGCGACCGTCTACCAGGACCTCGCGCTGTGCGACAACATCGACGTCGTCGGGAACCTCTACCTCGGGCGTGAGATCGTCCGCGCGGGGATCCTCGACGAGGTCGAGATGGAGCGCCGTTCCCGCGAGCTGCTGGACACGCTGTCGATCCGCATCCCCAGCGTCCGCATCCCGATCGCCTCTCTCTCCGGCGGTCAGCGCCAGACGGTGGCCATCGCCCGTTCCATGCTCGGTGAGCCCCGCCTCGTCATCCTCGACGAGCCCACCGCCGCGCTCGGTGTCGAGCAGACCGCGCAGGTCCTCGACCTGGTGGAGCGGCTGCGGGAGCGCGGCCACGCCGTGCTCCTGATCAGCCACAACATGGCCGACGTCAAGGCCGTCGCCGACAAGGTGGCCGTCCTGCGTCTGGGCCGCAACAACGGCGTCTTCGAGGTCAAGTCGACCTCGCAGGAGGAGATCATCTCCGCCATCACGGGCGCCACCGACAACGCCGTGACCCGTCGTGCGGCGCGCAGCACTGGGGAGACCTCGAAGTGAGCATCGACAAGACCTCGGCGTCCACCGAGGCTCCCACCGCGGAGAACCCGGAGGCGGCCGCCAAGTCCGTCGCCGCCGTCGACCCCCGGCTGCTCGTGCGCGAGCAGGGATTCGCGGGCTACCTGGGCGAGTTCAAGCGCAAGATGAAGGCCGGCGACCTGGGTTCCATACCCGTCGTCGTGGGTCTGCTCATCATCTGGATCATCTTCCAGAGCCTGAACTCCAACTTCCTGTCCGCGGGCAACCTCTCCGACATCTCCGTCGCGATGGTCGGCACCGGCATGATCGCCGTCGGCATCGTGTTCGTGCTGCTGCTCGGTGAGATCGACCTGTCGGTCGGTTCGGTCTCCGGTGTCTCCGGTGCCGCTTTCGCGGTGCTCAACGTGACGCACGGCATGAACGAGGTACTCGCCTTCGTCCTGGCGATCCTCACCGGCACCGTCGCCGGCGCGATCCACGGCTTCGTGTTCGCCAAGATCGGTGTCCCGGCCTTCGCGGTCACCCTGGCGGGCCTGCTGTTCTGGAACGGCTTCATGCTCCAGATCCTCGGCTCCGACGGCACGATCAACCTGGACAGCGACGGCCTCGTCGGCAACCTCACCGGCTACTACTTCACCGACGTCGCGGCCGCCTACGGCCTCGCGATCGTCGTGACGATCGCCTACTTCCTCAGCGCCTTCTACGACAACCGCCGCCGCGAGGCCGCGGGCGTGCCGTCCAAGCCGCTGAGCGAGACCATCGTCCGCACGGTCCTGCTGGCGATCCTCGCCTTCGTCGTCGCCGCGGTCTACAACCAGAACAAGGGTCTGCCGCTCGCGGTCGTGCTCTTCCTGGCGGTCCTGTTCGTCACGGACTTCGTCCTGCGCCGCACGACCTACGGCCGCAAGATCTTCGCGCTCGGTGGCAGCGTCGAGGCCTCGCGCCGTGCCGGTATCAACGTGGTCTGGGTCCGGATCTCGGTCTTCGCGATCTCCGGCACCTTCGCCGCCATCGGCGGTCTGTTCATCGCCTCGAAGATCGCCTCCGCCAACCAGGGCGCCGGCGCCGGCGACCTGCTGATGAACGCCATCGCGGCGGCCGTCATCGGTGGCACCAGCCTCTTCGGTGGCCGCGGCCGCACCTGGAACGCCCTCCTGGGTGTCCTCGTGATCGTGTCCATCCAGTACGGCCTGGCCCTGGAGGGCATCGCCTCCCCGGTCCAGTACATGATCACCGGTGGTGTCCTGCTCGCGACGGTCGTCATCGACGCCATCACCCGCAAGACCCAGAAGTCGGCCGGCCGCGCCTAACCGCACAGCCCGACCGCTTCACCGAGTGCCCGGCGTCCCCCTGGGGGTGCCGGGCACTTCCCGTGGGTCCCACCCGTACGGCCGCCACCAGCGACATCGGCGGTCGTACGGCTGTTCCGCCGCCCCGCCAGGCATGGCCGCCGGGCGCGGCGGGAACGGCTCACACACCGTCCCGTGGGCGGTCCGCCCCGCCGTGCGTCCGTTCGCGTGACGTACGACGCGGGATCCGGACGCAGCCACGAAAGGCGGAACATTAGACTCGACAAGCCCGCCAAGCTCGAACAGCTCTACTGCAAGGAGGCACGGGTGCCGCTGCTGAACCGCATCAGGGGACCGCGCGATCTGGACCGGCTCACCCTGGAGGAGCTCGACCAGCTGGCAGAGGAGATCCGGACCTTCCTCGTCGACGCCGTCTCCAAGACCGGTGGCCACCTCGGCCCGAACCTCGGTGTCGTCGAGCTCACCATCGCCCTGCACCGGGTCTTCGAGTCGCCCGTCGACCGCGTCCTGTGGGACACCGGCCACCAGGCCTACGTCCACAAGCTGCTCACCGGCCGCCAGGACTTCTCCCGGCTGCGCTCCAAGGAGGGCCTGTCCGGCTACCCCTCGCGCGCCGAGTCCGAGCACGACGTCATCGAGAACAGCCACGCCTCCACGGTGCTCGGCTGGGCCGACGGCCTCGCCAAGGCCAACCAGGTGCTCGGCCGCGACGACGCCGTCGTCGCCGTGATCGGTGACGGCGCGCTGACCGGCGGCATGGCCTGGGAGGCGCTGAACAACATCGCCGCCGCCAAGGACCGCCCGCTCGTCATCGTCGTCAACGACAACGAACGCTCGTACGCGCCGACCATCGGCGGCCTCGCCGACCACCTGGCGACCCTGCGCACCACCGACGGCTACGAGCGCTTCCTGGCCCGCGGCAAGGACCTCCTGGAGCGCACCCCGGTCGTCGGCCGCCCGCTCTACGAGACCCTGCACGGCGCCAAGAAGGGCCTGAAGGACTTCATCGCGCCGCAGGGCATGTTCGAGGACCTGGGCCTGAAGTACGTCGGGCCCATCGACGGCCACGACATCGAGGCGCTGGAGTCCGCGCTGATCCGCGCCAAGCGGTTCGGCGGCCCGGTCATCGTGCACTGCCTCACCGAGAAGGGCCGCGGCTACCGCCCCGCCGAGCAGGACGAGGCCGACCGCTTCCACGGCATCGGCCCCATCCACCCGGACACCGGCCTGCCCGTCAAGACGTCCGCCGCGAGCTGGACCTCCGTCTTCGGCGACGAGATGGTGAAGATCGGCCAGGAGCGCGAGGACGTCGTCGCGATCACCGCCGCGATGCTCCAGCCCGTCGGCCTGAAGAAGTTCGCGGACGCCTTCCCGAACCGCATCTACGACGTCGGCATCGCCGAGCAGCACGCCGCGGTCTCCGCCGCCGGCCTGGCCACCGGCGGCGCCCACCCCGTCTTCGCCGTGTACGCGACGTTCCTGAACCGGGCCTTCGACCAGGTCCTCATGGACGTCGCCCTGCACCGCTGCGGCGTGACGTTCGTGCTCGACCGGGCCGGCGTCACCGGCGACGACGGCGCCTCGCACAACGGCATGTGGGACATGTCGATGCTCCAGGTCGTGCCCGGCCTGCGCATCGCCGCCCCGCGCGACGCCGAGCAGCTGCGCTCCCAGCTCCGCGAGGCCGTCGCCGTCGACGACGCGCCCACCGTGCTGCGCTACTCCAAGGGCGTCGTCGGCCCCGCCGTCCCGGCGGTCGGCACCGTCGGCGGCATGGACGTGCTGCGCGAGCCGGGCACCGACACCCCCGACGTGCTCCTCGTGTCCGTCGGCGCGCTCGCCCCGATGTGCCTGGAGATCGCGAACCTGCTGGACCGGCAGGGCATTTCGGCGACCGTCGTCGACCCGCGCTGGGTCAAGCCCGTCGACGAGGCCATGGCCCCGCTCGCCGAGCGTCACCGCGTCGTCGTCACCGTCGAGGACAACTCCCGTGTCGGCGGCGTCGGTTCCGCGATCGCCCAGGCCCTGCGCGACGCGGGCGTCGACGTCCCGCTGCGCGACTTCGGCATCCCGCCGCGCTTCCTGGACCACGCCTCGCGCGCCGAGGTCATGGCCGAGATCGGGCTGACCGCCCCGGACATCGCCCGCCAGGTCACCGGACTCGTCTCCCGCCTCGACGGCTACGACCGTCCCGGCGCCCGGGTCGACTCCGTGGAGCCCGCCCGCGACTGAGCCCTTCTCAGGGGCCGTACGGCCGGTTCCGCCACCCGTGCAGGTGGTGGAACCGGCCGTTTGCGTGAACCTGCCCGCGTCGGGGAAGGCGAACTCCCAACCCTCTCGATCATGTCGAGCGAGGACGACAAGCGTGGGAGGCCCCGTGAGCAACACCCTGTTCAGAACAAAGAACATCGAACAGTCCGTCAAGGACACCGAGGAGCCCGAACACGCCCTCAAGAAATCCCTGTCCGCCCTGGACCTGACGGTCTTCGGCGTCGGGGTGGTCATCGGCACCGGCATCTTCGTGCTGACCGGCCAGGTCGCCAAGGAGAACGCCGGACCCGCGACGGCCCTGGCCTTCGTGGTCGCCGGTGTCGTGTGCGGGCTCGCCGCGCTCTGCTACGCCGAGTTCGCCTCCGCGGTCCCCGTCGCCGGCTCCGCGTACACCTTCTCGTACGCGTCGCTCGGCGAACTGCCCGCCTGGACCATCGGCTGGGACCTCATCCTGGAACTGGCGCTCGGCACGGCGGTGGTGGCCGTCGGCTGGTCCGGCTACATCAGGTCCCTGCTGGACAACGCCGGCTGGCACCTGCCCGACTACCTGAGCAGCCGCGACGGCGCGCACGGCTTCGGCTTCGACGTTCTCGCGGCCCTCCTCGTGCTGATCCTCACCGGCATCCTGGTGCTCGGCGCGAAGCTGTCCGCGCGGGTCACCTCGGTCGTCGTGGCCGTCAAGGTGGCCGTCGTCCTCATCGTGATCATCGCGGGCGCCTTCTTCATCCACGGCGACAACTACAAGCCGTTCATCCCCAAGGCCCAGCCCGTCGACGCCGGCGGCGGCCTCCAGGCCCCGCTGATCCAGCTCATCGCCGGATGGGCGCCCTCGAACTTCGGCGTCATGGGCATCTTCACCGCCGCGTCCGTCGTCTTCTTCGCCTTCATCGGCTTCGACGTCGTCGCCACCGCCGCCGAGGAGACCCGCAACCCGAAGCGGGACATGCCGCGCGGCATCCTGGGCTCGCTCGCCATCTGCACCGTGCTCTACGTCGCCGTGTCGATCGTGGTGACCGGCATGCAGAAGTACACCGACCTGTCCGTGGAGGCCCCGCTCGCCGACGCCTTCAAGGCGACCGGGCACCCCTTCTTCTCCGGCGTCATCAGCTTCGGCGCCGCGGTCGGCCTGACCACCGTGTGCATGATCCTGCTGATGGGCCAGTCCCGGGTGTTCTTCGCGATGAGCCGCGACGGACTGCTGCCGACGTTCTTCTCCCACGTCCACCCGCGGTTCCGCACCCCGTACCGGCCCATCATCCTGCTGGGTGTGATCATCGCGATCGTCGCCGGGTTCACCAGCCTGAGTGAACTCGCGGAACTCGTGAACATCGGCACGCTGTTCGCGTTCATCGTCGTCGCGGTCGGCGTGATCATCCTGCGCCGCACCCGTCCCGACCTGCCGCGCGCCTTCCGCACCCCGTGGGTGCCCGTCATCCCGGTCCTGTCGGTCTGCGCGTCGCTGTGGCTGATGCTGAACCTGCCGGCCGAGACCTGGCTGCGGTTCGTCGTCTGGATGGCGATCGGATACGTCGTCTACTTCCTCTACGGCCGCGGCCACAGCCGCCTCGCCCGGTCCGGCGCCGACACCGCGTCCGCCGGCTCGCACGCCCCGGGCGACGACGCGCGGTAACCGCCCGCCGCGCCCACCGGCCCCGTATGTCCCGTTACGGCGTGGACTGCGGGGCCGGATAACGTGCCCCCCATGCTCGTCGAGCCCCACGCACCGCCACGTGTCACGACCGTGCCGCGGTCCCCTCTCGCCGTACGGGGTTACTGGACCCGCCAGTTGCCCCTGCTGGCGCTGCTCGCCCTCGTCACCCGGGTGCCCTCCTTCGCGCGTCCGCTGTGGAACCCCGACGAGGGCTATCTCGCCGTACAGGCCCGGATACTGGCGGCGGGCGGGCACCTCTACGGCGACGTCGTGGACCGCAAGCCGCCGCTGCTGCCCTGGCTCTACGAGGCCGTGTTCGCGGTGGCCGGCTCCGGATCGCTCACCGCGGTCCGACTCCTCGCGGTACTGGCCCAGTTGACCACCGCCGTGCTGCTCGCCTCCCTCGCGCGGCGGCACTGGGGCGACGACGCGGGCCGCACCGCGGGCGTGCTCTGCCTGCTGGTCTCCGTCGGGCTGAACCCCGAGGACGCGCAGGCCGCCACCTTCGAGGTGTTCATGCTGCCGTGCACCGCCGCCGCGATGTGGTGTGCCGACCGGGGCCGCTGGGCCGCCGCGGGCACCGCCGTGGCCTGCGCGTTCCTCGTCAAGCAGACCGGCGCCGCCGTGCTGCTGCCCGTGCTGTGGCTGTGCGGCCCGCGGCGCGGCCCCCTGCTCGCGGTCGCCGCCGGGACGGTCCTGCCCGTGCTGGGCGCGGCCCTGGTCACCGATCCGGCGGGCTTCCTCTTCTGGACGGTCACCGGCTCCTCCGCCTACGCCTCCTTCGCCGGGTCCGAACTGCACGTACTGGGACGCGCGTTGGCGAACGCCGCGATCCTCGCGGTGGCCTGCGCGGGCCTGCTGCCGCCGGTAGTACGGGCGTTGCGGACGCGACGGACCGGGGCGGCCGAGACCTGGGGGTGGCTGTGGCTGTGGCTCACGGGGGCCGCCGTCGCGGTCGTCGCGGGCTTCCACTTCTTCGGCCACTACTACCTCCAACTGGTGCCCCCGCTGGCCCTGACGGCGACCGCGGCCCTCCAGACGCTGCCGCCCCGCAGCTCTCGGACCGCCGTCCTCACCTCGGCCTGCTGCTGCGCGGTCTTCCTCGCCTGGGGGCTGCTCGCCCCGCGCCCCGAACTCGACCACGTCCGCCGTCTCGCCGCCGTCACGGACCGGCGCACGGCGCCCGGCGACCGGGTCCTGTTCTGGGGCATGCACCCCGAGTCCTACTGGTTCGCCGACCGCGCCCCCGCCAGCCGGTTCCTCACGGCCGGGCTGCTCACCAACTACAGCGGCGGCCGGGACGGCCCCCGGGTCGGCGAGCGGTACGCGGTCGCGGGCTCGTGGAGGACGTTCCGCACCGAGACGGCGGCCCGCCCCCCGGCCCTGGTCGTGGACGACTCACGGGGCGCCCCGTACGGACCCGACCGCATCCCGGCCCTCCGCCGCTGGCTGGCGGCGCGTTACGAACGGGTGGGGGAGGTGGACGGGGCGGTGCTGTACGCGCGGAGCGGGTGAGTGCCGGGTTCTCCCGGGGCTCGGCGGCCTCGGCCCCGCCCCTGCCCGTGGCGGCACCGTTCCGGGGCGCCGCCCGTGCGGGGGCGGGGCGGGGAGGGGGACGGTGGCCGTGCGTTGCGGTTCGTCCGCATGTCGTTCTGCCCTCCAACTCGGCGCCGCAGTACGGCGGATCGGCAGATCGGTGGATCGGCGGCTTGCCGCGCCGGTGAGTCGGCCGGTGGTGTGGGCGGGGACTGGGTGCCGGTGCCCGCGATGACCTGGGCACGGCGAGAGGGGGCGGCTCCGGGCTGCACGGTGGGGCGCGTCAGGGTCTGGATCGGCCGCCGAGCCCCGTTGTCGGTGGGTGGGCGGTTGGGTGGGGTGCGTGGTGGTGGGCGCGCGGGGAGGTCGGTGGGAGCGGTTGGGTCCGGCCGGTGTCGTGCGGGGCCGTTCGGTGGCCGCTTGGGGGTCGACTTGCCGGTCCCGCGCTGCTGTTGGGGGTGGTGTGGGCGTGCCCCGGGTGGGGTGCGTGCCGGGGTCGGGGCCCAGGGTGTCGCGCGTGCGGGCTGCCGCGGGGCGGGTGGCCTGCCTGGTGAGGGTGTTGGCGGCGTGGATCGGCGAGTCGGGCGGGGGCGTGGTGGACGTGGCGGCGTGGCGCGGAGGTCGGTGGGAGCGGTTGGCTCCGGTCGGTGTCGTACGGGGCCGTTCGGTGGCCGCTTACGGGTCGACTTGCCGGTCCCGCGCTGCTGTTGGGGGTGGTGTGGGCGTGCCCTGGGTGGGGTGTGTGCCGGGGTCGGGGCACAGGGTGGGGTGCGTGCGGCTGCCGCGGGGCGGGTGGCCTGCCTGGTGAGGGTGTTGGCGGCGTGGCTCGGCGAGTCGGGCGGGGGTGCGTGGTGGTGGGCGCGCGCGGAGGTCGGTGGGAGCGGTCGGCTTGCTCCGATCGGTGTCGTGCGGGCCGCTCAGGGGTCGACTTGCCGGTCCCGCGCTGCTGTTGGCGGCGGTGCGGGCGTGCTCCGGGTGGGGTGCGTGCCGGGGCCGGGTGACCTGCTCGGTGGCGGCGTGGCTCGGCGAGTCGGGCGGGGGCGTGGCGGCGTGGCGCGGAGGTCGGTGGGAGCGGTTGGCTCCGGTCGGTGTCGTGCGGGGCCGTTCGGTGGCCGCTTGGGGGTCGACTTGCCGGTTCCGCGCCGCTGTTGGGGGTGTGGGCGTGCTTCCGGGTGGGGTGCGTGCCGGGGTCGGGGCCCAGGGTGTCGCGCGTGCGGGCTGCCGCGGGGCGGGTGGCCTGCCCGGTGATGGTGTTGGCGGCGTTGCCCGGAGAGGCGGCGGTGTTGTGCGGGTGTGCGGTGTCCGGTGGTAGCCGGTCCGGGCCTCAGCCCCGTACCGTTCGTGGGCCCGTTACCTCCGCGCCCAACTCGGCCACCCTGCGGCGCAGTTCACGGTCCGCTGTGACGACGAGGCGGCGGCGGTCCCTCGCCTCGGCGGTCAGTTCGACGATGCGGTCGTCGCCGCTGCCCGGTGCGTCCTCGACCCGGACGCCGGGCACGGAGGCGACGCCCCGCGCGGTGCCCTCGACGACGAGCACGATCTCCACGGGACCGGTCTCCGCGGGCAACCCGTGCGCCGCCAGCCGGTCGCGCAGGCGTTCCGCGGCGCCCTTGCGGTCCCGCCACCAGCCGTCGGGCACCGACCCGACGACGTTCGCGGCGTCGACGATCACGAGCAGCGCGGAGTCCTCGTCCATGGGCCAAGGGTCGCACGGCGGTCCCGTCGCCCGGACCGGCGGTGGCCCGCGGAGGTTCGCGGGGCAGTAGGGCAGGGCCCGGGGAAACGGCTGTGACCAGCGGGGGCCCTGCACGTGGCGGGCACGGGCGGGACGCATAAAGTGAAGCGGTGAACGGCGACTGGCTCATACGCGGCCGCGACGGCCGGCTCAGTGTCCATCTGGCGTCCGGCGACGGCGTCCTGTGCCGTGCCGAGCGGCGGCCGGGCGGTGCCTTCGATCCGCCGCGGCGGATCGCCGGCACCCAGAAGCTGCACCCCGGCACCGCGGCCGTCGGCCACGGCCCGGACCGGTACGTCCAGCTCGCCGCCTGGCGGCCGACCAGGCCGGGCGAGTCGGGTCTCGTGCACTCCACGCAGTTCCGGCCGCTGCTGGCCGCTCTGGACTGGTCCCCGGTGGGCCACCCGAACGGCAGCGGCGAGCGCACCGGCACACCGGCGGTCGCGGTCGACGCCGAGGGGCGCACCCATCTCTTCGTGCGGAACGCGGGCGGCGGCATGAGCATGCGCGCGCAGAAGGAGAAGGGCGGCTGGGACCCCTGGCGCGACCTGAAGGGCAGTGACGTCCAGGACGGGCCGGCCGCGGTGGCGGGGGAGTCGGGGCGCGTCGAGCTGTACGCGGCGGTGCCGGGCGGCATCCTGCACTGGGTCCAGGAGGAGCCGGGCAGGCAGCCGGTCCTCCAGGAGGCCGTCGAGGCGGCCGCCCGCCCCGGCACCCTGCGGGCGCTCGCGACCTCGCCGCGGTCCACCACGCTCTTCTACACCGACACGGCCGGCGACCTGTGCGCCTGGCGCGCGGGCGGGCGGCCCACGCGGCTGCTCGCGGCGGCCGGGCCCGGCCCGGTGTCGGCCGTCCGCTGCGAACTCGACGGTCACGACTGCACGTTGGTCGCACAGCGGTCCGCCACCGGCCGGGTCGCCTTCGCCGCCTACCCCACCGAGCAGGAGGAGGCCGGTGCCTGGTGGGCGGAGTCGGGGCCCCAACTGCCCGTGGACGCCGAGGTGTCGCTCGCCGTGGACGCGGACGGCCGGGTGACCGCGGCCAGTTGCTCCCCGTCCGGCGGGCAGTTGTTCCTCACCCGCCGCAAGGACGAGCCGGGGCTGGCGCTGCGGGCCTGGGAGCAGGTCTGACCGGTACGGCGGCCTGCCGCCCCGCGGAGGTCTAACTCGCGCCGTGGGCGGGGGACTTCTTCGCCGAGTCGGGCACAGTGGTGTCCGTGCGGATCGCCTTCCACAACTGGCTGTCCTGCGGCTCGGCGGGGACCACCCGGTTGGGGTCGGCCTTGTCGTACGCCACCGGCAGCATGATGGTCTCCATCGCCTGCGGGTCGACGTTCTTCACGCTCTTGCCGAAGTCCGCGAGGGAGGTCAGCGACGCAAGGCCGGAGTCGGTGTTCAGGGAGGCCGTGAGCTGGTCCGCGATGCGGAAGAGCTTCACCGGGCTGCTCAGCAGGTCCTGCTTCTTGATCTCGCCGAGCAGGGCGAGCAGGAACTTCTGCTGGAGGGTGATGCGCCCGAGGTCGCTGCCGTCGCCGTAGCCGTACCGGGTGCGCACGAGCCGCAGCGACTGCGTCCCGTCGAGGCGGTGCGTGCCGGCGTCGAGCTTGAGCGCGGCGGTGTCGACGGGCCGGTCGAGGGTGACGGAGACGCCGCCTATCGCGTCGACGAGATCCTTGAAGCCGGCGAAGTCGACCTCGATGAGGTGGTCCACCCGCACGTCGCTGAGCTGCTCCACGGTCTTCACCGTGCACGCGGAACCGACCTGCGAGAAGACGGAGTTGAACATCACGCGGGACGCGCCCGGCACCACCGTGCCGTCGGCCTTCCGGCACTGCGGCCGGTCCACGAGGGTGTCGCGCGGGATGCTGACCGCGACCGCCTTGTCGCGGCCCTTGGCGATGTGCACGAGCAGCGCCGTGTCGGACCGGGCCCCGCCGAGCTTGCTGCCGCCGTCCAGCGCGGAGTTGGCACCGGCGCGCGAGTCCGAGCCCAGCACCAGCAGGTTGAGCGCGTCCCCGGCCGCTGCGTCCTTCTGCGGGCGGGTCTTCCCGTCGCCCAGCGCCTTGTCCAGGTCGACGGAGCCGTGCTTCAGGTTGTCGTTGAGCCCGTCGTACATCCACCAGCCGGTGCCGGCTGCTGCGAGCACCAGCACGAGCAGGGACAACGACACGACGAGCAGCACCCTGCGGCCCCGTCTGCGGCGCGGCGCGGGCTGCTCGGTGCCGGACTTCTGGTCGTCGCCGGTGACGTCGGTGGTGGTCATGTCGCTCCGCTTCTCGGTCGGTGGGTGCGCTGGAAGGCGGGGGGAAGTGGGGAGACGTGAGACACGCGGGTACCGCAGAGGGTTGTACAGATGTGCGGGGAGCAAGGGGAACTTTAAGCACGCGTGGTCGTAGTGTGAAGATTTATTGGCGTGTTCGCATGTCGTTCGGCCAACTTCGTTCTCCGACGGTGATGTTGGAGCAGACCTGACTGCCCGTCAGTGAGGACGGCGACGGGCGGTCGGCCGCACCGGGGGCCCGGCACCGCGGGCCCGGCCCGGACGCGCCGAAGGGGCGCCCACGGCCGGTGCGGCCGTGAACGCCCCTTCGGGGCAACCTGGTTACGCGGGAACGCTCGCCACGCCCTGTTCCAGGAACCGCTTGCCGGTGACGCGCTCGGAGACGCCCTCACGGTCCAGGTACGGCGTGACGCCGCCCAGGTGGAAGGGCCAGCCCGCGCCGGTGATCAGGCACAGGTCGATGTCCTGGGCCTCGGCGACGACACCCTCGTCGAGCATGAGCCCGATCTCCTGGGCGACGGCGTCCAGCACCCGGGCGCGCACCTGCTCCTCGGTCAGGGCGGTGTCGCCCTGCTTGAGCAGCGCGGCGACCTCGGGGTCCAGCTCCGGCCTGCCGCTGTCGTAGACGTAGAAGCCGCGCTTGCCGGCCTCGACGACCGCCTTGAGGTTCGGCGAGACGGTGAAACGCTCCGGGAAGGCGCGGTTGAGCGTCTCGGAGACGTGCAGACCGATCGCCGGGCCCACCAGTTCCAGCAGGACCAGCGGCGACATCGGCAGGCCCAGCGGCTCGACCGCCTTCTCGGCGACGGCGACCGGGGTGCCCTCGTCGATGACGTTCTGGATCTCGCCCATGAAGCGGGTCAGGATGCGGTTGACGACGAACGCCGGGGCGTCCTTCACCAGTACCGCGGTCTTCTTCAGCTTGCGGGCGACGGCGAACGCCGTGGCCAGCGAAGCGTCGTCGGTCTGCTCGCCGCGCACGATCTCCAGGAGCGGCAGCACGGCGACCGGGTTGAAGAAGTGGAAGCCGACGACCCGCTCGGGGTTCTTCAGCTTCGACGCCATCTCCGACACCGACAGCGACGAGGTGTTGGTGGCGAGGATCGCGTGCGCCGGGGCGACCGCCTCGACCTCCGCGAACACCTGCTGCTTGACGCCGATCTCCTCGAAGACCGCCTCGATGACGAAGTCGGCGTCCGCGAAGCCCTCGGCCTTGTCCAGCACACCGGACACCAGCGCCTTGAGGCGGTTGGCCTTGTCCTGGTTGATGCGGCCCTTGCCGAGCAGCTTGTCGATCTCGGCGTGGACGTAGCCCACACCCTTGTCGACGCGCGCCTGGTCGATGTCGGTCAGCACGACCGGCACTTCGAGGCGGCGCAGGAACAGCAGCGCGAGCTGCGAGGCCATCAGGCCGGCGCCCACGACGCCGACCTTGGTGACCGGACGGGCCAGGTTCTTGTCCGGGGCGCCCGCGGGGCGCTTGCCGCGCTTCTGCACCAGGTTGAACGCGTAGAGCCCGGCGCGCAGTTCGCCGCCCAGCATCAGGTCGGCGAGCGCCTTGTCCTCGGCGTCGTAGCCCTGCTGGAGGTCGCCGTTCTTCGCCGCGGAGATGATGTCGAGGGCGCGGTAGGCGGCCGGGGCCGCACCGTGCACCTTGCTGTCGGCGACGAACCGGCCGCGCTCGACGGCCTGGTCCCACGCGTCGCCGCGGTCGACGACCGGGCGCTCGACGACGATCTCGCCGCGCAGCACGGCCGCCGTCCACAGCAGCGACTGCTCCAGGAAGTCCGCGCCCTCGAACAGCGCGTCGGCGATGCCGAGTTCGTAGACCTGGGCGCCCTTGAGCTGACGGTTCTGGTTGAGCGAGTTCTCGATGATCACCGTCACGGCCTTGTCGGCGCCGATCAGGTTCGGCAGCAGCGTGCAGCCGCCCCAGCCGGGGACCAGGCCGAGGAAGACCTCGGGCAGCGAGAACGCCGGCACGGACGCGGAGACCGTGCGGTAGGCGCAGTGCAGACCGACCTCGACACCGCCGCCCATGGCCGCGCCGTTGTAGTACGCGAACGTCGGCACGGCGAGCTGGGCGAGACGCTTGAAGACGTCGTGGCCGCCCTTGCCGATGGCGAGCGCGTCGTCGTGCGCCTTGATCTGCTCGACACCCTTGAGGTCGGCGCCGACGGCGAAGATGAACGGCTTGCCGGTGACACCGACACCGACGATCTCGCCGGCCGCGGCCTCCTTCTCCACCTGGTCGATCGCCAGGTCGAGGTTGGCCAGCGAGGCCGGACCGAAGGTGGTCGGCTTCTTGTGGTCGTGCCCGTTGTCCAGCGTGATCAGGGCGAACCGGCCCGCGTTCGACGGCAGGTCGAAGTGCCGCACGTGGGCGGTGGTGACGACCTCGTCCGGGAACAGCGCGGCCGCGCCCTTCAGCAGTTCGGCGGTGTTGCTCACTTGTCCCCCTCGAAGTTCGGGTTCTCCCAGACGACCGTGGCGCCCATGCCGAAGCCGACGCACATGGTGGTCAGCCCGTAGCGGACCTGCGGGTTGTCCTCGAACTGCCGGGCCAGCTGCGTCATCAGGCGCACGCCCGAGGAGGCCAGCGGGTGGCCGAACGCGATGGCGCCGCCGTACTGGTTGACGCGCGCGTCGTCGTCGGCGATGCCGTAGTGCTCCAGGAAGGCGAGCACCTGCACGGCGAACGCCTCGTTGATCTCGAACAGGCCGATGTCCGAGATGTCGAGGCCCGCCTTGGCGAGCGCCTTCTCGGTGGCCGGGATCGGGCCGTAGCCCATCACCTCGGGCTCGACGCCCGCGAACGCGTAGGAGACCAGCCGCATCTTGACCGGCAGGTCGTTCTCGCGCGCGAAGTCCTCGGAGGCCAGGATCGAGGCGGTGGCACCGTCGTTGAGACCGGCGGCGTTGCCCGCGGTGACCCGGCCGTGCACGCGGAACGGCGTCTTCAGGCCGGCCAGGTTCTCCAGGGTGGTGCCGGGGCGCATCGGCTCGTCGGCGGTGACCAGGCCCCAACCCGTCTCACCGACCTCGGAGTTGGTGTTGCGCACCGAGATCGGCACCAGGTCCTGCTGGATCTTGCCGTTGGCGTACGCCTTGGCGGCCTTCTCCTGCGAGCGCACCGCGTACTCGTCGGCGCGCTGCTTGGTGATCGTGGGGTAGCGGTCGTGCAGGTTCTCCGCGGTCATGCCCATGAACAGGGCCGACTCGTCGACGAGCTTGTCGCTGACGAACCGCGGGTTCGGGTCGACGCCCTCACCCATGGGGTGGCGGCCCATGTGCTCGACACCGCCCGCGATGACGACGTCGTACGCGCCGAAGGCGATGGAGCCGGCGGTCGTGGTGACGGCGGTCAGGGCGCCCGCGCACATGCGGTCGATCGAGTAGCCGGGCACGGACGACGGCAGGCCCGCGAGGATGCCCGCGGTGCGGCCGAGGGTCAGGCCCTGGTCGCCGATCTGGGTGGTGGCGGCCACCGCGACCTCGTCGACCTGCTGCGGGTCGAGACCGGGGTTGCGGCGCAGCAGCTCCCGGATCGCCTTCACGACGAGGTCGTCGGCGCGGGTCTCGTGGTAGATGCCCTTCGGGCCCGCCTTGCCGAACGGGGTGCGGACGCCGTCTACGAAGACGACGTCCCTGACGGTACGAGGCACGATGGCTCTCCTCCAGGGTGCGGGACGGCACTGCTGCGTTGTGCGCACGGCTGAGCGCGCGCTCACCCCATCATGCTACTTGTGAGTAACCACGGTGCCCACCCCCGGCGCCGACAGCGGCGAACGTCACACTCGGCGCCCGGACCGGATCACGCCGGGCCCGGACGGCCCGAGGGGGCGCGGACACCGGGTCCGCGCCCCCTCGGGCCGTTCTCACTCCTGTGCGGCCTGGTCCCGCAGCGCCTTCGCCAGCACCGGCGCGACCTGCTCGACCTGCCACTGCCGCGCCCCGTGCGAGGCGAGCGCGGCGGCGACCGCCTCCGTGTCCGGCTCGGCGGGGGGCTCCCAGCACACCCGGCGCACGGTGTCCGGCGTGATCAGGTTCTCCTGCGGCATGTGCAGTTCCTCGGCGCGCGCCGAGACCGCGGCCCGCGCGGCGGAGAGCCGGGCGGCGGCCACCGGGTCCTTCTCCGCCCAGGCCCGCGGCGGCGGGGGACCGGTGACCGGCTGCCCCGGCTGCGGCAGCGCCACGTCCGGCAGCGCCCGCGCGCGGTCCACGGCGGCCTGCCACTGGTCGAGCTGGCGACGGCCGGTGCGGTGCCCGAAGCCGTTCAGTGCGGCCAGCGCGTGCACGTTGGGCGGCAGGGCGAGCGCCGCCTCGACGATCGCCGCGTCGCCGAGCACCTTGCCGGGGGAGACGTCCCGGCGCTGCGCGATGCGGTCCCGGGTCTCCCACAGCTCGCGGACCACCGCGAGCTGGCGGCGCCTGCGGACCTTGTGCATGCCGGAGGTGCGGCGCCAGGGGTCCTTGCGGGGCTCGGCCGGCGGTGCCGCCGCGATCGCGGCGAACTCCTGGAGGGCCCACTCCAGCTTGCCCTGGCGGTCCAGCTCCTTCTCCAGGGCGTCCCGCAGGTCGACGAGGAGTTCGACGTCGAGGGCCGCGTAGCGCAGCCACGGCTCGGGCAGCGGCCGGGTCGACCAGTCGACCGCCGAGTGGCCCTTCTCCAGGACGAAGCCGAGCACGCTCTCCACCATCGCGCCGAGCCCGACCCGGGGGAACCCGGCGAGCCGGCCGGCCAGCTCGGTGTCGAACAGGCTGGTGGGGACGAGGCCTATTTCGCGCAGGCACGGCAGGTCCTGCATCGCGGCGTGCAGCACCCACTCGGTGTCCTGGACGGCCGCGGAGAGGCCCGAGAGGTCGGGGCAGGCGACGGGGTCGACGAGCGCGGTGCCGGCGCCCTCGCGGCGCAGCTGCACGAGGTAGGCACGCTGTCCGTAGCGGTAGCCGGAGGCGCGCTCGGCGTCGACGGCCAGGGGCCCGGTGCCGGCCGCGAAGGCGGCGACGGTCGCGGCGAGCGCCTCGGCGTCGGCGACGACGGGCGGGATGCCCTCGCGCGGCTCCAGCAGAGGGACCGGCGCCCCGGCAGATGTTCCGACCTCGTCCGGAGGGGCGCCTCCGGTGGTGCGCAGTGAGCTGTCTGCTGCGGTCTCTTGGGCGTCGGTCACCTGTCAAGGGTATCCGTGGATGGACGGCGCCCGCCGACGGAACGTTCCGTCGGCGGGCGCCGGGGGGTCGTAAACCAGTCAGGAAAGGGAAACGTCCGGTTCACGGCCGGTCGTGGGCGGGCGGTGGACCGTCGGGTCCGGGGCCGCCGCGGGGGACGGGGGCGTGGTGGTGGGTCGGTGTCAGTGGATGATGCCGGTGCGCAGCGCGACCGCGACCATCCCGGCGCGGTCGCCCGTGCCGAGCTTGCGGGCGATGCGGGCGAGGTGGCTCTTGACGGTCAGCGCGGACAGGCCCATCGAGACTCCGATGGCCTTGTTCGACTGGCCCTCCGCGACGAGTCGCAGCACCTCGACCTCTCGGCCGGACAGTTCGCGGTAGCCGCCCGGGTGGCTCGGGGCACCCGGGGGACGGCGGTGCATGCGGGCCGCCGCCGACCCGATGGGGGCGGCACCCGGCCGGGTGGGGAGCCCGACGTTGGTACGGGTACCGGTGACGACGTAGCCCTTCACACCGCCCGCGAGGGCGTTGCGCACGGCGCCGATGTCGTCGGCGGCGGACAGCGCGAGACCGTTGGGCCAGCCTGCGGCCCGGGTCTCCGACAGCAGGGTGAGCCCGGAACCGTCGGGCAGGTGGACGTCCGCGACGCAGATGTCACGCGGGCTGCCGATGCGGGGGCGGGCCTCCGCGACGGACGACGCCTCGATGACGTCGCGGACGCCGAGCGCCCACAGGTGACGGGTGACGGTGGAACGGACGCGGGGGTCGGCCACGACGACCATGGCGGTCGGCTTGTTGGGACGGTAGGCGACCAGGCTTGCGGGCTGCTCGAGGAGAACGGACACCAGGCCTCCTGGGGGGGGGATGGCGGGACGGGGCCGGCTCTGGGGATGAAGCCGGGACGAACCGTGCTTTCAAGGTCACACACGTCTTCGGCAGCTAACCCGTCCGGCTTTAGAGAAAGATCACGATCTAGTGAGTAACAATCCGTGCAATTCGGACACTCGCTCGGTCATCCGAAGATCGAATCGGTTCGATACGGCTCGATCGGGCTCGTTCGGGTTCGCCGTGTGCACGTGTCCGGACCACGGTCACGGAGGCCGGACCGCGGTCACGGAGACCGGAAAACGCCGACGGCGGCCCCGAACCCCCGTACGGAACAACGGGGTTCGGGGCCGCCGGGTGGCGTCGTACGCGCGTACGCGACGTCAGTTCGGGGCGGAGCGCCGGGTCAGCAGGACTGCGGGCCCCTGCGCTGGGGGAGCGTCACCACGGACGCGTCCCCCGGACCCGCCGGCGGCAGGCCCGCGACCTGCGCCAGCAAGTCGCACCACGCCGCCAGATGGGCCGCCGTGTCCGGCACCCCGCCCAGACCCTCGCGCGGCGTCCAGGACGCCCGGATCTCGATCTGCGAGGCGGACGGCCGCTCCGAGAGACCGCCGAAGTAGTGGGAGCTCGCCCGCGTCACGGTGCCGCTCGCCTCCCCGTACGTCAGCCCGCGCGCCTGGAGCGCCCCCGTCAGCCACGACCAGCACACGTCCGGCAGCAGCGGGTCCGCGGCCATCTCCGGCTCCAGTTCCGCCCGGACCAGCGTCACCAGCCGGAACGAACCCCGCCAGGCGTCGTGCCCGGCCGGATCGTGCAGCAGCACGAGACGCCCGTCGGCGAGATCCTCGTCGTCCTCCACCACCGCGGCCTCCACGGCGTACGCGAAGGGCGCGAGGCGCTGGGGCGCGCGCGTCGGTTCCACCTCGACCTGTGGTCGCAACCGCGCGCCCCGCAACGCGTCCACGGCCGCGCGGAAGGGCGGTGGTACCGCCCTGCCCCCATGGGGGTCCCCCTCGTTCGCGTCGTCCATCCCGCCAGCGCCGTCCGACAGTCGTCCCTGAGCCGCAGCCATGCGGGGAAGATTAAGGGGAACGGGCGCTCCGCGCAGGGAGGGACACCCGCGCGCGGCCCGCTGTCCGGATCGCGCTGCGCGAACGCGGATCGGGTTTGCACCGCGGTCCGGCCGTGCGGGCCGGGCGTGGGACACTCTCCGTCGTGAGTGCCAACGACATTCCCCGGACCGCAGACGCCGCGCCGACGGGCGCCGCCCCCGCCCCCGCAGGGCAGCCGCCGACGGCGTCCGCCGCGCACGACTCCGCCTTCCTGCGGGCCTGCCGGCGCGAGCCCGTGCCGCACACCCCGGTGTGGTTCATGCGCCAGGCCGGGCGGTCGCTGCCCGAGTACCACAAGGCCCGCGAAGGCACCGCGATGCTGGAGTCCTGCATGCGGCCCGACCTGGTCACCGAGATCACGCTCCAGCCGGTGCGGCGGCACCGCGTGGACGCCGCCGTCTACTTCAGCGACATCGTCGTCCCGCTCAAGGCCATCGGCGTCGACCTGGAGATCAAGCCCGGCGTCGGGCCCGTCATCGCCCAGCCGATCCGCAGCCGCGCCGACCTCGCGCGACTGCGCGACCTGACGCCCGAGGACGTCTGGTACGTCACCGAGGCCATGGGGATGCTCACCGCCGAACTCGGCACGACGCCGCTCATCGGCTTCGCCGGCGCGCCCTTCACGCTGGCCAGCTACCTCGTCGAGGGCGGCCCGTCGCGCAACCACGAGCACACCAAGTCGCTCATGTACGGCGACCCGCAGCTCTGGGCCGACCTGCTCGACCGGCTCGCGGACATCACCGCCGCCTTCCTCAAGGTGCAGATCGAGGCCGGCGCGAGCGCCGTCCAGCTGTTCGACTCATGGGTCGGCGCGCTGGCCCCCGCCGACTACCGCCGCTCGGTGATGGCCGCCTCGGCGAAGGTGTTCGACGCGGTCGCCGGATACGGCGTCCCCCGCATCCACTTCGGCATCGGTACCGGTGAACTCCTGGGCCTCATGGGCGAGGCCGGCGCCGACGTCGTCGGTGTCGACTGGCGCGTGCCGCTGGACGAGGCCGCCCGCCGCGTCGGCCCCGGCAAGGCGCTCCAGGGCAACCTCGACCCGGCCGTCCTCTTCTCCTCCACGGCCGCCGTCGAGGAGAAGACCCGCGAGGTGCTGGACGCGGCCGCCGGCCTGGAGGGCCACGTCTTCAACCTCGGGCACGGCGTGCTGCCGGCGACCGACCCGGACGCGCTGACCCGGCTCGTGGAGTACGTCCACACGCAGACCGCGCGCTGACGCGGGCGGCACCCGCCGGCACCGCGTCCTCGCGGGCCGGTGTCAGCGGGTGCTCCACTTCTGGTTGTCCTGCCCGTTGCAGTCCCAGAGTTGCAGCCGCGTGTTGTTGGCGGTCACCGCGTCCTTGACGTCCACGCACTTGTTCGCCTGCGGATTGACCAGGTCCGCGCTGGAGTTGAGCCGGAACTGCTGAGCCGGGTTCCCGCTGCACACCGCGAGTTGGATGACGGCGCCGTTCGCCGACGAACCCCACGCGACGTCCATGCACAGCCCCATCGAGCGGATCGTGCCGTCCGAACGGAAGTCCCACTTCTGCCAGTTGGCGCTGTTGCAGCTGTAGATCTCCAGCGGGGTGCCGTCCTTGCCCTGGTGGCCGACCGGCTCGATGCAGCGGTTCGAGGCGTGGCTGTAGATGGTGGTGCCGGGCGCGGCGGTGACGGTCTTGGTCGCGGTCGCCTTCGTGCCCGACGACTTCTTCGTCGTGCCGCCCCCCGACGCCTTCTTCTTCACGGCGTCGGACGCCTCCTGCGTGCTCGAAGCCGCCGCACCGCCCCCGGCAGCGGCCGCGGCGCCGGCACCGCCCTTAGCCGTGCCGTCGTTCTTCGCCTTGCCCTTCTTGTGCTTCGGGTCGCTCGGCGAGGCGCTGCCCGGTGAACGGTCCGGCGAGGCCGACGCGTACGCGCCCGCCGCGCCCGCGGGCTGATCGTCGAGCACCGTGCCGCCCGGGCCGCCCACCTCGGCGGCGCGCGGGCTGTCGTCGCCGCCGCCCGTCATGCCCGACACCAGGAACGGCACCCCTATCAGCAGCGCGCCCGCGATGACCGCGCCGGCCAGGATGCCCTTCGAGGGACGGCCGGGGTGCGGCGCGGCGGCCGCCTCGCCGTCGGCACCGCGGCCGTCGTCCGCGGACGCGGCCGCCGCCGCCTCCGGCTCGCTCGCGGCGCTCTCCGGGGCGTCGGCACCCTCGCCGCCCGCCGCCGCGGCCGGTTCGCCGTCCGGGCCGTCACCGTCGGCCCGGACGCCCCCGGTGAGGGCCGCCGCGGCGAGGGCCGCCGTGTCGGTGCCCGCCCCGCCGAGCGGCGCGGGGCCCTCGGCCTCCGGCTCGGGTTCGGCCTTCGGGTCCACGCCCGCCCCGGCGGACGCCGCCGCCCCGGGCTCGGCGTACAACTCCTCGGCCTCCGGGTGCGGGCTGCCGCTCCCGGGCCGCGCGGCGGTCGGCGCGGTGGTGGACGCCGCCGCGGAGTCCGGGGCCTGCGGCTCGGTGGCCTCGGCGGGCTCGCGAGCCTCGGAGGCGGCCTCGGCCGCTCCGGGCCGCCGCTGGGGAGCGCTGTTGCCGGACATGGTGTTCCTTCCGTGCGGAGGTCCGGTGGCCGGGGGCCGCCGGAGTTGCTGAGGTGGGTGACGCGTCGTCAGTGGCCGCCGGTTTCCACGGCGGTTGATACGGAGAAGCGGTGTCCGTCGAACAGGAGGACCAGCGGTGCGCCGTCGTCGGGGCCGGACCTGACCTCGGCGGTGCCCGGACCACGAACGACCACCGGCCGTCCGGTGTCGCGGGCGACGAGCGCCGCGACCGTCGCCGCGTACGCCGGTGAGTCGGTGCGGGCCAGCAGCAGGTTCACACGCTGGGCCACGGTCAAGTCCGCCTCGGCGACGGTCAGTACGCCATTCTGCATGATCGCCTGAGCGCCGAGTGCCGGGGTGAGCGCTTCGATACCGGTCAGTTCCGACGTCGTGACCCGATCGCCGTCCGCGGGCAACGTGACGCCGTCGGGCAGCTCACGGTTCGTCAACTCGTGCTGCACGAAGGCCAGTAGAGCGGTGTGCGGATCGGCGGCACCGGCCCACGCGGGCGTGTTCCCGGGCACCTCCGGCCCGGTGTCCCCGCCCAGCGCGGGGCTCCCGCCGCGCCCGCCCGCCGGGGCCTGCGGGGCGACCTCGGTGCCGCCGCCGGCCTGCTGCGCGGAAGCCTGCTGGTGGTAGGCGTACCAGGCCCACTGCTGCGCGGTCCTGTGGGCCTGCCAGATGTGCGGGAAGCCGGGCAGGTAACGGGCCACGAAATCGTCGTACATCCGGGTCGGGCCGCCGGGGTACGAACTCGGCGGCGTCCCCAGGAAGGCGTCGTAACCGCGCAGGAAGTTCTCGATGCTCGCGTCGTTCAACAGGTGCGCGTACTGGCGGATCTCGCGGGCCACGGTCGCGTACCGGCGGCTCACGTAGTCCATCCGGTCCTGGTGGAACCGCTCCGGGCTCTGGCCCCCGCGGTCGTCGAGTCCCAGCTCCTCGCGGATCTGCGTCAGGTCCGCGTACGCGAAGCCGCGCTTCATTCCGTACGCCGCGACCGGCTTGCGGAAGGGCGACGTGGGGTCCGGCGGCTGGTAGGTGTTCGTCGCCGCCGAGCCCAGACCGCCCGAGGCGCCGGGCTGGAGGCCGAACTCCTGCGAGAGCCTGCCCGAGGCGGTGGGCGGCTCGCTGACGTGAATGCGCTCGTAGCCGGGGGCCAGGCCGCCCTTGCGGGTGAGCCCGTCCCCTCTCTGGTCGTGCCACGCCTCCATGCGCTGGCCCCCGGAGGCCTCGTACTCCTCCAGGTAGCGGACGCCGTGGCCGATCAGCGCGACGGCCTCCAGGTTGCCGGATCGGAAGCCGATGTGCCGCACGCCGTGCTTGCGGTGCAGGTGGTCGTAGAGCCGGAACTGACCGGTACGGGTGTCACCGCCCCACGAGGCCCGGCCCGGGTCCTGGCCCCGCCAGAAACCGGTGATCTGGTGGATGTTCTGGTTGCCCAGCTCGGTGCGCATGTCCCGGACCAGCTCGTCCCACTTGCCCGCCTTGTCGTGCCCGGGGTGGGGGTCGCCGGTGATGATGACGGCCTTGTAGTCGCCGGCCAGGTTCCGGATGAGCTGGCGGGTGCCCTCGAAGCTGGTGTCGTGCTCCATCCGGCCCCGGAGGTCCGACCACTGCCGTACCTTGCCCGTGAACCGCGACCACAGGACCAGGACCTCGCCCTCGCCCTCCGGCAGGTGAATGCCGCGGCTCGCCAGCCAGTTGGTGATCTGCGCGTCCCGGTGGTCCCCCAGGTTCCACGCGGCGCGCATCTTGTCGCGCAGCTCCTCGGAGAACGCCTGGGCCACGTAGTCGGTGCCGTCCGTGACACCCCACAGCTCCTTCACCTGGTACATCTCGGTGAAGGACTTCTGGATGCCCCAGTGCTCGCGGGCGATCCGGGTGGCCTCGTCGTTCAGCGGGCGCCAGACACTGCCCTGCTCCAGGCTGGGCAGGTCGAACGTCCAGATCCGGTCCGGGGAGATCCCGCTCTCCAGGTAGAACGCCTCGATGGCGGCGGACTTGTCCCTCACCGGATCGTGCCCCGGCTGGCCCGGACCGGGGCCCCGCCCGATCAGGACGTGCAGGTTCGGCAGGTCGAGCAGGGTCGCGAGGATGCCGAACTGGTCGCCCGAGGCGTAACCCGGCTGCATGATCAGGGAGTTCTCGGGCGAGTTCCCCCTCGGCCGCAGACTCTGGTGGACCCTGGGCGCCACCGCGGTCTCCACGGGGCCGACGACCAGAGTGCCCGGTGTCGTCGCCGCCTTCCACGTCGCGTTCTTGCGCCCCGCACCCGTGGGGTCGGAGACCGGGTCGACCCAGACGTGGCTGCGGTCGTGACCCTGCGCCGTCTCGCGGGAGTCGGCGGCGTCGCCGAGGTCGCCGATCACGGCACCGATGAGCGCCAGGTGGCGTCCGCGCAGGCCGCCTTGGCGCAGTCCTTCGGGTGCGGTGGCGCGGTAGTTGCCCTGGAGGCTGCCTTCGACGTCGGGGCGGTGCGGGGTCGTCTCGTCGCGGTATTCGTCGCGGAGGCCGATCTGGTGGCCCAACTCGTGGGCGATGTCGATGGGTTCGGCGTCGGCCCACCAGGAGCGCTGGTCCATGGCCCTGTCGCGGTCGACGAGGTCGACGGTGAGGTGGGGTTCCTCGCCGGGGAGTGCCTGGACGACGGTGACGTGCAGGCGGTCGCCGTTGGGGAGGCGGTACTGCGGGCTGTTGAGGTACTCCTCGACGCCGTCGAGCGTGCGCTGCCAAACGGCCTGCGTGTCATGGCCGTTGTCGCGGCCGTTGTCATTGTCGCGGAACGCGATCCGCACGGTCAGGTCGGTCGTCGGACCGTTCCCGTCGGTGAACCGTCGCGCCTGGAAGGCCGAGCGGACGACGAAGCGGGGGATGCGGTTGCGCACCCTGCGAGGAGCGCTCGGCCTCGAACCGGTCGACGTGGCCTGCCCGTTGGACGTCTGGGTGGCCGACTCCGACTCCGACTCCGGGTCCGGTGACGGGGAGTCGGTCGGGTCCGTGGTGGCGGCTTGGGGTGCGCGGGGAGTGACCTCGCCGTTGTTGCCGGTCTGCTGCTGGGCCTGCTGTGCGTTGTAGGCGGCCCAGGCCGCGTGCTGCTGGACGGTGCGCAGGGTCTGCCAGAGCCCGGGGAAGGTGGGCAGGACGTACTCGGTGAAGGTCGAGTACATCGCGGTGGGGCCGCCGGGGTAGTTGGCCGGCGGGGTCGCGAGGAAGTTGTCCCAGGACTGGAGGTAGGGGTCGGCGTCGAAGCCCTCGACGAGGTGGGCGTACTGGCGGATGTAGGTCGCCACGGCGCCGTACCGTCGCCGGACGTTGGCGAGGCGCTGCTCGTTGAACTGGTCGGTGCTCTGGCCGTCTTCGTAGAGGCCGAGTTCGTCCCGGATCCTCGTGAGGTCGGCCTGGCTGAAGCCGCGTTCCATGCCGTAGGCGGCGATGGGCTTGCGGAAGCCGGTGGCCGGATTGGGCGGCTGGAAGGTCCCGGCCAGGGGGGAACTGGACTGCGGGTCGTACGCCTTGGAGAGGCGCCCCGAAGCCGTGGGGGGTTCGCTGACGTGGATGCGTTCGTAGCCGGGCGGCATGCCGCCGCGGCGGGTGTTCCCGGTGTGGGTCTCGTGCCAGGCCTCCATGCGACGCGCCCCGGTGGCGTCGTACTCCTCCAGGTAGCGCACGGGGTGACCGATGAGCGCGACGGCTTCCAGGTTGCCGGAGCGGAAGCCGAGATGCTGGGCGCCATGGACGCGGTCCAGGTGGTCGTAGAGGCGGAACTGTCCGGTGCGGGTGTCGCCGCCCCAGGCTTGTCCGGGGTCGTTGCTGTTCCAGAAGCCGGTGAGCTGGTGGATGTTGGGGTTGTTCAGCTCGGTCCGCATCTCCTGGACCAGCTCGTCCCACTTGCCGTGCTTGTCCGCGTCCGGGTGCGGGTCGCCGGCGATGATGACGGCCTTGTAGTCCTGTCCGAGGCTGCGCAGGAGTTGGCGGGTGCCTTCGAAGCTGGTGTCGTGTTCCATGCGGCCGCGCAGGTCCGACCATTGGTTGGCCTTGCCGGTGAAGCGTGACCAGAGAACGAGTACCGGGCGGGTGTCGTCGGCGGGCAGGACGATGCCACGGTTGGCGAGCCAGGTGTTGACTGCCGTGTCGTGCTGGGGGCCAAGACCCCATGCGTTGCGGAGGTCGTTGCGTACTTCGGGGGAGAACTGGGCGGCGACCATGTTGGTGCCGTCGGTGACGTTCCAGAGTTCCTGGACCTGGTACATCTCGGCGAGGTCTTTGTTGATTCCCCACTGTTCGAGGGCGAGTCGTTGTCCCTCGTCCTTCAACTGGTCCCAGACCATGCCCGGTTGAACGGTGGGCAGGTCGAGGGTCCAGATGCGGTCCGGGTCGATGCCGCTCTCGACGTAGAACGATTCGATGGAGCGGGACTTGTCCACCGGGTTGTGTCCGGGCTGGCCGGGGGCGGGGCCTCGGGCGATCAGGACGTGGAGGTTGGGGTCGGCGATCAGCGCGGCGAGGATGCCGAAGCGGTCGCCAGAGGAGTAACCCGGCTGCATGATCAGCTTGTTGTTCGGCGAGTAGACCGCCGGGCGCAGGGACTGGTGGACGCGCGGGGCGACGGATTCCGTGGTGGCGCCGGTCGGGTTGGAGACCGGGTCGACCCATACGTGACTGCGGTCGTGGGCGGTCGCGGTCTCCCGGGTTCCAGCCGCGTCGCCGAGGTCGCCGATCACGGCGCCGATGAGGGCCAAGTGGCGCCCACGCAGGCCGCCTTGTCGCAGCCCCTCGGGTGCGTCGGCGCGGTAGTTGCCCTGAAGGCTGCCCTCGATGTCCGGGCGGTGGGGCACCGTCTCGTCGCGGTATTCGTCGCGGAGGCCGATCTGGTGGCCCAACTCGTGCGCGATGTCGATGGGTTCGGAGTCCGTCCACCACGATGTCTGGTCCATCGGGCGGTCGCGTCCGACGAGGTCGACCGTGAGGTGCGGAGTCTCGCCGGGGAGCGCCTGGACGACGGTGACATGCAGGCGGTCGCCGTTGGGGAGGCGGTACTGCGGGCTGTTCAGGTACTCCTCGACGCCCTCCGCCGTCCGCTGCCAAACGGCTTGCGTGTCATGGCCGTTGCCGTCGTTGCGGAACGCCACCCGCACCGTCAGGTCCGTGACCGGCCCGTCCGCGTCCGTGAACCGCCGGGCCTGGAAGCCGGACCGGACCACGAAACGCGGCGTGCGGTCACGTCGCCCGCGCGGGGTGGCCGGCTTGGGCGTGGTGGTCGGAGTGTCGGTCGGGTCCGTGGTGGCGGTCCGGGGTGCGCGGGGGGTGACCTCGCCGTTGTTGCCGCTGGTCTGCTGCTGGGCCTGGGACTGCTGTGCGTTGTAGGCGGCCCAGGCGGCGTGCTGCTGGATGGTCCGGTGCGTCTGCCAGAGGTCCGGGAAGTACGGCAGGACCTGGGTGGTGAAGTAGGAGTACATCCCGACCGCACCGCCGTACTGCGCCGGGGTGGTCGCCATGAACTGGTCGAAGGACCACAAGTACGCCGCGGCGTCGAAGCCCTGTACGTGGTGGGCGTTGGCGCGGATGTAGTTGGCGACAGCGCCGTAGCGCCGGCGTACGTAGTCCAGCCGGTGCCCGTCGAACTGCTCGGCGGTCTGCGGGTCCTCGTCCAGGCCCAGTTCTTCGCGGATGCGTTCCAGGTCCGTCTGGTCGAATCCGCGCTGCTTCCCGTACGCCTCCACGGGCTTGAGGAAACCGGTGTTCGGGTCGGGCGGCTGGAACGTACCGGCCAGTTCGGACCTGGAATTCGGGCTGTAGTCCTTGGAGAGCCTGCCCGACGCGGTGGGTGGTTCCTTGACGACGATCCGCTCGTAGCCGGGAGCCATGCCGCCCCATGTGGTCCGACCGGTGCCGTCGTCGTGCCAGGACTCCATGCGGACCGAACCGGATGCCCCCTGCTCCTCCAGGTAGCGCACGGCGTGCCCGATGAGGGCGACGGCTTCGAGGTTGCCGGAGCGGAAGCCGAGGTGCTGGGCGCCGTGGACGCGGTCCAGGTGGTCGTAGAGGCGGAACTGTCCGGTGCGGGTGTCGCCGCCCCAGGCATGCCCGGGATCGTTGCTGTTCCAGAAGCCCGTGAGCTGGTGGATGTTGGGGTTGTTCAGCTCCGTCCGCATCTCCTGGACGAGGGTGTCCCACTTGGTGGCCTTGTCCTGTCCCGGGTGCGGGTCGCCGGCGATGATGACGGCCTTGTAGTCCCGTCCGAGGCTGCGCAGGAGTTGGCGGGTGCCCTCGAAGCTCGTGTCGTGCTCCATCCGGCCGCGCAGGTCCGACCACTGCAATGCCTTGCCCGAGAACCTCGACCACACCACCAGGACGGGGCGGTTGTCGTCGGTGGGCAGGACGACACCACGGTTGGCGAGCCAGGAGGCGATCGCGGGGTCGTGGTGGGAGCCGAGGTCCCAGGCGTCACGCACCGCGTTCCGCACCTCGGGGGAGAACTGCTCGGCGACCAGGTCGGTGCCGTCGGTGACGTTCCACAGTTCCTGGATCTGGTACATCTCGTCGAAGTCCTTGTTGATGCCCCACTGTTCGAGGGCAAGCCGGGCACCCTCCTCCTTCAGTTGGTTCCAGACCACGCCGGGTCGGACGGCGGGCAGGTCGAGGTTCCAGATGCGGTCCGGGTCGATACCGCTCTCGATGTAGAACGCCTCGATGGAGCGGGACTTGTCGCGTACGGGGTCGTGGCCGGGCTGGCCGGGACCCGGGCCGCGGGCGATCAGCACGTGGAGGTTGGGGTCGGCGACGAGTGCGGCGAGGATGCCGAAGCGGTCGCCGGAGGAGTAACCCGGCTGCATGATCAGCCTGTTGTCGGGCGAGTAGACAGCCGGGCGGTCCGCTTGAGGTGTGCGGGGGGCGACTGCCTGGGTGTCCGGGTCCGGGTCCGGGTCCGGGTCCGTGTCCGCGTTGCCCGTGGGGTTGGAGACCGGGTCGACCCATACGTGGCTGCGGTCGTGGGCCGTCGCCGCCTCCCGCGGGCCGGTGGCCTCGCCGAGGTCGCCGATCAGTGCGCCGATGAGGGCCAAGTGGCGCCCGCGCAGGCCGCCTTGGCGCAGTCCTTCGGGGGCGGTGGCGCGGTAGTTGCCCTGGAGGCTGCCTTCGACGTCGGGGCGGTGCGGGGTCGTCTCGTCGCGGTATTCGTCGCGGAGGCCGATCTGGTGGCCCAACTCGTGTGCGATGTCGATGGGTTCGGCGTCGGCCCACCAGGAGCGCTGGTCCATGGCCCTGTCGCGGTCGACGAGGTCGACGGTGAGGTGGGGTTCCTCACCGGGTCGCGCCGACTCGACGGTGATGTGCAGGCGGTCACCGTTCGGGAGCCGGTACTGCGGGCTGTTGAGGTACTCCTCGACGCCTTCCGTCATCCGCTGCCACACGGCGTCCGTGTCGTGCCCGTTGCCGTCGTTGCGGAACGCCACCTTCACGGTGAGTTCGGTGACGGGCTCGCCCTCGTCCGTGAACCGCCGAGCCTGGAACGACGAGCGCACCACGAAGCGCGGAGTCCGGTCGCGTCGCCCGCGTGGGGTGGCCGGTTTCGGGTCCGGGGTCGGGGAGTCGGTCGGGTCCGTGGTGGGGGTCTGGGGTGCGCGGGGGGTGACCTCGCCGTTGTTGCCGCTGGTCTGCTGCTGGGCCTGGGACTGTTGGGCGTTGTAGGCGGCCCAGGCGGCGTGCTGCTGGGTGGTGCGCAGGGTCTGCCAGAGGCCGGGGAAGCTGGGCAGGACGTACTCGGTGAAGACCGAGTACATCGCGGTCGGGCCGCCAGGGTAGTTGGCCGGCGCGGTGGCGAAGAAGTCGTCGTAGGACTTCAGGTACCCCTCGGTGTCGAAGTCGGTCAGCAGGTGGGCGTGCTGGCGGATGTACGTGGCGACGGCGCCGTAGCGTCGGGCGACGCCCAGCAGACGGCTTTCGTTGAACTGGTCGGTGCTCTGGCCGTCTTCGTAGAGGCCCAGTTCTTCCCGGATCCTGACGAGGTCGGTGTGGTCGAAGCCGCGTTCCATGCCGTAGGCGGCGATGGGCTTGCGGAAGCCGGTGGCCGGATTGGGGGGCTGGAAGGTTCCGGCCAGCTTGGAGCTGGACTGCGGGTCGTATGCCTTGGAGAGGCGGCCGGACGCGGTGGGGGGTTCGCTGACGTGGATGCGTTCGTAGCCGGGCGGCATGCCTCCGCGCCGGGTGTTGCCTGTGTGGGTCTCGTGCCACGCCTCCATGCGGCGGGCACCCGTCGCGTCGTACTCCTCCAGGTAGCGCACGGGGTGACCGATGAGCGCGACGGCTTCCAGGTTGCCGGAGCGGAAACCGAGGTGCTGGACGCCGTGCGCCAAGTGGAAGTGGTCGTAGAGGCGGAACTGCCCTGCGCGGGTGTCGCCGCCCCAGGCCTGACCGGGATCGTTGCTGTTCCAGAAGCCCGTGAGCTGGTGGATGTTGGGGTTGCCCAGCTCCGTCCGCATCTCCTGGACGAGGCTGCCCCACTTGGTGGCCTTGTCCGCGTCCGGGTGCGGGTCGCCGGCGATGATGACCGCTTTGTAGTCACCGGCGAGGCTGCGCAGGAGTTGGCGGGTGCCCTCGAAGCTGGTGTCGTGCTCCATCCGGCCGCGCAGGTCCGACCACTGGTTCGCCTTGCCCGTGAACCGTGACCAGAGCACCAGGACGGGGCGGGTGTCGTTGGCCGGCAGGACGATGCCGCGACTGGCGAGCCAGGCGGTGACCGCCGGGTTGTGCTGGCTCCCCAGGCCCCATGCGTTGCGGAGGTCGGTGCGTACCTGGGGGGAGAACTGGGCGGCGACCATGTTGGTGCCGTCGGTGACGTTCCAGAGTTCCTGGACCTGGTACATCTCGGCGAGGTCTTTGTTGATTCCCCACTGTTCGAGGGCGAGGCGCTGTCCCTCGTCCTTCAACTGGTCCCAGACCGCGCCGGGTTGGACCACGGGCAAGTCGAGGGTCCAGATGCGGTCGGGGTCGATGCCGCTCTCGATGTAGAACGATTCGATGGAGCGGGACTTGTCCACCGGGTTGTGTCCGGGCTGGCCGGGGGCGGGGCCTCGGGCGATCAGGACGTGGAGGTTGGGGTCGGCGATCAGTGCGGCGAGGATGCCGAAGCGGTCGCCGGAGGAGTAACCCGGCTGCATGATCAGCTTGTTGTTCGGCGAGTGGACCGCCGGGCGCAGGGACTGGTGGACGCGCGGGGCGACGGATTCCGTGGTGGCCCCGGTCGGGTTGGAGACCGGGTCGACCCATACGTGACTGCGGTCGTGGGCGGATGCGGTCTCCCGGGTTCCAGCCGCGTCGCCGAGGTCGCCGATCACGGCGCCGATGAGGGCCAAGTGGCGCCCACGCAGGCCGCCTTGTCGCAGCCCCTCGGGTGCGTCGGCGCGGTAGTTGCCCTGGAGGCTGCCCTGGATGTCCGGGCGGTGCGGGGTCGTCTCGTCGCGGTACTCGTCGCGGAGGCCGATCTGGTGGCCCAACTCGTGCGCGATGTCGATGGGTTCGGAGTCCGCCCACCACGAGGTCTGGTCCATCGGCCTGTCACGTCCGACGAGGTCGACCGTGAGGTGCGGTGTCTCGCCGGGGAGGGTCTGGACGACGTTGACGTGCAGACGGTCGCCGTTGGGCAGGCGGTACTGCGGGCCGTTGAGGTACTCCTCGACACCCTGCGTCAGGCGCTGCCACACGTCCGCGGTTTCGCCTCCGTCCTCTCGGAACGCAACCCGCACGGTCAGTTCGGTGACCGGTCCGCCGTCCTGCGTGAACCGGCGTGCCTCGAAGCCCGAGCGGACCACGAAGCGCGGTGTGCGGTCACGCCGCCCGCGCGGAGTGCTCGGGCTCGGCTTCGGGGCCGCGGTCTCACCGTGCTCTTCCGCGGCCTTCGCGGAGTTGGCCGGGGTCGACCGGGGGGCGAGGGGGGTGACTTCGCCGTTGTGTCCGGCCTGCTGCTGGGCGTGCTGGTTGTAGGCGGCCCAGGCCGCGTGCTGCTGGACGGTGCGCAGGGTCTGCCAGAGCCCGGGGAAGGTGGGCAGGACGTGCTCGGTGAAGACCGAGTACATCGCGGTCGGCCCGCCGGGGTAGTTGGCCGGCGGGGTCGCGAGGAAGTTGTCCCAGGACTGGAGGTACGCGTCGGCGTCAAAGCCCTCGACGAGGTGGGCGTGCTGGCGGATGTAGGCGGCCACCGCACCGTAACGTCGGCGGACGCTCGCGAGGCGGTGCTCGTCGAACTGGTCGTGGGTCTGGCTGTCTTCGTAGAGGCCGAGCTCTTCGCGGATCTTGGCCAGGTCGGTGTGGTCGAAGCCGCGTTCCATGCCGTAGGCGGCGATGGGCTTGCGGAAGCCCGCGCTGGGCTCCGGCGGTTCGAAGGTGCCGGCGAGCGCGGAGCTGGACTGGGGGTCGTACGCCTTGGAGAGGCGCCCGGACGCGGTGGGGGGTTCGCTGACGTGGATGCGTTCGTAGCCGGGCGGCATGCCTCCGCGGCGGGTCCGGCCGTCGCCCCGGTCGTGCCAGGCTTCCATGCGGCGGGCGCCGGTGGCGTCGTACTCCTCCAGGTAGCGGACCTCGTGGCCGATGAGCGCGACGGCCTCCAGGTTGCCGGAGCGGAAGCCGAGGTGTTGCGAACCGTGCGCACGGTCCAGGTAGTCGTAGAGGCGGAATTGCCCGGTGCGGGTGTCGCCGCCCCATGCCTGACCGGGATCGTTGCTGTTCCAGAAGCCCGTGAGCTGGTGGATGTTGGGGTTGTTCAGCTCCGTCCGCATCTCCTGGACCAGTTCGTCCCACTTGCCGTGCTTGTTCGGGTCGGGGTGCGGGTCACCGGCGATGACGATGGCCTTGTAGTCCTGGGCCAGGCTGCGCATGAGCTGGCGAGTGCCCTCGAAGCTGGTGTCGTGTTCCATGCGGCCGCGCAGGTCCGACCACTGGTTCGCCTTGCCGGTGAACCGTGACCAGAGAACGAGTACCGGGCGGGTGTCGTTTTCGTCCGCCGGGATGTGGATGCCGCGTGCGCCCAGCCAGTTCTCAACTGCCGCATCGTGCTGGCTTCCCAGGCCCCATGCGTTGCGGACGTTGGTGCGTACTTCGGGGGAGAACTGGGCGGCGACCATGTTGGTGCCGTCGGTGACGTTCCAGAGTTCCTGGACCTGGTACATCTCGGCCAGGTCTTTGTTGATTCCCCACTGTTCGAGGGCGAGGCGCTGTCCCTCGTCCTTCAACTGGTTCCAGACCATGCCCGGTTGCACGGTGGGCAGGTCGAGGGTCCAGATGCGGTCGGGGTCGATGCCGCTCTCGACGTAGAACGATTCGATGGAGCGGGACTTGTCCACCGGGTTGTGTCCGGGCTGGCCGGGGGCCGGTCCTCGGGCGATCAGGACATGCAGGTTGGGGTCGGCGACGAGTGCGGCGAGGATGCCGAAGCGGTCGCCGGAGGAGTAACCCGGCTGCATGATCAGCTTGTTGTTCGGCGAGTAGACGGCCGGGCGCAGGGACTGGTGGACGCGCGGGGCGACGGATTCCGTGGTGGCCCCGGTCGGGTTGGAGACCGGGTCGACCCAGACGTGGCTGCGGTCGTGACTCTGCGCCGTCTCACGGGAGTCGGCCGCGTCGCCGAGGTCGCCGATCACGGCGGCGATGAGCGCCAGGTGGCGCCCGCGCAGGCCGCCTTGGCTCAGACCCTCGGGGGCGTCGGCGCGGTAGTTGCCCTGAAGGCTGCCCTGGACGTCGGGGCGGTGCGGGACCGTCTCGTCGCGGTATTCGTCGCGGAGGCCGATCTGGTGGCCCAACTCGTGGGCGATGTCGATGGGTTCGGAGTCCGCCCACCACGATGTCTGGTCCATCGGCCTGTCGCGTCCGACGAGGTCGACGGTCACGTGCGGTGTTTCACCAGGGAGCGCCTGGACGACGGTGACGTGCAGACGGTCACCGTTCGGGAGGCGGTACCGCGGGCTGTTCAGGTACTCCTCGACACCCTCCGCCGTCCGCTGCCACACGGCGTCCGTGTCGTGCCCGTTGCCGTCGTTGCGGAACGCCACCTTCACGGTGAGGTCGGTGATCGGCCCGTCCGCGTCCGTGAACCGCCGGGCCTGGAAGCCGGACCGGACCACGAAACGCGGCGTGCGATCACGCCGCCCGCGCGGGGTGGCCGGCTTCGGCGTGGTGGTCGGAGTGTCGGTCGGGTCCGTGGTGGGGGTCTGGGGTGCGCGGGGGGTTACCTCGCCGTTGTTGCCGCTGGTCTGCTGCTGGGACTGGGACTGGGACTGTTGGGCGTTGTAGGCGGCCCAGGCGGCGTGCTGCTGGGTGGTGCGCAGGGTCTGCCAGAGGCCGGGGAAGCTGGGCAGGACGTACTCGGTGAAGACCGAGTACATCGTCGTCGGGCCGCCGGGGTAGTTGGCCGGCGCGGTGGCGAAGAAGTCGTCGTAGGACTTCAGGTATCCCTCGGTGTCGAAGTCGGTCAGCAGGTGGGCGTGCTGGCGGATGTACGTCGCGACGGCGCCGTAGCGTCGGGTGACGCCCAGCAGGCGGCTTTCGTTGAACTGGTCGGTGCTCTGGCCGTCTTCGTAGAGACCCAGTTCTTCCCGGATCCTGACGAGGTCGGCCTGGCTGAAGCCGCGTTCCATGCCGTAGGCGGCGATGGGCTTGCGGAAGCCGGTGGCCGGGGTGGGCGGCTGGAAGGTTCCGGCCAGCTTGGAGCTGGACTGCGGGTCGTACGCCTTGGAGAGGCGCCCCGAAGCCGTGGGGGGTTCGCTGACGTGGATGCGTTCGTAGCCGGGCGGCATGCCGCCGCGGCGGGTGTTGCCGGTGTGGGTCTCGTGCCACGCCTCCATGCGACGCGCCCCGGTCGCGTCGTACTCCTCCAGGTAGCGCACGGGGTGACCGATGAGCGCGACGGCCTCCAGGTTGCCGGAGCGGAAGCCGAGGTGCTGGACACCGTGGACGCGGTCCAGGTGGTCGTAGAGGCGGAACTGTCCGGTGCGGGTGTCGCCGCCCCAGGCCTGCCCGGGATCGTTGCTGTTCCAGAAGCCGGTGAGCTGGTGGATGTTGGGGTTGTTCAGCTCCGTCCGCATCTCCTGGACGAGCTCGTCCCACTTGCCGTGCTTGTTCGGGTCGGGGTGTGGGTCACCGGCGATGATGACGGCCTTGTAGTCCTGTCCGAGGCTGCGCAGGAGTTGGCGGGTGCCTTCGAAGCTGGTGTCGTGTTCCATGCGGCCGCGCAGGTCCGACCACTGGTTGGCCTTGCCGGTGAAGCGTGACCAGAGAACGAGTACCGGGCGGGTGTCGTTTTCGTCCGCCGGGATGTGGATGCCGCGTGCGCCCAGCCAGTTCGCGACTGCCGTGTCGTGCTGGGGGCCAAGACCCCATGCGTTGCGGAGGTCCGTGCGTACCTGGGGGGAGAACTGGGCGGCGACCATGTTGGTGCCGTCGGTGACGTTCCAGAGTTCCTGGCGTTGGTACATCTCGGCGAGGTCTTTGTTGATTCCCCACTGTTCGAGGACGAGGCGCTGTCCCTCGTCCCTCAACTGGTCCCAGACCGTGCCGGTTTGGACCACGGGCAGGTCGAGGGTCCAGATGCGGTCCGGGTCGATGCCGCTCTCGATGTAGAACGATTCGATGGAGCGGGACTTGTCCACCGGGTTGTGTCCGGGCTGGCCGGGGGCCGGTCCTCGGGCGATCAGGACATGCAGGTTGGGGTCGGCGACGAGCGCGGCGAGGATGCCGAAGCGGTCGCCGGAGGAGTAACCCGGCTGCATGATCAGCTTGTTGTTCGGCGAGTAGACCGCCGGGCGCAGGGACTGGTGGACGCGCGGGGCGACGGCTTCCGTGGTGGCACCGGTCGGGTTGGAGACCGGGTCGACCCATACGTGACTGCGGTCGTGACTCTGCGCCGTCTCACGGGAGTTGGCGGCGTCGCCGAGGTCGCCGATCACGGCGCCGATGAGGGCCAAGTGCCGTCCGCGCAGGCCGCCTTGGCGCAGATCCTCGGGTGCGTCGGCGCGGTAGTTGCCCTGGAGGCTGCCCTCGACGTCGGGGCGGTGCGGGGTCGTCTCGTCCCGGTACTCGTCACGCAAACCGATCTGGTGACCCAACTCGTGCGCGATGTCGATGGGTTCGGAGTCCGCCCACCAGGACCGCTGGTCCATGGCGGTGTCGCGGTCGACGAGGTCGACCGTGAGGTGGGGTTCCTCGTCCGGCCGCGCGTGCTCGACGGTGATGTGCAGGCGGTCGCCGTTCGGGAGCCGGTACCGCGGGCTGTTCAGGTACTCCTCGACGCCCTCCGCCGTCCGCTGCCAAACGGCTTGCGTGTCATGGCCGTTGCCGTCGTTGCGGAACGCCACCCGCACCGTCAGGTCCGTGACCGGTCCGTCCGCGTCCGTGAACCGCCGGGCCTGGAAGCCGGACCGGACCACGAAACGCGGCGTGCGGTCACGCGGCCTGCGAGGCGGGTTCCGGTCCGGGTCGCCGTGGTCGGTGTCGGTGTTCTGGCCGGTGTGGTCGTGGAGTTGTGGACCGGAGTCGGTGACGTTCTCGATGGTGGCCAGGTACCGGTGCGGGATGGTGACGGGGTTGTCGGTGTCGGCCATGAGGCCGGTGGTGTGGACGGCGGTGCTGTCGGGGCTGTTGCGGAACAGGAAGTCGTTGTCGCGCTGTTCGTCCGGCAGGCCGAGGTAGTGCAGGACCTCGTGGAGAAGGTCGGCGTCGCTGTGGTTCAGGTCCAGGAACCGCTGGCCGGCCCTGCCCGGGTTCGGGGTGTTCGTGACGGTGATGGTCTCGGCGTGGCCGGGGTCGTCGACGAGGTTGACGGTGACGTGCAGTTGGTCGCCCGAGACCGGCAGGGCGAGGCCGGTGTTGACGTGGGTGTCGAGGAGGCCGGTGAGACGGGTCCGGAGGGCGTCGAGGTCGGCCGGGCTCGCGCCGGCCGGCAGGTTGAGCGTGTAGTCGCGCACCCATTGCCCGTTGGGCGCCTGGATGCGGCGGACCTGGGCGCGCACCAGGGTCCTGGCGCCCGACAGGGTTCCCGGCTCGGACGCGCTGAGGGGATCGGCGTGCGGGTCGAAGCGTTCGGTGTGCAGGGTGGCGGGGCGCGCGTGGCGGCGCAGGCCGAACCAAGTCGCCTTGTCCGCGGGCCTGTTGGCACGCGGCGCCGGGCTGTCGTCGCGCACGGGCGTGGGACGGCGGGTGCCGTCGGGGGCGGTGCTCGGGGCGTCTCCCGCGTGGCGCGGCGCACTCGACGTCGGGTGGGCGAACGAGACGACCGGTGCGCCGGACGACGTGGCCGCCGGGCCCGCCGCAGGGGGTGCGGCCGGTCCCGGGAGCCTGTTCGCGGTGCTTGCGCTGTAGTGGTTCAGGCCCGTGTAGTGGACCTCCAGGGCATCGGTCGCGGTGGGCGGCCCGTACTGGACGACCACGCCCCGCGGCCCCCCGGTGGCGGTGGTTCCCGCGGCGGACGCGGGCAGCGGGCGGAAGACGTCGACGGCCACGTCGAGGGTGTCGGCGAGCAGTGGCAGCAGGGTGTCGCCCATGGCGCCGCCCCACCTGTCGGACCAGTTGTCCACCGTGTTGCCCAGTGCGGTGATCTCGCCGGCGACGAGGGGCGCGGTGCTCACGTGGTAGCCCGAGACGAGGAGGGCGCGGCGTGCGGGCAGGCTCATCGCCGCCAGGGCGGGCAGCGCGTTCTGGGCGCGCAGGTAGGCGAACATCTGCCGGTTGCTGGGCGGGTTGCCCGCGGGGGCCGGCGGTGCGCCGGGGGTGGTGACGGCGAGGGTGTAGCGGTTCTGGAGGTCCGCGGGGTCCATGTCCTCGGCGCGCGTGACGCCGGTGATGTTGAACCGGGCGAGCTGCGCGTTCACCTGGGCGCTCGGCATGTTCTGCACCGCCGCCGCGAACCCGCCGAGCAGGGCGCTCCTGAGCTGGCCCACGACCTGGGGGGACAGCGGGCGGGTGTTGTTCGCCGCGGCGGTCAGCCTGTTGCGCACCAGGGTCTGCAACTCCTGCCGCGCGCGGCGCAGATGGGCGGCGTCGGGGCCTGCGGTGCTCGGGGTGAGGGTCACGTTCTGGAGCGTCTGGCGGACCCGGTTCGGCGCGGCGAGCCAGGCGGCGGTGCCCGCGTCGAGCGTGGGGTTCGCGTTCTGCAGGTGGTGGCGCACGAGTTGGGGTGCGCTGCCGATGACCGCGTACAGCAGGCAGTTGCCGTCGCCGGGCGTGGGCACGCCGTTGCCGTGGGGGGCGGCGAACGGGGACGGCGCGGCGGGTGTGCCGGTGGTGGCCGCGGGGGGCGCGGTGGTGGAGGGCTTGGCCGTGGACTTGCCCTTGGCGTCCTTCTTCGGGGGCGCCGTCGTCTTCTTCGTGCCCTTGGGCGGGGCGGACTTGGGCGGGGCGGACGCGGGCTTCTTGCCGTTGGCGGGGGCGGTCGTGCCGGTGGTGACCGCCGGGCCCGTGGTGCTCGTCGTCGGTGTGTGGGTCTGGCCGGCGGCCGGGAGCGGCGCGAAGCGGCTGTCCGGGTCGGGCCAGCGCGGCGGCGTGTTGGCGAACGTGGTGCGTGGTGACTGCTCCGCGGCCGGGGCGTTCTGCTGGACGGTGGCGGACAGTCCCGGGAGCGCGTCGGTGGCGGACGTGCGGTCGTGGGCCGCCTGGATCTGTGCGGTGACGGCCTCGGCCAGGTCGGTGTCGCGCCGCTGGACCTTGTCGCCCGTCTTCTTGACATGCGCCTGGGCGCGTACCTGGCGGAGGTTGGCGATGCGCAGGTTCTCGGCCCGGCGGACCACGGCGGCCGCGTCGTCCCGGGCCTCCTCGATCGCCTCGGCGAGGTGCTGTTCGGCGGTGCGGACGGCCGCCGGGCTTTCGGCGACCGTCTTCCTCGCGGCGGCCAGGGCGGCCCGGTCGAGGGCGAGTCGGTCCGTCGCCCGCTTGATCTCCGTCTCGGCCGCGACGATCGACGGAACCGTGGCCCGGACCCGCGGGTCGTCGGCCACGTCGGCGGCGGGACGCGGACTGCGCGGCGTACCCGCCCCGGAGACCGTGGTCGTGGGCGCGGTGACGGCCGGGCCCGTGGTCGACGAAGTCCCGTTCCGCGCGGGCCCGTTGCCGGTGGCGGTCGCGGCAGCGGCGGCCGCCCGTTCGGCGCGGACGGTGTTCTCGACGCTGGTGAGCCTGCTCAGGGCGAGGCGCAGGTCGTAGCGGCCCTGGGTCTCCTTGCGCTCGTTCTCGCTGATGGCCCGGGGCAGTCTCGCCACCGTCTCCTGGGCGTCGGTGAACGTCTGCCTGAGCCGGGTGAGGCGTGTGTTCGCGTCCTGGGCCGCCTTGCGCGAGGCCGCGGCGTCGCTGGTCGCGGTGGTGTGCGCGGCCGTCGCCGACGTCACCGCGCCGCGCGCCCGCGTCAGCGCGTCCGTCGCGTCGGCGTGCGCGCGGCCCGCGTGCATCAGGCCGGTGGTCAGCCGCTGAAGTCGGCCGGGGGCCTCGGCCAGTGTGTCGGTGGCGCTGTGCAGCAGCTCCGCCCCGGCGTGGAACGCGGCCCAGGCGGCGTCGAGTTGGGCGTCGCCGTTCGAGACGAGGGAGCCCTGCGGGGTGAACTCCCAGCGGCGGATGCCCTCGGGGCCGCGGGTCATGAGTTCGACGGGGCGGTTGCCGAGCACCGCGGCGCGGGAGGCGGCGTAGAGGGCGCGGCCGAGGCGGTCGCCACCGGTGTCGGGACCGAGGGCCACCCAGAACTGCACCCCCGTCGTACCGGCCGGGACCGCCGAGTCGAGGCGCTCGGGCAGGGTGTGGGGCGCCGCCGACGCCCAGTCGGGCACCAGCGCGGGCAGGTCGTGGACGTTCGGCGGTGCCTCGGCAGGGGTGATGAGCCCGTGGCCGAGCAGGTCGCGTTCCTCGACGCGCAGGGTGACGGTGCCGTTGACGTGGCGGACGCCGTCGGGGCCTTCGACGAGGAGGTGGGCGTCGGCGACGATGTCGTAGCTGCGGGTGCCGCGCGCGCCGCCGGCCGGTGCGCCGGTACTGCCCGTCTTGAGCCAGTCGCGGCGGCTGCCGGTGGTGGTGCCGCCGAACGTGGAGGGCTGGGTGGGGCGTTGGGCGAGGGGGACGTTCAGGCCGGCGAGGTGGTGGTTCTCGTCGTCGGCGCTGAGGAGTTCGGTGAAGCCGGTGGCGAAGGAGTGGTCGGCGCCCGCCGCGGTGCTGACGGTGTCCGTCGTGTTGTGGAGCTGGTCGAGGGTGACGTCGTCGGCGTTGGTCGAACGCCGGGGGTTGTACAGGGAGATGCTGATCGAGGGGGACTGGTCGGGCGCGCCCTCGAACGGCCGCGTGCCCGGCATGGTGCGGGTGAGGTCCGCGGCCATCCGGGGGCGGTCGAGCGTGACGTTCCCGGCCTGGATGAGCTGCCCCAGGCGGACGGCCCGCCCCTCGACGGACACGGACGTGATCTGCGAGTGCCAGCGGCCGCCGGTGAGCGGCGCGACCTCGTTGAGGGCGGCCTCGACGTTGTGCCAGCCGTCGAAGGAGAACGCGGGTGTGGGACCGACCGGGTTGAACATCTGCCCGTCGGAGAGGTACGGCGTCGCGGCGGGACCGGGCAGCACCGTGTTGCGGGGGTCGGCGCCGGAGGTGACGGAGGGCGCGGTCACCCCGCCCGTGAGGGCGGACGGGCCGGTCTCGGTGCCCGTGAAGCGAAGGGCGAGGCGGACCGGGACGCTGCGGGACGTGGGGCGACCGCGGCGCAGGACCTCGGTCATCCACCGCCGGACGTCCCCGCCCGCCTGCTCCCAGGCGATGACACCGTTCTGGACGAGACCGCCGATGACGTTCGGAGGCCAGTCGGCGACGAGGGCGGAGCGGACGGAGACCACGTAGTCGTAGGACAGGCCGTCGAAGTCGGCGCCGTTGTCGGTGCGCAGCCAGAAGCGGTTGTCGGCGGTGGCGGCACGCCTGCTCGACTTGCTGGTGCCCGCCTGCGGCGTGAACACGGGGGCCGCCCTGTCGACCCGGCCCGAGCTGTCCGGACGCTTGTAGCGGGTGGTGAGGGTCGCCGCGAGCTGCTTCTGGCGGACGGTGGCACGGGTCGTGGTGCGGCCCGAGCTGGTGTGGGACTGCCACTGCTCCAGTCCGGAACCGGGGCGCGAGGTACCGCGGATGCCGCCCAGCGCCTGGGCGCGACGGGGCACGGCGGTGAGGGTGACCTCGACGAGGCGCTCGCCGCCGTAGCCGTGGTGCCGGAAGTGGAAGCGCGTGGACGCCGGCTGCTGCCTGCCGTTGGGGGTCCGCGCGCCGCGTCCCGGCAGCGACCGCAGACCGGCCGTGCCGCTGAGCTGGCCGATGCGGGCGCGCACGCCGGACTGGTAGCCGGGGTGTCCCGGCGTCGTGGAGCCGGGCGCCTCCGCCTCGACCAGGGCGATCAGGTCGCGGTAGACCTGACCGCGCCGCTCGCGGGGCGCCGTCGGGACCAGGGGGATCGGTGCGGCGGTCGCGGGCGCGCCGGAGGCGGCGGGCGCCGGGGGCGGTGCCGTCGGCTCGTACTCGGTCACCGACAGCACACCGCCCAGGCCCAGTTCACGGCTCTGGGTGTACGCGGTCGGGAGGGCGGGGCCCGGGACGGGCGCGGGAGCCGGGGCCAGACCCTGGACCGAGCCCATCCACCGTGCGTCGCGGGCGAGTTGGCCCTCCGTCATCAGGAACTGGAGGCCGCCGGGCACGTCGACGGCGAACGTCACCGGCTCCACGACGCCGGGCGTGCCGGCGCCGTTCAGGACGTTGCGCGAACCCGCCCGCACCGTGACCAGGTACGTGACGTCGGCGCCGACGCGGTGCAGGTTGCCGCTCTCCGTGGGGGTGCGGTTGACGCCCGTGCTCGACGAGAGGGTGTCCGCCGTGTCGGTCCTGGCGACGTAGCCGAGCCGGGCGGACGGGTTGAACAGGCCCTTGTAGGGCTTGGGGGTGCCCTGCGGCGCGCTGGTGGAGACCGAGCCGTCCGCCTCCGGGCTGGTCCCGTTCTGCCCCGCCGCGTTGTGCGGACCCGCCGGCACGGTGGGGGCGTTCTGCGAGAGGAGGCCCGTCGCGCCGAACTGGTGCGACTTCCCGAGGGACTTGAGCTGCTGCGCGCTGTCGGTCGCCGAGACGCCCGTCTCCAGGTACTGCTTCGTGGTGTCCAGCAGCCGCGCGTTGTGCGCGACCGCCTGGATCTCCAGCGAGTACTGGCCGTCGGCGAACGTGCCGGGCAGGGTCAGGCCCTCGACGACGTACGCGTTCTTGAAGAGCTGGTGGCCGTGCGCGACGAGGCTGCCCGGCGTGATCGAGGCGTGCCGGGTCTCCGCGGCCCGGGTCGTGGAGTCCGTGAGTCCCTGGCCGGCCAGCGGCGGGATCCCGCCGGCGGCCGGCGTGCCGGTCCCGGTGGCGGTGGTCCCGGCGGTGACCGGGGCGGGCAGGCCGGTGGTGCCCGGCGTGGCCGTCGCCGTGGCGGCGGCCTCGCGCCGGATCTGCCCGGCCGCCCGCCGGAACGCCGACTCGATGGCGGCCGAGCCGCGCACCGTGTCGATCAGCGCGTCGTCCGGGATGCGCACCAGCTCGGGCCGGGGCGCGCCGGTCGCGGGGTCGGTGCCTTCGAGACGGGCCCGGTCGACGCCGTTCGGCGTGCGGGGGGTCCCGTCCTTGGCCGCGGGCGGCGCCGCGGGGGCGGGGGCCGGGGCGGGCGCGGGCGCGTGCGTACGGCCGTGCGGGACGCCGAGGCGCAGGGAGCCGGCGACCGTCGGCGACGCGGCGACCGGCATCCCGGAGCGCCTGTTGACGTTCTGGCCGAAGCGTACGGAGGGCTGGTCGTCGCCGTTGTCGTACAGGTCCAGGGAGAGCTGGACCGGTATGTCGAAGCGGTGCGTGTCCTGGCCGGTGGCGATGAAGAACTGGTCGTGGCCGGTGGCGCCGCCGACCGTGTCGCCGTGCGTGACCTGGTGGCCGTACTGGTAGTCGCCGCCGAGGCCGAGCGAACCCCAGCCCGCGCCGACCGGTCCGCTGACGCTGCCCGACGGGCCGAGGGCACCGCCGTAGGACTCGCCGCGCTGCTCGCTGTCCGTGCCGCTGGCCTGCGCCAGGCCCATGGTCTGGATGCCGGGCAGGACGCGCGCGTGGGTGGTGGCGCGCGGGGTGTCGCGGGTCGCGTTGAGCAGGAGGCGGACGCGGCGCACGCCGGTGTCGGTGCTGTCGGGCACCTCGAAGTGGAGGGCGTGGCCGCCGTCCACCATGGAGTCGGTCGCGGCGCGCAGCCCGATGCCGGACCGGGCCTCGCGCAGCCTGCGGAGGTTGTTGAGCTGCGCGTGCAGCCGGATCTGGTGCTCCGGCTCGTGGTCGCGGACGAACCGCTTCGCCCGCGCGCCCGGTCCCGCCGCGGCGGGGGCCGGCGGCAGGAAGCCCTCGCGCCGCAGCCACGCCTCGGCCTCGTCGAAGAGGTCCGTCGCGCCCTCCACGCCCAGCGGCGCGGCGCTCAGCCCGATGCCGTCCAACCGCTCCAGCGAGTCCGGCAGTTCGCGGACCTCGTGCGCTGCGGGCGCGTGGCCGGTCGCGTCGGTGGCGGACAGGACGCGCAGGTCCATGCCGTGACCGTGCTGGAGCGGGGGAGCGGCGGTCTCCGTGCCGTCGGGGCGGATCAGGGTGACGTGGTAGTCGACCGCGGCCGGGGTGAGCAGGTGGCTCTTGTTGGTGCGGACCGCGTGCATCGTGCCGGAGGCGGTGCCGGCCGCGAAAGCGCTCGACACCGACGCCAGGGTCTGGCCGCGCAGGCCGACGTTGCCGCCCACCAGGCCGCTCGCGTGGGGATGCCCGTGCGAGTGGTCCCCGGTGAGGGCCGCCGCCGCGCTGCCGCTGACGCCGAGGCCGCTGGTGTACTTCGACGACAGGTCGACCTTGCTGGTGTTGACGAGGTGGCTCTCCAGGTTGATGGACCCGGCGTTGCTCTGCCGCTGCGGCGTGCCCGGGGCGGGCGTGGTGACCAGCCGCAGGATGCCCACCGCGGTGCCGGACGCGTCGGTGATCACCGGCGAGTACAGCCCGCCGTCGATCTGCATCGGCAGGGTGCCGCGCAGCACCGGTTCGGAGAGGAAGTCCGCGACCTGGCCCGCGGCGGTCTCGTCCAGTTCGGCGTGGAAGTGCTGGTGCACGTGCTCGTAGAGGGCGCGCGGGTCCACGACCGAGTCGACGCCGAACAGCGGCAGGTCGCTCAGCTTCGCCGGTTGGGGCAGGGAGCCCGGCGCCGGGTCGGCCGTCGTGAGGTGCCGCGGGAACCACACGGTCGCCGGACCGTGCGACCGGGCGGTGTCCCAGCCGTCGCCGGTGGTGGGCGGCGTGGTCGCGGTCGTGGCGGGAGCGCCGGCCGCGGGCGCGTCCGTGCGCACCCGCCACCGGGTCGTGAACCGGATCGGGTCGGACGGTTCGTTGCTGCGCTGGGCCGAGGTCGTCTGGACGACGTGCGTGACGGTCGTCGAGTCGCTCGCCTGGTTGTGGGTGATCGCGACGGTCGCGGAGCCGTCCACCGCGCGCACGGGGGTGGCCGCGTCGACGGGCCACGTCCCGGTCCAGGGGACCTGGACGGTGCGGTAGGTGCCGGAGGGCTGGCCGGAGAAGTTCTCGCGGGTGCCGATGCCGCGGCGCTCGACGTGCTTGTCGGGGTCGCGGGTGTCGAACCGCCCCTGGCGCAGGGACGGGGTGGCGTCGGCGAGGGTGAGCTGGACGTCGACGGTGCGGTCGCGTCCGCCGACGCGGACGGTGACGCGGTGGCCGCCGTTGCTGCGCAGGTAGGGCAGGCCGAGGGCCATGCTCTCGGCACTGAGACGGTCGGCGACCTGGTCCGCGACGTCCTGCGGGGGGTTGTCGGGGTCGAGGCCGAGCGCCTCGTAGACCTGGCGGTGCAGGCCGTCGGTGACCTCGGCGGAGAAGGGCTCCAGGTAGACGAGGCCGACGGTGCCGTCGGGCTGCGAGCCGTAGTCGCGCACGTACGACGACTGCACGGGGGCCGGCGCCGGCGCGGGCACCGTCGGCGGAACGGGCACCGGCGCCTTCGAGGCCGCCCAGTTGGTGCTGTCCCCGGTCGCGGGCAGGGGCGGCGCGGTGTCCGGGTCGCCGTGGTCGGTGTCGGTGTTCTGGCCGGTGTGGTCGTGGAGTCGCGGGCCGGAGTCGGTGACGTTCTCGATGGTGGCCAGGTACCGGTGCGGGAGCTGGATCGTGCCGTCGGTGTCGGCCATGAGGCCGGTGGTGTGGACGGCGGTGCTGTCGGGGCTGTTGCGGAACAGGAAGTCGTTGTCGCGCTGTTCGTCCGGCAGGCCCAGGTAGTGCAGGACCTCGTGGAGGAGGTCGGCGTCGCTGTGGTTGACGTCGAGACTGCGCTGGTCGGCCCGGCCGGGGTTCGCGGTGTTGGTGACGGTGATGGTCTCGGCGTGGCCGGGGTCGTCGACGAGGTTGACGGTGACGTGCAGCTGGTCGCCCGAAGTCGGCAGCGCCAGGCCGGTGTTGACGTGGGTGTCGAGGAGGCCGGTGAGGCGGGTCCGGAGGGCGTCGAGGTCGGCCGGGCTCGCGTCGGCCGGCAGGTTGAGCGTGTAGTCGCGCACCCACTGCCCGTTGGGCGCCTGGATGCGGCGGACTTGGGCGCGCGCGAGGGTCATCGCGCCGGAGAGGGTACCGGGGGCGGGCGGGTCGCGGAGCGGGTCGGCGTGCGGGTCGAAGCGTTCGGTGTGCAGGGTGGCGGGGCGCGCGTGGCGGCGCAGGCCGAACCAAGTCGCCTTGTCCGCGGGCCTGTTGGCGCGGGGCGCCGGGCGGTCGTCGCGCACGGGCATGGGCCGGCGGGTGCCGTCGGGGGCGGTGCTCGGGGCGTCTCCCGGGTGGCGCGGCGCACTCGACGTCGGGTGGCCGGACGTCGTGGTCGCCGTGGCGGTCGGGGAGTACGGGGCCGCGTCGGTGGCGCTGTAGTGGTTGAGGCCCGTGTAGTGGACCTCAAGGACGGTGGTCGCCGTGGCCGGACCCACGCGGGCCACCGTGCCGATGCCCGGATTGTCGTCGTCCGGGCGCAGCACGTCCACCGCCACGTCCAGGGTGTCCGCGAGCAGCGGCACGAACATCTCGCCCTGGTTGGCCTCCCAGGAGTTCGACCATTTCTGGACGGCGTTCAGCGCGTGGGCGAGCTCCACGTCCGTGAACGGCGCGGTGCTCGTGGCGTACCCGTGCCGCAGGACGCTCCGGAGCTGGTCGTCGGAGAGTTCCGTCAGGGCGGGCAGCCGGTCCGACTGCTCCAGGTGGCGGAACATGCCGAGCACACCGGGGTTGACGGGAGTCTCCGTGACGCCGTCGTCGGCGAGCGCCGCGAGGTAGCGGACCGCCAGATCCGGCAGCGCCTCGGGCTCCGAGACCCGGTCGATCCCGAAGTCGGCCAGGGTGGTGAGGAGTTCGGACCTGTTCAGGGTTCCGGTGTACCGCGCGAACCAGGCGGTCGTGCTGCGCCGGATCTGTCCCACCACGTGCGGGGACAGCGGCCGGCCGGTGCTCGCGTCGAGCAGCCGCTGCTCGGCCAGGTCCCGCAGGTGCTCGGCCGTCCTGAGCAGATGCGTGCGCGCGGCGGGTGCCGGGGTGTTCCCGGTCCAGGTGGTGGCCGCGCGGAGCCCGTTGCGTACCCGGGCCGGGTCGGCGAGCCAGGCGTCGGTGTCGGGGTGCAGGCCGGCCAGGGCGGGCAGCCTGCCGCGGACCCGCTGCGGGTCCGTGCCGATGAAGGTGTAGAGCAGGCAGCGGCCGTCTCCGACGGTCGGGATCGTCCGGCCGCGCGGTGCGCGGACCTGGAACTCGTCGTCCGACAGGGCGCTACTGTCGTCGTCGCCCGTGCCGTCCTTGTCCGTGCCCTCGGTGCCGTCCTCGCCGAGGCCGGGAGGCGCCTTCTTCTTGCCCTTGGTGTCGGTGCCCTCGGAGCCCGCGTCCTTGACGGCCGCGTCGTCGTCCTTGACGGTCGCGTCCTTGTCGGTCGCGTCCTTGACGGTCGCGTCCTTGTCCGTGGGGTCGTTGTCCTTGGCGGCGTCCTTGCCGGCCGCGTCGTCCTTGTCGCCCCCGGGTTCGTCCTTGACCTCGTCGCCGGGGGCGTGCGTGTCCTCCTGCTCAGCGTCCGTGTTCTCCGTCCCGGTGTCGGACAGGCCGTCGTCGAAGACGCTCTCGGCCTCCGTCTCGGGGCCGGACTCGGAGTCGCTGTCGAACTGCGTGGCCGCGTCGAAGGTGCCCTGGCCCGTCGCGGGACCGGCGCCCAGCGGCCGCCCGGTGTCCGGCCAGCGGGGCGGCGTGGTCCCCAGCGTGGTGCGGGAGGAGGGCACCGGGGCGGGCGCCTGGGCGCGTACCGCCGTGGCGAGCGCGGGCAGGGCCGCGGTGGCGGCCGTACGGCGTACGGAGCCGTCGTTGGCGCGGGCGACGGCGTCGTTGATGTCGGCGTCGATCTGCCGCAGCAGGCCGAGCGCCTCCTGGTGGGCGGTGACCGCGGCGTCGTGGAGGTCGGCGGCCTCCTCGGCCGCGCTCAGGTCCTCGGCCGCGGTGCGCGCCGTCGACTCGGCGGCCGACCGCACGGAGGGAACCTTGTCGCGCGCTGTGTTCAGCGCTTCGGGCGCGGTCGACAGGACGTCCGCGGCCTGCTGGAGGCTCTGCCGGTCGGATCTCAACTGGTCGACCGTAGACGTAAGTTGTCCGCGCAGAACGGTCAACTCGGCCTCCACCGAGGTGATCTGCTCGGCGAGCGAGGGCGTACCCGTGTCCGCAGGGGGCGTTGTCGTGGCCCCGGTGCCCTCCGCCGTCGCCGCGGCGGCCGCCGCCTCCTGCTCCCGCAGCGCGCGCAGGCGCGCCTGGGCCGAGTTGATGTCGTTGCGCAGCGAGAGCTCCGCGCGCTGGCCGTCGGCGACCTTCGGCGTGAACTCGGCCTGGTCGCGGCGGGCCTGGCCGATGTCCCGCCGCAGGCCGTCGATCCGGGTGTTCAGCTCGTCCAGGGCGTCCGCCGCGGTCCGCGCGGTCTGCCGTGCGAGGCGCGCCGTCTCCGCCGCGTCCCGTGCCGTCCGGTCCGCGGTGTCCCGGGCGTCGTCGAGCGCGGCGACCCGGTCCACCGCGACGGTCCGCTCGTTGCGCAGGTCGGCCTCGTCGTCGCGGGCCGTCCTCTCGTCCGCGGCTGCCCGCGCCAGCGCGTCGGAGCGGGTGGCGAACGCCGTCCAGGCGGGTCCGGCGGCCGTGTTCGCGGGGTCGGTGCGCAGGGTGCCGTGGTGGTCGAAGGCCCAGATCCGCAGCCCCTCGGGGCCGCGTGTCACCAACTCGACCGGACGGCCGGTGAGTCGGGCGGTCTGGGACGCCGCGTGCAGGGCGGTGCCCAGCCTGCTGCCGTCCGGGTCGGAGCCGAGCGCGATCCAGAACTGGTGGCCCTCGTCGTCCGGGGAGACGCCGTCGGCCATCAGGCCGGGCAGGTCCGCCGGGTCGTACGTGGTGAGGTCCGGCACGTCGTCGCCGGAACGGCCGGCCAGCAGCGCGGGCAGGTCGTACACCTGCGGGACGGGGTTGGCGGGCGTGATGCCGTGGCCCAGGGCGTCGCGCTCCTCGATGCGCATCCGCACCGTGCCGGTCACGTGCCGCCGTCCGTCCGGGCCGTCCACCACGATGTGGACGTCCGCGTCGATCTCGTAGCCCCGGGTGCCGCGGCCGTCGGCCGGCTTGCTGGTGCTGCCGGTCTTCAGCCAGTCGCGGCGGGCGCCGGACACGTTGCCGCCGAAGGCGGACGGGGCGTTGTTGCGCAGCAGGACCGGGGGAGTCGCGCCGAGCAGGTTGCGGTCCGGGTCGTCGGCGCTCAGCACGAACGGCAGACTCAGGCCCGCCGTCGTGTCGCCGCCCGACAGCGTGCCGGAGTTGTCGTTGGTGATGCGCAGCCGGTCCACCGTCACGTCGCCGGAGTCGGTGATCCGCCGGGGCCGGTAGAGGCTGACCGTGAGGGTGGGCCGGTTCTCGGGCTCGTTCTCCAGCGGGAAGGCGCCCGGCATCGTGGACGTGAGTCCGCCCACCGAGCGCGGGTTGTCCAGCGTGAGCGTGCCGGCCTGGATCAGTTCGCCGAGGCGGACCGAGGCGTTCTCCTGGGAGGTGGAGGCGGACTGCGAGCGCCAGCCGAACCCGGGTACGGGGGCGACGTCGTCCAGCGCCCGGTAGAGCTGGTCCCAGCCGTCGAACCCGTACACCGGGGTCGTGCCGGTCGGGTGCAGCATCTCGTGGGCGTGCGGCCGCTGCGGGTTGCCGGGCGGCAGGGTGCGCGGGTCCACCGTGGAGACGGAGGGGACGGCCGACGGGCGGGTGACCGGTGCGGCGTCGGCCGCCTCGCTGCCCGTGAAGCGCAGGCTGACCGCGGCGGGTACCCGCCGCACGCCGCCGAGTCGACCGGCCAGCGTGTTCGCGACCCAGGTGCGCACGGTCGCGTTCGCGTCGTTCCAGTTGATCAGGCCGCGCTGCACGAGCGCGCCCACGACGTTCGGCGGCCAGTCCGTCACGTGGCTGGTGCGCACCGAGGCGGTGTACTCGTAGTCCAGCCCGTCGAAGTCGGCGGAGCTGTCGGTGCGCATCCAGAAGCGGTCCTCGGCGGTCCGCGCGCGGCGGGACGACCTGCCGGTGCCGGACGACACCTGGAGGGAGGGACCGAGCCGGTCGGTGCGCTCGTCGTCGGTGGGGCGGGTGAAGCGGCCCAGCGGGTTGAAGGTGAAAGTGTGCTGCCTGCCGGTGGTCCGCGTCACGCTCCTGCCGGACGGGGTGTGCGAATGCCACTGCTCCATACCGGACTTGGAGCCCTCGACGGCCGTACCCCGGATCCCGCCGCGGCCCGCCGCATTGGTCGTGGGCCGCGCCGACAGGGTCACCTCGACCAGTGCGGCGCCCCCGAACCGGCGGTGCCGGAACACGAAGCGCACCTCGCCGTTCTCGCGGCCGGGCAGCGCCCGGACGCCGTTGGTGCCGGTGTGCTCGGCGATGAGCGCGGCGACCCCGGGCAGGTACGCGGCGTGGCCGGGCTGGGTCACACCGGGTGCGAACTCCTCTACCAGGGACCGCAGTTCGGTGTTCAGGCGGTCGCGCTGCTCGTTCCCGTCGGCGCCGAACTGGGTGACGGCACTCACCGAGGCGAGCCCGAGGGAGCCGTCCCGGACGTACCGCGAAGGCAGCGGAGGATGCTCGATGTTGGGTGTCGGCGCCGGCGCGAGGTCGGGCATGCCGGTCATCCAGCGTGCGTCGCGCCGGAGTTGGCCCTCGGTCATCAGGAACTGGAGGCCGCCGGGCACGTCGACGGCGAGCGTCACCGCCTCGCTGCCGCCGAGCCCCACGAAGTTCCCGACCGCGTTGCGGTGGCCGGAGCGCACGGTGACCAGGTACGTGACGTCGGCCGCGACGCGGTGCTGCCGGCCGGCCTCGGTGGGCACTCGGTTGGTCGCCGTCGTGCTGCCGAGGGTGTCGGACTTGTCGGCCTTGCGGTTGTAGCCGTAGCGGGCGGACGGGGCGAACCTGCTCGGGTGGGCACTCTGCTTGCCGCCCGGCTGCGCGGTCGCGGACCCGCCCTCGCCACCGGGGCTCGGGTCGGTACCGGAGTTCGCGACGGCCGACGGGTCCACCTTGGAGCCGGGCTTCGGGGTCGGGTCGGTGCGCGGGTTGTTCTGCGTCGCACTGCCGGAGAACGTCGTCTGGTGGCTCTTCGACAGCCCCTTGAGCTGCTGGCCGGCGTCGCTGGAGGTGATGCCGGTCTCCAGGTACTGGTCGACGCTGTGCACGTGGTTCGGCGTGTGCGCGATCGCCTGGATCTCCACCGAGTACATGCCGTCCGCGCCGATGCCCGGCAGGGTCAGTCCCTCGACGACGTACGTGCCGTTGAACATCTGGTGCCCGCGTGCCACCAGCGCGCCCGGGGTGAGCGCCGAGTGGCGCGACTCGGCCGCGACCGTCGTCGGGTCGGACGCGGGGTGCCCGGCCAGCGAGGTGCCGATGAACGACAGCCCGAGCGGGCCCCGCGTGGTGGGGCCGGGAGCGCCCGGATAGGTGCCGGTGACGATCTGGTTGATCGCGTCGTTCAGGGCGGCCGAGCCGCGCACCGTGTCGATCAGGGCGTCGTCGGGCACGCGCACCACGTCGGGCCGGGGGTTGCCGTCCTCGTCGGTCATGGCGAGCCGGTCGCGGTCGGTGTCGTCCACGGCGCGCGGCCGGGGCGGCGCCGGGGCGGCCACCGGCGGCACCGGCGGCGCGGCCAGCGTCCGCTCGTGCGGCACCGCGATCCGCACGCTGCCGGTCACCGTGGCGGGGCGGGGCCGCGCGGGCACCGGCGGTGCCTCGATGTCGCCCTCGCCGCCCGCGAGTTCGTCGAGCCCCGTGTCCTCGGCGTCCTCGGTGTCCGCGGTGTCCGAGCTGTCGCCACGGCCCGCCAGTTCGCCGAACCGCACGGTCGGCGTGCTGCCCGAACCCTCGTACAGGTCGAGGGAGAGCTGCGCCGGGACGTCGAACTCCTGGGTGTCCTGCCCGGTGCCGATGTAGAACTGGTCGTGCCCGACGGTGCTGCCGGTGGTGTTGGCGATGGTGATCTGCCGGCTGTACGTGTGGTCGGCGTTGCCGCCGAGCGTCCAGGCCGCGTCCGACACCGGGAACGTGGGCCCGCCGCCGAAGCCCGCGGTGAACCCGTACGTGTTGCCCTGCTGGCCGCTGCCGCCGCCCGCGGACTGCGCCAGGCCCATCACCTGGATGCCCGGCAGCACCCTGCGGTGCCTGACCGTGCCGTCCGGATCGCGGCGGGCGCCCAGCAGCAGCCGCACCCGGCGCCGGCCGCGGACGTCGGGCAGCTCCAGGTGCAGGGCGTGACCGCCGTCCACCATCGCGTCGGTGGCGGCCCGCAGACCGATCTGCGAACGCAGCTCCATGAAGCGCCGCAGGTTGCTCAACTGCGCCTGCACCAGGGCCTCGTCCGGCAGCACCCGGGTGTGCGGCGTGGCCGGCGGCAGGAATCCCTCGTCGCGCAGCCAGGTCTCCGCCGCGTCGAACAGCGGGTCGGCGCCCCGCACGCCGAGCGGGGCCACGCTCTGCCCGACGCTCTCCAGGTTCGCCAACTCGGGCGGGAGGTGGCGGCGTTCGGCGCGCTTCGGGCGGTGTCCCGCGGCGTCCCCGGCGGTGAGGGTGCGCAGGTCGAGTCCGTGCTCCCACGGGCCGGGGCTGTGCCGGACGCTCTCGCCGTTCGGCCGGATCAGGGTGACGGTGTACTCGACGTCCGACTCGGTCAGCAGGTGACTGAGGTTGGTGCGGACCGCGTGCATCGTGCCGGCGGTGCCGGTCGTCGCGAACGTGTCCGTGGACGCGAGCTGGACACCGCCCTTGCCGGTGATGTTGCCGCCCGCCTTGCTCGTGGCGTCGGGGTGCTCCCGGGTGTGGTCCGCGGTGAACGAGGCGCCCACGCTGCCGTTGACCGCCACACCGCTGGTGAACTTCGAACTCTGGTCGTTACGGACCGAGTTGACGACGTGACTCTCCAGGTTGATCTTCTTGTCGAGGCTCTTGGCGACCGGCGTCGTCGGCCTGACCCGTGCCTGGAGGCGGAACACGCCGACGGCACGCCCGTGGCCGTCGGTGACCACCGGCGAGTAGAGGCCGCCGTCGAGCTGCATCGGCAGGGTGCCGCGCAGCACCGGCTCGGACAGGAAGTCCGCGAGCTGCGCCGACGAGGTCTCGTCGAGGTGCGGTGCGAACGTGTCCGCCGCGCCCTCGTACAGCCGGCGCGGGTGCAGCACCGAGTCGACGCCGAAGACCGGCAGGTCCTCCAGCCGGGCGGGGGCGGGGAGGGTGCCCTGGGAGCCCGCGTCGACCAGGTGCTGCGGGAACCAGACGGTCAGCGGACCGTGCGGCTCGGCGCGTCCCCAGCCGTCCGTGGACGGCACCGGCGTCGCCGTCGGCGCGTCCACCCGCACCTGCCAGCCGGTGGTGAAGTCGTAGGCGCGGGACGGCTCGTTGCTGCGCTGGGCCGACGTCGTCTGCACGATCTGGGTGACCGTCGTCGAGCCGGAGCCCTGGTTGTGCGTGATGGTCGCCGACGCCGCCAGGTCGACGGAGCGCACGGGCCCGGCCCCGGTGACCGGTATCGAGCCCGTCCACGGCACGGGAATCGTCGAGAACGTGCTGTGCGGCTGCGTGGAGACGTTCTCCCGCGTGCCCTGGCCGCGCCGCTCGACGTGCTTGTCGGGGTCGCTGGCGTCCAGCTCGCCCTGGCGCGCGGAGGGCCGTACGTCGTCCAGCGCGAGCCGCACGTCGACGGTGTGGTCCCGGCCGCCCACCCGCAGGGTGACGCGGTGGCCGCCGCCGCTGCGCAGGTACGGGAGGTTCATCGCGAGCTGTTCCGGGCCCAGTTGGTCGCGCAGCTGCACCCGCACGGGGTCGTCGTCGCGCGCCGGGCGCACCCCGAGCTGCCGCAGGATCTGCTCGTGCAGCCCCCGCACCGTCTCCGGGGAGAAGGGCTCCACGTGCACGAGGCCGATCTGTCCGTCGTGGCGTCGGCCGTACCCGGCCAGGTACGGGGGAGTGTCGCCGTGGCCGTCGTCGTGCTCGTCGGGCGGGGTGACGACGATCACCGGCGGCGGCGCGACGGTCGGCTCCGTGTCGGTGCCGTTCGTCTCGTCGGTGTCGGACGGCGGGTCGATGACGACGACCGTGTGGTCGTCGTTGCTCGTCGTCTGGACGACGGGCGGTGCGAGGGAGCCGTCCGTCGTGCCGGTGGTGGTCTTGGGCGGGGCCGGCGGGTCGGCACCGAGGTCGCGCCCGCCCTGTCCGGGCAGCCCGGTGCCGCGGGTGCCGCCGGTCCGTGCCGGGCCCTGGCGGACGTCGGTGCGCGGATCCTGCCGCGAGCCGTCGGCGGCCGGGCCGAGATCGCCGACGATCGTGCCGATCAGCGACAGGTGCCGCGGACGCAGACCGCCCGGCGCGTACGGGTCGGTCTCCGGGCCCGCCGTGAGGTCGGGGGCCGGGGTCGGTGCCGGAGTCGGGGTGGTGGCGGTGCTGGACGTCGTCGGGACGGACGGGTAGTCGCCCATCAGGCTGTCGGAGCCGCCGTCGCGGTGCGGCGCCGCCGGGTCGAGGCCGCTCTCGTCGCGCAGACCGAGCTGGTGGCCCACCTCGTGGACGAGGTCGCTCTCGGAGATGTCCACCGGCCAGGAGTGGTGCGTGACCGGCACCTGCGCCGCCGGGTCGGTGACGGACACCTCCAGGTGCGCGTGGTCGCCCGGCGCGGCCGGTACGACCGTCACGTGCAGGAGGTCGCCGTTCGGCAGCCGGTGCCCGGAGTTGTACGCGCGCTCCACACCGGTGGTCAACCGCTGGTGCAGTGCGTCCAGTTGGTTCGGGGTGAGGTTCTCCGCGCCGTTGGTGCGCACGGTCACCGTGAGGTCGGTGACCGGTTCGCCGCCGTGGGTGAAGCGGCGGGCGGTGAAGCCGCCGCGCACCACGTACTGGGTGGTGCGGCCGTCGGGACCCGCCGGCCGCGAGACCGGGTCCACCCAGGTGTGCTGCCGTTCCACGGGCACGGCCTGGGCGCGGGACTGCTGGAAGGCGTCCTGGGCCGGGGGAGGCGCCGTGGGGGTGGTGACCGGGGCGGGCGGCGGGGCGAGGATCGACGTCACGTCGGGCGTGCCGTCCGTGCCGACGACGGGCCGGGGCGTCGGTGCCGGGGTGACGTCGTCGGTGCCGAAAACGCTGTCGGTGTCGCTGTCGCTGTCCGAGTCGTACCCGCTCGCGTGGCCCGGGTCGGAGTCGCTGTCGGTTTCGTAACCGCTGTCGTGGCCGGGGTCGTACTTGGTGCTGTCGGCGGACGACGGGAGCGGCGTGGAGCTGGTGGTGGCCGGGGGCACGGGCGCCGCGTGGAGGTCCGTGTCCGCGGGGGCGTCGAGGTCCGTCCCGTCGGTGGCCGGGTCGACGTCCGCGTACGTGTCGCTTTCGGAGTCGGAGTCGTACCCGGTTCCGTAGCCGGAGTCGGAGTCGGACCGGACGTCGTCGTTGCCCTGGCCGGACTTGGTGTCGGTGCCGCGCACCTGCTGCTGCCCGGTGTTGTTCGACCCCGAAGTGGTGCTGTGCGGCGCCTGGTTGTTGTTGCCGGTCGTCGTCGAGGACGGCGCGGTCGACGACGGCGGTGCGGTCGTCGTCGCGGGTGTCGTCGTCGGGGACGAGGTGGTCGCCGTGGGGACCGGCGCCGCCGGGACGGGGGTGACCGCGACCGGACTCCCGTTGTCCTGAACGGTGTTGGTGTCGGGACCGTCCGTCGTGACCGGGGTGTGGGTCGTCACCGGGGTGGTGGTCGCGGTCGGGGTGTGGGTCGTGACCGGGGCGTTCGTGTCCTGCGTGACCTCGGCGTCGTCCGAGTTCCCGGTGCCGTCCGGGACTTGGTGGTCGTCCGTCGTGGTGGGGCGCGTGGTCGTCGTCGACGTGGGCGTGGGCGTCGGGGTGGACGTGGACGGCGCGTGCGGCGTGCCCGTCCCCGTGTTCGTGCCGGTGGTCGGCGTGCTGACGTGCGGCAGCGAGGTGGCCGGGGTGTCGATGTCCCCGAGCCCCTTCACGTCCACACCGTCGATGTCGACATCGGTGTCGACGCCGTCGATGTCCACGCCACCGTTGTTCGTGTTCGACGTCGTGCGCGGAGGGTTCGAAGTCCCGTTGCCCGTACCGGTGTTGACGGTGGCCGGCGTGTGCACCGAGGCGCCCGGCGTGTTGTCGTCGGTGTCGTTGCCCGAGCCGGTCGTCCCGTTCGTGCCGTCCCGGCCGCCGCTGTCGCCGAGGTCCGTGTCCGCGGTGGACGTGGTGGGGACGTTGTTGGTCAGCCCGGGAGGGAGCGCCGAGTTGATCTTGTTGCCCAGGCCCGCCGCGCCCTCGCTGAGGTGGTGCTCGGAGACGCCGCTGAGGCCGGAGCCCAGGAACGTGTCCCAGCTGCTGCTCCAGTTGCCCGTGAACAGCCCCATCGTGACGATCTCGCCGAGCGTCTCGGCGAGCCCCTCGGTGAGGAAGTGGTCCGCGTCCTCGCCCGCACCGTGCAGGATCTTGTTGGTGGTGCTGGGGGTCGGCTTCGGGGTGGGGGTGGGCGTCGGCGTGGGGTTCGGCTTCGGCCGGGGCGTCGGCGTGGGGGTGGGCCTGGTGTGCGGGGTCGGCGTGGGCGTGGGGGTGGGCTTCGGAGTCGGCTTCGGGGTGGGCGTCGGGTTCGTGTTGTGCGGGTGGGGCGTCTTGTTGTTGAACTTGTTGCCGAGGTTGTCGACGTTCTTGAACGGGTTGTTGGGCCCGTTCAGCAGGTTCTTGAGGTTGTTCTTGAGCCCCTTGCCGAGGTCGGACAGCAGGCCGTGGAACAGACCGGTGAAGGCGCCGAACACGCCGTCCTGGACGATCTGGCTCCAGTCGAAGCCGTTGGGCCTGCGCCCCTTCGGCGCGCCCAGCATCATCGCGAGGCGCACCGCGAACGTCATGAACGCCTCTTCGAACATCTCCGACAGGCTCGGCAGGAGATGGGTGCGCTTGGCGAGCCATTCGAGCAGGGTCAGGATGGCGACCCGGCTGCGGGCCTTCGCCACCGCGGCCTGCGAGGACGCGGAACCGCCCGTGAAGATCGACAGGGCCAGGATGATGGCGAGTTCGATCAGCAGCCTGATCAGCTCGGCGATGATCTGCCACTTGGCCTCCATGATGTCCATGGAGGACTTGGTGCGGCTCTTCTCCAGGTCGTCGAGCTGGTCGGCGAACTCCTTCAGGTAGTTCTTGCCGCCGCTGTCCAGGAACAGGTGCATCGCGCGCACGTAGTTGTTCCCGACCTGCGGCGGCAACGACTTCCCGACGCCACCCGCCGTCTGCTCGATCAGGTCCGAGAGGTCGCGGACGCGCCGGCCCAGCCGTCCGTACGGCTTGCCGTTGGCGTACGCCTTGTCCTCGTCGGCCTGGAGCAGCCGCTCACCGATCAGCACGAACAACAGGTTGTTGAGCTGCGGTGAGGCGTGGATGGTCATCGGTCGTCCGGCTCGTCAGTGCTTGCCGCTGTGCGTGCCGCCGTTGGAGCCGCCGGTGTTGATGTGCGAGTCGTGGATGGCGTCGAGCACGCCGTTCTGGGTGCCCACCACGCTCTTGAGGTTGGCTATGGTGCCGTCGCCCACGCCGACGATCGCCTCGGACAGGGCGGAGCCCGTCTTGATCGCGCCCTCCCGCTGCTTCTTCTCCTGCGGCAGCACCTGCTTGGCGTAACTGTCGTTCTGGCCGGGCCAGTCGGAGGTCGCCGACACGTCGGTGATGAACTCGCTGATGATCTCGTTGGCCAGCCGGCTGATCTGCTCGATCTGCCGGGTACCGGCCTGGAGCACTCCGGGGTTGGCGTAGTACGCGTTGGAAGCCATGGTCTCCTCAGTCCTCCGGGTCTTCACTGATCTCGTCGCGCAGCCGGCCGGATCCGCGTCGCCGGTCGGCCTTCGGGCCCTCCAGAACACCGGGCCCGAAGATCTTGTTCCAGTCCACGTCGAAGCCCGACAGTTCCGGCACGTCGTCGTTGGACCTGGTGAAGGGCTCGAAGGTGGACATGACCCGCCGGGCCATCAGGGTGCGGGCCTCCTGGACGGCGTCGAGCACACTCGCGGCGAGCTGACCTGCGGGCATCGTACGGTACTTGTCGCCCAGGAACCTCACCGCGCTGAGGTCGCCCTGCGCCGTGACGGTCACCTCGACCACCCGGTCCGCGGACCGCACCGTGGCCTCCGCGTGGGCGAGTTCACCCTCCGCACGCGCCACCGCGGCTTCGGTGGCCTCCAGTTGTTCCATCGCCTTGGCCAGCCGCTGCTCGATCGACTCGCTGCTCACCGTTCACCTTCCCCGTTCGTCCATTGCCCGCCGGCGCTCGCCGGCCCCTCCGTGGGGGCGCCGCGACCCTGCGGCGTCCCCAGCGTACGGAGGGGTGCTCAGCGGCCGATCACCGCCGGGGCGCCGCCCTCGTCCGTGCCCCACACGTCCTCGTCCTCGGCGAGCCACGCCTCGCGGGCCCGGTCGCCGCTCTCCGTGGAACGCCCGTCCTGCCCGCTGCCGTTGCCCGCGCCGCCCACCGGGTACGGGGCGCTGGAGGTGGTGGGCCGGGTGATCACGATGTCCTCGTCCTCCTCCTCCGCCGCGCCGCGGGTGACCCGCCCGCGCCGGGACGAGGTGCCGGCCGGGTCGGTGAGGACGGCACGCGTGCGCTCGCTGTTGCCGCCCTGACCGCCGCCGCCTCCGCCCATGCCGCCCATGCCGCCGCCCATGCCGCCCATCCCCATCGGGTTGAGCGGTGTCCCGCCCGAGGCCGAACTGTCGGACGTGGGGGTCGCGTTGAGGGCGGCCGTGGCGGTGTCGTCGAGGCCCGCGCGCAGGGTGCCGCCGGAGTAGGGGGTGCTGTCGTAGTCGTCGTACTCGCCGCCGGCCCCGGAGTCGGCACCGCCCGGGGAGTTCAGCGAACTCGTGCTGATGCCGCCGCCGTTGAGGCTCGACGGCGAGTTGATGTCCAGCGACGAGGGGGAGTTGAGACCGCTCGTGTCGAGCGACGACGTGTCGAGTCCGCTCGTGTCCAGGCTGCTCGTGTTGAGGGAGGACGGGGAGAGCCCGCTGCCGTTGATGTCCGTCGTCGTGGTGTGGCCGGACGGGTCGGTGGTGCTGAGTTCTCCGGTGTCCGGGTCCAGGGTCTGGGAGGAGCCGTCGGGGAACTTGGTGGTGAGGGTGCCGTCGCTGTTGAGCGTGGTGGTGGAGCCGTCCGGGTTGGTGAAGCTCTGCCCGGGGTCCAGGTGCGACGTGGTGGTCGTGCCGTCCGGGCTCGTGACGGTGACCTGTCCGGTGTCCGGGTTCAGCGTCTCCGTGGAGCCGTCGGGGAACTTGGTGGTGAGCGTGCCGTCGCTGTTGAGCTGCGCGGTGCCGCCGTCCGGCGTCGAGAACGAGCCGCTGTCGGTGTTCAGTTGCGAGGTGGTGGTGTGGCCGGACGCGTCGGTCGTGGTCAGCGCGCCGGTGTCCGGGTTCAGCGTCTGGCTGGAGCCGTCGGGGAACTTGGTCGTCAGCGTGCCGTCGCTGTTGAGCGTGGTGGTGGAGCCGTCCGGGTTGGTGAAGCTCTCCCCGGGGTCCAGGTGGGTCGTGGTGGTCGTGCCGTCGGGATGGGTGACGGTGAGCTGACCGGTGTCGGGGTTCAGCGTCTCCGTGGAACCGTCGCCGTAGTGGGTGGTCAGCGTGCCGTCGCCGTTGAGCTGTGCCGAGTTGCCGTCCGGCGTGGTGAACGCGCCGTCGGTCGGGTTCAGCGTCGAGGAGCTGACCGTGCCGTCCGGGTTCAGCGTGGTGACCTGGCCCGTGGTCGGGTCGAGGGTCTGCGAGGAACCGTCCGGGAAGTCCGTGGTGAGCGTGCCGTCGTCGTTCAGCGTCGTGGTCGAGCCGTCCGGGTTGGTGATCGTGGTGCCCGGGTTGAGCTGGCTGGTCGTCGACGTGCCGTCCGGTGACGTGGTGGTGACCAGGCCGGTGGCGGGGTCGATGGTCTGGGTCGACCCGTCGGGGTAGGTCGTGGTGAGCGTGCCGTCGTCGTTGAGCTGGGTGGACGCGCCGGTGGGGGAGTTCAGCGAGGACTCGGTGTCGGTGCCGGTGTTCCCGCCCAGGGGGTTGAGGAGGCTGTTCGTCAGCAGGGACGTGGGGTCGAGCGACGGATCGTTGGTCCCGTCCCCGTTCAGCAGGCTGTCGGTGTTCAGGTCCGTGTTGCCGAGGCCGTCACCGAGGTTGTTCAGGCCGTCCCCGACGTCGTTGAGGCTGTCGTTCAGCCCGTCCCCGAGGTCGTTCAGGCTGTCGTTCAGGCCGGTGTTGAGGTCGTTGAAGTTGTCGCCGATGTCGTTGAGGCTGTCGTTGAGATCGTCGTTGAGGTCGTTGAAGTTGTCGCCGATGTTGTTGAGGCTGTCGTTCAGGTCGTCGTTGAGGTCGTTGAAGTCGTCGCCCATGTCGTTGAGGCCGTCGTTCAGGTCGTTCAGCTCGTCGTTGAGCTTGTCGTTGTTGTCCTTGGCCTCCTGTTCGGCGATGTCGTTCTCTTCCTCCTGGTAGACCTCCGCCAGCGTCTCGTTGTTCTTGTTGGTGATCTCGTCGGCGAAGGCGTCCTCGACGTCGGCCCACGCGTTCTTCACGTTGCTCAGCGCGGTGATGGCCGGCTGCTTGAGCACGCTGTCCGCGTGGTCCGACCAGGCCTTCACGGCGGCGTCGGCGATCTTCTGCCAGGTGGTGTGCTGGGTGAGGTCGCCGTAGTCGGAGGTCTGCTTGAAGCCGGCCTCGGTCGAGTACGTCGTGGTCGTGGTGGTGTAGTTGTAGCCACCGGAACTGGAGGTGTGCTTGGTGATGTGGTTGATGTTGTTGTGGATGACCCAGCTGCTGAGCTCGTCGAGGATCGCCTTCACGTGGTAGTGCGGGTCGTGCTTGCCGTCCGAGGCCCACGTGGTCCACGCGGTCTGCATCGCCGTGGCCGCGTCGGACAGCGACTTCTGCGCGGCCGCCAGGGCGTCGCTCAGCTTCGACTTGGGGACGTAGCCGCCCAGGGTGCTGTTCGTCGCCGTGAAGTCACGGCCGCCCAACTGGCTGACGTATCCGTCGTAGTTGGTCTTCAGCTCGTCCAAAAGGTGCCAGAACAGGCTGGCCGCCTTGCCCTTCCACGCCGCCTGGTCCTCGCCCATCGAGGTCATCCACTGGTTCACGATGTCCGAGCGGTCCACGAAGAACTGCTTGGCCCGGTCGAAGGACTGCCCGGTGGTCTCGAACGAGTGCAGGTCGACGGCGTTCGCGTCGGTCACGCTCAGCCCGCTGTAGCTGAACCCCTTCGTGCTGTAGGGACTCGTCAGGAGCGTGTCGAGCGCGAGCTTGCTGCCGGATATGTACTGGGCCATCGGACCGGAGTCCCACTGCACGTGCGAGTAGGAGCCCTCGAACTTGCCGCCGCTGGTGACCTGCCCGTCGCCCCAGAGCGTCGCCCGGCCGTTCTCGTCGACGGTGACGCCGATCATCACGATCCGGGCCTTCTTCAGGCTCACGCTGCTGTGCGCGCCGTCGCCGCCCGCGTCGTAGAACGCGAGGTCGTAGTCCTCGCCGCTGTTGACGTGCCAGCCGCCGATCGCCGAGTAGTCCGACTCGGTCACCGCGCGCATGCCGATGCCCTGGATGTCCATCCGGAACAGCTTCAGGTCGGAGAAGTCGTCGCCGCTGTCGCTGCTGAGTCCGTCGAAGATCGTCGAACGCGGGGGGATCGTGTAGCCGGTGAAGTTGACGACGGCCTCGGCGAAGTAGTCGTCCGGGTCGTAGGAGGCGGTACCGGAGGTACTGGTGTCGTCGGCCATGGGGAACGGGGCTCCGCAGGTGGTGGTGGGGGGTTCGGGGGCGGAGGCGGCTCAGCCGGTCCGGTGTCTCTCAGGAGTTGTCGTCGCCGGTGCCGCTCATGTCGCCGTCGACGGTGTCGAAGATGTCGAGCAGCTTCTCGCCGTCGATCGAGTCGAGGCTGGTGCCCTGGGTCTTCAGCAGGGTGGTGATCGTCTCGTCGAGGGCGTCGTCGATGTCGTCGAACAGCGTCTTCTGGCTGGTGAAGATCTTGTCGATGCCGCCCGCCGACGTGGTGAGCGCCTCGACGAGCGCGGCGCCGCCGACGGGGTCCGCGGAGTCGCCGCCGTTCATGAGGCCGATGCTGAGGATCTTGGCGGCACCGGCCGCCGAGTTCTCCCCGGTCTCCGCCACGAGGTTCTTCAGCGACCGCACGCCGGCGTTGTCCTTGCGGATGTTCAGCAGGGCGGTGATGAAGTCCGCGACATCGTTGTTCTTGAAGTTCTTCAGCGCCGTCGAGTCCAGGTGCGTCAGGTCTGCCATGAGGGCTCCACTCACGGGGCGGGGCGCCGACCGGTCGGGCGGTGCGGCGGTGTTCCGGCGGGGGGCACCCGCACCGCACCGGCCGGGAAAGGGGTCCGGACGGTGCGGTGGACGGGCGGTGTGCTCAGCGGCCGATCGTGACCTCGGACCACATCTGGCTCAGCGAGTTCTCGCTGTACTGGTAGCTCGACGAGATGTCCGACAGGAGCTGGGCGTGCGAGGTGAGCAGCGTCTCCATGTTGTGCACCGCGCCGTCCCAGGCCGCCTGCTTCTGGCGGTAGGTGTCCGCGTCGTTGCCGTACCACGTCTTGGAGAGCTCGTTGAGCTCCGCTTCCAGGTTCGACAGCGTCTGCGCGATCGCCTTGGTCTGCTGGACCATGTCGTCGGCCGCGTTCGACATGTGGTTGTAGCTGACGTAGATGTAACCGTCGGTCAGGTTGTCTGCCACGGTCTGCCTCTCTCGCGCTGTTGGCGGGTGGGGGTGGGGCTCGACCGGTAGGTCACCGGGTGGCCGGTGGCGTGGCCGGGGCCCGGGGGCCGGAACGTACCGGCGAGCGTCAGCCGACCAGCTGGTCGAAGGCCGACTGGGCCGAGTTGTAGGCCTGGTTGATCGAGTCGTTCGAGGAGCCCTGGGTCTTCTGGTGCTCGGCCAGGCTCTGGTTGAGCCGGTCGATGACATCCTCGAGGTTCTTCAGGATGACGTTGCACTGGTTGTCCCACTGGGTCAGGAGCTGGCCGTACTGGCCACCGTCGCTGCCCTGGTAGCCGCTTCCCAGAGTGGACCGGGTGCTGTCGACGTCTCCGCGGATCTTCATGATCCCGCTGAACGCGCTCTCCAGCGACTGGATTCCGTTCCGGGTTGATTGTTCGCTTGACTGCTGGCCGTCTCCCGCCATCGTCCCACCTTTCCACTATCGGATGATGTTGCAGGCTCAATGAGCCTAGGGTGACCAAAGTTGTGCTGACAACTGGCTGAGGAAAATCTGAGGTTGGCCCGGCCACCTTTCCAACTGCCTTAACCCACAGGCAATCTGGCCGGAACAGAGTGCACGCCGCACGGCCCTTCCGGCCGGTGGGCGGCCCTTTCGGGCATCCGGGGCCGTGTGAGTGACGTCACGTCAGGAACTCTGCGCGAGCGTTGTCCCCGTCGTGTCGGCCCCCTGTCACGAGGACGACACGACACCCGACCCGGCGGAGTCGCCGGACGCGCTCCCGGAGCCGGCCGGGGCGCCCCCGGACCCGCTCGTGGCGCTTCCGCTTCCGTCTCCCGCACCCTTCGGCGCGGCCGGCGTGCCGCCGGACGCCGGCCCGGTGCCGCCCTCCGGACCCTTGACCGCGGTGCCGGACGCGCCCCGCCCGGTCGCGCTGCCGCACTGCTGCGCCGCGTCCACGGGGGTTCCGCCGCCCGGGGCCGCGGCGGCGTTCGAGGCGGCCTTCGCGCTCAGTTCGGGGCCCGTCGGCAGCATCGACAGCAGCGGCGACGGCACGGTCCGTACCGGCTGCCCGTCGTAGCCCAGGGCCTTGAGCGACGTCGCGTCCGCTATGCGGTACTTCACACCGTCGTCGTCCACCAGGTACGTCGTGTCGCCGACCGTCGCGCCCGCCGCGCCCAGCGCCCGTACGAGCGTGCCGTGGCCCGGCCGGGCCACCACCCGGTCGACGGCCACGCACGCGCCCGTCATCGCGGACGTGTCCGCCTGCGCGGCCGGCACCAGCAGCGCCGAGTCGACCAGCACCGACGCCACCCGGGTACCGCCGCTCTCACTGCTGACCTGCGCGCACGCCGATTCCGCGGCGTCCACGGAGGTGATCCGCGGCGGCGCGACCGGCAGGCCGCCCGCCGACGCCTCCTCGCCCGCGGTGCCCGGCGCCTGGTGGGCCCGCAGGTCCGAGGCGCCCAGGTCGGTCACCGAGGGCGCGGCGCCGGCGTAGGCGTCCTTGCGGGTGGCCGGGTCGCCGAGCAGCAGGGCCGCCTGCGTCGCGGTCACCGGGTACAGGCCGTCCTTGCGCAGCACGTACTCCTGGCTGCCGGAACCGGTCACCCGCACCCGGAACACCTGGCCCAGCCGCGTCGCCGAGCCGCCCAGTTCGGGCCCCTTGTCGCCGCGCCCGGACACCTCCGGGGTGGACAGCGCCGGTCCGGCGACCAGGGCGTCCAGGAACGCCGCCGACACCGGGCGCGGGGTCACCGAGCCGTAGCCGAGGGACACCGCGGCGCCCGACTTCTCGTCGAGCCGCAGCCGGCTGCCCTGCCACACCAGGTAGGTCCGCTCGTCCGGCCCGCGCACCAGCACGGCCTTGTCCGCGCCGACGGCCCTGGTCTGCACGGGCGCGCCCGGCACCAGGGTGGTCGGCGTCCCCGAACCCGTCGAGCACACCAGCCACGCCGACGTCTCCAGGCTGCCCGTGCCGGGCACGGTGTCCGGGGCGCCCGTGATGCCGACCGGCGTGCCCACCGGGGTGCCGGACAGCGACGCGGTGCCCACCGCCGTCGTCGACAGGTCGGCGCCGCCGATCAGCATCGCGGAGGCGTAGTTGCGCACGGGGCGCAGCCGCCCGTCCGCGTAGAGGTAGCGGGCGCCGGTGTCCTTGTTCACGATCAGGGTGTCGCCGGAGCGCCAACTGTCGTTGCCGCCCGGCTTGATGAAGCCGTACACCAGGGCTCCGGCCGACACCAGGACGCCCACGATCAGCCCGATCAGGGCACCGCGCGTGGTGCGGCCCAGTGGGCTCTCCGGGGCGTCCGGGTCGGCCAGCAGCATGCCGGAGGTCAGCCGCCCCATCATGAACGTGTGCGCCTGCACCTGGTCGCGCTTGGACCGCACGGTCGCCTCCTGCTTCCTTCGGTCGTCGCCCGGCACGGAACGCCGGGCGGCCCGTCGTCCGGAGTTCCTCGGAACTCCCCGGGCATCGGGGTCGGTTCGGGTGGGTCCGCCGCTCGCGCCGCCTCACCGGCGCGCGACGGCGGCCCCCGGGTCAGCCGTTGACGCCGCGCAGCGTGCCGAACACGCCCAGCAGCCACAGCGTCAGCGGCAGCAGCGCGATCGCCAGGGTGGTGTGCAGCACCTCCGCCGCCCGGCCCCAGTACGGCACCATCCGCCGCCCCGGCACCGTCCACACCGCGATCGTCAGTGTCGCCGCGACCGCCAGCAGACCGACCACCAGCAGCGCCCGGTCCTCGCCGCCCAGCGTCAGCCCCCAGCCGCCCGCGAGCAGCAACAGGCCCCAGGCGCCCGGCAGTACAAGCACGAGGCGCTGCGCGGTGTTCACCAGGCCCCGCCCGTGCAGGAGCAGGAGCAGCGACAGCACCACCGCGCACAGCACCCCCGGCAGGTTCGGCCGGTACGTGAGGGCCACCAGGCACGACGACGCCAGCGCGCCCGTCGCGCCGTACAGCGCGGTCATCCACTCGCCCGCCAGCTCGGTACGGACCGCCACGTCACGCCCGTTGTACGGGTCGATGCCCTCTTGGAGCTGGCCCGCGTTGGTCGGCAGCGCCGGCATCCGCATGCCGGAGAACCGGAACGACAACGCCGGGACCACACCCCCGAGCAGCACCGTGAGCGCCGCCACCACACCGGCCGCACCGGCCGCCCGCACGTCGAACACGGACATCAGCACCGCGCCCACCGCCGCGGCCATGGCCACCAGCGCCGACGCCAGGAACAGCGGCGTACGCGCCGCCGCCGCGGCCAGCGCGAGCACCGCGCCGCCCGCCCAGGCCGCCGCCGCGCCCAGCAGGCGGGCGCCGAACACCTGGTGGGCCTGCGCGCCGGTCAGCTCGCCGCCCGGCAGCAGCCAGCCCGCCAGCGCCAGCGCCGGGGAGGCGAGGAAGCCGAGGGTGGCGCCGGTCGCCGGGTCGTCCATCGCGCGGCTCGCCGACGCGGCGCCGGCGAGCAGCAGCAGGCCGGTGCCGCAGGCGGTCGCGGCGCGCAGCGCCACCGGGCCGTGCGGCCAGGCCAGCAGGGCGAGGGCGGCGAGCACCGTCACCGCGATCAGGGCCCGCAGCAGCCGCTTCGCCGCCACCTCGCTCCAGCCGTGCAGGCGGTCGCGGGTGACGGAGGCTATGCCGTCCACCAGGTCGTCGAGCCGCACCTCGGGCAACGCCTCGGTGCGCGCCCGCAGATGGAGCGCCTCGCCGTCCTTCAGGTCCAGGGAGGCGAGCGTCGCCTCCTCGTCGAGGGGCTTGCCGCCCAGCCGCTGGAGCACCCAGCCGTCGTGCTCCAGCCCCTGCTCCTCGGCGTCCTCGCCCGCGTACCGCAGCACGGTGGGCAACAGGTCCGCCACCGGCACGTCGGACGGCACGGCGAGGTCGATGGTGCGGCCGGGGGCGCGCACGGTCAGGTGGCACAGTCCGGCCACGGAACTTTCGGTCATAACCGGGGCTCACGTCTCCTGGCGTCGTTCGTGGGGGTCGCGGGGCGGGAGGGGGTGACATGGACTTACGGAGTTGACGGGGTGCACACTACTGACACTCCCTCGGCGCGATGCCAACGGGAGTCCCGGCAAACGGTGTTAACAAGGCGTTTTCCCGCAGGTCGCACTCCGGTGCACCGCCGTCCCGTACGGTCCCGCCGAACGGTCCTGCCGACAGGCCCCCGCGCCCGTCGCCCCGGCCGTCCGGTCCCGACCGCACCGGGGCAGTCGCCGCGCCCGTCCCCACGTACCGCCGCGGTGCGCGAACCCCCGTAAGGAGCCAGAGCGTTGAGCGTGGTCCTGTTCCGACGTCCGGCCCGCCGCCGCGGACCGTCCATGCCGGGAGGTGAGCTGACCCTCCAGGAACCGCCGACCCTGACGGAGACCGTCCCGGACAGCTCCGCGGTGTGGACCTACCTGCCGATGGCCATGATGTCGGTCTCGATGATGATGATGTTCCTGCGGTCGGGCGGATCGACCAGCGGCATCATGATGTACATCGCGCTCGGCATGATGGTGATGGCCGCGGCCGCCATGATGGTCGGTCAGGTCATGCGCAAGGCGGGCGACCGCAAGCAGCGGCTGCGCGGCGAGCGCCGCGACTACCTGCGCTACCTCGCCCAGACCCGGCGCACCGTGCAGCGCGCCGTCGTCGAGCAGCAACTGGCCCTGTCCTGGCGGCACCCCGAGCCCCGGCTGCTGCGCAGCATGGTGCGCACCACCCGGCTGTGGGAACGCCGCGTCAAGGACGACGACTTCGCCGAGGTGCGCATCGCCGTCGGCGACCAGCAACTCGCGATGCGCCTCAACCCGCTGTCCACCAAGCCGGTCGAGGACCTGGAGCCGCTGTGCGCGCACGCGCTGCGCCGCTTCATCCGCGCCTACAGCTCGGTGCCCGGCCAGCCCATCGCGCTCTACCTGCGGTCCTGGTCGCGGGTGCTGCTGCGCGGCGACGAGCGCGCCTCCCGCGACATGCTGCGCGCCGCCCTCGCCCAACTGGCCATGTTCCACCCGCCGGAGGAGCTGTGGATCGCCGTGTGCGCCACGGACGCCCGGCGTGCGGAGTGGGAGTGGGCCAAGTGGCTGCCGCACAACCAGCATCCGCAGGAGACCGACGGCGCGGGACCGCTGCGCATGGTCGCCTCCGCCTTCGCCGACCTGGAGGACCTGCTCGGCAGCGAGTTCGCCGAGCGGCCCGCCTTCGACCCCGACGCCGTGCCCGGCCGTGACGAGCCCTTCGTCGTCGTCGTGGTCGACGGCGCGACCGTGCCCGGCGGTCACCGCTTCGACGGACCCGGCTACCGCAACGCCGTCATCCTCGACCTCTCCGGCTCGCTGACCTGGCGGCCCGGCCGGACCTCGCTGCGCCTGGACGTCGTCCCCGAGGCGGTGTCCCTGGTGCGCACCGACCGCAGCCGCAAGGAGCAGACCACCGTCCTGGGCCGCCCCGACCGGCTCGGCCCGGTCGCCGCCGAGTCGCTGGCCCGGCTGATCTCCCCGTACCGGATGGGCCTGACCGCGGACGCGGCCGAACCGCTCGCCACCGACGTCGAGCTGACCACCCTGCTCGGCATCCCCGACCTGCACCGCCTCGACCCCGACACCGTCTGGCGGCGGCACACCGGCGCCGGCCGGCTGCGCGTCCCGGTCGCCGTCGGCGCCGACGGGCGCCCCGTCGAACTCGACATCAAGGAGTCCGCGCAGGGCGGCATGGGCCCGCACGGCATGCTCATCGGCGCGACCGGCTCCGGCAAGTCGGAACTGCTGCGCACCCTCGTGCTCGGCCTCGCCCTCACCAACTCCTCCGAGACCCTGAACTTCGTCCTCGTCGACTTCAAGGGCGGCGCCACCTTCCTGGGTCTCGACGAACTCCCGCACACCTCCGCGGTCATCACCAACCTCGCCGACGAGGCCGCCCTCGTGGACCGCATGCAGGACGCCCTGCACGGTGAACTCATCCGCCGCCAGGAGCTGTTGCGCTCCGCCGGCAACTACACCTCCGCCCTGGAGTACGAGCGCGCCCGCGCCGGCGGCGCCGACCTGGCCCCGCTGCCGAGCCTCTTCGTCGTCGTCGACGAGTTCAGCGAACTCCTCGCCTCGCACCGCGAGTTCATGGAGCTGTTCGTGATGATCGGCCGCCTCGGCAGGTCGCTCGGCGTCCACCTGCTGCTCGCCTCGCAGCGCCTCGACGAGGGCCGCATGCACCAGTTGGAGTCGCACCTCTCCTACCGGATCGGCCTGCGCACCTTCTCCGCCATGGAGTCGCGCGGCGTGCTCGGCGTCCCCGACGCCTACGAACTGCCCTCCCAGCCCGGCGCCGGCTACCTCAAGAGCGGTGTCGAGGCGCTGACCCGCTTCCGCGCCGCGTACGTCTCCGGTTCCTACCGGCGCCGCGGCGGCGCCGTCGCGCAGGCCCGCGTCGCCACCCAGGTGGTGCCCTGGTCGTCCGGCTACGTCGTCCCCCGCGCCCCCGCGCCCGCCCCCGTCGTGCCCGAGCCGGAGCAGGAGGACGACGGCTCCACGCTGCTGTCCGTCGCCCTGGACCGGCTGCGCGACTCCGGGCCGCCCGCGCACCCGGTGTGGCTGCCGCCGCTCGACGAACCGGTCACCGTCGACGAACTGCTCGGCGGCATCGGAGCGGACCCGCAGCGCGGACTCAGCGCCACCCGCTGGAAGGGCGTCGGCAAGCTCCGCGTCGCCGTCGGCCTCGTCGACAAGCCCTTCGACCAGCGCCGCGACCCCCTGGTCGTGGACCTCGCCGGCGCGGGCGGCCACGTCGCCGTCGCGGGCGGCTCGCAGAGCGGCAAGTCGACCGTGCTGCGCACCCTGATCACCGGCCTCGCGCTCACCCACACCCCCCGCGAAGTGCAGTTCTACTGCCTGGACTTCGGCGGCGGCACGCTCTCCCAGCTCGCCGGGCTCCCGCACGTCGCGGGCGTCGCCGCCCGCCTCGACAGCGAGCGCATCAGCCGTACCATCGCCGAGGTCACCGCCGTGCTCACGCAGCGCGAGCAGTTCTTCCTCGACAACGGCATCGACTCCATGACCACCTACCGGCGGCGCCGCGCGGCGGGCGAGTTCGCCGACCAGCCGCACGGTGACGTGTTCCTCGTCGTCGACGGCTGGTCCACCGTCCGGCAGAACTTCGACCAGTTCATCCCGACGTTCAACCAGATCGCCACCGGCGGCCTCAACTACGGTGTCCACCTCGTGGTCGCCACCGCGCGCTGGCTGGAACTGACCGCCCCCGTCCGCGACCAGTCCGCCACCCGCCTCGAACTGCGGCTCGGCGACACGATGGACTCCGTCGTCGACATCCGCAAGGCGGCCACGGTGCCGCGCACCCCGGGGCGCGGTCTCACCGTCGACAGCAAGCTGCACTTCCTCGCCGCGCTGCCCCGCGTCGACGGCTCCAACGACCCCGAGACCCTCAGCGACGGTGTCGCCGACCTCGTCGAGCGGATCGCCTCCCACTGGACCGGGCCGCGCGCCCCGCAGGTGCGGATGCTGCCGCACCAGCTCCCGGCCGCCGAGCTGCCCGCACCCGAACTCGGCGACGGCCTGCGCATCCCGCTCGGCCAGGACGAGGAGACCCTGTCCACCGTCTGGCACGACTTCGCGCGGACCCCGCACCTCGTGGCCGTCGGCGACACCGAGAGCGGCAAGACCAACCTGCTGCGCCTCGTCGCCGACGCGGTCGTCGCCAGGTACACGCCGGACGAGGCCCGCATCCTCGTCGTCGACTACCGGCGCGAACTCGTCGACGCGGTGCCCGAGGCGTACCGGCTGGGCCACGCGGTGTCCCTCGACGCGCTCAAGCAGCTCGTCGACGGCTCCGCCCGCGCCCTGCGCACCCGGCTGCCCGGCCCGGAGATCACCCCGGCCCGCATGAAGGCCGCCGACTGGTGGACCGGGCCCCGGCTGTTCGTCCTGGTCGACGACTACGACATGGTCGGCGGCGGCAGCATCATGGACCACCCCTTCGCCGCCCTCTTCGAACACCTCGCGCTCGGCCACGAACTCGGCCTGCACGTCGTCGCGGTGCGCTCGGCGACCGGCGCGGGACGCGGTCTCAACGACCAGTTGCTGCGCCGCCTCGACGAGGTCAACACCCCCGGCGTCCTCATGTCGTGCCCGCCGTCCGAGGGGTACGTCTTCGGCAACGTCAAGCCGCGCACCCTGCCGCCGGGCCGCGCCCTGCACATCGTCCGGCGCAAGCCCGTCCTCATCCAGACGGCGCTGGCAGCGGGCACCGAGGTCTGAGCGGACGGCGCTCCGGGCGCCGGCACATGGCGGAGGGCCCCCTCCACGTCGTGGAGGGGGCCCTCCGCCATGTGCCGGCGGCGCGGCCGGGTCAGCCCGTGAAGGCGTTCCCCGAACCGGGCTGCGGGGAGGTGCCGACCGGGGCGGCGGCGGGCGACACGGCGTCCGGTGCCACCGCCTCCGGGAACGCGCTGTCGGGCAGGTCGGTGTCCGGTCCGGTGCCCCGGGGCGGGCCGCCCGCCGGGCCGTGGGCGCCGGGCCGGGTCGGACGCCAGCCGATGCGCCGGCCGCGCGGCAGCAGCAGGGCCGCCCACACCACCACGCACACCACCACGAGCCCCGTGACCGCCGGCCACATCGCCCGCCGCATGGGACCGGCCGCCCTGTCCTCGGGCATCCGCACCGGGGAGAAGTCCGGCCCGGGGGCGGCGCCGCCGGGAGGACCGCCCGCGGGGGCCGAGGCCGAGGGGGACGCGGAGGTGGCGAGCACCCCGGTCACCGCCGCGTACGGGTCGACGCGGGGCACGTCCGCCGGGTAGGCGGAGGACCGCAGCAGGCTCGCCGTCTGCGCGGCGCTCAACTCGGGGTGGACCGAGCGCACCAGCGCGGCGGCCCCGGCCACGAACCCGGCCGACAGGGAGGCCCCGGAACCGATGTAGTGGCCGTCGCGCGCGGGGCCGATGCCGACCACCCCGTCGCCGGGCGCGGAGAGCTGGGCGCTGTCGGTGGTGTAGGCGCCGTCCGGGCGGTCGCCGTTCACGTCGACGTCGAGGACGGAGAGCACCCCGTCGTCGGCGGCCGGGTAGAAGTCACGGGCCGGGGGACTGGTGTTGGAGGCGCTCTCCGGCGCGTCCGGCACGGCCGCCGCGACCACCAGGACGTCCTTCTTCTTCGCCAGGGCCACCGCCGAGCGCAGCGCCGCGGAGTCGGCCGGCAGCGCGGCCGAGACGGTCACCACGTCGGCGCCCCCGTTCACGGCGTCCGTGATGCCCTGGGCCACCCGGTCGGCGGTGACGGCGCCCCGCTCGTCGCTGCCCCGCACGGCGAGGATGCGGGCCCGCTGGGCGACGCCCGCGAACCGCACCCCGCTGCGCTGCCCGGCGGCGACCAGACCGGCCACGAACGTGCCGTGCCCGACGCAGTCGGTGCCCGCGTCGCCCACGGCCGTCACCCGGCCGTCGAGCGCCGGCGCCTTCAGCGACACGCCCGTGTCGACCACGCCGACGGTGACGCCCGCGCCGGAGGCGAACTGCCAGGCGCGGCCGAGCTGGAGACCCGTCTGCTCCCACGGCACCGCCGTCGCCCGCTGCGAGGAACCCGCGGTGCACGGGTCGTCGGCGTCCACCGTGGCCGGAAGCACCGGCAGCCGTACGGTGCCGTCGGCCGCCGACGCGGGCGCCGCCGTCACCGTGAGGGCACCGGCCGCGACCAGCAGCGCGAGCCCGGCCGACGCCGGGCGCGCCGTGCGCCGCCGCGCGGTCGGGGCGGCGGCGCCCGTCCTGTGCCGAACCGAACCGTCCACCGAACTCAGCTCCGTGGTTGTGGGGTTGTCCGTCGTGCGGGGACCCGTGCCGCCCCGCGGGGCGGCACCGGTCCCGCTCACGCGCCGCCCGCCGTGCTCGGGGCGTGCGACGGGTCCGCGAGGTCCTCCGGCAGCAAAATCCGCAGGTCGTCCAGGCTGGGCGCGGCCAGTCTGGAGAGCCGGCCCGCCTGCCGCGTCATCATGCGTTCCAGCACCTGGCGGGCGGTGCGCGCGTTGCCGAACGAGCGGTCGCGCGGCAGCGTGTCGAAGTACCGCCGCAGCACCGGGCCGAGGCCCGCGCCGCACTCGTAGCCGGCCTGCGCGGCGTGTGCCCGCACGATGGTGACCAGTTCGTCCGAGGAGTAGTCCGCGAACTCGATGCGCCGCGAGAACCGGGACGACAGACCGGGGTTGGAGGCGAGGAAGCCCTCCATCTCCCGGGTGTAGCCGGCGACGATCACCACGACCTGGTCGCGGTAGTCCTCCATCAGCTTCAGCAGCGTGTCCACGGCCTCCCGGCCGAAGTCCGAGCCGGACGCCTCGCGCGGCGTCAGCGTGTACGCCTCGTCGATGAACAGCACGCCGCCCAGGGCCCGTTCGAAGACCTCACGGGTCAACTGTGCGGTGTGGCCCACGTACCGGCCGACCAGGTCCGCGCGCGACACCTCGACGAGCTGGCCGCGCGGCAACACCCCCAGCGACACGAGGAGTTCGCCGTACAGGCGGGCCACCGTGGTCTTGCCGGTACCGGGCGGCCCGGTGAAGACCAGGTGGTGGCTGATCCGCGGGACGGGCAGTCCGGCCGCCTCGCGCTGGCGCGCGGTGGAGACCAGGTTCACCAGGTCGGTCACGTCGCGCTTGACCGCGCCGAGGCCCACCAGTTCGTCCAGCCTGCTCAGCGCGTCCTCGCCGGCGTCCACCCCGTCCGGACCCGCGGCGGCGTCCTGGGCAGCCTCCTCGCTGATGTCCTGCGGCATCAGCAGCGAGAGGTCCTGCTCGTTGACGTCGCTGAGCGCCGACAGCCGGACCGCCTGCCGGTCCACCATCTCCTCGAACACCTGCCGCGCGGCACGGCCGTTGCCGAACCCCGCGTCCTTCGGTATCCGGTCGAAGTGCACGGCGAGCGCCTTGCGGGTCGCCTCGTCCAGCACGTACTGGTGGCGCAGGCACATGCTCTCGACGATCTCCACCAGCTCGGACACCGCGTAGTTCTCGAACTCCACGGTGCGCGAGAAGCGGGACGCCAGGCCCGGGTTGGAGCCGAGGAAGCTGCGCATCTCGCCCGAGTAGCCGGCCGCGACCACCACCACGTCCTCGCGGTGGTCCTCCATCAGCTTCAGCAGCGTGTCCACGGCCTCCCGGCCGAAGTCGGCGCCCGAACCGCGGGAGTCGGCGGTTAGGGTGTACGCCTCGTCGATGAACAGCACGCCGCCCAGGGCCCGTTCGAAGGTCTCCGTGGTCTTGATCGCGGTACCGCCGATGACCTGGGCCACCAGGTCGGCGCGCGAGACCTCGACCAGGTGCCCCGAGCGCAGCGCGCCCAGCTCCGCGAGGATCGTGCCGTACAGCCGGGCGACCGTCGTCTTACCGGTACCGGGCGGTCCCGCGAAGACCAGGTGCCGGCTCATCGGCGGCGCCGACATGCCCAACTGGGCGCGCCTGCGCGCCAGTTGAGTGAGGTTGACCAGGGTGCGCACCTGCTCCTTGACGTTGTCGAGGCCGATCAGGCCCTCCAGCGCCGCCATCGGACCGTCGGGGCGCTGCGGCCCGTCCTCGGCCGGCACCGTGCCCGCCGGGTCGGTGCCCTCGGCCTCCCCGAACCCCCAGGCGTCGCGCTGCTCGTTGCCGGTCGAGGTGAGGTTCTCGACCGCGAGCCGGTCGCCCGCCTTCGACTGGACGAGGCCGCCGCCGCGGTTGTCGCGGACCGTGCAGCCGACCACCGACACCGGGGCCTCGCTCTCGACCCGGATGCCGTCGCGGCCGTTGCCCGCCGCGTCGCAGCCGTTGAGGGAGGCGCGACCGCCCTCCCGGACCAGGAAGCCGTGCTCCGCCGCCGCGGCCACCCGGGTGCGGGTGGCGGACAGTTCGGCCGACGAGTCCACCAGCACGCCCGAGGCGCCGGCCGAGACCAGCTCGCAGTCGCGCAGCGCGACACTGCCCTCGGAACCCACCTCCAGGCCCGCGCCCCCGCTCCCGTTGACCGAGAACCCGGCCAGGTAGACGTTGGAACCGTCCGAGACGTGCGCGCCCGCGCCGCCGGGCGCCTCCACCGAGCAGTCCTCCAGGCGGCCCCGCCCGGCCTTCGTCACCACCAGGCCGTGACCGCCCGCACCCGTGACGTGGGCGCGCCGCACCAGCGGGTTGGCGCCGCCGCGCACGGTGATGCCGGCGCCCTTGACGTCGAGCACCTCCAGGCCGTCCAGCTCGGGCGCCGCGTCCTCCTCCAGGACCACGCCGTCCTCGTCGCCGTCCCGCACGGTCAGCCCGGTCAGCGTCGGCGACGCCGAACCGGCCACCCGCAGCGCCGGCTTCTGCGCCTGGGTCAGCCAGCAGTCCTCGAACGTGCCCCGCGCGCGGTCCGTGACCAGCAGCCCGTGGCCCGCCGTGCGGGCGGTGCGGCAGCGGCGCAGCACAGGGTCGCTGCCGTGCGACACGATGATGCCGGGACCGGTGGTGTTGCTGACCCGCACGTCCTCCAGCTCGTTGCGCGCCGAACTCGTCACGTGCACACCGATCGCGGTGTCGTGCACCACGGTGCGCGCGACCTTGAGCGCGCTGCGCTCCTCGAGCGCCAGCGACGGCTTGTCCGTCGAGGAGAGGTCGCAGTCCTCGACCGTGCCCTGCGCGTCGCCGTTCGCGAGGATGCCGTTGCCGCGCGCGTCGCGCACGGTGCAGCCGCGCATGCTCACCCGGCCGCGCTCGCCGACGACCACCCCCGTCGTGCCCAGGTGCTCCAGCGCGCACGACTCCAGGGAGCTCTCGACCGGGGAGGTCACCACGACCCCCGCGCCGGTCCGGCTGGATATCCGGCAGTCGCGCATCGCCAGCGACCCGGAGCCGCGGGCGAGCGCGGTCGTCCAGGCCGCGCCGGACAGGTCGCAGCCCTGCATGGCCGCCTGGCCGTGCGACGCGTCGACGGCCGGCAGCTTGTCGTCGGAGCCCTGCACCACGATGTCGGTCAGCATGACCGCGTCCGCGCGCAGCGAGATCACCGTGCCCTGCCGGGGGGCGAGCCGGACGCTGCCCCGCGACTGCTCGGCCACGATGGTCACCCGGGTGGTGACGACGAGGTTCTCCTCGTACGTCCCGGGGCGCACACTCAGCACCGCCCCACCGCGTGCCCTCGCCAGGGCATCGCCGATCGTCCGGGCGTCCCCGGTGCCCTCCGGACAGACCGTCAGTACCTGGCGCACTCCCTGACCTCCTCATATCGGCATCCGTCGGCGGCGGGCAGGACCCATCATGCCGTCCTCGGACGCGCGTTCCCACTCGACCCCGTGGACGGCGGCGCGGAACGGTCTCCCGGCTGCGGTCCGAGCGGGCCGTGCGCTCGAATTATTGTCCTGCCCCCAACCGCCCCACCAGGCAGGCCGCCTGGATGGCGAGATTGTTAACAGCGTTGGAATGCGGGTTGGTTGACATTATGAGTGAATGACGGTGAGCAAGCGCCGCCCTTCATGACGTGAGACGGATGGGACGGATGGGACACCAGGCCGAGAACGGGCCGATGTCGGTGGAGACCGCCGCGAGCGGTACGCCCCGCGCCACACAGGACACTGCGAACGCGTTGGAAACCCTGAATTCATCGGGAGTTGGGAAGACCCCGGCGGCCGAGGAACGGACGACGGCCGCCTTACCGGACACAACGGAAACGCGGAACACGCACAAGACGCCGGACGGGCACGGAACTTCCGGCGCGTCGGGCGGACGAATACCCGCCGGCACCACGACCGCGCCGGGCTCTGACCCGGCGGATCCGGACACGGCAGGTCCGGAGACGGCAACTCCGGAGACGGCAGGTCCGGAGACGGCAGCCGGACCCGGGCCGCACGGTTCCGGCCCCGGCGGTTTCGACCCGGACGGTTCCGGCTCCGCGCTCCCCGTCGCCGCCGCCGTCGCCGCGGTCCTCGCCCCCGGGGGCCCCGCCCCCGCGGCACCGCCCCCCGGCACCCCCGCCCCCGCCGCCGCGGAGGAGGCCCGGCCCGCGGTGTCGGAGGAGCCGTCGGCCGTCGCCGAAGCCGCCGCGGAACCGCCCCCCGGTCCCGAGGCCGGGACCGCCGGGCAGGTCGGCCGTCCGGGCCGCCCCCTGCTGGCCGGCGCCGCCCTGGTGGGCGCACTGCTGGTCGCCGTGCCCGTACTGCTGCTGGCCCGGCCCGGCGGCGGCCCGCCGGACACCACCGTCACCGACGCCGGCCAGGCGGGCACCGTGCTGGGCGGCGACGGAACGGGCGCGCCCGGGGCCGCGTACGCCTCCGCCGACGCGTCCCGCGAGGCGTCGCCCTCGCGGACCCCCTCAGTGAAGGCGGAGAAGGCCCCCGTGCGCGCGGCCCCCGTCGTGGTGTCGCCGTCTCCGTCGGTCACCAAGTCGCCGAAGGCGACGGCGAAGCCGAAGGCCGCCGCGTCCGCCACCGCGAAGGCGAAGCCGAAGCCGAAGGACCCGCACATCGGCGCGACCACCGTCGTCGTGCACGCCACGCGGGTGCTCCAGGCGGGCCAGTCGGTCAGTGCCACGCTCGCCAGACTGGTCATGCAGAGCGACGGCAACCTCGTGATCTATGACGAGAACGGCAAGCCGCGCTGGGCGTCCCACACCTTCGGCTCCAACTACCACGCGGTCTTCCAGGGCGACGGGAACCTCGTGGTCTACACGTCGTCCAACAGTCCGGTGTGGGCGTCCCAGACCCCCGGCCACAACGGCGCCACCCTGGTCCTCCAGGGCGACGGCAACGTCGTGATCTACGACGGGTCGACGCCCGTCTGGGCCGCCAACACCCAGCACTGAGCGGCGGCACGCGAAAGGGGCGGTGGGCCCGGCATCGCTGCCGGGGCCACCGCCCCTCTTTCACGCCGTACCGCTGGTCGCTCTGTACCGTCGGTTCAGCCGGTCTCTCTCAACAGTGGTGTCCCCGGGGGGACTTACCAGCGGTACCACCGACCGCGGCTGCCGCCGGAACCCGTGGAGCGGGCGAAGAAGCCGACCACCCACACGATCAACACGATGACGGCGATCCACCAGAGTGCCTTCAGCGCGAAGCCGGCACCGAAGAGAATCAGGGCGAGAAGAAGAACGAGAATCAGGGGAACCATAGTTATCAACCTCCGCTGCTCCGTGTGCCCCTGCTTCCGGAGAACACGCGGAGGAAGTGGCAGGTTTTTTCGCGAAGTGTGGGGGAACTGTAACTTCTTTTCCTCGCGTGCCGCCGTGCCCCCCTCGCCTCGTACCCGCGGGCCCACGGGCGCGCGCGTGTCACCGGCGCACGCCCGCCGTCGCGGCTTTACGGTCCTCCCCTTTGTGTACGCGTCGTTCACCGGACGCCGTGCGGGCGACGGCCGGAGTTGATGTGACCGGGCCTCAATCGGGCCCGGGAAAAAGGGAGGTTGGAGCGCTGATGAAGCGGCCCGCGCGAGTGATCGGAAGGAGAAGAATCGGTGTGCAGGTTTAGGCCCTCCTTTTCGGATCACCCGAAGTCTCGTCACACGACGTCGAGATGTTGGGATGTGAGCGCAGTGACCGCCAACGAGAAGGCCAAGGCCAAGGGCGAGCAGGCCAAGGGCAAGGTCAAGGAGGCCACGGGCCGTGCGGTCGGCAACGAGCGCATGACCGCCGAGGGCCGTGCCGACCAGGTCAAGGGCGACGCCCGCCAGGCCAAGGAAAAGGGCAAGGACGCTTTCCGTCACTGATGCGGAACCGCGCTCGAAAGGGGCGGAACGGCAGGACCGTTTCCGCCCCTTCGCGACGCGACAGCGTGGCGCCCGGCCGCCTTTCTTATGTGCCGCACGTATCGCACTTTTGAGAATTCCGGGTTTCCCCCGGTGTCGGCCCGCCTTTCCGGAGAACCCGGTGCGGCGCCGATCGTGGAATACACATTGCGCACAACCGTGACGGGGCCACCGCCCCGGCCCACCACAACCACGGAGGTCTCCATGAGCGAGAACATCTGGAACTACGGCCCGACCGCCGGCCACACCGCCGACACCGACCTGACCGGCTACAAGGTCGAGGCTGCCGACGGCCACATCGGCAAGGTCGACAAGCACTCCTACGAGGTCGACTCGCAGTACATCGTCGTCGACACCGGCGTGTGGATCTTCGGCAAGGAGGTCCTGCTGCCGGCCGGCGCGGTCACCGCCATCGACCACGGCGACAAGACCGTCCAGGTCTCCTACACCAAGGAGCAGATCAAGGACGCGCCGGAGTTCGACAAGGAGAAGCACCTCGGCGACCCGAACTACCGTGACCAGCTCGGCGGCCACTACGGCAGCGGTCACTGATCAGGACCCATCCCGCGCGGGGGACGACGACCGGCAACCGGTCGTCGTCCCCCGCGGCCGTTTCCCGGCCCGACTCCCGGCCCGGCACTTCTCCCGGCCCGCCTCCCGGACCGGCGGCATGCCCCACCCGGTGAAAGGATGACGGAACCCGTCCTCCGCGCCCGGAGGGCGGCCGTCCCCGTGGAAGGCGCTTCGAGGTGGAGAACTGGCTGTCCGACCGGTCCCGGTCGGCGGAGGCGTCGGTGCCCGGCGGCTTCGACCTGACGGAGTGCGTGCGCGAGCCCATCCATCTGCTGGGCGGCATCCAGTCCCACGGCACGCTTCTGGCCGTGGACACCGCCACCGGTCTCGTCGACACCGCCGCCGCGAACACCGGAGCCGTCCTCGGCGTCGACGCGGCGTCCCTGGCCGGCTCCCCGGTCACCCGGGTCGTGGCCGCCGAGGACCTCGCGGAGGCGCTCGGCGCCACGGCCGACGACGACACCGCCGTCGCGCTCCCCGTCACGGCGGGCGCCGACGGCCACCAACGCCCCTTCGACCTCTCCGCCCACCGCCGCGACGGCCTGCTCGTGCTGGAGTTCGAGCCTCGCGCGGAGGCCGACGCGTTCGGGTTCACCGGCTTCCACCGCGGCCTGCGCGCCGCCCTGACCCGCCTGCGCTCCTCCGGCACCGTCGCCGAGTGCTGCGACCGCGCCGTGCGCGAGATCCGTGCCCTCACCGGCTTCGACCGGGTCGTCGCCTACCGCTTCGACGAGGAGGACGGTCCCGGCGAGGTCGTCGCCGAGGACGTCGTCGACCACTGGGAACCCTGGCTCGGCCTGTGGTTCCCGGCCACCGACATCCCGCCGCAGGCCCGCCGGCTGTACCGGGAGAACTGGATCCGGGTCATCCCCGACGTCGACGACGTCAGCGTCCGGCTGTACCCCGAGGTCCGCCCCGCCACCGGCCGGCCGCTCGACCTCTCCCAGTCGGTCCTGCGCACCGTCTCCGGCTTCCACCTGGAGTACCTGCGCAACATCGGCGTACGGTCCTCGATGTCCGTGTCCGTCCTGCGTGACGGCGCGCTCTGGGGCCTCATCGCCTGTCACGGCGCGGCGCCCGCCCGCCTCAGTCCCGAGGTCCGCTCCGCGTGCGAGCTGTTCGGGGCCGCCTTCTCCCTCCAGCTCGCCGCCATCGAGGAGAAGGACCGCGCCGGCGCCCTCCTGGAGACCAGCGAGCGCACCGCGGCGATCGCCGCCCTGCTCGACGGCGGCCTGGAGGAGTCCCTGCCGGAGCACGAGGCCGCCGTCCGCGCCCTCCTGCACGCCGACGGACTCGTCCTCGCCCGCGGCGGCCGGGTCACCACCTGGGGCGTCCCCGCCCCGGAAACGCTCGTCGCCACCCTGCGCGGCTACGCGACCGGCCTGACGCCGGGTTCCCTGTGGTCGACCGACCGGCTGCCCGAGACACTCCTCGCGGAGGCGGGCCGTTCGCCCGACACGGCCGAGGACGGTTCCGCCGGTCCCGCGGGCGTCCTGCTGATCCCGCTCAGCGGGGAGGGCGAGTTCCTCGCGTGGACGCGCGACGAGCGGCCGATGCCCCGCCAGTGGGCCGCCGACCCCGCCGTCCCGGTCCGGGTCGGACCGCGCGGCGAGCGGCTCACCCCGCGCGGTTCGGGCGCCGTGTTCCGCTCGGTCATGCGCGGCCGCAGCCTGCCCTGGACCTCCCACGACACCGCCACCGCACTGGAGTTGTGGCGCATCCTCACCGGCCTGGTCCTGCGCCACGCCGACGCCCTCGCACTGCTCAACGAGGAACTGCGCCTGACCAACCTCGACCTGGACTCCTTCGCGCACGTCGCCGCGCACGACCTGAAGGAACCCCTGCGCGGGATCTCCAACGCCGCGACGTTCGCGATCGAGGACGCGGCGGGGCTCGACCCCACGACCCTGCGCCGTCTGGAGACCATGCAGCGGCTGGCCGGCCGCATGGACGAACTCCTCAACTCCCTTCTGGACTACGCCCGGCTGGGCCGCTCCGGGCTGCGCGGCCGGGACGTCTCCCTCGCCGAGGTGCTCGACGCCGCCCTGGAGGTCGCCGGCCCCCGCCTCGCGCAGGACGGGGTGACGGTCCTGCGCGGCGAACTGCCCACCGTGCACGCGGATCCGGACCGCCTCTACGAGGTCCTCGTCAACCTCCTGGTGAACGCGGCCAAGTACGCCGGCGACCACGACCACCGCACGGTCCGCGTCGGCGTCGAGAACATGGTGCCGCCCGGCGCGGCGGGCCCCCAACAGGCGGTCGTCGTGAGGGACAACGGCATCGGCATCGCCGCCGACCAGCAGGCCGAGGTGTTCAACCTGTTCCGGCGGCTGCACGGGCCCACCGAGCGCGGCGGCGGCACCGGTGTGGGTCTCGCCGTGGTCAAGCGGATCGTCGAACGGCACGGCGGACGGCTGTGGTTGGAGAGCACGCCGGGCGTGGGCACGGCGTTCTGCTTCACCCTTCAGGCGGCCCCGGCCGGCGGCTCGGACGCCGCGTCCGCCCCGGGTCCCGCCGACGGCTCCTGACGGCGGACGGACTGCTGCCAGTAGTCGACCGCGCCCTTCAACACCGTACGGAACAAAGCGAAGTTGACCGGCTTGTAGATGTAGCTGTCCGCACCGGCCGCGTAGCACTCCTCCACCTCGGCGGGCGCGGTCGACGACGTGAACACCACCACCGTGACCGCGGACAGACGCGGCTGCGCCCGCAGGGAGCGCAGCAGCGCGTGGCCGCCGAGGCCCGGCATGTTCAGGTCGAGCAGCAGCAGACCGGGCAGCACGTCGGCGCCGAGCAGCGCGTCGACCACCCCCTCGCCCCGGGAGGTGAAGTCGAGCCGCAGCTCGGGATGCGTGTGCCGCAGCGCCCGCTCGATGGCCTCCGCGTCCTCCTGCGAGTCCTCGACCACCAGGACCCGTCCGTGGTCGACCTCTGCCGAGGTTTCCGGCACGACCGTCACCGCCCTTCCCTCACGTGCGCCACCAGTACGGCGGTGTCGTCGTCGCCGGTCGTACGGAACGCCTCGGCGAGGCCGACCAGTTGCTGTGCGGCGTCGTCGGGGGCCGCGCCGCAGCGCCGCACCGCGTCCGGCAGCCGCCCCTCGAACATGACGCCGTCGTCGTCGCGTGCCTCGGTGAGCCCGTCGGTGAACATCACCAGGGTGTCGTCCGGGCGCAGCCGCGTCGTGACCGGCGTGTAGTGGATGTCCCGCAGCACGCCCAGCAGCAGACCGCCCGCCGGGACCTCCTCCACGTCGCCGTCGGCCCGCCGCACCAGCGGGCGCGGGTGACCGGCGCTCGCGGTCTCCATCACCCAGCCGCCGTCGCCGTCCGGTACGAGGACCGCGACCAGCGCGGTGACGAAGCGCGAGACGCCCTCGCGGACCAGCGCCGAGTTCAGCCGCTCCAGCGCGAGCGCCGGGGCCGCGCCCTCCTCCAGCAGCGTCCTGAGCGTGTGCCGCGCGAGGCCCGTCATGGCCGCCGCCTCGGCACCGCGACCGCAGACGTCGCCGATGAACAGCGCCACGCTGTCGCCGTGCCGGACCGCGTCGTAGAAGTCGCCGCCGACGTCGAGGGACGCGTCGGCGACCGCGTACGCGGCGTTCAGCCGCAGCCCCTCCGGGGTGGGCAGCGTGGGCGGCAGCAGGTGCCGCTGGAGCTGCTCCACGTGCCGGCGGCGGAGCTCGTACGCGGTGCTGGTGTCGATGGCGAGGGCGGCGCGGCGCGCCAGGTCGTCGAGTATCCGCAGGTCGCTGATGTCGTCGTCGGGCCGCTCGTAGAGGAAGCTCAGCGTGCCGAGCGCGCGGCCGCGGGCGCGCAGCGGGCTGATGCTGACGGCGCGCACCGTGCTGCCCGGCCCCTCCGCGCGCGGCCCGAAGGGGCCGCCGGCCAGCTCGGGCCCGTGCAGCACCACGCCGTGGCGCCGTCCGGTGACCAGCCGCAGGCTCTCCGCGAACCACGGGTCGTCCTCGGCGGTGCCGGCGAGCCAGCCCTGCGCGGTGGCCGCCACGTGCGCGTGGGCGACGGGCACGAGCGGCCCCTCCGGACGGAACAGGTGCACCACGCACCCCTCGGCCACGGCGGGCACGGCGAGCCGTGCCACCCGGCTGAGGGTCTCCTCGATGTCGAGGCTCTCGTCCATCTGGAGGGACGCCTCGGCGAGGAACGCCTCCTCGATCTGCCGCCGCTCGTGGGCCCGGTCGACCCCGATGCGCCGGTTGATGGCCACCAGCACGTCGCACACCTGGGAGAGCTGCCGGCGCAGCGGCGCGTCGTCGGCGACGGGGGAGGCGAGCCCCACGGACACCGCGGCCCAGTCGCCGTCGCCGAACGAGAAGCGGCACTCCAGGGCGAACTTGGCACCCGCGGCGGCGAGCAGCCCGTGCTCGGGGTCGAAACGGGCGGGGCCGTGGGCGCCGTCGTGCTCGCCCGCGCGGGCCGCGTCGTCACCGAGATCGCGCGCGACGACGAGCAGCCCGTCCCCCGCACGGTCGCGCACCTCCCGGTGCCGTGCCGCGCCGGAGGGGTCCGGGCCGCCCCCGGGCTCCGCCACGGCGGTGACCGGGCGACTCTGCCCGGTCGCGTCGGTGAGATGCCGGGCGTAGCGCAGGGAGCTCCCGCACCAGCGGCTGCCGGCCACGGCCACCACACCGGGCCGGCCGAGGAGCAGGGCGTAGACGTGGTCGGCCATGCCGGTGACGTCGGAGACATCGGCGGTGGTCATCCACAGCGCGTGCAGCCGCGCCGCCCAGTCGGCGTCCGCGGGGCCGTCCGCCCCGTCGTCTTCGTTCACCACGCTCACGATGTCCACCTCCTCCGTCTCCTTTTCCTTCGTCGTCCGCCCGGTCGCCGGGGCCGTGGCTCCGTGGGCCGTCCCGAAACCACCGTATGCGCCGGATGCCGTCCGGTACGCACGACGGCGGCGGGGCCGGCGCGGGCCCGCGGGGGGTCCGTGACGGCGGCGATCCTTTGTCGTCCGACAACACTTCCGGTGGATCCTCGCACGTTCACGGGGTGCCGGGGGCCGTCCTCGGGGGCCGACGGACGGCACGGGGCGGTGAACGCTGAGGTCCGGCGGACAGGCAGTGATGTTCGCCATGCGGTAACGCCTATGGGGGTGATATTTACCCTTTCGGGTCGGTTTACTCCGCTCGGCAAGGGTATGGACCCGCCGTTCGTCCCCGCTCCCCACTGCTCCACCCGGACCCGTTCCGATCCGCCCGAGCACGTCCCGACGTCCCGACGTTCCGCATCCCGACGTTCCGCATCCCGATCCGGCATCCGTCCGGATCGACCCGTCACGGCCCGGAGGCCCGCATGCCCGAGATGAACGGCACCTACAAGCCCGGCACCCCCTGCTGGATCGACCTGATGGTCCCCGACCAGCAGGCCGCCCTCGACTTCTACCGCGACCTCTTCGGCTGGCAGGGGGAGATCGGTTCGCCGGAGACCGGCGGCTACTCCGTGTGCACCCTCCAGGGCAGGCCGGTGGCCGGCGTCATGCGGGCCTCCAACCCGGACGGCACCACCCCCGACCCGATGCCCCCGTCCGTGTGGACGACCTACCTGGCCACGGAGGACGTCGGCGCCACCCTCGCGGCGGTCCAGGAGGCGGGCGGCAGCGTGATGATGGGCCCGATGGACGTGATGGACCTCGGGCGGATGGCCGTCGTCGTCGACCCGACCGGCGCCGTCGTCGGCCTCTGGCAGGCCGGGACCTTCCCGGGCGCGGGCATCGCCAACGAGCACGGGGCCTTCGTCTGGAACGAACTGAGCACCGGCGACACCGCCGGGGCCGCCGCGTTCTACTCCGCCGTGCTGCCGCTCACCACGAAGCGGTCGGAGATGCCCGGCGCCGAGGGGTACACGGAGTTCCAGGTCGCCGGCCGCTCGGTCGGCGGGATGATGGACCTCACCGCGCAGCCGGCCGGGGTTCCGCCGCACTGGCTGACGTACTTCAACGTCGACGACGTCGACAGCGTCCAGGCGGCGGCGGTCCGGGCCGGCGCCGAGGTCAAGGCGCCGGCGTTCGACATGCCGGCGGGCCGCATGGCCGTTCTCGCCGACCCGCAGGGAGCGGTTTTCGCGGTGATCGACCCTTCCGCGGGCTGACCCGACCGCCCGACTCCCGCCGTATCGCCGGACGTTGACGGTCCGCCGCCCCGCCGGGCGGCGGACCGCCTCACGTGCCGGACGGTCAACAGGGCGTGCTGGTGGGAGAGTCCGGCCGGTCAGGCACCGCGGAACCGGGCGAAGGAGTTGTTCAGGCCGCGTTTCAGCAGCCGGGCGGTGGGACGTTCGACGCAGCGATGGATCAGATGGCTCAGCAGCAGGAAGCCCGCGATGACGGTGAGCACCAGGGCCCGTGGGTCCAGCGTGTCGTGCAGGCGGCTGATCAGCGTCGTACCGGCCGCGTAGTGGGTCAGGTACAGCGGATACGTCAGGGCGCCCGCCGTGACGAGCCAGCGCCCGCGCACCCGGTCGGTCAGGCCGAGCGCGACGGCGACCATCAGGAGCAGGAAGCCGGTGAATATCACCATGCTGCCGCGCCAGCTCGACACGTGCTCCACGGTGTCTATCCGATGCCCCAGCTCCGCCTGGCCCATCAGCCAGGACAGCACGAGGACGGCCCACAGCAGCAGGTCCTGCCCGAACCGGTGCATGAGGTACAGGGCGAGTCCCGCGATGAAGAACCAGGCGCCCTCGGGGTCCGCGACCAGGATCAGCAGCGGGGACTTCGACACCGGGGCGAGCATCGCCACGGCGCCCCAGCCGCAGCAGAACAGCACCACCTTGCGGTACGTGGTCCCCGTCGCCACCACGATCAGGAACAGCAGGTAGAAGCGCAGCTCCGACCAGAGCGTCCAGTAGACGCCGTCGACGTTCGGCACGCCCGAACCGGACTGCAGCATCGTCAGGTTGATCAGCACCTCGCGCAGCCGCAGCCGTTCCCACACCCCGGGCAGGGCCGCCACCACGCAGGTGGTGATGACGACCCCGCACCAGTAGGCCGGGTACAGCCGCATGACGCGCGACACGAAGAACTGGCGCGGGGTGCGGTCCCAGCACGACATGCAGATCACGAAGCCGCTGATGACGAAGAAGATCTCGACACCGATCCAGCCGTAGGAGGCGAACCGGAACACGGTGGGCATGATCTCGGACACCGGCCGGCCCCAGACCACGTTGCCGGGCCGGTTCATCCTGGCGGTGCCCGCGTAGTGGTGCACCGCCACCATCAGCGCGGCGGCGAGGCGGATGGCGTCGATCGCGTACAGCCGGCGGCCCGTGCGTCCGGGAACGGCGGCGTGCCTGCGGGGTACCGGCGGCCGGTCGGCCGTGGTGACCCCGCCGGCCGGGAGCGGCCCGGCGGGCGGCGGCAGCGGCTGCCGCGAACCGTTGAGGACGGGCCGTACGGGGGGTGACGGTCTGCCGTCCGGGCCGGGCATCGACACCTCGCGTTCTCGCCGGGAGTCCGGGGCCTGAGTGCCACCGGTCGCCTCACGCTACGGCCGCCACAGTCACCCCAGAAGACGCGTAACCACCCATACTCCTCCCCGGTGGCTTGACTTTTTGTCAATTGATCGGCTGCCCGCCCACGAGCATTTCCCGGCCGTTCGCTTGACGCGGTCGCCGCCGACGGTGTCGGCGTGCCAAAAGGCTTTGCGCCAGGCCGAGTTGAGACCGCTCCCGGTCATTTCCAGCTCAGCACGAGCCCGTGCGGCGACGTGTGGGGAAGTGGCCTTCCGGTGTGTGCGTCGAGCACGACGCGGTCGGCGACGGGGTGTGCCGTCCGCACCGTGACCGGGGTCGCCCGCGCCTGCTTGGTGCAGACGCCGCCGTCGTTGCCGCGGTGCCCGGCGCGGGCGGAGAGCACCAGGCTGCCCCGGGTCTCCAGCACGGCCACCGAGGGGGTCTCCTCGCACGCCCCCTGAACGGCGATCACGGTGACGGAACGCCCGTCGGCCGCGACCCCGGCCAGTTGCCCGAGCGCACGGCCCGGCACGTCGTCGGGGGCCGGCCCGATCGGTGACCGGGGGAGCGGCGAGGGGACGGCGGCGGCCTGCCTGAGCGGTGCGGCGTAACCGTCGAGGGTGAACAGCCAGGCCGGAACCGTCGCCGGCCCCCGGCTGGTCCGCACCGTCGTCCGGCCCGGCCGCACCCCGACCACGGTGAGGTGCGGCCCGGCGTCCGAGCGGCCGCCGACCAGGCTCTCGTACGACGCTGCGGCGCCCACGAGCGGTCGCGCGAGGGAGCGGCCCCCGGTCCATGTCACCCGACCACCAACGGGGTTGGCGGTGGCCAGGGTGCCGCGCAGGACGAAGTTCCCGTCCCGGAAAGCCTGTTCGTCGGCCCGGTTGTGCAGTCCACCGCGCGGTGGCAGGGTCACCTCGCCCATGGGGTGATAGCCAACCCGCCAGGCGCGGGCGGCGGTTGACCCGTCCCAGGCGGCGGCGACGGCACGGGCGCGCCGCGCCGACGCCCGCGCGTCGGCCGCCGCGTCCCGCCCGCCGCCACTGTCGCAGCCGGCGACGACTCCCAGGCCGACGGCGCACGCCACGATCACGGTGAACGGGCTGAGCAGGTGTGACCTCAGGCTGCGCACGGGAACCCCCGGATCGTCGCGGCACCACGGTCACCGGCGGACACCGGTGACCCCGGTCCGACTCCCGGGCGCCGCGGACGGTTCCGAATGCCTTGTCCCGCAACGAGGTTGAGGAGCGGTCCGGGAACCCGGTCAGCTTCCGCCGCGTGTGCGCGTCGCGTCCCCCGCCGCGGGGAGCCGGCCCGCCCGGTCGGTCACACCGTTCTCGATCTCCGCCGAACTGGACATCAGGGAACCGGCCTTGGCGTACGACGTGTCCTTGGCGAGGACGGTACGGGACCCCAGGAACGTGAAGTCCTTCGCGTCGAAGACCCACTCCGTACGGAAGACGTGCCGGCTGTCCTCACGGACGATGCCGAGCCCTCCGCGGCCGATCGCGTCGCGCGCGTCCGGGGCGGCGGTCACGCCGGGGATCCTCGCCGCCGCCCGGTACAGCGCGGCGGCCGTGCGCGGCGGCATCACCTCGCCGAGCAGGTCCCCGATCTCGTCGAACACCCACTGGTCCGGTTCGCTGTCGTTGGTCGACGGCATCCGGGACTTGAGGTACGCCAGCAGTTCGTCGGGGTCGGTGGGCAGCGAGCCGAGCCACTTGTAGGTGGGGCGGCTGATCCCGGCCGGGGTGCCGCCCGTGTCGCCGAACTCCGCGTTGAGACGGGACGTCACGCCGTCGACCCGCACGAGCCCCTGCCGCATGACGGGAGCGGGGTCCTGGGAGAGCCACTTCTCGGAGTCCTGCAACGGTCCCAGGACCGCCTTCCCGCTCGTGATGTCCGCGCCGCGGACCTTCTCCCGGGTGTAGACGTACTGGTCGTCGCGCACGGTCGGCACGGCGCGCCGTCCCGCGGCGTCGGAGATCCGCGCCAGGACGGCCGCGACAGGCTGCATCCGGGTGTCGCCCGCGCCGCCGCCCGGGGTCTGCCGCCCGGTGTGCGTCAGCGCGACCCCGGCGGTCAGCGCGCCGGCCACGGCGAGCGCGGTGGCCGGTGCCAGGAGCGCGGGGCGGAGCAGCCGGCGCGGGGGCCGAGGGGCCGGGACGGCCGTACGGCCGGTGCCGGTGCCGGCGTCGGTATCCGCGTCGATGTGCCGGAGCAGCCGCTCCCTGTGGTGCAGGAACCGCTCGGCCGGAAGGTCCCACTCGGCGGGAGCGGGCAGCATCCGGGCGATTTCGTCGCGGTCCGGCACGGCCGCGGCGTCTTCCGCGACGCCCTTCGCGATGTTCTTCGTGTCGTCCTTCATGCGAGCTTCTCCCCTGCGGTCAGAGCCGCGGACGCGGCCTCACCTGTTGTCTCTCCGCGGGCGCCGGACCGTTCCCCGCCTCGTTCCATGCCTTCTTCCGCCATGGCGGCGAGCTTTCTGCGGGCGCGCGAGAGCCGCGAACGCACGGTCCCCACCGCGATGCCCAGCGCGTCGGCGGTCTGCCGGTAGTCCAGACCGCCCCACACGCACAGGGCCAGCACCTCCCGTTCCTGGCGCCGGAGCCGGCCCAGACTCGCGTGCACGGCGCGCAGGCGTCGCGCGTCGTCGATGCGTCCGGCGGTCTCCCCGGCGAAGTCCTCCTGCGGGCGCGGCTGTTGCTGCCGCGCCAGGAAGCCCTGGCGCCTGCGGAACCCCCTTCGGGCGTTCTCCGCCTTGTGGGTGGCGATGCCGAGCAGCCAGGGCAGGAGCGTCCCGCCGTCCTCCTCGACCCGCGTCCGGGCCCGCCAGGCGGCCAGGAAGGTCTCGGACATGACCTCCTCGGCCGTCGACCAGTCACCGGTCAGCCGCAGCCCGTGGTTGTAGACCGCTCGCGCGTGCCGCTCGTAGAGCAGGGCGAACGCCGCACGGTCGCCGTCGCGTACGCGACGGCGCGTCTCGTTGTCTTCTTCCCTCACACCAGGTTCTCTCCGCGGCCGCAGGGGGGTTCCCGTGACCTGCGTCACCGGCCGCCCGGGTCCGCCGCCGGGGCGCCCTACGCCGTCGCGCGCAACAGACGGCGGTAGTGCAGGGGCGAGTGGCCGACCGCGCGTTTGAACGCGGTGCTGAAGGCGCTCTCCGAGCCGTAGCCCAGTTCGGCGGCGAGGGAGCCGATCCGCACGTCGCGGTCGCGCAGCGCACGCCGGGCGAGCAGCATGCGCCACTGCGACAGGTAGGTCAGCGGCGGCGTCCCGGCCACCGTGCGGAAGCGCTCGGCGAAACTGGTGCGCGACATACCGGCGGCGCGGGCCAGTTCGGGGAGGCTCCAGGTCCGTCCGGGCTGTTCGTGGATCAGGCGCAGGGCCGGGCGCAGCGGTTCGTCGGCGAGCAGCCGCAGCCAGCCGACCGGCGCCTCCTCCTGGTCCAGATAGGCGCGCAGCATTTCGAGCAGGAGCAGCTGTCCGTTCTGGCGGACGGCGAACCCCGCGCCCAGCCTGCCGCTGGACCCCTCGTCGAAGAGCCGTTCCACGATGCCGCCCAGGCGGGAGGCGGCCGACGTCGCCGCGTGCACGTGCACCAGGCCGGGCAGCGCCGCGGCCAGCAGGCTCAGCCCCGCCGGGCTCACCTCGATCCAGCCGCCGACCAGCACATCGTCGGTGGCGAGGTCGGCCGAGGCCAGCGCCATGGCGTCGAAGCCCGCCTCGGGCACCAGTTCCACCGGCGTCCCGTCGCCGCGGCCGCCGCGCACGTGGAGGCTGGTGCGGTGGTTGAGCAGCACGACGTCGCCGGGGGCCATCTCGACGGGCCCGTCCGGGCCGCCCGGCCCGTCCACGCGGACCCGGGCCGATCCGGCGACCAGTGCGACGAGCTTGAGCGGATGGGACACCGCGCCCCTGGACGCCCACGGCCCGCGCACCGCGAAGCCGCCCGTCACCATGCCCCGTACTTCGATCAGATCGAGGACGTCGGACAACACGTCGGCGGCGGCCACATCAGACATGTCCGTACTCTCGCGCAGAAAAAGCGGACGCACAACCATTCAGAGTTCGCGACGGGCGGCCGACAGTGGAGGTATGACAGCACAGCAGCCCCTCGGTACCCCCTTCACCGCCGCCTCCACCGCCGCCGACGTCCTCGACGGACTCGACCTGACCGGCCGGGAGACGGTCGTCACCGGTGGCCACGGCCGGCTCGGCCGCGAGGTCACCCGCGCCCTCGCCGCGGCCGGTGCCACCGTGACCGTGGCGGCACGCGACCCCCGGCGCGCGGCGGCGGCGGTCGACGGGATCGAAGGGGTACGTGTCGAACAGCTCGACCTCACCGAGCCCGCGTCCGTGGACGCCTTCGCCCGGCGCCGGCTCGCCTCCGGCCGGCCGCTGCACACGCTGGTCAACAACGCGGCCGTGCTGTTCTCGCCCGACCCGCTGCGCGACGCCCGGGGCCACGAACTGCAGTTCTCCACCTCGCACCTCGGCCACTTCCGGCTCACCCGGGCACTCCTGCCGGCCCTGCTGGCCACTCCGGGCGCGCGGGTGGTCACGGTGACCTCGGGCGCGGCCCGCCTGGGCGAGATCCGCTGGGACGACCCGGACTTCACCTCCGGGTACGACCCCGGCGCCGCGTACTGCCAGGCCAAGCTGGCCAACGTCCTGTTCACCGTCGAGCTGGACCGCAGGTACGCCGACCAGGACGTCCGGGCCTTCGCCGCCCACCCCGGCGTGGTCGTCGGTCCCGGCCCCTTCACCCCCGAGGAGGCGGCGGGCTACCGCGCGCAGGGCCTGGTCGACGACGAGGGGCGCACCGTCATCGACCCCGAAGCCGGAAAGAAGACGATCGAGCAGGGCGCCGCGACCCTCGTCCTCGGCGCGGCGAGCCCCCTCCTGAACGGCCACGGAGGCGTCTACCTCAAGGACAGCGACATCGCCGAACTCGACGACGAGGTGCGCCCGTTGACCGCCGACAGCATCCCCTCCGACGCCAGCACGGCCATGCTCGACCCCGCCGCCGCACGCCGCCTGTGGACCCTGAGCGAGCAACTCGACGCCTGACCGGGCGACTTGAGCCGCCCACCCCGCAACCGGCCCGGCCCGCCGCCCGGATGCCGCGCCCGTTCCGGTCGGGGCCGGCCCCGGGCGCCAGGTGCGGGAGGTACGGGAGGTGCCGCGTGCGCGGTCGAAAACCTCTGCCCCGGGTGGCGGTCAGCCGTTCCAGGGCTGCCAGCGGTCCTCTCCTGCGGCATCGAGGTTGCTGAGCCACACGAGGGCCCCTCCCACCAGACCGGGTTTGTCCTGGTACGCCATCGCGGGGTGTTCGAGGGCGTCAGCGGTTCCTTCCAGATAGGTGACGAGTGTGTCGACCTCCTCGTCGGGGGGTTCGTTGTAGCGCGACCAACGCCCCAGCGAGCCGGTCTCGGAGTCGAGGTACAGCCCCGAGGTGCTGTCGGCGGGGCCGAGGGCGAAGACGGGAATCCGGCTCGGCCTCCACACGGTGATCCGCTCGTACTCGGCCCGCTGGGCGTTGAGGGCGTCTTGGTGATTCTGGGCGTCCATCTTCAGCCGGTAGGTGGCAGCCGCGGCGGCCGGTGTCATCAGGGCCGTGTTGCCGGGCAGGCAGCCCCGGCCCCCCGCACCGTCGTCGCCCGCCGACAACAGCCACAGTGCCCGCAGTCCGGCGGGCAGCGGAAAGCCCAGGTCGGCCTCCAGGTCGGCAATGGCGGCAGAGGAGGCGCCGGGCCGGAGCGCCGCCCAGGACTCCGGCGCGTGGCGCTGGAGCCAGCCGACGATGCGCTGCCAGGCATCGGTGACCTCCCGTACGGAGATCGCCTCGACAGCAGGGTCGGCGGAGGCGTGTGCCTCCTCCGCCGGCTCCTCGGCCGGGGTGACATGCGGGCCTTCGCCGGTCGGCGCGAGGGTCAGGCAGCGGATCTCCAAGCGGTGGGGCTCCCGGATATAACCGACCGTCAAAGCCGGACAGTCCTCGAACAGGTCGCCGGAGACCGCGACGGTGAGGACCCCCGCACGTCCGGAGGGCGATCCCAGGCCCGGCTCCTCGGCCAGCTGCCGAGCCACGACCTTGAGCGCATAGGGAACACCGGCACCCAACCGGGCTGCGGCTTCGCGGACTTGATCTGCTACGTCAACATGCACGGACGGCTGCTCCCGTTCACCCACCGACAACTCCACTCACTGCGCCGGTCGGCCGTTCCCAGCCCCGGTCGGAAGGTTCGCTCCCAGTTCCTCCACCGTCCCGGGCGGGCACAGGACGCCTCCCTCGTCAGCCCTCCCCGGCTGGGCGCGCGGGGGAGAGTCTAGGACCGGATCGGGCCACCGCGACCGAGGAAACGGCACCGGGTTCCGACACCCCGAGCGTCTGCGGATCACCGACCGTCGGCGGCCGGTCGCCCAACACGGTCCAGGGCGAAGCACCCAAGAACCCCGAGGCCCCCAAGGACCGGACATCGACCAACTCGGCTTTGAGGCAGGGCAGTCGGGGGCGACGCACCGAATCGCGTAAGCGGTCCCGGCAGACGCGCGCCACGGCGGTCCCCCTCACCACCCCGGATGCCGCGCCCGCCGCCCGAACAACAACCGCCCCGGTTCCGGTGGCGGGACGGTCCCCGCCTTCAGTGGCCACGCCAGGAACATGCCGACCGCGAAGCCGACGACGTGGGCCATGTAGGCCACCGTGCCCGCGTCGGTGGTGGCGTGGCCCCCCGAGTCGAAGGCCTGGAGGACGAACCAGAAGCCGAGGACGATCCACGCCGGAAGGCGCAGCGGGAGGAAGAAGAGGAAGGGGACCAGGATCCAGACCCGGGCCTTCGGATACAGGACCAGGTACGCGCCCAGGACGCCCGCTATGGCGCCCGAGGCTCCGATCAGGGGGTCGGACGAACCGGGGTCAGTGAGGGCGAAGCCGTACGCCGCCGCGTAACCGCACACCAGGTAGAAGAGCGCGAAGCGGACGTGGCCCATCCGGTCTTCGATGTTGTTTCCGAAGATCCACAGGAACAGCATGTTGCCCAGCAGGTGCAGCCAGCCGCCGTGCAGGAACATCGCCGTCAGGACCGACAGCGCGGGGGACTTGTCGTAGTCGGGCGGGGCGACGACGCAGGTCGTGCCCTGTGCGCCCGTGCTGCCCACCGTTCCCGTCGGGACCAGTTGGGGGAGCTGGTGGTGGATCAGCTCCTTCGGGACCGCGGCGTACTGGTCCAGGAACGCGTGCAGGTGGCAGAGCTGCGAGGCGGCGCTGTCGCCGGCCACCGACCCGGCCAGGCCCGGTGTGTACAGGAACACCAGGACGTTGATGCCGATGAGCGCGTACGTCACCCAGGGGGTGCGGCGCGTGGGATTGACGTCATGGACGGGGATGACCACACAGAAGTACTGCCCTCGTTGGCCGCCGTGAACCGGGCCGGAACCGGGCCGGAACCGCGACGGGGCGGGCGGGACGCGGGACGCCCCTCCGCCCCCTCCCGTCCGCCCCTCCCGCTCTCAGGAACCCCCTGCCCGTACCGCCGCCACCGCCTTGCGCGCCGCCACCAGGACCGGGTCCCAGACCGGGGAGAACGGGGGCGCGTAGCCGAGGTCCAGGGCCGTCATCTGCTCCGCCGTCATGCCCGCAGTCAGGGCCACCGCCGCGATGTCGATGCGTTTCGCCGCGCCCTCGCGGCCGACGATCTGGACGCCGAGCAGGCGTCCCGTGCGGCGCTCGGCGAGCATCTTCACCGTCATCGGGGACGCGTCCGGGTAGTAGCCCGCACGGCTCGTCGACTCGATGGTGACCGCCTCGAAGCGCAGCCCCACCCGCAGCGCGTCCTTCTCGCGCAGGCCGGTCCGCGCGATCTCCAGGTCGCACACCTTGCTGACCGCCGTGCCGACCACACCGGGGAACGTGGCGTAGCCGCCGCCCACGTTGGTGCCGATCACCTGCCCGTGCTTGTTGGCGTGGGTGCCCAGCGGTACGTGCCGCAACTGGCCGGAGACCAGGTCGAGCACCTCGACGCAGTCGCCGCCGGCCCACACGTTCTCGTACCCGCGCACCCGCATCGCCCGGTCCGTCAGCAGCCCGCCGTGCACACCCAGCGGCAGGCCCGCGGCCTCGGCCAGCGTCGTCTCGGGCCGCACGCCGATGCCCACGACGACGACGTCCGCCGGGTACTCGGCGTCCTTCGTGGCCACCGCCCGCACCCGGCCGTCCGCGTCCGTGCACACCTCGGTGACCTCGGCGCCGTTCACGACGGTGATGTCCAGGCCCTCCATCGCCTCGTGCACCAGACGGCCCATGTCGGGGTCGAGCGTCGACATCGGCTCCCTGCCGCGGTTCACGACGGTCACCGCGTACCCGCGCTTGATGAGCGCCTCCGCCATCTCCACGCCGATGTAGCCCGCGCCGACCACCACCGCGCGGCGGCCCGTCGTCGAGCCCAGCGTGTCGAGGAGCGCCTGGCCGTCGCCGAGGGTCTGCACGCCGTGCACGCCGGGGGCGTCGAAGCCGGGGATGTCCGGCAGCAGCGGCCGGGCCCCGGTCCCGAGGACCAGCTTGTCGTACGAGGTCCACCGCTCCGCGCCCGAGTCGAGGTCCCGGGAGCGCACCCGGCCGCCCTCGACGTCGAGTTCGGTGACCTCGGTGCGCATCCGCAGGTCGATGTCGCGCGAGCGGTGCTCCTCCGGCGTGCGGGCGATCAGGCTGTCCCGGTCGGGGACGTCGCCGCCCACCCAGTAGGGGATGCCGCACGCGGAGTACGAGGTGAAGCGGCCGCGTTCGAACGCCACGATCTCCAGCTCGTCGGGCCCCCGCAGGCGCCGGGCCTGCGACGCCGCGGACATGCCCGCGGCGTCGCCCCCGATTACCACCAGCCGTTCCCGTCTCCCGCCGCCGCCGCGCGCGTCGTCGGCGGGGTCGGCGGAGTGGGCAGGGTCGGCGGGGCCGGCAGCGTCCATGTTCATGTGAACACGCTACGTGCGGGCGGAACTTCGGGCCCGCCGACCCGGCCGGTGCGGCGGGCGGGTCACTCGTGGTCGCCGTCCCGTGTGCCCGGCGTTCCCGGCGCCCCCGCGTCCGCCGCGGGCCGGGCCGCACCGCGCGCCCGCGCGACGCCCACCCACGCGGCCACCACGACCGCGCCCACCGCGGCGAACGGCAGCACCGCGCCCAGTGCCAGCAGCAACCAGCGCAGCAGCGTGACGAACACGTTCCAGCCGCCCGCCAGCGCGTCCATGAACCCCGGGTCGTCGTGCTTCGCCGCGATCGCCTTCGTCGGTGTCTCGGACAGGGACAGGGTGATCGTGGCCAGGCTGGTGCGGTCCTTCAGCGACGCCTGCCGGGCCAGCAGGGACTCCAGATCGGCCTGGCGCGAGCTCAGTTGACCCTCCAGCTCGACCACGTCGCTCAACTTCACCGCCCTGTCCATCAGTTCGCGCACCCGGGCCACGCTCGCGCGCTGCGAGGCGATCCGGCTCCGCACGTCGACCACCTGGTCGGTGACGTCCGTCGCCTTGGACGTGCGGTCGATCAGCCTGCCGGTGCCCTGGAGCGTGCCGAGGACGTCCTCGTACCGTTCGGCCGGCACGCGCAGCACGACCCGCGTGCGCTCGTGTCCCTCGGTGTCGCGGCTGGTGGTCTCGTCGCCCACGTAGCCACCGGCGTTCTCCGCCGCCGCGCGGGCCTCGTCGAGCGCCTTCGGTACGTCCTTGACCCGGACGCTCAGCGTCGCGGTGCGGATGACCGCGTTCGGCGTGACGTCGACCTGTGCGGCCGATTTGCCCGAACTCCCGCTGCCTGCACCCGAGTCGGAGCCCACGCCGGTGCCCGCCTTGTCGTCCGCGCCGCCGGGCGCCGCCTGCCGGGGCGCCGCCTTGTCCCCGGCGGCCTGCGCGCCGCTGTCGCTGTCGCCGCCCCCGCCCGCGCCGCAGCCGGCCAGGGCGAGCGAGGAGGCGAGGAGCAGACCCGCCACCACGTGGACGGGCCGCGCCGCGAGCCGTGCCGTGACCGTCGTTCCTCGTACCGTGCGTCGTGCGCGCATGCCGGCTTCCCCCTGGGATCCCGATGACGATGACAGTGGCCACGAAGGCGTGGCGGACAGGGCCTTGTTGTGGCCCTGACGACTCTTCGACGTGCGAGGGGTCCGGCGGGACGGCGCGGAACGATGTCGATGAGGTCACGTTCCGGACTCGCACCCGCCCCGCCCGTCCCGCCCGCGGGAACCGCCCCTGGCGGAACCCCCTCGCGACGCCCGGCCCCGTCGGCCCCCTCCGCCCCGCTCGCCCCCTGCGCGGTGGCTCCCGCCCGGTCTGAGAGAGTGGAGGACATGAGCACAACGGGCAGCATTACGGGGCATGTCGTCGTCGTGGGAGCCGGCATCGCCGGTCTGACAGCCGCCCACCGGCTGCTGGAGCGCGGCGCCCGGGTGACCGTGCTGGAGGCCTCGGACCGCGTCGGCGGCAAGCTGCTGGCCGGCGAGATCGCCGGAGTCCGTGTCGACCTCGGCGCCGAGTCGATGCTCGCGCGCCGCCCCGAGGCCGTCGGCCTGGCCCGTGAGACCGGTCTCGCCGACCGCCTCCGGCCGCCCGCCACCGCCACCGCGTCCCTGTGGACCCGCGGCACCCTGCGCCCCATGCCCAAGGGCCACGTCATGGGCGTGCCCGGCACCGCCGACGCGGTGGCCGGGGTGCTCTCCGAGGAGGGTCTCGCCCGTATCGCGCGCGACGCCGAACTGCCCCGTACGGAGATCGGCGACGACGTCGCGGTCGGCGCGTACGTGGCCGAACGGATGGGCCGCGAGGTCGTCGACCGCCTCGTCGAACCGCTCCTCGGCGGCGTCTACGCGGGCGACGCGTACCGCATCTCACTGCGCTCCGCCGTGCCCCAGCTCTTCGCGGAGGCCCGGCACCACGACTCCCTGACCGGCGCCGTCCGCGCGATCCAGGCCCGCACCGCCGCGGCCGCGGCACCGGGCGGACCCGTCTTCCTCGGCATCGAGGGCGGCATCGGCCAACTGCCGCTCGCCGTAGCGGAGTCCGTGGTGCGCCGGGGCGCGGAGATCCGGCTCCGCACGCCCGTGCGGGACGTCCGCCGCACCCCCGAGGGCTGGCAGGTGCGGCTCGCGGACCGGGCCGGCGGCACCGGGCCCGCCGACCGGACGCTGCACGCGGACGCCGTCGTCCTCGCCGCGCCCGCCGCGGAGACCGCACGGCTGCTCGCCGCCGAGGCGCCCGGCGCCGCCGCCGAACTCCGTGCCGTCGAGTACGCCTCCATGGCGCTGATCACCCTCGCCTACCGCCGCGCCGAGGCCGACGCGGCGCTGCCCGCGGGGAGCGGCTTCCTGGTGCCGCCGGTCGACGGCCGCACCATCAAGGCGTCGACCTTCGCGTCCCGCAAGTGGGGCTGGGTCGCCGAGGAGGACCCGGACGTCCTGGTGGTGCGCACGTCGGTGGGCCGGCACGGCGAGAGCGGGATCCTGGAGCGCGACGACAGCGACCTCGTCGCCGTCTCCCGGCACGACCTGCGGGCCGCCACCGGCCTGGACGCGGCGCCGCTCGCGACCCGGGTCACCCGCTGGTACGACGGGCTGCCCCAGTACCCCGTCGGCCACCACGCGCGCGTGGCGCGCGTCCGCGAGCACGTCGCGGCCCTGCCCGGCCTCGCGGTGTGCGGCGCCGCCTACGACGGGGTCGGCATCCCCGCCTGCGTGGCGAGCGCGACCGCCGCCGTGGACGGGCTCGCCGGGGACGCGCGCGGTGTGCAGGAACTCACCGCGCACCCGGTGCAGAGCCTGCACGGCGGAGCGGGAGAATAGGCCCATGAGTGACGACTCCCCCTCCACGGGCACCCCGGCAACGGGCACCGACCGCGTTCCGAACAAGGGCAAGAAGGCCAAGGACCTCAACGAGGTCATCCGCTACACCCTGTGGTCCGTCTTCCGGCTGAAGGACGCGCTCCCCGAGGACCGCGCGGGGTACGCCGACGAGGTCCAGGAGCTCTTCGACCAGCTCGCCGCCAAGGACGTGACCGTGCGCGGCACGTACGACGTCTCCGGACTGCGCGCCGACGCCGACCTCATGATCTGGTGGCACGCGGAGACCGCGGACCAGCTCCAGGACGCGTACAACCTGTTCCGCCGCACCAGGCTGGGCCGCGCCCTCGACCCGGTCTGGTCGAACATGGCGCTGCACCGCCCCGCCGAGTTCAACCGCTCGCACATCCCGGCGTTCCTCGCCGACGAGACGCCCCGCAACTACGTCAGCGTCTACCCGTTCGTGCGCTCGTACGACTGGTACCTGCTGCCCGACGAGGACCGGCGCCGCATGCTCGCCGACCACGGCAAGATGGCCCGCGGCTACCCGGACGTGCGTGCGAACACGGTCGCCTCGTTCTCGCTGGGCGACTACGAGTGGATCCTCGCGTTCGAGGCCGACGAGCTGTACCGCATCGTCGACCTCATGCGCCACCTGCGTGCCTCCGAGGCCCGGATGCACGTCCGCGAGGAGGTCCCCTTCTACACGGGCCGCCGCAAGGACGTCGCCGAACTGGTCGCCGGCCTGGCCTGACGGCCCGTCGGCCGCCCGCGCACCGGCTCCCGCGACGACTCCGGGAGCCGGTCAGGCGGGCGACTGCGCGGCGATCCGCCGCAGGTCCGCCTCCGTCCAGCCGGTGATCCCGGCCGCCTCGGCGAAGGCCTCCGGCTGCCCGGTCCGGCCGAGGAAGGCGGCGGTCTCCACCTGGAGGTCGTCCCGGGCGGCGGCGAAGGCCGCTTCGGCCTCGCGGTAGCGCTGGGCTGCGAGTTCGAGCTTTGCGGTGTCCATGGGGGCGAGTCTTCCAGAGGCCGCGGGCCGCCGCGCCCGCCCCCCGCCGCTACGGCCGGTACGGTTCCGGCTCCCGGTGCGGGGCGCAGGACGCGTGCCGTCCCGGCGTCCGCCCCTCCAGCAGGTACGCGTCCACGTACGCGTTGACGCAGCGGTTGGGTCCGCCCGCGACACCGTGCGTGCCCGCGTCCCGTTCCGTCACCAGCGACGCGCCCGCCAGTCTGCGCTGCGTCTCCAGCGCCCCCTCGTACGGAGTCGCCGCGTCGCGTTCGGCGGCCAGCACCAGCGTCGGCGGCAGTTCGCCGGGCGCGGTGCGCACGTCGAGCGGCCGCTGCCGGGGCGCGGGCCAGTACGCGCACGGGAGGTTCGTCCACGCGTTGTCCCACGTCTCGAAGGGGGCCACGCGCGCGAGGCGGGTGTTGTCGCGGTCCCACACCTTCCAGTCCGTGGGCCACGGGGCGTCGTTGCACTCGACGGCCGTGTAGACCGCCTTCGCGTTCTCCGCCTCGGCGGCGGCCTCCTGGTGCGGGCCCGCCTGCTGCACGAGTTCCGCCGGGTCGCCCCGGAGGTACGCGGAGAGCGCCTGCGCGCGGGCCGCCCACACGTCGTCGAAGTACCCGGCGTCCAGGAACGCGCCCTGCAACTGGCCGGGGCCGACCGTGCCGCCGGCCGGCTTCGCGGCGAGCCGGGCCCGCGCCGTGTCGTACGAGCGCTGCACGTCCCGCCCGGTGCGGCCGAGCCCGTACACGTCGTCGTGCGCGGCGACCCAGTCCCGGAAGTCCGCCCAGCGGCTCTCGAACGCGGCCGACTGGCGCAGGTTGCCGCGGTACCAGATCTGCTCCGGGTCCGGGTCCACCGCCGAGTCGAGGACCATCCGGCGCACGTGCGAGGGGAACAGCGTCGCGTACACCGCGCCGAAGTACGTGCCGTACGAGGCGCCCATGAACGTGAGCCCGCGCTCGCCGAGCGCGGCGCGCAGGACGTCCAGGTCGCGGGCGTTGTTCAGGGAGTTGTAGAACCGCAGTGCCCGGCCCGCGCGTTCGGCGCAGCCGCGCGCGTACGCCTTCGCCGCCGCGATCCGCTCCCGCTTGTACGCCTCGGAGGGGTGCGCCGGCGCCTCGCGCGGACCCTTGTAGAACCGCTTCGGGTCCTCGCACGACAGCGGTGCCGAACGCCCCACGCCGCGCGGCGCGTAGCCGACCAGGTCGTACGCCGCGCCGAGGCGCTTCCACTCGGGGAGCAGGCCGGCCAGCGGGAAGTACATGCCGGAGGCGCCGGGGCCGCCCGGGTTGTAGACCAGCGCGCCCTGGCGGGGCACCCGGTGCTTGCTGTTGCGCGGGTCGCGCTGGGTGGCCCGGACCCGGCTGACGGTGAGCCTGATCCGCGTGCCGTCGGGGTGGGCGTAGTCGAGCGGCACGGTGACGGTCCCGCACCGCAGGGACCCCGGCATGTCCTGGCCGTCCGCGCACGCCCCGAACCGGATCCCGGCGGCGGCCGCGCGGGCGGCGGCGACCGCCGTGCCGCGGTCCGCGGCGGCGTCCGGCGAGGAGGCGCGGGCGGCGGTGTACGCGGCCGGGGTGTCCGGCACGAGCGGGGCGCCGTCGGCCGGTCCCGCGGCGAGGGTGGTCAGCAGCAGTGATCCGGCTGCCGAGCGGAGGGCGGCCGTTCTCGTCGCGGCTCTCATCGCGTGTCCCTTCGTGTCGCGGATGCGGCAAAAGGGATGTTTCGCGCGGCTGTTGGCGAAGGCAAGCACCGTTCGCCCGGTGTCGGCACCCGCGCCCCGGTACGCCCCCTGTGGGCTACCGGTTCAGCGCCGCGTTCTCGGCGGCGCCGGTGTCACCCGTCGCCGTCGTGCGGTCGCCCGCCTGCCGCTGCGAGGTGTCGCCGCCCCCGGCGGTGCCCCTCGGGCGGGGGCTGGAGGCGGCCGGCGGCAGCGAGTACGTGGTCGCGGGCCGCGGGGCGGCGGAGGAGCGGGCGGAACCGGGCGCGGCCCCCGGGCTGCCGGACGGGGCCGGGGAGGCGGCCGGGACGGACGTGCCGGCGTCGCCGAGCCCGCGGGCCAGGGCGGCGAAGTCGACGTCCCCGGTGGCCTCCAGGACCCGGATGTGGTCCAGGACGGTGACCTCGGCGTCGTCGGCGAGGGCGCGCACCAGCGAGTTGGCGGTGCCGGCCCGGACCTCGGCGACGACGGGCAGGATCCTGCCGTCGGCCAGCCGCAGGATGTTCGCGAACGCGCGGTCGTAGTCCTTGCCGGTGGCCGTGCCCAGTTCCTTCAGCCACCCCTTCTGTTCCGCGTCCGGGGCGGCCGGCGGGGTCAGGCCGAGCCGGGCGTCGACGTCGGTGACCCGGCGGCCCAGGAAGGTGTGCCCCGACACCACGTGCTGCCCGGCCGTGCGGACGGAGGCCGTGGTGCCCTTCGACTCCGCCTGCCGTCCGGCGGGCAGCTCCCAGAGGGCGGCCGTGCGCACGGCGTCGAGGAACGTCCGGTCCAGCGCGGACAGCGGTCCGAACCTGGTCGGCACCTGCGCGGACGCCTTCGCCGAGGGCGCGCCCCGCGGACTCCGCGGACCTTGCGGGTTCTGCGCGTTCTGCGCGCTCGCCGTGCCGGTGGACGCGGCGGCGACGGCCGGGCGCTGGGTGTACGACCAGACCGGGTAGAGCAGGGCCGCCAGTGTCGCGGTCAGCGCGAGCACGAGGAGGCCGGTGCCGGTGAACGGGCCCCGACGGGCGGGGGCGGGCCGACTACGACGCATGGTGCCTCCCAACACGGCGCCGCATCAGGGGAGTTCGTGGTGCGGCGACGGCATCGTACTGTGCGCCGTGAGCCAATCGTTACACGCCCGGGTGGGGCCGGCGGGACGCGGGCGGCGGCCGGGGCGGGAGGGAGCGGCTCGCGCGGCGGCGTCCGCCGAGGTCAGCCGCGCAGCAGTATCCGGCGGGCGGCGCGGGCGATACGGACCGTGGGGCGCCGCGAGTGCGGGACGGGGCCCGAGCGCTCCAGCCACCACTCGTGCAGTGCCCGCCGGGTCTCCTCGTCCTCGGGGAACTCGCCGCGCAGCAGGTGCGCGGCGAAGTCCAGGGCGTCGCGCCGGTGGCCGCCGGACAGCGGGTTCGTGCCCGCGTAGCAGAGGAAGGTGGACCGGTACAAGTCGCCCAGGATCAGCGGGAGTTCGGGGGCCACCTTGGCGACGATGTCCGCCCGCTTCGCCGCCAGCGCGCGTACCTGGACGTTCAGCCTGCTCCGGTCGAAACCGTCGGGCGCGGGCGCCCCGGTGACCAGCGCCGCGAGCAGTGCGGTCTGGGCGAGGGCGACGTGGGCGCGGGCGGTCCCGGTGTCCGCCGGCAGGGCCGGTGCCGGTTCCCGCGCGGGGGCCGGGGCGCCGTCCGCCGCCGGGGCGGGCGCCATGCTCCCGGACCGTGCGTGCCCCCGTGCCAGCGCGGCCCCGATGGACCGCAACTCGCCCTCCAGCAGCCCGGGTTCGGGGAAGTTGTCGTCGCGCTCCAGCAGGACGCCGGGCGGGCTGACGCGGGAGGCGAGGTCGGTGAGGATGTCCAGGACGGGCCGGGGCACCGGGTGGGCGTGGCTGTCGTGCCACACCCCGTCGCGCTCGAACCCGCCCGCCACGTGGACGTAGGCGATGGCTTCGAGGGGCAGTTCCGACAGGGCGCGGGCCGGGTCCTCGCCGCAGTTGACGTAATTGGTGTGCAGGTTCGCCACGTCGACGAGCAGCCGCACCCCGGTCCGGTCGGCGAGTTCGTAGAGGAACTGCCCTTCCGTCAACTCCTCGTCGGGCCAGGCGAAGAGGGCCGCGATGTTCTCCACGGCGAGCGGCACGGGCAGGGAGTCCTGGGCGATCCGGACGTTCTCGCACAGCACGGCGAGCGCGTCCCGGGTGCGCGGCACCGGCAGCAGGTGCCCGGCCTCCAGCGGCGCCGAGGGCGTGCCGGGGCCGCCCGCGCGGACGAACGCGATGTGCTCGGTGGCGAGCGGCGACCCGAGGGCGAGCGCGCACTCGGCGAGCGCGGCGAGGCGTCCGGCGTCCGGGCGGGCGGCACCGCCGAGGCCCAGCGAGACGCCGTGCGGTACCACGGTCGTCCCGCGCCCGCGCAGCCGCACCAGGGAGTCGGGGAGGTGGCCGGGACACAGGTTCTCCGCGACCGCCTCCACCCACTCGACGCCCGGCATGCGCTCCACCGCGTCGGCGATCTCCGGCCGCCAGCCGATCCCCGTCCCCAGTCGCCTCATGGTGTCCGCCCCCCGCGCTTCAAGTGGCCCCGCGTGCCGGGGATATGACCCGGCGGCCGGTGCGCGAACCGTCCGCGCCCCCGCTTCAGAGCAACATTTGAGGTTCTCGCCGGGCGGGGAGAGCCGCCTCGGCTATCCGGCGTCGGCCGGATCGCCGGGGTCGACCGGCTCCGGGCGGCCCGTGTCCACGGTGCCCGGCTCGCCCGGCACCGGCCGGGAGGTCGCGCGGACGTCACCGCCGGGCCCGGCGGCCGGTGCGGACGGCGCGGTGCTGCCGGGCACCGGAGCGGGCGGCCCGGTCGGGCTCGCCGTCGACGCCATCGCGGTGTCGCGGGCGATGGCGTCGAAGTCGACCGCACCGGTCCTCTCCAGCACCGTGATGTGGTCGAGGACGGTCTGGTTGGCGTCCGAAGCCAGTTGCCGGACAAGGGAGTTGCGGGTGCTGTTGCGGACGGCGCCGATCGCCGGGAAGATCTTGCCGTGCGCGGCCCGGAGCAGGTTCGCGAACTTGAACTCGTACTCCGCGCCGCTCGCCGCCGTCAGTTCCTGCAGCCAGCCCTGCTGCTGTTCGTTCGGCTGGTTCGGCAGCTCGACGTTGAGCTGCGCCGCGACGATCCGGACCCGCTTGTCGAGGTCGGTGTGGCCGACGATCAGGTGGTCGCCCGCCTCCTTCACCGCGCGGGTGGGTGCCCGTTCGACCGCCTGCTGCCCGGCGGGCAGTTCCCACAGCCCCGCCAGCCGCACCCGGACGATCAGGTCCCGGTCGGCGGCGGACAGCGGCCCCCACCGGGTGCTCACCGTCCCGGCGGCGAGGTTCGCGGGGCCGGTGCCCGAGCGGTCGGCGTACGACCACACGGGAAAGGCGAGCGCGCCGAGGGTGGCCGCGAGGACGGCGACGAAAAGGGCCGTGCCGCGCGTGCGTCCAGTACGCCGCAAGGGTGCCTCCCGGGGAGTGCGGCCGGTCGTGGGCGGGCCGGCACGGGGCCGGCGCAGAGGTGTACGCGGGGGAGGCCCGGGATGTTCAAGGGGAGGGCAAGGAAAGGCAAAGCCGTGCGGCGCGGGGGGACTTGGTTGCCGTGCGCCGCCCGGTGCTCAGTGCCGCGTCAGCGCCGGGTGGTCGGCGACGACGGTGCTGGAGCCCGGCGCGATCTCGGTGAAGCCCGCGTCGCGCACCAACGGCAGCCCACTGGCGGTCAGTTCGGCCCACCGCGCCGGGTCGGCGGTCCGCACGGCGAGCGGGAAGCCGGCGTCGCGCCAGGCGTCGCGGTCCGCGTCCGACAGCGCCCACCAGGCGAGTTGGGCGCCGTGACCCGCCTGGGCCATCGCCTTGCCGGCCGACATGGCGAGGTCCGGGTTGAACCAGAGCACCGCGGTGCCGGGGTCGACACCCGCGGGCGGTTCGGGGTCGTCGAGGTCGGTGCCGGAGACCTGGAGCTTGGCGAGTTCCCTGGGCCAGCCGTCCAGCGGCACCGGCGGGAAGACCCGCACCTCGGCCGCCTTGCCGGTGACCGTGATGCCGGGCAGTTCGCCGGCCCGCCGCCACTCGGCGCCGCGCGCCCGGCGCACCACCTTGCGGATGCGGGCGTCCTGCCAGTCGCTGACCGCGCGCGCCCACTCGCCGTCGCCGAGGGCGCGGTCGTCGCTCAGCAGCAGGAGGACCGCGCGGGCGGCGGTCTCCAGCGCGTCCGTACGGGCGGGCGGCTCGGCCCGCTCGATCCGCACGACCAGCGGCAGCACGAACTGCGGTGCCTCGTCGCGGGCGGTGCGTTCGGTACGGAAGGGGCTGTCCCCGGCGGCATCCCCGGTGCGGTTCTCGGCGCCGGTCGTCTCTTCGCTGCTCACGGCGTCCAGTCTGCCAGGCGGGGAGTCCGGTCCTCCGCCCGCGTCCGTGAGCGGCGGCTTCAGCCCGAGCAGGCCGAGCGCTCCGCCTCCCGCCATGCGCAGACCGGGCACAGGGTGACGCCCCGCTGCGACGGCGGGTACTCGGTCGGCCTCCGGCACAGCACGCACTCCGCGTACTGCGGTGCGGGCTCCGGGGCGGGCGCCGCGGGCCCGGCCCCGGCCGTCTGACGGTCGTCGTCGCTCATGGCCCCAGCGTAGGACGTCCCGCCGGACGGACCGAGGGCGTCCGGCCGGCCGTCAGCGCGCGGTGTGCGCCGCGGCGCCGCCCCGGGCGGCGGCCCCCGCGCCCGCCTTCGCGCTCGCCCCGATCAGCTCGGACACCTTCACGAACCGGTAGCCCTCGGCGCGCAGCCGGGGCACCACCTCGCGCACCGCGCGCTCGGTCGCGGGGGCCGCGCTGCGCGTGCAGTGCATGACGACGACGGAGCCGGGCCGCACCCCGTCGAGCACCTGCCGTGTCACCGCGTCGGAGTCGGTCGCGAAGGCGTCGCCGCTCACCACGTCCCACTGCACCGCCGTGACGCCGGCCGGGGCCAGCGCGCGCAGCGACTTCTGGTCGTAACAGCCGCCGGGGAAGCGGAAGTACGGCATCGGGTGCGGGACGCCCGCCTTGCGGAAGGCGGTGTACGCGCGCTCCACGTCCGAGCGCATCCGGTCGTCGGAGACGGTCGGCAGGCCGTAGCAGTCGCCGGTGAAGGCGTAGTGGCTGTACGAGTGGTTGGCGATCTCGAACTGCGGGTCGCGGCCGATGGCGCGGGCCTCGGCCGGGTACTCGTCGGCCCACCGCCCGGTCATGAAGACGGTCGCCGGCACCTTCAGGCCGCGCAGGGTGTTGATGAGCTCCGGGTTGTCGAAGCGCTCGCCGGCCGCCGCGCGGTTGCCCTCGTCGGCGGTCATGTCGGCGTCGAAGGTGAGCGCGACCGTCTTGGCGCCGGTGCGGGGGCCGTTCTTGAAGACGGGGGTCAGCCCCGCGGGACCGGGCGCGAGGGTGGGCGGCCGGGAGGCGGCGGGGGAGGGCGCCGAGGGGGCCGGGCGGGGAGCCGCGGGGGCCTTGGCGGCGGTGCCGCAGGCGGTGAGAGCGGCGCCCAGGGCGCAGACGGCGGCGGTGGCTGCGGTGATACGGCGTACGGAAGTGATCACCGTACGAACGTAGGGACCGTTTGTCGGGTTTTCTGACTTCGCGGGGTCGGCGTGGCCGCCGCGTCACCCGCCCGGAGTCGCCGTCGCGGCCCCGGGCGGCCCCACCCCCGGGCGGCCCCACCCCCGGGCGGCCTACCGCCCCTCGGCGAGCCCCTTCGCGTCCCGGGCGAGGGCGGTCAGGCGGGATATCGCGCGCAGGTACTTCTTGCGGTAGCCGCCGTTCAGCATCTCGTCGCTGAACAGCTTGTCGAAGGGCAGGCCCGAGGCGAGGACGGGAACCTCGCGGTCGTAGAGCCGGTCGGCGAGCACGACGAGGCGCAGGGCCGTCGACTGGTCGGGGACCGGCCGCACGTCGGTGAGGCACACCAGGCGGAGATCCTCGGTGAGCGCCCCGTACCGGCTCGGGTGCACGCGCGCGAGGTGGTCGAGCAGCGCGGGGAAGGCGTCGAGGGAGGCGCCCGCGGTGGCGTGCGCCGCGCGCGTGACCTGCTCGTCGGTGAACGGCTCGGGCGCCTCGGGCAGCCCGCGGTGGCGGTAGTCGTCGCCGTCGATGCGCAGCGAGCGGAAGTGGGCGGACAGCCCCTGGATCTCGCGCAGGAAGTCGGCGGAGGCGAAGCGGCCCTCGCCGAGCTTGCCCGGCAGCGTGTTGGAGGTCGCGGCGAGGGCGACGCCGGCCTCGACCAGGCGGGCCAGCAGCGAGGAGACGAGCACGGTGTCGCCGGGGTCGTCCAGCTCGAACTCGTCGATGCACAGCAGCCGGTGGCCGGAGAGCGTCGCCACGGTCTGCTGAAAGCCCAACGCGCCCACCAGGTTGGTGAGTTCGACGAAGGTGCCGAACGCCTTGAGTTCCGGGGCGGCCGGGGTCGCGTGCCACAGCGACGCCAGCAGGTGGGTCTTGCCGACGCCGTAGCCGCCGTCGAGGTAGACCCCGCGCGGACCGGCGGGGGTCTTCGGGGCCCGGCTCCGCCCGAGCCCGAACAGGCCGCGCCGTCCGGAGCCGGCGTCGGACGCGCCGCCGGTCAGACCGGCCGCGAACCCTTCGAGGACCCGTACCGCCTCGGTCTGGCTGGGCTGCTTGGGGTCCGGCACGTACGTCGAGAAGCGGACGGCGTCGAAGCGCGGCGGCGGCACCATCTCGGCGACCAGCCGGTCCGCGGGAACGCGCGGTTCACGGGCGCACAGGGACAGGGGAGCCGCGTCGGCGGTGGGACGGAGGCCGGGGGCTGCGGGGGAGGACGACACGGAGAGACATGTTAGGCGGCGTGCCAGACTGCACGGCATGCGACGCCTGTTCCCTGTGACCGACGAGACTCAGTCCCCGGACCTCCGGGGACCGGCCGGCGACGGCGGGGACGCCGCCCCGCGAGGGGGCCCCGCGGCGGTCGGACAGCCGGTCCCCGGCGCGCGGGCGTCCGGTCCGGACGGCGGGTGGAGCCTCGCCGAGCTGGCCGCCGCGTACGCCTATCCGGCCACCGGGTCCGGCGCGCGGAAGCAATGGTTGCGGGCCAACATGGTGAGCACCCTCGACGGGGCGGCCCAGCACGACGGCCGGTCGCAGGGCATCTCCTGCGCCTCCGACATGCGGATCTTCGGCACCCTGCGGGCGCTCGCGGACGCCGTGGTCGTCGGTGCCGAAACGGTACGCCAGGAGGGCTACCGGCCGGCCCGCGCACGGGAGGACTTCGCCGCCGCGCGTGCCGCGGCCGGTCAGGGGCCCGCTCCGGCGATCGCGGTCGTCACCGCGGGGCTCGGCCTGGACTTCTCGCTGCCGCTGTTCACCGCGCCGCTGACGCAGACAGTGGTCCTGACCGGCGCCGGTGCGCCGCGGGACCGCGTGGAGGCGGCGGAGAAGGCGGGTGCCCGCGTGGTCGTGGCGGGCGAGGGGCTGGCCGTCGACCCGGCGCGGGCGGTCCGCGAGCTGGTGGCACTCGGGCACACCCGGCTGCTCACCGAGGGCGGACCGCGCCTGCTCGGCCAGTTCGTGGCGGCCGACGTGCTCGACGAACTGTGCCTGACGCTCTCGCCGATGCTGACGGCCGGGAACGCGCAGCGGATCGCGGGCGGCCCCCCGGTCGAGGTTCCCCGGCGGTTCGTGCTGGCGTCGCTGCTGGAGGAGGACGGCTTCCTGTTCTCCCGTTACCGGCGGCCCTGAAACGGACCCCACCGGAGTCAACCGTTCCGTTTGTTGCCCTACGGGCACACTGAATGACGCAGAACCCGTGCGATCACGGGGCAGGATGGTTTCCGCAGGGCCGCCCGAAACGGCCGGCCCTCGGTGCAGAGAGGGCCGCGGGCTCTCCAAGGAGAAGGGGCGCGTGGTGTTCACAAGCGTACTGATGATCGAGAAGGCCCTGACGTCCGCCGACGTGGAGTTCGTCACGACCTTGCACGGGGACGAGCAGGTCTCCTTCCACGTGCTGCTCCAGCCGCGCGGCGACCAGGCGGACCGGCTGCTGCGCGCCATCGACGACGTCGCGCTCGGCGAGCTGGACGAGGCGGCCCGCGAGGGCGAGACCCCCGAGGGCGACGCGGCGGAGGCGCCGGCGGCCCAGGCGCTCGACGTGTCGCTGCGCGCGCTGCGGGCCTCCGGCAGCGAGGCCGAGGGCAGACTCGTCGAGGACCACCCGCTGGACGCGCTCAAGGGCGTCGTCGAGGAGATCAAGGCCGACGAGGTGATCGTGCTGACCGACCCGCACTACGTCGAGGAGTTCTTCCACCGCGACTGGGCCTCCCGGGCCCGCCACAAGGTCGGCGTCCCGGTGCTGAAGCTGTTCTCGCACAGCAAGGCATAGGGTGAGGCGGCGCCCCGCACGCGGGGCGCCGCACCCGTCACCGCACGTCAGTACACGTCACCACCGCACGTCGGCACACGTCGCACGTACCACCTGGGGAGAAACGCGCATGGCACCCGGCCTTCCTACCGCCATGGACCGACCGCACTTCATCGGCATCGGCGGCGCCGGGATGTCGGGCATCGCCAAGATCCTCGCGCAGCGCGGCGCGAAGGTGGCCGGCAGCGACGCCAAGGAGTCCCCGACCGCCGACGCGCTGCGGGAGCTGGGCGCCACCGTGCACATCGGGCACGCGGCCGACCACCTCGCCGACGACGCGAGCTGCGTCGTCGTCTCCTCCGCGATCCGCGCCGACAACCCCGAGCTCGCCCGCGCCGCCGAGCTGGGCGTCCCGGTGGTCCACCGCTCCGACGCGCTGGCCGCGCTGATGACCGGCCTGCGGCCGATCGCCGTCGCCGGCACGCACGGCAAGACGACCACCACGTCGATGCTCGCCGTCGCGCTCGGCGCGCTCGGCCTGCACCCCTCGTACGCGATCGGCGGCGACCTGGACGCCCCCGGCTCGAACGCGCTGCACGGCGAGGGCGAGATCTTCGTCGCCGAGGCCGACGAGTCGGACCGCAGCTTCCACAAGTACGCCCCCGAGGTCGCGATCGTCCTCAACGTGGAGCTGGACCACCACGCGAACTACGCGTCGATGGACGAGATCTACGAGTCCTTCGAGACGTTCGCCGGGCGGATCGTGCCCGGCGGCACGCTGGTGATCTCCGCCGACCACGAGGGCGCGCGCGAGCTGACCCGCCGGCTGGCCGGCGGCGGCGTGCGCACGGTCACCTACGGCGAGTCGCCGGACGCCGACGTGCGCGTGCTGTCCGTTGTCGCGCAGGGCCTGCGCAGCGAGGTCACCGTGCTGCTCGACGGCACCGAGCTGACCTTCACCGTCTCCGTGCCCGGCCGGCACTACGCGCACAACGCGGTCGCCGCGCTCGCGGCCGGCGCGGCGCTCGGGGTGCCCGCCGCCGAGCTGGCCGGCGCGCTCGCCGCCTACACGGGGGTCAAGCGCCGCCTCCAGCTCAAGGGCGAGGCGGCCGGCGTCCAGGTGATCGACTCGTACGCGCACCACCCCACCGAGATGACGGCCGACCTGGAGGCGATGCGGGCCGCCGTCGCGGACGGTTCCCGCATCCTCGTCGTCTTCCAGCCGCACCTGTTCTCCCGCACCCAGGAGCTGGGCAAGGAGATGGGCCAGGCGCTCGCCCTCGCGGACGCCTCCCTGGTCCTGGAGATCTACCCGGCCCGCGAGGACCCGCTGCCGGGGGTCACCAGCGCCCTGATCGTCGAGGCGGCGCGCGCCGCCGGGGCCGACGTGACACCGGTCCACGACAAGGCCGACGTGCCGTCCGTGGTGGCGGGAATGGCGAGGGCCGGTGATCTCGTTCTCACCATGGGAGCGGGCGACGTCACCGACCTCGGCCCGCTGATCCTGGACCATCTCTCGAAGTAAGGGGCTGAGGCGCATGTCGTACGACGTCGAGAAGCCGGACGAGCAGTGGCGCGCGGAGCTGTCTCCGGCGGAGTACACGGTGCTGCGCCAGGCCGGGACGGAGCCCGCCTTCGTCGGTGAGTACACCGACACGAAGACCACGGGTGTCTACTCCTGTCGTGCCTGCGGCGCGGAGCTGTTCACGTCGGACACGAAGTTCGAGTCGCACTGCGGCTGGCCGTCCTTCTACGACCCGAAGGACACGGACGCGGTGGAACTGATCCAGGACCGCTCGCACGGCATGGTGCGCACCGAGGTGCGCTGCTCGCGCTGCGGCTCGCACCTCGGGCACGTCTTCGAGGGCGAGGGGTACGCGACCCCGACCGACCAGCGGTACTGCATCAACTCGATCTCGCTCCGGCTGGAGCCGACCGGGAACTGACCCGAAACGGTCACCTCCGCACATCTCACCGCGGGCCCCGCACACTGCGTGCGGGGCCCGCGGCGTCTTCCGTGACCTGCGACGACACCCAACCATGCCCGGATTCGGCCCTGTTGAACGGCTCCGGCGGGCGGGCCGTCCCATCGGGCGTACCTGGTACAGGTTTTGGAAACAGGAGCGGTCTAGACTCTCCACGCAACGGTCTGCGCGACCGTGGCCGAAAGTGGGCAAGTTCCTGCCAGACCCGAAGGGTATTCGGCGTTTTGATACGGATAGATTCAGTCACCAAGCGGTACCCGGACGGCACGGTGGCGGTCGACCGCCTGTCGCTGGAGATACCGGACCGCTCGATCACCGTCCTGGTCGGACCGTCGGGCTGCGGGAAGACGACGACCCTGCGCATGATCAACCGGATGGTCGACCTCACCGAGGGCACGATCAGCCTCGACGGCGCCGACATCCGCAAGCAGTCGGTCAACACCCTGCGCCGGTCGATGGGTTACGTCATCCAGAACGCCGGTCTCTTCCAGCACCGCACCATCGTCGACAACATCGCGACCGTGCCGCGCATGCTCGGCTGGGGCAAGGAGCGCGCGCGCTCCCGGGCCCACGAGCTGATGGAGCGGGTCGGCCTCGACTCCTCCCTCGCCAAGCGCTACCCCTACCAGCTCTCCGGCGGCCAGCAGCAGCGCGTCGGCGTGGCCCGCGCGCTCGCGGCCGACCCGCCCGTGCTGCTCATGGACGAGCCGTTCTCGGCCGTCGACCCCGTCGTCCGCAAGGGGCTCCAGGACGAACTCCTGCGCATCCAGGACGAACTGGGCAAGACCATCGTCTTCGTCACCCACGACATCGACGAGGCCGTGAAGCTCGGCACCATGGTCGCGGTGATGCGCACCGGCGGGAAGCTCGCGCAGTTCGCGCCGCCCGCGGAGCTGCTCTCCGACCCCGCCGACGCGTTCGTCGAGGACTTCCTCGGCGCCGACCGGGGCATCCGCCGCCTGTCGTTCTTCACCTCCGAGCAACTCGACCTGCGCACCGGGCCGATCGTGGCGCTCGACTCCACGGCCGAGCAGATCGCCGCGCGCACCGAGCCCGACGTTCCGTACCTGCTCGTCACGGGGCTCGACGGCAGGCCGCTCGGCTGGGGCGAGGCGGGCAGCCTCACCGCCGGGAGCATCGACCCCGCCCGACTGCTGTCCTGCGGGCGGCCGTTCGAGTACCCGCGGGAGCCGCTGCGGGCCGCCCTCGACGGATCCGTGCTCTCGCCCACCGGCTGGGCCGTCGCCGTGGACGGCGCGGGCCGGGTGGCCGGCGTGGTCTCCCAGCAGAGCATCGGCGAGGCCATCCGCGCCGCCCACGCCGAGGGGCGCGCCGACGACAAGGTCGCCGGATGAACGGCTTCTTCGACATCCCGAGCGATCTGCAGAACAGCTACGTCGGTCTGATCGGCCTGCATCTGCGCGAGGCGCTGATACCGGTCCTGATCGGCCTGGTCGTCGCGCTGCCGATCGCCCAACTGTGCGTGCGCTTCCGGTGGTTGTACCCGCCGGTGCTCGGTGTGACGACGGTGCTGTACGCGATCCCCTCGCTGGCGTTCTTCGTCGTGCTGATCGACTACACCGGGCAGAGCGAGACCACCGTGATGATCCCGCTCGCCGTCTACAGCCTGGTCGTGCTGGTCCCGGCCATCGTCGACGGCGTCCGCTCGGTGCCGCAGGAGACCCTGGCCGCCGCGACCGCCATGGGCTTCGGCCCCGTACGCCGGTACGCGCAGGTGCAGTTGCCGATCGCCGTGCCCGCGATCTTCGCCGGGCTCCGGGTCGCGACCGTCTCCAGCATCAGCCTCGTCAGCGTCGGCGCGCTGATCGGCAACCAGGGCGCGCTCGGCAACCTGCTGACGGACTCGATGTTCTACCACCGGCCGGTGCTCGCGCTGAACTCCGTGGTCACCACGGCCGTTCTCGCCATCGTCGTGGACGCCCTGCTGGTCCTGGCGCGCGTCCTGCTGACGCCCTGGATGCCCCGCGGCGGCACCCGCAGGGCCGACCGCCCCGTCGCCGAAGAGCGGCCCGAACCGGCCGCCCTCGCACTGGAGGACGCAGCCCGGTGAACGTACTGCACTTCGTCAACGCCTTCTTCAGCGACAGCGGTCACTGGCACGGCTACGACGGCATCCCGCACCGCCTGTTCGAGCACGTGTGGTACTCGCTGCTCGCCCTCGCGATCGCCGCCGCCATCGGCCTCCCGGTGGGTCTCGTCACCGGCCACACCGGACGCGGCGGCAACGTCCTCGCGCTGATCGCCACCGCGGCCCGCGCGCTGCCCAGCTTCGGCCTGCTGGTCCTGATGTTCGTGCTGCTGGGCCTGGGCCTGCTGCCCGTCATGATCCCGCTGGTCGTCCTCGCCGTCCCGCCGATCCTGGTGACGACGTACGAGGCGATGCGCTCCGTCGACCCGTCGCCGGTGGACGCGGCCCGGGGGATGGGCATGGAGGAGTCGAGCATCCTCTTCCAGGTCGAACTGCCCGTCGCGCTCCCGCTGATCCTCAGCGGCCTGCGGTCGGCCGCCGTGCAGATCGTCTCGACGGCCACCATCGCGGCGTACGTCAGCCTCGGCGGCGTCGGACGGTACATCGTCGACGGCCTCTACCAGCGCAACTACGAGAAGGTCGTGGGCGGCGCCACGCTGGTCGCCGTCATGGCCCTGGTGACCCTCGCGCTGTTCTGGGCGATCAACCGCGTCGCGGTGTCGCCCGGGGTGCGCCGGAGCGCCTGAGCACCGCGACCGCACGGCCCACGCCAACGGGCGGTGTGCGTCCGGCAGTTGATCAACTGCCGGACGCACACCGCCCGTTGGCACGTGTGCGGTGGTTCAGCCGCCGCTGCGGGCCAGCGCCTGCTCCAGGACGACCAGCAGCGCGTCGCGCACCGAACCGCGCTCGCGCGCGTCGAAGACGATGACCGGCACCCGGTCGGAGACGTCCAGCGCCCAGCGGACCTCGTCCAGGGAGTGCCCCACCTCGCCGTCGAAGGCGTTCAGGGCCACCGCGAACGGGATCTGCCGGTGCTCGAAGTAGTCGACGGCCGCGTAGCAGTCGTCCAGGCGCCGGGTGTCGACGATGACGAGACCGCCGACCGCGCCCTCCACGATGTCGTCCCACATGAACCCGAACCGCTCCTGGCCGGGCGTGCCGAACAGGTACAGCTTCAGCGTCGGGTCGATGGTGATGCAGCCGAAGTCCATCGCGACGGTGGTCGTGGTCTTGCGGGGGGTCAGGCTGAGGTCGTCCACGCCGGCCGCGACCTCGGTGATCGCCGCCTCGGTGGTCAGCGGCTCGATCTCGGAGATCGAACCGACGGCGGTGGTCTTGCCCACGCCGAAACCGCCCGCGATCACCATCTTGACCGGCAGCGGCGGTCGTACGGTGGCCCGCGCGGCGGTGCCGCGGGCGACCGGCTCGGTCGGTGTCACGGAGTAACCCCTCCTCGGGAGTCGGGGATGGCGCGCAGGCCATCGATAAGCCGTCGCAGAACGGAGGCGTCGTGCGTGACGCCGGAATCGGGCACGTGCACCGAGAGCAGCCCGCTGTCGCGCAGGTCCTCGGCGAGGACGCGCACCACGTTGAGATGCAGCCGCAGCCGGGCCGCGATCTCCGCGATGGACTGCGGCTGCCGGCAGGCGGCGACGATGTCGTGCTCCTCGAAGGACAGCCGGTCGAGCACGTCGAGTCCCGAGGCGGTCGCGACCACCTGGGTCTCGACCGGGACCGTCCGGTCGGCCTCGGTGCCCGCGACGCGGCCCGCGGTGACCAGGAACGGCCGTACGGCCGGGACGGGTCCACCCGGTTCGTGGCCGGGAAGGCCGTCCTCGCCTGCACGCCGCGGGGGGCGGCCGTCAGCCATGGGCGTTTCCTCCTCGACCGGGTGGGGACCGGTCAACCTCTGGACGGGGCTCCGACGCTGTTCTTGAGTTCGAGTACCAGTTGCGGGCTGAGTGCCGCGCCCGCCCGGTTGGCGAACAGCGTCATCTCGTAGGCGATGTTGCCGAGCTTGGCCTCCTTGTCGGCGACCACGCCGAGCACGGCGCCGCTGCCGATCGCGGAGACCAGGACGTGGCCGCCCTCCAGGTCGATGATGACCTTGTTGAGGCCGCCCAGACCGTAGTTGCCGGAGGCGCCGTTCGCGAGGCTCGTGATGCCGGAGACGATGGCTGCCAGCCGCTCGGAGTCGGCGTGCTCGCGCAACTGCGACACGGCGATCAGCAGCCCGTCGGAGGACACGGCGATGGCGTCGACGACACCCGCCGTCTCGGTCGCGAACCGGTTGAGCAGCCAGGTGAAGTCGGCTGCGGCGGCCCGCAGATCGGTCGGCGGAACGCCTCCCGTCGGAGTGTCACCTGTCGACGTACTCACTGCTCCACTCCTTTCGGGAGGTCGTGCTGGGTTTGCTGGTCGGGGGATGTCCGCGGGGCGCCCGCCCCGGGTGTGGTGCTGTCGCGGTTGGCGCGGGCCACGGCCGCCTCGAACTCCTCCAGCGAGTCGCGGACGGCGTCCGCGTCGGCGAGCCTCGGCGCCTGCCGGGCCGTCTGCTGGGCGCCGTCCAGGGGGGTGCGCAGCGTGGCACCGCGCACCCGGCGGCGCAGCGGGCGCTCGCCGTCGTCGCCCGCGCCGGGGAGCGGGGCGGCGGGGGGCTGCTGGCCGCGTGGGGCGGGCGCCCCGTCGGCCGGGCGGGTGCCGAACGCGGCGCCGATACCGGGCCGTTGGGCGTCGGCGGGCCGCTGCGCGGAGCGGTACGGGTCGGGGCGGTAGGGGTCGGCCGGGTGCGGGTCGGCCGGGGCGCCGTCGCGCGCGCGGGGGATGAAGGGCGCGGGGCCGGTGGCCGGGGGAGTGCCGTCGGCGCGGTGGTGGCCGTCGTGGCCTCCCGGTTCCGTCTCGCCGCCCGTGTCCCGGCGCCGGGTGTACGGGCCGTCTCCGGCCGCCGCCGCGGGGGGAGTCGCGGCGGACTCGAACCGCTCCGGTGCCGTCTCCGCGGCGGGCGCCCCGGTGGCGGGCGGCTGCGCCGCGGGAGTCTCGCGGCGCGGGACGCGGCGGGGGAGGTGCGCGGGGAACTCGTCGGGGCCGGGCACGTACCCCGGGGGTTCGGTGCGGCCGTGTCCGGAGTCGCCCTGCACCGAGGCGGCGGGCAGCGGGCCGGACAGCGCGGGGGCGGCCGGTGCCTCGACGGCCGGGGCCGCCGGACGCTGCCGGGGCACGCCGGTCGCCGCCTCGTTCAGCGGCCGCATGGTCAGCAGCAGCGACGTGGGCAGCTCGACCTGCGCGGTCACGCCGCCGCCGGGGGTGCGGGAGAGGGTGACCGTGATGTCCCAGCGGCGGGCCAGGGTGCCCACCACGAACAGGCCGAGCACCTTCGTCGGCACCAGGTCGAGCCGCTCGCGGCGGATCAGCCGGGCGTTCTCCTCGGCGATGCGCTCGTCGCTCATGCCCAGGCCGTGGTCGGCGACCGAGATCAGCGCGCCCCCGCCGCCGGAGCGGACGTTCACCTCGACGGAACTGCCCACGGGCGAGAACGCGACCGCGTTCTCCAGGAGTTCGGCCACCATCAGGGTCAGGTCGCCGATGATGTCGGGCTGCACCATGACGTCGGTGCCGGTGTGCAGCCGCACCCGCTGGTAGCCCTCGATCTGGCCGAGCGCGGCGCGCACCACGTTGGTCAGCGCGGTCGGACCGGAGTCCAGCACCGTCTCGCGGATGCCGGCCAGCAGCATCAGGGAGTCGGCGTTGCGACGCAGACGCACCGCGATGTGGTCGATGCCGTAGAGGCGTTCCAGGATCGCGGGGTCGGTCTCGCCGCGCTCCACGGCGTCGATCAGGCCGAGTTGACGGGTCGTCAGGTTGCTGACCCGGCGTCCGACGTTGCCGAACATCTCGGCGGTGTTGCGGCGGCTGAGCACCTGGCGCTCCAGCAGGGCCGCGGCCGTGGACTGCACGTGGTTGAACGCCTCGGCGAGTTCGCCGATCTCGTCGCGCACGACGACCGGCACCTCGCGCAGCCGCGGCGGGCCCGCGTCCTCCGCGTCGTCGTCGGCGACCCGGGCCAGTTCGCGCCCGGCGACGTCGGCGACCTGCCGGGCCGCACCGGTCAGCGTCTGCACCGGCCGCACCACGGAACGGCGCACCGCCACCGAGAAGGCCAGCCAGACGACGAAGCCGAGCAGCGCGCCGGCGAGCAGCCAGCCGGCCCGCCACCACGCGTCGTCGGAGGACCCGTCGGCGCGGTCGGCGATCTGCCCGATCAGCGACGCGGTGATCTTCAGCCGGGTGCCGGACTGCGCCCGGTAGTCGGGGTAGGCGGCCAGCGCCGTGTTGATCGCGTGCTGGAGCTGCGCGGGCGACGTGGCCTGCAGACCGCTCGGGTCGACCTGGAGCTCCGCGTACTGCTGGGCGATGGTCGACTGCGCCTTGCCGTGCTCGATGCCGCCGAGCTCGTCGGTCTGCTCCTCGGTGGCGAACCGGCCGAAGCGGTCGGCCTGGTCGGTGTACAGCTCGTACGCGCCGACCGCGGTCGTGAACTCGATGAGGGCGTTGGTGTCACCGGTCGTCGCCGAGAAGACGGTGGTCTCGAAGGAGCTGTGCGCGGCGTCGGCGCGCAACAGCGAGTCGAGCAGGTTGCCGGTGTAGGTGGCGGCGAACGACGGGTTGTGGTCGAGGCCGAGACCGTCGATCAGGCCCTGCGTGGCGCTGATGTAGGCCGGGTCGATGTTGTCGGCGGGCAGATAGCTCTGCTCGATGGTGCTGCGCAGGCTGCTGAGGCCGCTGACCTCGCGCAGGGCCTGGGCCTCGGTGTCGGGGAGCCGGTCGCCGAAGGTGTCGCGCACCTTCTCCACCTGCTTGTCCACCGCGGTCTGCGCCGCGCGGTAGCCCTTCAGCGAGGGCTTCCCGCCGCCGGCCGCCGCCTCGTACCGCACCGACAGCAGGATGGCCTGCTGGTGCTCGGCCTCGACGCGGTCCACGAGGGTGGCCACGGAGGCGCTGTCCCGGACGAGTCCCGCCGCGTCCGCCGCGTCACGCGCCTGCCCGACCTGATCGGCGATCAGGTAGACGAGGAGGACGGAGATGACGGTGAGGGGGACACCGACGAGGATGTTCAGCTTGCGCCTGAAGGGCCACCGGTCGGCGAACCCGCGTATGCCACCGGGGGACGGCGGGGCCGGCTGGGTGGGCGCGCCCACCTCGTTCGTGGACACCTGGCCTCCTTCGTGGGGTGCCGCACGGTGCGCGAAGACTCACGTGACCGCTTCTGACCGGACCGACTCGGACGGGTGCGCAACGACACCAGAGGTGGTGACAGGTGGCACGAAAGTGACCCCTGTGAAACCTGTGACCGACGTCAACGGTTCGGAGACTACAGCCTTTTCGGATGATCGATCACGTGTCCACACATCAAGAATCCGTTACAAGGAACCCTCCCTTCCGCGCCGTTCCGGTCGCGATTCGAGCACAACTGGCCCCACATCGAAGCCAATCGGTGACCAGACTGCTCTTGACTCACGGTGAACGGGCTGGATTGGATCAGTTAGGTACGGGTCCCTCAGCCCCGCGCACACGAGTGCCGTGCTTCGCGCGGCACACCACCAAACTTCTCAGTCCGGAACGGGAATTGTGACTCCTACCGCCAAGAGCAGCAGGTCAAGCAAGAGGTACTCCGGCGTGGCAGCCGTCGCGCTGGCCGCCACGGTGGCGCTCGTCAGCGGGTGTTCGTCGTCCTCCGACAACAAGTCCGACGACCCGCTTTCGGACACCAAGGCGAGCGGCGACACCGTCGTCGTCGGCTCCAACAACTTCCCCGAGAGCATCCTCATCGCCGACATCTACGGCGAGGCCCTGAAGGCCAAGGGTGTCAAGGTCACCTACAAGCCGAACATCGGCAGCCGCGAGACGACCTACGGTCTGCTCAAGAACGGCTCCATCACGGTGCTGCCCGAGTACAACGGCGCCCTGCTCGCGTACCTCGACGCCAAGGCCGCCCCCACCACGATGGCCGCCACCACCGCGGCCATCGAGGCGAAGCTCGACCCCAAGCTGACGCTGCTCGACCCGGCGCCGGCGCAGGACAAGGACTCCGTCACCGTCAACGCGGCGACCGCGGCGAAGTACAACCTCACCTCGGACTCCAGCATCGCGGACCTCAAGGACATCGCGAAGGACCTGGTCATCGGCGCCTCGCCGGAGTTCCAGACCCGCCAGCAGGGCCTGGTCGGCCTGAAGTCCGTGTACGGCCTGGAGTTCAAGTCCTTCAAGGCCCTCGACGCGGGCGGCACGCTCACCGAGGCGGCCCTGAAGAAGAACACCGTGCAGGCCGCGGACATCTTCACCACGGACCCGACCATCTCCAAGGAGAAGTTCGTCGTCCTCCAGGACCCGAAGAACCTCTTCGGCTTCGAGAACGTGCAGCCGCTGGTGTACAAGTCCGGTCTCTCCAAGGACGGCGTCGCCGCGCTCAACGCGGTCTCGGCCAAGCTCGACACGGCAGCCCTGCTGGACCTGGACACCCAGATCCAGTCGGACAACAAGGACCCGCTGGACGTCGCCAAGGCCTGGCTGAAGTCCGCCGGGCTCAACTGACCGGAGCACCTTGGACACCACCGCCGACGACGCCACCGGCGCCGACGCGGGCGGCCCGACGCGGGTGCCCCGGGACTCCCGGGGCACCCGCGTCGTGCTCGACGGGCACGGCCTCGACGTGGCCGGCGTGGTGCGGCTCGCCGAGGGCGGCGCCGCACCCGCCGTGCCGCCCGAGGCGCTCGACCGGGCCCGCCGCTCGTGGCACGACGCCCAGCGCCTCGCCGCCACCGGCCTGCTCTACGGACGCGGCACGGGCGTCGGCGCCCACCGCTCCGTGCCCGTCGACGCCGCCGACGAGACCGGCCACGGGCTGCGCCTGCTGCGCAGCCACGCGGGCGGCGCCGGCCGTCACCTCCCCGCGCGGCACGTGCGCGCGATGCTCGCCGTGCGCGCCAACCAGCTCCTCGCGGGCGGCTCCGGCATCCAGCCCGCGTTCGTCACCGCGCTCACCGACGCCCTGTGCCTCGGCGTGCACCCCGCCGTCAACGAGTTCGGGGGCGTCGGCACCGGCGACCTCACCGCCCTCGCCCAGACCGGCCTCACCCTGATCGGCGAACGCCCCTGGCTCGGCGGCGGGGACGGCGGCGAACTGCCCGCCCCCGTCACCCTCCAGTCCGGCGACGCCCTCGCCCTGCTCAGCAGCAACGCCCTCGCCCTCGGCCAGGCGGCCCTCGCCTGCCACGCGCTCGACCTGCTGCTGCGCGCCTCGCACGCCGTGGCCGCCCTGTCCCTCGCCGCCGTCTCCGGCTCGCTGGAGGCGTACGCGGCACCCGTGCACGCCCTGCGCCCCTACCCCGGCGCGGCCCGTGCCGCCGCCGAGGTGCGCCGGCTGCTCGGTGCCCCCGACCGGCCGGTCCGCGGTCCCGGACGCATCCAGGACCCGTTCGGCTTCCGGGCGTTCCCGCAGGTCCACGGGCCCGCGCTGGAGGCGTCGGACCGGTTGCGGCAGATCGTCGAGGTCGAGGTCAACTGCCCGTCCGAGAACCCCCTGATGCTGCCCGACGGATCCGCCGCCTACCACCACGGCGGCTTCTTCGCGGCACCCCTCGGGCTCGCGCTCGACGCGCTGTGCCTGTCGGTGCTCCAGACCGGGCACCTCTCCACGGCCCGGCTCGCCGCGCTGGGCCGGACCGACCTGACCGGGCTGCCGGCCTTCCTCGCCGAAGGATCCGCGAGCAGCTCCGGCACGATGATCCTGGAGTACACGGCGCACTCGGCGCTCGCCGAACTGCGGTCCTGCGCGGCACCCGCCTCGGTCGGGCACGCGGTGCTCGCGCACGGGCTGGAGGAGGCGGCCAGCTTCGCCTCGCAGGGCGCCCGGCAGGCGCTGCGCGCGGTCGAGTCGTATACGACCGTGCTCGCCTGCGAGTTGGTCACCGCGGTCCGCGCGCTGCGGATGCACCCCGCGCCGCCGCCCGTCCTCGCCCTCGAACTCGCCGCCGCCGTACTGCCGTCCGGCACCGAGGACCGCCCGCTGGCCCCCGACCTGACGGCGGCGGCCGAACTACTGCCGAGACTGGCCGAGTTGTAGGCGGGCGAGGCCGCCCGCCGTGGTCGCGCACAGGAAACACCGCAGGCCACGGGGGACTTGGCGGTGGCGGCCCTGCTCCCGTACCTGGGTGTCAGGAATGCTGACAGCCTGTCGTAGGCTTCGCTCGCGCGCACCCCCTCGCCCCGCCCGCGTCGTCGCGGACCGGTGCCGCGCGTACCCGCAACTCCCCGGCCCCGCACGGCCGGACGGCGGTCGCGACTCGTGGACCGGCGCCCCGGACGGGGCCCGGAGCCGCGGCGCGCCGACGCGCACGGAAGACGTCCGCAGCCCACGAGGAGGACAGCCCAGATGACCCGTGACCCCGGGACACCCGCGGACGACGACGGCAGCCGCGGCGGCGACGCCGGCGGCACGGCGGAAGTGCCACAGGCGGAGGTGCCACGGGCGGAGGTGCCACGGGCGGAGACGTCCGCCCCCGCTTCCGGCTCCGACTCCGGCTCCGGTCCCGCCTCCGCGGCCGCGGCTGCCGAGCCCGCCCCTGCCCCTGTCCCTGCCCCCGCCCCCGCCTCCGCGTCCGATCCGGCTCCCGTGCCGGTGCCGGTGCCGGTGCCGGTGCCGGAGCCGGACGCGGTCTTCGCCGTCCTGGCGCGGTCAACTCCCGTACCGACCGCAGACGTTGAGAAGCCGTCCGACGAAGTGACCGCCGAGCGGCGGCCCGACGCTGCCGACGCGGGCCGAGACCCCGCGACGGCGGAAGAGGCGACGGCCCCCGCCGCTGCCTCTGCCCCCGCCGGAGAGGACACCGAGCCGGACGGCGGCTCCGGGGCCGCGGGTGCGGCGGGCGGGGGGCGTCCGCCCGGCCGGGTGCCGCGTCCCGTGATGGTCGCGGCGGCCTTCGCGGGCGTCCTGCTGCTGGGCATACCCGTGGCCGTCTGGGGACTCCAGCACCGCGACACCGGGTCCGGCGGCCAGGACGGCACCCGCGCGAACGACCGGCTGGCCGGCACCGTGCTGGGTGACTCGGCCGCACCCGGGGTGTCGGTGGGCTCGGCGGCCCCCACGTCCACCGGCGGCGCGAAGGCGAAGAAGGGCACACCGTCCGCGCACACCACCCTCCCCGCGGCGGGCACCGGCGACGGCGTGGCCGCCGCGGGCGGTCCGGGCGCCGTGGACAGCGCCTCGCCCGCCGGGCGGACCACCGCGACCGCGTCCGGCACGGCCGCCGCGAAGGACGGCGGGCAGGCCCCGGCGGCCGTCGCGCCCACCACGCCGCCCATCGTCTACACCGCCGTCGCGGGCCCCAATTGCGAGAGCGGCCAGCGCTTCCAGAAGCACGGTTACGTCAGCGACGCCAAGACGGGATGGTCCACCTCCACCGGCGGTTACGTGGGCGGCGGCTGCGACGGCCACTACGTGTCGGTGCCGATGTCCGGCAGCGCCACCAAGGACGCGGGGAACACCACCAACTGGCTGTTCGACCTGCCCGCGAGCGTGAGCGCCTGCAAGGTCTCCGTGTACATTCCGCGCAACTCCAGTGTGCTGAAGGTCGGAGGCACGGACACGTACTACACCGTGTACCGGTACTTCCTGCCGAAGGACAGCAACCTGCTCGGGCACTTCACCATCAACCAGGTGGCGCACGAGGGGAGTTGGTACAACCTGAGCGGCTGGTACCCCATCACCGAGAAGAAGCTCTCGGTGGAGCTGCACGACCGCGGCCTCGACTGGCAGGGCAGCACGCGGACGTACGCGCACCACGCGGCCTCGGCCGTCAAGGTCTCCTGCACCTCCTGAACCGCACACGACCGAGGTGAACGCCGTGTCCGAAGACCTCATCGGTGCCGGGACCGGCACCGGGGACGACCCCGCCCTCGGGGTCCCGGGCGCCCCGCTGGCCCGTGTCGCCGCGGTCCTGGGGGCGACCGTGGTGGGCGCGGGGCGCGGGGCGGGTGCCGTCACCGTCGGCGGCGTGATCATCGCGGAGCCGGGGGACGCGCTGGGCGACCTGACCGGCGTGCTCGTCCTCACCGCCGGGGTCCGGGGCGCGGACGCCGCGGACCAGGTCGGTGCGGCGGCCGGGGCCGGTGCGGCGGCCGTGGCGGTCCGCGTGGACACCACCGGCGTGCCGGTCGCGGCGGACGAGGTCCCGGCGGCGGTACGGCAGTGCGCCGAACGGGCCGGTGTGCCCGTCCTCGCCGTGGCGGCCGGGCTGCGCTGGGACCAGGTGGAGACCGCCGTGCGCGGAGAGCTGGCGCGCGCGGCGGCGGCCGAGCGGGGCGGCGGCCCCCGCGGCGACCTGTACGCCCTCGCCCAGACCGTCGCCTCGCTCACCCGGGGCCTGGTCAGCGTCGAGGACACCGGGCACCGGGTCCTCGCCTACGCGGGCTCCGCCGACGAGGCGGACGAGCCGCGGCGCCGTTCGATCCTGGAGCGCGCGTGCGCCGAGCCCTGCCTCTCGCACATGCGCGAGTGGGGCGTCTACCGCCGGGTGCGCGACGGTGACGAGGTGGTCGACGTCGCCGCCCGTCCCGAACTCGGCCTGCGGCGACGGCTGGTGGTGGGCATCCACGCCGGTCCGCGGCCGCTGGGCACCCTCTGGCTCCAGGAGGGCGACCGCCCGCTCGCGGACCGCTCCGACCAGGTGCTGCGCGGCGCGGCCCGGCTCGCCGCGCCCCAACTCGTCGACCACTACTACCTGGGCGACCCGGACGGCCGGCTGCGGTCCCGCGAGGACCTCGCGCACGGTCTGCTCACCGGCCGCTTCAACGCCTCCGCGCTCGCCGTGCACCTCGGCATCGCACCCACCTCCGGCGCCTCCGTCGTCGCCGTCGACCTGCGGGAGGAGCCGGACGCGGGCGACGCGGCCCGGCGCGACGCCCGGCTCGCCGAGGCCGCCGGGATGGTTTCCGTGCACGCCGCGGCGTACCGCAGGAACGCGCTCGTGGCGCAGGCGTGCGGGCAGATCTACGTGATGCTGCCCGAGCCCGCCGACCGCGCCCCCGCCGAACGGCCCCTGCTGCGCTGGACGAACGACCTGGTGACCGTCCTGCGCGGGCACACCCGCACCCCCGTGCAGGCCGTCGTGGCGGGAACGGCGGCCGACCTCGCGGACATCCCCGTGGTCAAGCTGCGCGGTCACCACGGCCTGGAGATCCTGGCCCGCACACCGCACCGCGCCGTGGAGACGCACGACCGGCTCGTCTCGCCGCTCATGGTGCGCGAGGTACTGGACGTCCTGGACCGGCACGGCGGCGTACGCCACCCGGGACTTGAGGCGCTGGCCGCCCACGACGCCGCCCACGGAACGGAGTTGGCCCGCTCGCTGCTGCGCTACCTGGACGCCTTCGGCGAGGTCGGTGTCGTCGCGAAGGAGCTGAGCGTGCACCCCAACACCCTGCGCTACCGGGTGCGGAAGGCCGTCGCCCTCGCGGGACTCGACCTCGACGACCCCGAGCACCGGCTGGCCGCCATGCTCGGACTGCGGCTGATGAACCGGGGGAGCGGCGCCGAGAACGGCGCCCCGTTCTTTCCGCACTGACGCCGGCGGCCCCCCGCACCTCCTGTCCGCCTCCGCCCCGCTGTCCGCCCCGACAGCCGGCCCCCTCCGGCCTTGTCCGGGCGGACAACCGACGCGGGGGCCCGGCGTCGGTAGCGTGCCGCTCCCACCCCCGTCGGAGAGGTCCGCCCGTGGCACCGCCGTCCCCGGTCACCCACCCCGCCGTGCTGCTGCGCCACGTGGTCACCGCGCTGGCCGGCCCGTTCGTCGACCTGCTGGCCGCGCCCCGCGGTGTCGAACTGCCCCTGGAGGCAGTGGCGATCGTCGAGCCCGACGACACGACCGCCCTCCGGCCCGGCACCCTCGCGCTGGTGATCGGCGTCCGGGGCCGGGCGGCCCTGCGCCCGCTGCTGGCCGCCGGGCGGGCCGGCGCGGTCGCCGTCGCGGTGCGCACGGACCCGGACGCCGCCGGGACCGAGGCGCTGCGGCGGGCGGCGGCCGAGTGCGGTGCCGCGTTGCTCGGCGTGCGCGAGGAGGCCCGCTGGGAACAGGTCGCCGCCGTCGCCCGCACCCTCCTCGACGTGGCGCCGCCGACCGCCGAGTTCACCGAACAGCAGGCGCACGGCGACCTGTTGTCGCTCGTGCAGACCCTGGCCACCCTCACCGGCGGCATCATCAGCATCGAGGACGCGGCGGGCAGGGTCCTCGCCTACTCCCGCTCGGACGACCAGGTCGACGAGGTGCGCCGCATGTCGATCCTGGGCCACGCCTGCCCGGAGGACTACCTCTCCTTCCTGCGTGACTCCGGCGTGTACGCGCGGCTGCGCGCGGGGGAGGAGGTGCTGGACGTGCCGGAGCGCGCCGATCTCGGCGCCCGCCGCCGGACGGCCGCCGGGATCATGGCGGGCGGGCGGCTGCTCGGCACCATCTGGACGCAGGAGGGCGCCGTCCCGCTCGCCGGCCGCACCCCCGAGGTGCTGCGCGGCGCGGCCCGCCTCGCGGCGGTGCACCTCATCCGCAGGCCGCGCGACCCGGCCCTGGACACCGCGCTGCGCGAGGAGTTCGCCGCCGGGCTGCTGGCCGGCCGCGTGCCCGCGGGGTCGCTCGCCGCCTGCCTCGGGGTCTCGCCGGACGGCGCCGTGACCGTGGTCGGCATCGATCTGCGCGACGGGCCCGAGCAGCCGGCCGGCCCGGCCCTCGCCCCGGCCCTGCGCCGCTCCCGGGCGGCCGAGATCGCCTCCGTGCACGCCGCCGCCTACCGGCGCACCGCGGTCGCCGCCCAACTCGACGGCAGGCTGTACGTGTTGCTGCCGGAGGGCGACCACGACCCGCGCCCCGCGGCCGACCCGGCGCTGCTCGCCTGGACCTCCGACCTGGTCGGCACGCTCCGGACCCATCTGGCACCGGCCGCGCAGGCCGCCGTCACCGCCCGTGCGCCCCGGCTGGCCGAGGCGCCGAAGGCCCGCGGGACCGCCGACCGGATGCTCGCCGTGCTGGCCCGCAGCCCGGACCGCACGGTCGCCTCGTACCCGGACCTGCGGGCCTCCGTGGTCCTCGGCGAGGTGCTCGAACTGCTCGACGAGCACCCGGGGATCCACGACCCGGCCCTCGACGTGCTGACCGCCTACGACCGCAAGCACGGCGCCGACCTCGCCGCGTCGCTGCTGCTGTACCTCGACGCCTTCGGGGACGTCGCCCGGGTCGCCGAGCGTCTGCACATCCACCCCAACACGCTGCGCCACCGGGTGCGCCGGGCGGTCGAGCTCACCGGGATCGACCTCGACGACCCCGAACAACGGCTGGTCGCCATGCTCCAGTTGAGACGGACGCCGGGCGGGCACCCCGCGTGACGCGCGCGTTGCCGGGCATTGTCCGCGCCGACAACATCCGGCGCCCCACGTCTGCCGTCCGGACAGCATTCGGTGCGCCTCCCGCCGCCTACTTTTCAGCCACCGCTGATCGGTCAAGGGGAGGAAAACCCATGCGTCACACCCGTCTGTTCCGCTTCGGGGTGCCGTTCGTCGTCGGAGCCATGGCTCTGACCGCGTGCGGCAGCAGGGACGAAGGCGACGGCAGCTCCGGCGAGAGCTCCGGCACCACGGTCACCATCGGGTTCGACGCCCCGCTGTCGAAGGACCTGGCGGCCGTCGGCCTCGGCATGAAGAACGCCGCCGAACTGGCCGTCGAGCAGGCCAACAAGAACAGGACCGTCCCCGGAGTCACCTTCCGGCTCTCCGCGAAGGACGACCAGGCGACGCCGACCATCGGTCAGCAGAACGCCGCCGCGTTCGCCGCCGACGACAGCGTCATCGGCGTGGTCGGGGCCTACAACTCGTCGGTGTCGGCGGCCATGCAGTCCACCGTGCACGACGCCGGCATGGTGGAGATCTCCGGCGCCAACACCAGCCCGGACCTGACCCGGGGCGCCGACTACAAGACGGCCCCGAAGCGGCAGTACGACAACTACTTCCGCACCATCACCACCGACGACGTGCAGGCCCCGGTCGCCGCCGAGTACTTCTACCAGGACCTCGGCATCAAGAGGATCGCCACCGTCGACGACAAGAAGACCTACGGCGCGGGCCTGGTCAAGGAGTTCACCGCCGCGTTCGAGGAACTCGGCGGCAAGGTCGTCGTCCACCAGAGCATCAATCCCGACGAGAGCGACTACGCGTCCGTCGTCGGCAGCGTCAAGTCCTCTGGCGCCAAGGCCGTTTACTACGGCGGCGAGTACCCGCAGGCGGGGGCGCTGAAGAAGCAGCTCGTCGCGGCCGGCTTCACCGGCCCGCTCGGCGGCGGCGACGCCGTCAAGGACGACTCGATCGTGAAGCTCGCCGGCGCCAGGGCCGCGGACGGCATCTACACCACCTCCGACGGTCAGCCCGTGGAGACGCTCCCCTCGGCGAAGAGCTTCATCTCCGCCTACCGGGCCGCCGGTTACAGCGAGCCGTACGGCGTCTTCGGCGCGTACACCTACGACGCCACCAACGCCCTCGTCCAGGCCGTGAAGGCCGCCGTCGGCGACGGCGCGGCCGGTGCGGTCAAGGACCTGCGGCCCAAGGTCGTCACCGCGATGGCCGACGTCAGCTTCACCGGCGCCACCGGCCGGATCGGCTTCGACCAGTACGGCGACAGCGTCAACAAGGTCATCAGCATCAACCGGATCGAGGACGGCGCCTGGAAGGACGGCGTCAAGGTCTTCAAGAAGTGATCGCCGCCGTACGAACGTCAGCACGTTAGGAACCGCGGTGTCCCCCACCGAACTCGTCCAACTACTCGCCGACGGCCTGATCCTCGGCTCCATGTACGGCCTCATGGCCGTCGGATACACGATGGTCTACGGCATCCTCCAGATCATCAACTTCGCCCACGGCGAGATCTACATGCTCGGCGGCTTCGGCGCGCTGTTCGTCTACTCGTGGGTGCCGGGTCTGCGCGACGTCCCCCTGTGGGCCGCGCTCCCCGTCCTTCTGGTGGCCGGCGTGACCGTGTCGGTCTGCGCCGCCCTCGCCGCCGAGCGCCTCGCCTACCGCCCGCTGCGCCACGCGCCGCGGCTCGCCCCGCTGATCAGCGCGATCGGCCTGTCCCTCTTCCTCCAGCAGTTCGTCTTCAACTTCTTCACCCTGCCCGGGGGTTCGGTGGGGGTCACCGCGCCGGTCCCCTTCCCGCAGTTCGACACGGCGCCGATCGGGTGGGGCGGCGTGCAGGTGTCGGCCGCCGGCCTGCTCACCCTCTTCCTCGCCGCCGCCGCGATGTTCGCCCTGACCTGGTTCGTGGGGCGGACCAGGACCGGGCGGGCCATGCAGGCCACCGCCCAGGACCCGTCCACCGCACGGCTGATGGGCATCGACACCGACCGCATCATCGTGATCGCGTTCGCCGTCGGCGCCGCGCTCGCCGCCCTCGCCTGCGTCACCCAGGGCCTGCGCCTGGGCACCATCTCGTACAACATGGGCTTCATCACCGGCCTGAAGGGCTTCACCGCGGCCGTCCTCGGCGGCATCGGCAACATCCGGGGCGCCATGGCGGGCGGTGTGGTCCTCGGGCTCGCCGAGTCGCTGGCGTCCGGGGCGCTGCCGCACATCGACGCCATGTCGATGTTCAGCGGTTCCGTGTGGAAGGACGTGTGGGCCTTCGTGATCCTCATCGTGGTGCTGCTGATCCGGCCGCAGGGCCTGTTCGGCGAACGAGTCGCGGACAGGGCGTGAGGCGCGTGCACTTCTCCCGGCGCAACCCGCTTCCCGTCCTGCCGAGGCGTCACGCACTCCTCGTCGCCCTCGCCGGCACGGTCCTCACCCTGGCCTCCCCGTTCCTCGCGTGGACCTGGACCGCCCGCTTCCCCGGCAACCTGACGATCGACGGCTACCCCGGCGGCAGCCAGCTCGTCACCCTGGCGTGCGGACTGCTCGCGGCGGTCGCGCTGGCCGCCGCGTACCGCCTGCCGGTGCTCGCCCCGGCGGGCGCCGCCCGCGCCCTGCGGGCCGCCGCGCTCGCCGCGCTCACCACCACCTGGGTCACCGTCGTCGCGATCACCGTCGACCTCGGGGGCCTCGCCAACCTCGAACCCGGCGCCTGGCTCGCCGCGTTCGGCACCGTCCTGCTCACCGCCGGCGCGTACACGCTGCCCGACGACACGGTGGACGCGCCCCCGGCCCGCCGCCTGCCGCGCTGGGCCGAGGCCGCCGTCATCACCGTGGTGTTCGTCGTGGCGATGTACGTCCTGACGTACGGCATCACGACCGGCTCACCGGAGGAGTTCCTGGCCTTCCTGCCGGCCGCCCTCTTCGGCGGACGTGCCCTGGCGGTGTCCGGACTCGGCGCCCGGCTCTCCGCCCTGACCGCCCGCAACCGCGTCGCGACCGCCGTCGCCTCGCTCGCCTCGGCGCTGGTCTTCCCGTTCACGCAGTCCAACGACCAGTACACGGCGATCGCGGACAACATCCTCGTCTTCGCCGCCGTCGCCCTCGGCCTGAACATCGTGGTCGGCCTGGTCGGACTGCTCGACCTCGGCTACGTCGCCTTCCTGGGCACCGGCGCCTACACCGCCGCCCTGGTGTCCGGATCGACGTTCTCCACCCTGGACGTCGGACCGCTGCCGTTCTGGCTCACCGCGCTGCTCGGCATGGCGGTCTCGCTGGTCGCCGGCATCGTCATCGGAGCACCCACCCTGCGGCTGCACGGCGACTACCTCGCCATCGTCACCCTCGGCTTCGGCGAGATCTTCCGCATCACCGTGAACAACCTCGACGGCACGTCGGGCCCCTCGCTCACCAACGGCCCCAACGGCATCAACTCCATCCCCGACCTGAGCGTGCTCGGCTTCGACTTCGGCGAGCCGCACACGATCCTCGGCGTCGCCTTCGGCCGCTTCGCCAACTACTACCTGCTGCTCCTGGCGGTGACGGCGTTCGTCGTCTTCCTGTTCGCGCGGGTCGGGGACTCCCGGATCGGGCGGGCCTGGATCGCGCTGCGCGAGGACGAGACGGCCGCCACCGCGATGGGCATCGAGGGTTTCCGCTTCAAGCTGCTCGCCTTCGGCATGGGCGCCTCCCTCGCGGGCCTCGCCGGCACCGTCATGGCGCACCTCCAGACCAACGCGGTGCCCGACAACTACAAGTTCGCCGACACCGCGCCGCCCAACTCGGCGTTCCTGCTGGCCGCCGTCGTCCTCGGCGGCATGGGCACCGTCTCCGGCCCGCTGGTGGGCGCCGCGCTGCTCTACCTGGTCCCGGCCAAGTTCGAGTTCTTCAGCAAGTACCAGATGATGCTCTTCGGCCTCGCGCTGGTGGTCATGATGATCTACCGGCCCGAGGGCCTGATCCCGGACAGGAAGAGGCAGTTGGAGTTCCACGAGGAGGAGGTGGCCGACGCCGAGGCGCACGCGGTCGCCGCCCGGTCGGAGGCGACGGCATGAGCACACTCCTCGAAGCCCGGGGCGTCACCATGCGCTTCGGCGGACTGACCGCCGTCGACCGGGTCGACCTGAAGGTCGGCACCGGCGAGATCGTCGGGCTCATCGGCCCCAACGGCGCCGGTAAGACCACCTTCTTCAACTGCCTGACCGGCCTGTACGTCCCGACCGAGGGCGAAGTCCGGTTCCGGGACGCGGTGTTGCCGCCGCGGCCGGCGAAGGTCACCCGGGCCGGCGTCGCCCGCACCTTCCAGAACATCCGGCTGTTCGCGAACATGTCGGTCCTGGAGAACGTCATGGTGGGGCGGCACACCCGGGCCGCGGAAGGACTCCTCTCCGCGATCGGCCGCGGTCCCCGCTACCGGCGCACCGAACGGGAGTCCCGCGAGAAGGGCCGCGAACTGCTCGACTTCGTCGGGCTCGGCGCGTACGCCGGGACCACCGCCCGCAACCTCCCCTACGGCGGCCAGCGCCGCCTGGAGATCGCCCGCGCGCTGGCCTCCGAACCGGGGCTGCTGCTCCTGGACGAGCCCACCGCGGGCATGAACCCCCAGGAGACCCGCGACACCGAACGGCTGGTCCACGCGATACGGGACCGGGGCGTCGCGGTCCTCGTCATCGAGCACGACATGCGTTTCATCATGAACCTCTGCGACCGGGTCGCCGTCCTGGTGCAGGGCGCCAAGCTCGTCGAGGGCGCCCCCGCCGAGGTCCAGGCCGATCCCCGGGTCGTCGAGGCGTACCTGGGCGCACCGCAGGAGGAGACCGCGTGAGCGCGCTGCTGGAGGTCGAGGACCTGTGCGTCGCGTACGGGAAGGTGGAGGCCGTCAAGGGCGTCTCCTTCTCCGTCGAGGAGGGCGAGGTCGTCACCCTGATCGGCACCAACGGCGCCGGCAAGACGACCACGCTGCACACCCTCAGCGGACTGCTGAGGCCGGCCGCCGGAACGGTGCGGTTCCGGGGCCGCGACCTCGCCGGGACGGCCGCGCACCACGTGGTCGCGCTGGGCCTCGCCCACTCGCCGGAGGGGCGGCACATCTTCCCGCGGCTCACCGTGGAGGAGAACCTGCTGCTCGGCGCGTACCTGCGCAAGGACGACCCGGGGATCGCCGACGACGTCGAACGCGCGTACACGCTCTTCCCGCGGCTGCGCGAGCGCCGCGCCCAGGCGGCGGGCACCCTGTCCGGCGGCGAGCAGCAGATGCTGGCGATGGGACGGGCCCTGATGTGCCGTCCGACGCTGCTGATGCTCGACGAACCGTCCATGGGCCTCTCGCCGATCATGATGCGGAAGATCATGGACACGGTCGCCGAACTGAGGCGCACCGGCACCACGATCCTGCTCGTCGAACAGAACGCCCGTGCGGCACTGGCCCTCGCCGACCGCGCGTACGTGATGGAGACGGGCCGCATCGTCCTGGAGGGCACGGGCGCGGAACTGATGGACGACGAGAACGTCCGCAAGGCCTACCTGGGGGAGGACTGAACGCCGGGCACCGGCGGCGCCGCGGGGCCGGACGGGAACACCGCGCGGCCCCGCGCGGGGGGTGTTCCGGCCGGTTTCACGCGATGGTGTGATCATGTGAGGCCGCGTGGATGCCCCGCCGACCCCCTGGGCAGGACCCGCCCATGACCCAGCCGTTCGAACTCCCGCACTTCTACATGCCGTATCCCGCACGGCTCAACCCCCATCTCGACGAGGCCCGCGCGCACTCGACGGCATGGGCGCGCGAGATGGGCATGCTGGAGGGCTCCGGGATCTGGGAGCAGGCCGACCTCGACGCGCACGACTACGGACTGCTCTGCGCCTACACCCACCCCGACTGCGACGGGCCCGCCCTGTCGCTGATCACCGACTGGTACGTGTGGGTGTTCTTCTTCGACGACCACTTCCTGGAGATCTTCAAGCGCAGCCAGGACCGGGCCGGCGGCAAGGCGTACCTGGACCGGCTGCCGCTGTTCATGCCGATGGACCTCGACACCCCGGTGCCGGTGCCGCGCAACCCGGTCGAGGCCGGGCTGATCGACCTGTGGCGGCGCACGGTGCCGGCGATGTCCGCCGACTGGCGCCGCCGTTTCGCGGTGTCCACGGAGCACCTGCTCAACGAGTCCATGTGGGAGCTGTCCAACATCAACGAGGGGCGGGTGTCGAACCCCGTCGAGTACATCGAGATGCGGCGCAAGGTCGGCGGCGCCCCGTGGTCCGCGGGGCTGGTGGAGTACGCCACGGCCGAAGTCCCGTGCCGGGTCGCGGAGTCGAGGCCGCTGCGCGTGCTGATGGAGACGTTCTCCGACGGCGTCCACCTGCGCAACGACCTGTTCTCCTACCAGCGCGAGGTGGAGGAGGAGGGCGAACTGAGCAACGGCGTCCTGGTGCTGGAGACCTTCTTCGGCTGCACCACGCAGCAGGCCGCCGAGACGGTCAACGACGTCCTCACCTCCCGGCTGCACCAGTTCGAGCACACCGCGCTCACCGAAGTGCCCGCCCTCGCCGTCGAGAAGGGCCTCGCCCCGCACGAGGTCGCGGCGGTCGCCGCCTACGTCAAGGGCCTCCAGGACTGGCAGTCGGGCGGCCACGAGTGGCACATGCGCTCCAGCCGCTACATGAACGAGAACGCCGTCACGGCCCCCGCCTGGCAGGCCCCCACCGGCCCCGGTACCTCGGCGGCGAGCGTGAGCGCACTGCTCGCCTCGGCCGGCGCGGAACGCCTGCGCGCGTACACGCACGTGCCGTACCGGAAGGTGGGCCCGTCCCGGCTCCCGGACTTCCACATGCCGTTCGCCCTGCAACTGAGCCCGCACCTCGACGACTCCCGCGCGCACCTCGTCGACTGGTGCCGCGCCACGGGCATCCTCGCGGAGGGCGTCTGGGACGAGGACAAGCTCGCCGCGTACGACCTCGCGCTGTGCTCGGCGGGCCTGGACCCGGACGCCACTCCCGAGGCCCTGGACCTCAGCGCCTGCTGGCTCGCCTGGGGCACCTACGGCGACGACTACTACCCGCTGGTCTACGGCCACCGCCGCGACCTGGCCGCGGCGAAGATCACCACGGCCCGCCTCTCCGACTGCATGCCGCTCGCGGACGAACCGGCCGCGGTGGTCCCGGCCAACGCGATGGAGCGCGGCCTGCTGGACCTCTGGCGGCGCACCACGGCGGCGATGTCCGAGGCCGACCGGCGCACCCTCAAGAAGTCGATCGACGACATGACCGAGAGCTGGGTGTGGGAGCTGGCCAACCAGATCCAGAACAGGGTCCCGGACCCGGTCGACTACCTGGAGATGCGCCGCGCCACCTTCGGCTCCGACCTCACCCTGAGCATGTGCCGCATGGGCCACGGCCCCCAGGTCCCGCCCGAGGTCTACCGCAGCGGCCCGGTCCGCTCCCTGGAGAACGCGGCGATCGACTACGCCTGCCTCCTGAACGACGTCTTCTCGTACCAGAAGGAGATCGAGTTCGAGGGCGAGATGCACAACGCGATCCTCGTCGTGCAGAACTTCTTCGGCCTGGACTACCCCGCCGCGCTGGCGGTCGTGCACGACCTGATGACGCAGCGCATGCAGCAGTTCCAGCACGTGGCGGCCAACGAACTGCCGGTGCTGTACGACGACTTCGGCCTCTCGAAGGAGGCACGCGCCGTCATGGGCGGCTACGTGAAGGACCTGGAGAACTGGCTCTCGGGCATCCTGCACTGGCACCGCGAGGTGGACCGCTACAAGCACGAGTGGCTCTCGGGCCGGGCCCACGGCTTCCTCCCGGACCGCGCCCCGGCCCTCGCCCTGGGCTGACCGCCCGCCCCGTCCCACGAGCGGCGGCACCCACCGGTGCCGCCGCCGCGGCCCGGCCCCGCGACGGACGCACCCGCCCCGTCCGCGACACCCCCACCCACTGCACGGAGGACGCCCCGGCCCCGATCCACCGCACAGAAGATCCGCCGACCGGCTCGCGCCGCCCCGCCGCTCCGGGCAGGATGCTGCACACGACTCGTAGCCCGACCCGCACCCGGAGGCCCCGATGACCGGCAACGGCAGCCCGCCTTCCTTCACCGCCGCCGACTACCGCGCCCGCATGGACCGCGCGGCGGGCGACGCGGCCGACGCCGGGCTCGCCGGACTGCTGATCGCGCCGGGCCCCGACCTCGTGTGGCTCACGGGCTACGCCCCGCCCGCGGCGACCGAGCGGCTCACCCTGCTGGTGCTGGCCGCCGGACAGGACCCCGTCCTGGTCGTCCCCGCGCTGGAGGCCCCGGACGCGGCGAACGCCGTCGGCGCCCCCGCGCTGACCCTGCGCGACTGGACCGACGGCAAGGACCCCTACGCGGCGACGGCGGCCCTCCTCGGCGGCACGGGCAGGCTGGGCGTCAGCGACAACACCTGGGCCCTGCACCTGCTCGCTCTCCAGCGCACCCTGCCCGGCACCACGTACGCGGCCCTGACCGAGGCGCTCCCCATGCTGCGCGCGGTCAAGGACACCGCCGAACTGGAGCTGATGTCGGCGGCCGGGGCGGCGGCGGACGCGACGTTCGAGAAGATCCGCACGGTGCCCTTCGCGGGCCGCCGCGAACGCGACGTCGCCGGGGACCTCGACGCCCTGCTGCGCCGGTTCGGCCACCAGCAGGTCGACTTCACCATCGTCGCGTCGGGCCCCAACGGCGCCAACCCGCACCACGAGATCGGCGACCGGGTCATCGAGGACGGCGACATGGTCGTCCTGGACTTCGGCGGGCTCAAGGACGGCTACGGCTCGGACACCTCCCGCACCGTCCACGTCGGCGAACCGACGGACGAGGAACGCCGGGTGCACGACCTGGTCCGCGAGGCCCAGGAGGCCGGGTTCCGGGCGGTCCGCCCCGGCGCGGCCTGCCAGGACGTCGACCGGGCGGCGCGCGCGGTCATCGACGACGCCGGGTACGGGGAGTACTTCATCCACCGCACCGGCCACGGCATCGGCGTCACCACGCACGAGCCCCCGTACATGATCGAGGGCGAGGAGCAGCCGCTCGTGCCGGGGATGTGCTTCTCCGTGGAGCCCGGGGTCTACCTGCCGGGCCGGTTCGGGGTGCGCATCGAGGACATCGTCACCGTCACGGAGAGCGGCGCGCGGCGTCTCAACGACACGACGCGCGAGATGGTCGTCGTGCACTGACCGGAGAATCCAGGAGCCCACCACGTCCGTGACGACAACGGTACGCACATGACCCAGGCACCGACACCACCACCGCTCACCGAGGACACCGTCCGGCGGCTCGCGCGCTCGCTGCTCGCCGACGCCCCGGGAAAGCCGGACGGCGCCGAGGCGCGCGCCGCCGACGGACCCGCCGTCGAGCCCGTCGAGCCCGTCGAGACCGCCGAGGAGCCCTTCCCCACCAGTTGGTGGGTCGGCAGACGGTACGTGCTGCGCGTCGCGCCGGACCGGGACACCTCCGCGCGCAGACGGCGCGAGATGCGCCTGCGCGACCTGGTCCGCCCCCACCTTCCCGTCACCGTGCCCGTCTGCGTCGCGCACGCGGAGTGGGCGCCGGGGCTGCTCTGCACCCTGGACACCCGGGTGCCGGGCGGCCCGGCCGGCGCGCACGAGGTGTCGGCACTCGGCGAGGCCGACCTCGCGGGCCTGCTCACCGGACTGCGGGACGTGCCGGTGCGCCAGGCGGAGTCACTGGGCGTCCCGCAGGTCGCGCCCCGCTCCCTGGAGCCGTTGCGGCACACGGCGGAGCAGGCGGCCCAACACCTGGTCGCGGCCGACGAGTTCGAGCCCGGCAGGCTGCACCGGCTGGCGCTCCCGCAGGCATCCCGGCTGGCCGCGCAGCCCGCGGCGGCCGTCCTCGTGCACCACGGCCTCGGGGCCGCCCCCCCGGGGGGGGGCCGCCCCCGGGGGGGGCGGGGGGGGGGGGGGGGGCCCCCCCCCCCGGGGGGGGCCCCCCCCGGGGCGCTAGGGCGGCGCGACCCCGGCGTGGGG
>NZ_JBIBHJ010000017.1:0-172316 GCF_042956945.1 Streptomyces sp. NPDC008150 | reverse complement strand
GCACATGGCCGACACCCGCACCCGCCACCACGCCTGGATCCGCGAACACGGCACCGACCTCCCCGAAGTCGCCGACTGGACCTGGAACGGCTGACGACCCGAGCACCGCGGGGCGGGACGGGCGCACTCCCACGACGCGGCTCCGCCCCGCGGCGCTCCCGGCGCGGCGGGGCGGCATCAACCTCGTCGCGTCGGGCCTGAACGTAAGGCGGCGACTCCGTCGACGAGCCCAAGCTGCCCCGGAGGCAGCGGAGTTGACCGGAAGGGTGCGGTGAACTAGCCGACGAGCGCGGTGGCGGTGTCCCACAGGCGCGTGGCGTTCTCCGCGTCCAGCGCCCACGGAGCGACGCCGCCGCCGAACCGCTCCGGCCTCGTCCGCACCACCGCGGCCTCGGCGCAGTCCTCGAAGTAGCGGCCGCCGATACCCTCCAGCAGCGGTGACGCCGCGAGGAGCACGGAGGTCGCGGCGCCCTGGGCGGGGGTCTTGCGCCGTTCGACGGGGGTACGGAGGCCGCCGGTGTGCTTCTGCAGGCCGGTCGCGATCGCGCCGGGGTTGAGGGCGTTGGCCAGGACACCGTCCTCGGCCCAGCGCCGGGTCGCCTCCACGGCGAGCAGGACGTCGGCGGTCTTGGACTGCCCGTACGCCGACCACGGGTCGTAGGGGCGGATCCGGAAGTCCAGGTCGTCGAAGATCACAGGCGAGAACATGTGCGCGTTGGAGCTGACCGAGACGATCCGGGCCCCCGAGGCGGCCGCGAGGGCGCCGTGCAGGCCCGTGGCCAGGGCGAAGTGACCGAGGAAGTTGGTGGCGAACTGGATCTCGTGCCCCTCCGGGGACAGCTCCCGTTCGGGCACGGCCATGATTCCCGCGTTGTTGACCAGGACGTGCAGCGGCCCGCGCCAGCCGTCGGCGAAGGCACGGACCGAGCCGAGGTCGGTCAGGTCCAGCTCGCCGACCCGGACGTCCTTGTTGCCGGTGGACTCGACGATGCCGGCGGCAGCCGCCCTGCCCGCCCCGGGATTGCGCACCGCCAGGGTCACCGAGGCGCCGGCGGCGGCCAGGGCGCGGGCGGTCTCGACGCCGATCCCGGAGGAGGCGCCGGTGACCACGGCGCGGCGCCCGGTCAGGTCGACCCCGTCCAGCACCTCGTCGGCGGTGGAGGAGAAGCCGAAGGGACCGCGGAAGGGCTGTGTGTCGTTCATGCAGTCGATGCTGCCGCTCCGCCCTGCGGGACGCCAGTGCCCGGCATGTCCCCCGTGCACCCTGGTAGTGAGGGGGACAGGGTCGACCGGGCGACCGGCGGCGACCTGCGGTTACGGTGAAGAACATGGAAACCGGAAGCGAGCTGGGCAGCTATCTGCGCGTCCGCCGCGAACGCGTCCGCCCCGGGGACGCCGGGCTGCCGGACACCGGCCGCAGACGCGTCCCGGGGCTGCGGCGCGAGGAGGTGGCCCTCCTGGCAGGCATCAGCACCGAGTACTACCTGCGGCTGGAGCAGGGCCGCGACAGGCACCCCTCCGACCAGGTCCTCGACGCGCTGTCCCGCGCCCTGCGCCTTGAGCGGGACGAGGAGGACTACCTGCGCGGGCTCGCCCGTCCGGCACCTCGGGCGCGCCGCCGGACCCGTCCGGAGACGGCGGCCCCCGGCGTGACCGCCCTGATCCAGCAGTGGAGCACGCCCGCCCTGGTGCAGGGCCCCTACATGACCACGCTCGCCGCCAACCCGATGGCGGTCGCGCTGAGCCCGTACTTCGCTCCGGGCGTGAACACCCTGCGGGCCGCGTTCCTCGAACCCGGGATGCGCGAGCTCTACCGGGACTGGGAGTCCATGACCGCGAAAGCCGTCGCCTATCTGCGGTCCCTCGTCGGGGGCGACGCCGCCGACGACCCCCGTCTCGTCGAACTGATCGGTGAACTGAGCCTGGGCAGTGAGCGCTTCCGCACGCTGTGGGCGCGCGTGGACGTGGCCCGCAAGAGCAGTGGAACGACCCTCCTGCGCCACCCCGCGGTCGGTGAACTGGACCTGCGTTACGAGAAGTTCGCCCTGCCCGCCGCCCCGGGCCAGGTGCTCGTCACCTACCATGCCGACCCCGGTACGGCCTCCTACGAGCGGCTCCAACTGCTGGCCCACCTCGCGGCCCGCCCCGGCGACGAGTTCACCGACCGGTGACTCGGGAAGGCCCCGGAGACGTCAATGTCCTTGCCGTATCGGGAGGTTGACGGCCCACTCGGTCCCTGGGCGCCGGTCCGCCCAATCCCGGGTAGCTCGAAACTCAAGTCGTCACTGATCCAGTCGTGTTCGCGCATCCGGTCGGGACGTCCGTCCGGAGTCCGGCGAAGGAGGCCGTTGTGGGCATGGACGTGGAACCGGTCAGCACGCTCGTCGTGTCCGGCAGGGTCGACCTGACCGCCGACGTGGTCCTGCTGGACCTGGCCGACCCCGGGGGAGCCGAACTGCCCGCGTGGGCGCCCGGAGCGCACGTGGACCTGATGCTGCCGGGCGACATGGTGCGCCAGTACTCGCTGTGCGGCGACCCGGCGGACCGGTCCCGCTGGCAGGTGGGCGTCCTGCGCGAGGCCGAGGGGCGGGGCGGGTCCATATTCGTCCACGACAAGCTGCCCGTGGGCACGGAGGTCGACGTCCGCGGCCCCCGCAACAACTTCCCCCTCGAAGAGGCCGACGGCTACGTCTTCGTCGCCGGCGGGATCGGAGTGACCCCGCTGATCCCGATGATCGGGGCGGCGGACGCGCGGGGCGCGCGGTGGGAGCTGGTGTACGGCGGCCGTTCCCGGGCGAGCATGGCGCTGGTGGACGACCTGGTGGCCAGGTACGGGGACCGCGTCACGGTCCGCCCGCAGGACGAGTTCGGGCTGCTCGACATCCCCGGTCTGCTGGGCACCGCCCGGCCCGGCACCGCGGTGTACTGCTGCGGTCCCGAACCGCTGCTGCTGGCCGTCGAGTCGGCGTGCGCCGCGTGGCCCGAGGGGGCGCTGCACATCGAGCGGTTCAGCCCCAAGGAACAGGCCGAACCTGTTCTGTCGGGTTCCTTCGAGGTCGAACTCGCGCTCTCCGAGCAGGTGTTGACCGTCTCGCCCGACAGGTCGATCGTCGAGGTCCTGGAGGAGGCGGGGATACCCGTCAACGTGTCCTGCCTGGAGGGCACGTGCGGTTCGTGCGAGTCGGCCGTCCTCGGCGGCACCCCCGACCACCGCGACTCCGTCCTCACGTCGGCGGAGCAGGAGGCGAACGACATCATGATGGTCTGCGTCTCCCGGTCGGTGACGCCGCGCCTCGTCCTCGACCTCTGAGAGCGGGAGCCCGGGACGCCCGCGGAGGAGGGCGGACGGCCGCGGCGGTCCGACCGCGCCGACAGGCTCTCCGCGGGGCGGAAATCCCACCGGGGCGGGTCGCCGACTCGCCGGATGCTCCGGGCGGGTGGACGCTGGAACCGTGAGCAGTGCACCCATCGTCGTGCACCGGCCGACCCGATCCGGCGGCCGGCGAGTCACCGTGCACAACCAGGGCCGGGACGGGATCCTCGGCACCGCCTACAGCGATCACGATCTCGTCGTGTTCCTCGAAGGCGCGGGCATCGTCGACCCCGACACCGTCATCGACGACCCGCGGTGGGTGGAGTGGCGCGGCGGCCACGCCCACGAGTGGCAGGCCGCCTGACCCGTGCCGTGAACGCGGCCGCCCCGCCACCTCGACGGTGACGGGGCAGCCCGACGCACGCCGTGCGTCTACTTGACGGTGACCTTCTTGGCGGCCGAAGTGGCGGCCGTGGTGGCCGAGTTGCCCGCCCAGACGTACCGGTACGAGCCGGTGGCCGAAGCGGTGACACCGGCCTTCAGCTTGCCGGCGCTGTCGGCCTTGACGTTCTTGAGAACTGTCCAGGTCGTCGAGCCGGTCTTCTCGTACTGGAGCTGAAGCGTCATCGTCGGGTAGCTGACGTACTTGTCGTTCGTCCAGTCCGCGCGGGTCAGGGACCCGGTGACGGTCAGGGCCGCGCCCTTCTTCACGGAGGTCGCCGAGACGGCCGTGGTCGCCTTGGTGATCCGCTTGATGCGGAACGTCTTCGCCACGTCCTTCTCGACGTAGTCGCCGTCGGCGCCCGCGCCGATCACCAGCGCCTTCCACGTACCGGCGAACTCGCTGAATATCTCGCTGCCGTCGGTGGTGGGCTTGGCGGTGATGGTGAACGTGTTGTAGCACGACGCCGTGGTGGCGCCGGTCGACGTGCAGACCGCCGCGTCCTCGTTCGGCACGAAGCCGTAGTCCGAGTTGTCGAAGACGTTGTCCGGGCCGTGCCACAGGATGGCCAGGTTGTTCTCCAGGTCCACCCCCGCCGGGTCGCTGACCGTGAAGGTCACCTTGACGGTGGACGTGGTGGTGGTGCCGACGGCCAGGTCCTTGCCGCCGTTGATGACCACGGACGAGATCGCGGTGTCGCCCACGCCCTCGTCGGCGGGGGCCACCGTGCGGGCGGTGACGTGCGGGGTGGCGGTCTGGTGGCCGGCGTGCCGGGTCGCGGCGGCGACGGCCGCGCGGGCGGCGTCCGAACCGTGACCGGAGGCGGCGGACGCCGCCGGGACGGCGAGGGCCGCGAGGGACGCGGCGCCGGCCAGGACGGCGAGAGCCGGTACTGCTCTTGTGCGCATGGATACTTCCTCGGTTGACGCGTCCGGCAGGCGATGAGGTGCGACGACTGCGCGGGTGCCTGCCGGAACGGCTGACGAACCGGAGCCTGATGACTCCGTGTGCCAGACAGCGCCCCGGGCGCCCCGGTTGCATCGTGCGCCCCGTCCTTGAACGCGCTTTTGCGAAGCGGCACTTGTGCGCTGCGCGAGGGAGAACGGGTGGTGAACGGCAGAATGACGGCCGGCTCGGCCGTGATCCGCTCAGGGCGCCACGGCGCGCGCCACGCTCGCGCGCAGCAGTTCCCTCCGGCGTTCGTGGTCCGCCTCGGGTTCGTCGGGGGTGGCGGTGTAGACACCGCTGGCCGGCGACCAGGCACTCGCCATGGAGATCACCAGGGTGAGGATCTCGAAGGGGTCACCCGGACACATGCGGCCGTCCGCCTGGGCCTGGGCGATGGCGGCCAACTTGTGGTCGTGCTGCGCGCCGGCGAACCAGAGCCCGGTGGAGTTCCGTTCCAGCCGGATCCACGCGATGAGCCGGACCAGGTCGGGGCGGCGCAGGTTCTGGTCGTACACCCGCACCGCCCAGCCCGGCAGGTCGTCGACGTCGAACGGGATGGCCTGGGTGCTGTCGTTGACACGGTCCTCGACGACGGCGTCGAACAGCCCGTCCTTGTTGCCGAAGTACCCGTAGAGCTGGGCCTTGTTGGTGCGGGCGGCGGAGACGATGCGTTCGATCCGGGCTCCGGCGATGCCGCGCTCGGCGAACTCCTCGGCTGCCGCGTCGAGGATGCGCCGACTGGTCGCGGCGCCGCGCGGCGTGGTCGGCAGTTCAGGCATGGCGCCACGTTAACAGACAGACCGGTTGGTCACTTTTGCGTGCGTCCGGGTCCGCCAGGGTCCGCGTTCAGCGCGGCACGGGAGCGTCGAGATCGGAGAGATCCAGTACGAAGCGGTAGCGGACGTCGCCCTCGGACAGCCGGGTGAGAGCCTCCTCGACGCGGGCCGAGGGGAGCACCTCGACGTCCGCGGTGATTCCGTGCCCGGCGCAGAACTCCAGCATCTCCGCCGTGTACCGCCGGCCGCCGGTGCCCGACGAGGTGAGCCTCTTGCGGCCCTGCACCAGGTCCATGAGCCGCACGGTGGTGGGCAGCGGATGGCCGAGCACGGCCAGGACGCCGTCCAGCGCGGTCATGCGCAGCAGCGGCGAGAGGTCGTGGGCGGCGGGGACGGTGTCCAGGACGAGGTCGAAGCGGTCGCGCGCGGCACGCGTCCGCCGCTCGTCGTCCGTCACGATCACGTCCGCGGCCCCGAGCGCGCGGGCGTCGTCGGCCTTGCCGGGGGTGCGGCTGAGGACGGTGACCTCGGCCCCGAGGGCGGCGGCCAGCTTGACCCCCAGATGCCCGAGACCGCCCAGGCCGACGACGGCGACCCTGCTCCCCGGCCCGACTCCCGACGCGCGCAGCGGTTCCCACATGGTGATGCCGGCGCACATCAGCGGAGCGGCGGCCGCGGGGTCGAGGGCGCCGGGCAGCGCGTGGGCGAACGTGTGCCGCAGCACGTACTCACGGCTGTAGCCGCCGTCCGTCCGCCTGCCGTCGACCCGGTCGGTGCCGCCGTACGTGGTGACAGGGCCCTCGTGGCAGAAGTTCTCCTGCCCGGCCAGGCACATCGGACAGGTGCCGCAGGAGTCGACGACGGTCCCGACCGCGACCCGGTCGCCCGGGGCGAAGGCGCTCACCGCGCTTCCGGTCCCCGTGACCGTGCCGGTGAACTCGTGACCGGGGACGACCCGGCCCTCGCCGAGCACGCCGCGGATCCTGTGCAGGTCGCTGTGGCAGACGCCGCAGAAGTCGACCCGGACCGCCATGTCGTCGTCGCGCAGGTCCCTGCGTGCTATCGAGGTCCGCTCCAGAGCCGTGGAGCCGTCGCCGGTGCTCTGCCAGCCGGTGGTGGGACGCATGGATCCTCCTGGATCGGAACGGGAAAGCCGAACAGACAGACTGTTTGGTCTTTCTCAGACTGGCACGCCGCCCGTCGAAAAACAAACCAACTGTTCTGTCTGGTGGTGTGGGGCGGTGAACCCAGGTCAACCGGCCGATATTCGTTGGTCGTTGGAACCCGCGCGTGACATCCTGCGCGTCGTGAAGGAGCTGATCCAGGACGACGGCCGGGATGAGGGCTGAACGGGATGCCCGGCGCCTCCGGCCCCGTCGAGGGGCGCGCCCTGCCCTCCCGGCTGTGGACGCCGAACTTCGGCCTCTACTTCACGGCACGCGTCGTGTCGCAGGTCGGGGACACGATGATCCCCGTCGCGACGGCCGTCGCGATGCTCTCGCTCGGTTACGGCGTGAGCGGTATCGGCTTCACGCTCGGTGCCTGGATGGGGGCGTACGCGCTCTTCGTGGTGTTCGGCGGGGTGCTCGCCGACCGGTTCCACGCCCGCCCGATGATGGTCGGCGCCGACGCCGCCAGGTTTCTCGTCCAGGGCTCGCTCGCCGTGTACCTCTGGCTGGGGCACCCGCCCCTGTGGTTCATGATCACTGGAGCGGTGGTGGGCGGCATCGCCACGGCGGCGTTCCAGCCCGGCACCTCCAGCCTGGTGCCGCAGGTCGCCGCCGACGCGCAGCAGGCCAACGGCGTGCTGAGGGTGAGCGAGGGCTTCGCCTCGATGGCGGGCCCGGCGGTGGCCGGATCGCTGGTCGCCGCGGTGTCGCCGGGATGGGCGTTCGGGATCGACGCCCTCACCTTCGCGATCAGCGGAGCGTGCATGCTCGCGCTGCGGCTCCCGCCGTTCCTCCCGGACCGCTCCGCCTCCACCCTCGCGAACCTCCGCACCGGCTGGGAGGAGTTCCGCTCCCGGTCCTGGATGTGGGGAGTGATCCTCATCTGGTGGGTGCTGGGCGTACTGGTCTGGGGGCCGATCACCCCGCTCGGCGCGGTCTCGATCATCCACGCGCACGGCAGGGCCGCCTTCGGCTACGCGGAGGCCGCGTTCGGTGCCGGGTGCATCGTCGGCGGCATCGTGGCCATACGGGTCCGCCCGGCCCGCCCGCTCCTCGGCGGCGGCATCGCCATGCTGCTGTTCCCCCTCATGCCGCTCGCCGCCGCCCTCGCCCCGGCGCTGCCGCTGCTGCTCCTCGGCTACGCCGTGAGCGGCGCGGGCTGGGCCTTCTGGGGCGTCCAGTGGGCCACCACCGTGCAGACCCAGATCCCCGAGGACCGGCTCAACAGGGTGGCCGCCTACCAGGTGGCGGGCTCCATTCTCGCCGTCCCGCTCGGTCAGGTGATCGCGGGACCGGCGAGCAGCCTCTTCGGACTCCACCGGTTCCTGCTCGTCGCCACCGCGGCCGCGCTGGGCTGCGCCGTCGCGCTCCTCGCCAGCCCGCCGATCCGGCGCCTGCGCCGGGTCGCGGCGACCGCCGAGGTGCGCGTGACGCACCTGCCGGCGGACGGGGCGGCGGACGGGGCGCACCTGAAGCGCCAGGGGTCCGACAGCGCCCAGTGAGGCTCGCGCGGGTGGTCCGGCACGGACACCGCGGGCCCGACACGAAGTGAACGGTCGGCGGACGGAAGGTCGTTGACGGCCGTCACGGATCGAAGTCACCGGCGGGTGAGCCCGTCGCACCCGGGAGCAGTCGGCGCACGAGGGCTTCGTAAAGCCCAACTCCGCCTACTTCGGCTTCAGTTGTTGACGTCGGGAACCGCCGGGGATACAACCCGAGAGAGCGCTCTCAGCCTGCTGTTGCTCCACCCCCACGCACGCCGTCCCGGCCTGAGGAGACCCGCATGCAGCAATCCACCGGCGTTCTCACCCGCAGACCGAAACACTCAACATCCCGTGCCCGCCTTGCACTTGGGCTCGCCGTCGTCCTGATCGCCGCCTTCTTCGCCGCCCTGTCGCCCGCACCGGCACACGCCGCCGACCAGCTCCTCTCGCAGGGCCGGCCCGCCACCGCCTCGTCCGTCGAGAACGCCGGCTTCCCGGCGACGGCGGCCGTGGACGGCAACACCGGCACCCGCTGGTCGTCCGCGTTCGCCGACCCGCAGTGGATCCAGGTCGACCTCGGCTCCGTCCAGCAGCTCACCCGCGTCAGCCTGAACTGGGAGGCCGCCTACGCCAAGGCCTTCCAGATCCAGACCTCCGCCGACGCGAACACCTGGACCACCGTGTACTCGACGACGACCGCGACCGGGGGCACGCAGAACCTCACCGTCTCCGGCAGCGGCAGGTACGTCCGCCTGACCGGAACGACCCGGGCCACCCCCTACGGCTACTCCCTCTGGGAGTTCCAGGTGTACGGCCCCGGGAGCACCACCCCGCCGGACGCCTTCTGGGGCAGCACGAGCGACATCCCCGCCGCGAACAACGCCGTCGAGGTGAAGATCCTCAACCGCACCAACGGCAAGTACCCCGACAGCCAGGTGTACTGGAGCTTCAACGGCCAGGTCCACTCCATAGCCGAGCAGCCCTACCTCGACATGCCGGCCAACTCGGCCGGGCGCATGTACTTCTACCTCGGCTCACCCACCAGCGCCTACTACGACTTCATCGAATTCACCGTCGGCAACAACGTGTTCAACGGCAACACCACCCGGGTCGACGCCTTCGGCCTCAAACTGGCCATGCGTCTGCACGCGAAGGACGGCTACGACACCGAAGTCGGCGAGAACCGGGCGACGTTCGCCGAGGACCGCACGACGACGTTCCAGCGGTTCACCAACGCCGTGCCGGACCAGTTCAAGGTGCTGGCCCAGAGCCAGGCCCCGTACCGGATCATCGCGCCCGGCAGTGACCCGAGCTTCCGCGCGGGTGGCGTCAACGCCAACTACTTCACCTCGTACGCGCAGTCGGTGGGAGTCACCGCCGCCACCTCCGACATCTTCGGCTGCGCCGCCGCCCTCGCGGGCAACCCCACGATGTGCGCCGCCCTCAACCGGCACGTGGCCACCCTTCCGGCCGCCCAACAGGCGGACCCCGCCCAGTACTACAAGGCGGCACCCGCGAACTACTACGCCAAGTTCTGGCACGACAACGCCATCAACGGCCTTGCCTACGGCTTCCCCTACGACGACGTGGCGGGCCAGTCCTCCTTCATCTCCCACGCCGCACCGCAGTGGCTGCTGGTCGCCGTGGGCTGGTAGGCGCCAACTCAGCGGCGCGGCTTCCGTCCGCGCCGTGAATCCGCCGCGCCCGGCCGCCGACACGGCCGCCGGGCGCCGCGGACGTCACGAGGCCCGGCGCACCGTGAAGTACTCGTTCGCCGCGGAGTCCCGGCCGCCCACGCGGAGCACCAGGACGGTGCCGAACCGGGACCGGGCCGCGGCCACCCCCGCCGGGGCCGCCGGAGAGGTCAGGCACCGCCGGTAGACGGCGGACCCGGCGGCAGGGCACGGGGCGGGCTCCGCGAGCAGGTTCGGGAGCGGCATGTGCGGCCGGTCCCAGTCGATCCGCAGGCCCGGTGCTTCCAGGGCCGGGGCCGGCATCAGGGAGCCGTCCCCGTACCTGCCGTGATCGCGGTGGTAGACGAGCGCGTACGCCACGGAACCCGCGGCGGTCGGCGAGTCCACGGCGTTGCCGTCCGGGTCCTGCGGAGCCCCCCAGTCGGCGATGCGCGCCGCCCGGACACGCGCGAGCACGTGGGGCATGTCCGTCCGGACACCGAAGTAGGCCTCGGTCAGCATGCCGCACTCCAGGCTGTCCGGGGAGCGGGTCCTCTCGAACACCGAGCCGTCGTAGGGCATGGCGCAGGTGTCGACCGTGCGCGTCAGGACGTGCTCCAGTCCGCCGACCGCGCCGAGGCGCCGGACCAGGTCGTCCGCCGTCCGCTCCGCCGCCGCCCTGCGGGCCCGCGCCGTCGGTGACGTGGCCTCCGCCCGCAGGTCCTTCTCCGACGGCTCGCGGGAGCAGGCGGTGGCCGCCCCCAGCAGTGCCAACGCCAACAGCGGTACGCCCACTCGCGCGCACCGCACCCGGACACGACGCCGCCCCCGGGCCGCCACGGTCTCCGACATCCGCGCACCTCCGGTTCCACCTTGCGGGGCGGGGGCGGGCGGGCACATGAGTGCGCGTACTCATGGCGGGCGTGGACCGGGCCGGTGCCGGTACTCAGCCCTGTCCCAACCGGCACTGCTCCGGCGGGCCTGCTGCCCTGAACGCCCCGTGGTGCAGCGGTCGTTGACCGCGTCCTCCCGGCGGCGACCGCGTACTGTCGGGTGTCATGCGGATCCTTGTGCTCGGCGGCACCTCGTTCGTGGGGCGGGCCGTCGTGGACGACGCTCTGCGGTTCGGCGCCGAGGTGACCCTGTTCGGCCGGGGACGGACGGGGACCGAGCTGTTCCCGGACGTGCCCAGGCGCATCGGCGACCGGGACACCGGGGACTACGCCGCCCTGCGTGACGGAACCTGGGACGCGGTGGTCGATGTCAGCGGCTACGTGCCGCGCCATGTCGGACAGGCAATGGACGTTCTGGGCGACCGGGTTGGCCGATACCTGTTCATCTCCAGCCAGGCGGTGTACCGGCAGACGGGGGCGGGGCCGGACGCGGACGAGGACACGCCGCGCCGGCAACCCGTGCGCGACACCGAGGAGTTGACCGAGGAGACCTACGGCCCGCTCAAAGCGGCCTGCGAGGACGACGTGTCGGCCCGGTTCGGAACACGGGCGACGATCGTTCGGCCGGGGAAGGTGGCGGGGCCGTACGACGCGCAGGAAGGCCTCACCTACTGGGTGCGCCGGGCGGCGCGCGGCGGCCGGGTGGCCCTGCCGGGCAGTCCGGCGCAGCCCGTTCAGGTGGTCGACTCGCGTGATCTGGCGCGCCTGGTGCTGCGGTTGCTCGCGGACGACAGGCCCGGTGTCTTCCACGCCGTCGGTCCTGCCGAGCCGACCACGATGGCCGGTCTGATCACCACCTGCGCGCGGGTCGCGGGCAGCGAGGTCGAGATCGTGCCGGTGCCGACCGGAGCGGTGCCGGCCTTCTTCCCACTGGTCCGCGCCGAACCGACGTGGTCGACGCAGCGGCGCAGCGCGGCTCGCGCCCGAGCCGCCGGTATGCCCGCGACCCCGCTGGCGACGACCGTCGCCGACGTGCTGGCGTGGGACCGCGAGCGGGGCGAGCCCCCGCTGGGGCACGGACCGGCTGCGGAGGAGGAGGCGAGACTGCTCGCCGGAACCTGACGGCCCGGGCCGCACCGGCCCGGGACGAGCGCGGCCACCTCGCCGATTCGCCCGGACCGCGGCCGACGCGGGACACTGGACGGCGAAGGTGAGGCGACGATGCTGACCGACGTGCGTGAACAACTGGGCAGGGCCCTGTTCCAGCGGGTCGCGGGTCCCGACGGGCCTGCCAGGCGCTCTCGTATTCACGACACCCCCGGACCGCGCTGGTTCGGCCCCGAGCGACCGATCCGCACCGTCCACGGCGACGCCTCGATGTTCATCGGCGGGATCGCCGCCCTGCTGCTCCAGTCCCTGCACCCGCTGGCCATGGCGGCCGTCGCCGCGCACTCCGGCTACCGCGGCGACCCGTGGGGCCGGCTGCACCGCACGAGCACGTTCCTCGCCGTCACGACCTACGGGACGTCCGACGACGCCCAGCAGGCGGTCGACCAGGTGCGGGCCATCCACGAGCGGATCCGCGGCGTCACGGCCGACGGCTCGCCGTACCACGCCGCGGACCCGCACCTGCTGGGCTGGGTGCACGTGGCCGAGACGTACTGCTTCCTGCGCGCCCACCAGCTCTACGGCGCGCACCCGCTCGACTCCGACGACCGCGACGCCTACGTCGCCGACACCGCCCGGGTCGCCGAGGCCCTCGGCGTGCTCGACCCGCCGCGCGACCGGCGCGCCCTCGCCGCCCGACTGGCCGCCTACCGGCCGGAGTTGAGGGCCACCCCCGAGGCACGCGCCGCCGCGCGCTTCGTACTGCTCCAGCCGCCCCTGCCGCTGCCGGCCCGGCCGTTCTACGCCGGGCTCGCCGCGAACGCGGCCGTACTGCTGCCCCCGTGGGCGCGCCAGACGCTGCGGCTGCCGTCCCTGCCCGTCGTCGAGAACGTCGCGGTCCGGCCGGCGGGCCGGGTCCTGACCCGCGGCATCCGCTGGGCCATGTCCCCGCCGGCGAGGGTGTCCGGCGCGATGGAGTAGGCCCTTCGGCCGTTCCGCTCAGCGCTTGCGGGCCTCGAAGGGCCGGCGAATCACCGTCGCGCGGACGGCGGTCTGCGCGTGCCGCTCCACGGTCGGGTTGGCCGAACCGCCGTCGGGTTCGCCCCAGATCAGCTCCACCTCCTGGCCGTACCGCACGTCCTCGTCGAGCATGGCCACGGATATCCAGCCGCGCACGTTCGCCGTGTAGCTGCACAGCGTGGAGAGCCCGACGAGGCCGCCGTTGCTCTCGACGCGGTCGAACTGCGAGGCGGCGTAGAAGGCCGCGGGCATCTCGATGTGCTTGAAGCGGCGGTCGCCCTGCTCGTACTGCGAGGCGAAGACGCGGGCGACGTCGTCGCGGTGCCAGGCGAGCCACGCCTTGCGGCGGTGCCTGTCGTTCTTGCGGCGCTCCAGTGCCGCCCGCCCGACGAAGTCGTGGTCGAACTTGAGGATGTGCCCGTAACCGAGGTCCCACGGCGTGACGTAGTAGTCCTCGACACGGTCCGAGGCGAAGCTGCCGCCGAGGGAGAGGTTGGCCTCGAAGGTCCGGACGCCGAGCCATTCACGGTAGGGGCGCATGCTCTCGCCCGAGTAGACGGCGGGCACCGTGTTGGCGATCCACCCGGACTCGGTGGCCACCGAGGCGTACGCGCGGGCGCCGATCTGCCGGACGCCGAAGGCCTCACCGGCCTCCAGGATCGTGTCGCGGACATCGTCGATGTGTTCGTAGGGGCCGAAGAACTCAAGGCCGGGGAAGCCGGACATCCGGTGGTTGAGGGCCGTGACCTCGTGCTTGCCGATGCTGAACCTGCCCATGCCGAAGAACGGGATGTCGGGCACGGGCCCGCCGTTGACCTTCTCGAACACGGCCGAGGCGTGGGGGCCTTGGAGCTGGAGCCGGAAGAACTCGCGCCCGCCCGGGTTCTGCGCGGTGCGCTCGTCGCGGCGCAGGGTCACGTCGTAGCCGCCGGTCTCCGCGTGGAACTGCACCCAGTTGAGCGCCGGCGGGCGTCCCACCAGGCGCACGAGGTCGTCGTCGAGGCAGAAGAGGATGCAGTCGCCGATCATGAAGCCGTCGTGGTTGACCGCGACGAACTGCTTGGCCTTCATCGGGCCGAAACCGGCGAAGGTGTTGGCGCCGACGTCGGACAACAGGCGGTAGCAGTCCGGGCCTTGCACCGTCAGGTCGGTCATGTGGTGCGAAAGGTCCATCAGCGCGGCCGAGTTGCGCCAGGACTCCTGCTCGTCGCGCCAGTTGGTGAACTCCGCCTTGATGGGGAACGGATAGGCGCCCGAACGCCCGCCGCGCAGCAGGGCCAGCGGGCCGCCGGCCGCCTGGATCTGTCCTTCGAGATGTGCCGTAGCCATCGATCTCTCCATGTGGTCGCGTGATCGCGGAGGAAGGGACGCGAAGCCGGTGTGCGCGCCGGGGATGCGGCACCCGGCCCGGTCCTCACCGGAAGCGAAACTGTACGGTACGGTACACATGGAAGGGTCGCAAGGCACGGCAACGGATTCCAGGACCGCCCGCCACACGCGTCCGGCACGCGCGTCCGCCACACGCGTCCGGCCGCGACGGATGACGGACCGCCGTCGAACGCCCTCCGAACGTGGAACTTCCCGACGTCGAAAGCCCCGGCCGTGTCGGATATCCGCACCGACCCGCCGCCGGCTCGCCCCGCTCCTCCCGCGCACCGCATAGTTCCGGGGTCATCCGGTGAGTGGCGACCCGACGGGTCGAAGGAGTCAGCAGTGAGTGCAGAAGCGGCAGGGGCAGTGAAAGCGGCGGAAGGGGCGGACCGGCGCACGGCGGCACTGGTCATGGCCTGCGTGGGTGTCTTCGTCGGCTACCTTCCGGTGACCACCGTCTCGATCAGTCTCCCGGTCGTCCAGAAGGCGTTGGGGGCGTCGACGTCCGACCTCTCCTGGGTCTCCGACGCCTTCGTATTGCCGGTCGCCGCGCTGATCCTGACCGCGGGCGTCTTCGGCGACGTCCACGGACGCAAGAAGGTCTTCCAGGCGGGGCTCGGCTTCTGCGCCCTGGGGTCACTCGTGGCGCTCACCGCCGGGTCCGTCGCCCAGGTGTGGATCGGGCAGGCGCTGCTCGGCGTGGGCGCCGCCGCGCTGCTGCCGATGACGCTCGCGCTGATCAGCCACGTCGTGCCGGACCCGCGCGAGCGCGGCAAGTACATCGGGCTGTGGACGACGTCGATGATGGCGTCGCTCGCCGTGGGCCCGCTGGTCGCCGGTGTCGTCGTCGACCACGCGGCATGGCGGTGGATCTACCTGCTGCCGCTCCCGCTGTCCCTGCTCGCCATGGTGGTCGCGGGGTTCGTGCTCGACGAGTCGCGCGGCCCCGTGGGGCGCAGGCTCGACTGGCCGGGCCAGATCACGGCCGCGCTCGCGGTGGTCGCCCTCGTGTACGCGGTCATCGAGGGCGGCGCCGCCTCCTTCACCGAGGCACGGGTGATCGTCGCCCTGGTGGTGGCCGTGTGCTCCGGGGTCGCCTTCGTCCGGGTCGAACTCCGCAGCGAGAGCCCGATGCTGGACCTCTCGCTGTTCCGCAGCCCCGCGTTCACCGGATCGACCGTGGTCGTGATGATCAGCTTCCTCGGGCTGATCGGCTTCTTCTTCATCCTCAGCCTCTACCTGGGCATGGTCCAGCAACTCGGCACCCTGGACGCGGGGCTGCGGCTGCTGTTCGTCACGGTGCCGCCCATGCTGCTCGGCGCCGTCGTGGGCCGGCTGATGCGGTACCTGTCGCCGCGCGTGCTGATAACGGGCGGCCTGGCGTTCACCGCCGCGGCGCTGTTCCTGCTGATGGACATCGGTACGGACACCTCGTTCGCCTCGCTGGCATGGCGGCTGGCCCTGCTGGGCCTGGGACTCGGCCTCGCCTTCCCGTGCATCACCGCGACCGCGGTGTCCTCGGTGCCGCACCACCAGGCGGGCATGGCGGCCGCGGGCAACAACGCCTTCCGCCAGGTCGGCGGCGCCCTCGGCCCGGCGGTCCTCGGCGCGCTGCTGACCGGCAAGGCCGTCGACACCCTGCCGGGCCGTCTCACCGACGCCGGGATCACCGGTGCGACGCGCGACCGGGTGACCGCGGCCGTCGACGCGGACGGACTCGGCGCCGTCGCCCGCCTGCCGCTCGGCCGGGACGGCGGCGCGGCCCTGGGAGCGCTGTCCCGGTCCTTCCTGGACGGCCTCCAACTGTGCCTGCTGGTCTCGGGAGTTGTGATGCTGCTCGGCGCGGTGCTGGCCGCCTGGCTGCTCCGGCCGCGCGCCGGCCGCCCCTCCGGGAGGGCCACCACCGGCGGCGCGACGGCCGTGCCCGATGACGGCGCGCGGACGCCGGTGGCGGGTCAGCGCTAGGGCGAGCGCCCAACAGCACTTCCGTGGACGGCAGTTGACGTCGTCCCGCCCGGCAGAGGAGCGGGACGACGCCGGTCCTTCCCGTGGGGACGGGGAGGCGGCCGGCCGCGGGTGCCCCCGGCCCAGTGGGCCAGGACCGGGGGCATCCCGCGCGTGTCGGGCGCGCGACCGCACGCTCTTCGTGTGACCCTCTGCCGGCGGAACGCGGTCCGAAGGAAAGGCGGCCAACGTGTACCAGCCCGACGCCCTGGACTTCAGTCTGCTCCAGGCACTGCAACTCGACGGCCGGGCCCCCTTCAGCCGGATCGCCGAGGTCCTCGGCGTCTCCGACCAGACGGTGGCCCGGCGTTACCGGCGACTGCGGAACGAGGCCCGCCTCAAGGTGCTGGGCATGGCCGACCACGGCAGGCTCGGCCGCACCAACTGGATCGTCCGCCTGCGCTGCACCCCGGACGCCGCCGAACCGCTGGCGGAGGCACTCGCCCAGCGGACGGACACCTCGTACATCGGGCTGATGTCCGGTGGCACCGAGGTGATGTGCGCGGTGAAGCCGCGCAGCCGCCAGGACCGCGACGAACTCCTTCTGGACCGCATCCCGCGCACCCGCCGCGTCACCTCGGTCGACGCGTACTGCGTCCTGCACCACTTCTTCGGCGGCCCGCTCGGCTGGCTGAACAAGGTCGACGCGCTGGGTCCGGAGCAGGAGGCCGCCTTGCGCCCCGAGCCGTCCGAGCCCGCCGCGCACCCGGTGGTCCTGGACGCCCTCGACGAGTCCCTGATGGAACTGCTGCGCGTCGACGGCCGTGCGACCACGGTCGAACTGCGGGAGGCGACGGGGCAGAGCGACTCCGTGATCCACCGCCGGGTGGCGAAGCTGCGCAGAAGCGGCGTCCTCTACTTCGACGTCGAGTACGACCAGGAGGCCTTCGGTGTCGGCACGGAGGCCATCCTCTGGCTGCGCGTGGAGCCGACCCTGCTGCGCACGGTGGGGCAGGCGCTCGCCGGCCACCGGGAGGTCCGGTTCGCCGCGGCGGTCAGCGGCCAGGCCAACATCATCGCGGCCGTGCTGTGCCGCGACACGGAGGAACTGTTCGCGTACCTGGCCGACAGGGTCGGATCGCTCCCTGGCGTGCAGTCGCTCGAAGCGGTGCCGACCCTTCGCCAGGTCAAGGCCCTCACGTTCCGGCCGCGCCGGTGACGGGGGGAGCGGGCGGCTGGCCGGAACCCGGGCGTGCGGGGAGTGCGGCCCCCGGGGGCCGGTTCGGTCGCGCGGATGTGTCGGCAGATGCCTTGCCCTCAACGGTACTGAACCGTACGGTACGTCTTCGTGGGGGTGCGGAGCGCTCGATCACGGCGCGTGTCGGGTGCTCCGCGCTTCCCGTCCCTCTCGTCCGGCGACTGTTCGGGACCGCCTTGACCGGCTTGACCGCGTGGACTGCCTGGTTGCCTGGGTCAGGTCTCCAATGCGCGGTCTCAACACGCATCACTAGAACGATTTAGTAATCCGCTGTAACGTGCCTGCCGTGTGGAGCGGGCCGTCGGCCCGCGGACCGCACGGTCCGCACCCGGAGGAGGTTGCCGTGACCATGACCGACAAGCGAACCGACAAGCGAACCGGCGAACGAACCGCCCTCGCGCACCCGCCCCCGGTCGGCACCGCGGGGCTCCCGCCGGCCGACCGGTGCCGGGTGATGGGCATCCTGAACGTCACCCCCGATTCGTTCTCCGACGGCGGTCTCCACGCCGGTACCCGCCGCGCCGTGGAGCACGGACTGCGGCTCGCGGCGCAGGGGGCCGACCTGGTCGACGTGGGCGGCGAGTCCACCCGGCCGGGGGCGTCGCCCGTGCCGTTGGAGGAGGAGTTGGCGCGCGTGGTTCCCGTCGTCCGGGAACTGGCGCGCGCGGGCGTGGCGGTCAGCGTCGACACCATGCACGCGGCGGTCGCCGCGGCGGCGATCGAGGCGGGCGCCCGGCTGGTCAACGACGTCAGCGGCGGTCTCGTGGACCCCGCCATGGCGGCCTGTGTCGCGGACGCGGGCGTCCCGTACGTCGCGTCGCACTGGCGCGCGCCCGGCGGGGAGATGGACCGGCACGCGGTCTATGGCGACGTCGTCCGCGACGTCACCTCCGAACTCCTGCGCCGGGTGGACGTACTCGTGGCCGCGGGGATCGATCCCGGGCGGATCGTCCTCGACCCCGGCCTCGGCTTCGCCAAGCGCGCCGACCACGACTGGGAACTCCTCGCGGGACTGCCCGCCCTCCTCGCCGCCGGCTTTCCGGTGCTGGTGGGTGCCTCCAGGAAGCGCTTCCTCGGTGCGGCCCTGAGCGGCCGGGCGGGCCTCGATACCGAGCCGAGGGCCCGGGACGCCGCCACGGTGGCGGCGTCCGCGCTCGCCGCCGCGGCGGGCGCGTTCTGCGTGCGGGTGCACGACGTCGCCGCGGGTGTCCAGGCCGTGTGCGTGGCCGCGGAGTGGGCCGCGGCCGGGCGGGATGCCGGGGCGCGGACGGCCGGGGCAACCACGTTCAAAAATCGGGCGCAGGAGTCTCGCGGACGTCCGATCGTCTCTGCTAGCTTGCGCTAGATCGTTTTAGTAACCCGATTCTCCCGCCCCCTTGTGCGTGCCGATGTGTGACGAGCCGCGTCACTAAATCGATTAAGTGAATCGACGGGTACGGCAGGCGCCGGGTCCGGGACCTGTGAGAGGAGCCGCAATGGCAATGCCCAGCCTTCAGCACGGCATAGACAAGGCCGGCTCGCCGATCGGTCTGCTGTGGCAGCCGAACGCCGAGCCGTGGACCCCGGAGGTGGTCGAGCGGGAGTACACGGGCTGGCGTCAGGAGCAGGCCGCCTGGCACGAGGGCGTCGCGCTGCTGAACCTCTCCCACCACATGTACGACATGTGGATCGACGGCCCTGACGCCACCCGGGTGCTGGCGGAGTACGGCGTCAACAACTTCGAGAAGTTCGCGATCGGCCAGGCCAAGCAGTACGTGCCGGTCACCCGCGACGGCAAGATCGTCACCGACGGCATCCTCGCCCGGCACGCCGAGAACAAGTACCTGCTCAGCGGTGTCCCGGCGTCCCAGCACTGGGTGCAGTACCACGCCGAAAAGGCGGGCTACGACGTCGAGTTCGAGACGGACGCTTCCTCGGCGTTCCGTCCGGGCGGCGGCGACCCGAAGCTGTTCCGCTACCAGATCCAGGGTCCCCTCGCGCTGGAACTGATCGAGAAGGTGTTCGGTGGACCGCTGCCGGAGACCAAGTTCTTCCACGCCACCCCGGTCACCCTCGACGGCCGGTCCTTCGAGGCGCTCCGGCACGGCATGGCGGGCCAGGCCGGCTACGAGTTCATCGGCCCCTGGGAGCACGCCGGTCATGTCCACGATGCGTTCCTCAAGGCCGGTGAGCCGCTGGGCCTCGTCCAGGTCGGCGCGCTCGCCTACACCACGCCGAGCGTGGAGAGCGGCTGGATTCCCTCGCCGGTCCCGGGCATCTACACCGACCCCGAACTCGCGGAATACCGTGCGTGGCTCCCGCTGTTCGGCATCGAGGGCAAGCGCCCCCTCAACGGCAGCTTCTTCTCGGAGAACATCGAGGACTACTACGTCTCCCCGTACGAACTGGGCTACGGCAAGCTGATCCACTTCGCCCACGACTTCCACGGTCGCGACGCCCTGCTCAAGGCGAAGGAGGAACCCCGCCGCACCAAGGTCACCCTGGTCTTCGACGCCGACGACGTACGCCGTGTCGTGGGCGGCGGCGAGGACCCCGGTTTCGTCCTCACCTACGCACGGCACCGGGTGGAGACCTCCGCCGGTCTCGTCGGCACCACCATGCAGACCGCGTCGATCGACCCCGTCGGCACCGTGCTCGCCCAGTCCCTCGTCGACTCCGCGCACGCCGAACCCGGCACCGAGGTCACCGTCGTCTGGGGCGAGCACCCCGGTCCCGGTACCGACCCCGACGCCGACCTCGGGTTCCCGCGGATCCGGGCCACCGTGCAGCCCAGCCCCTTCGACCGCCACGCGCGCACGGAGTACCGCCGCAACGCGTAGCCCCCGCCCCCGTGCGGCCGGTCGGAGAACGCACCGAAGCCCGGCCGGCCGCCCCGCCCCCCTTCCTTCATGGGTCAAGAGCCCGCCGCGACAGCGGTCGAGCACGCGCCTGCGCCCGCCCTTCTGTCTCGACAAGGAGCAAGATGAACCCCCTCGGCACAGCCCGCGCGGCGGTGAGTACGTCACTGCTGGAGGACTTCTCGCTGGAGATGACCGGCAAGGACGTCGCGAAACTGGAGGATGCCCGCGACTCGATCCCGCGGGGCACCCGCGTCAACGTCACCTTCCTCGGCAACGAGGACCTGCGCATGCGCCTCGACGCGGCCCGCGCGGTGAAGCGGCTCGGGTTCGTGCCGGTGCCGCACATCTCCGCCCGCCGCCTGGGCTCGCGCGCGGAGTTCGAGGAGTTCCTCACCGCGCTGCGCGCCGACGGCACGGGTGACAACGTCTTCGCCGTGGGCGGCGACCCGACCACCGCGGAGGGGCCGTACGAGGACTCCCTCGCCCTGATCGCATCGGGACTGCCGCGGGAGTACGGCGTCCGCCAGGTCGGCATCAGCGGCTATCCGGAGGGGCATCCGGCGATCGCCGAGGACGTGCTCTGGACGGCACTGCTGTCCAAGACCGCCGCGCTCGCCGAGCAGGGCCTCGACGGGACCGTGATCACCCAGTTCGGCTTCGACGTCGATCCCGTCCTCGCGTGGATCGAGCAGGTGCGCGGCCACGGCATCACCCTCCCCGTCCGCATCGGCGTGCCCGGCCCGGCCGGCGTGCGGCGCCTCCTGTCCTACGCCACCCGTTTCGGCGTGGGCACCAGCGCCTCCATCGCCAAGAAGTACGGGCTGTCGATCACCAACCTGATGGGCACCGCCGGACCGGACAAGTTCCTGCGCGCGCTGGCCGAGGGCTACGACCGGGAGCGGCACGGCGACGTGAAGATCCACTTCTACACCTTCGGCGGCCTGCGGGCGACGTCCGAGTGGATAGCGCAGTTCAGGAAGGACAACCTCGTATGACCGCCGTCAAGGCAACACCCGCACCCGTACCTGCCCCCGCCTCCGCCGTCCGCCGGAACGGGGGAGCGGGCCACCAGGCGTCGCTGATCGTGCAGGGCGCCGACGCCACGGGCATCGTCGCCGCCGTGACCTCGGTGCTCGGCCGGCACGACGCGAACATCGTGTCCCTGGACCAGTACTCGGACAACCCGCAGGGCGGCGCCTTCTTCCAGCGAACCGTCTTCGGCCTGGACGGCCTGGCCGCCGTACTGCCGTCCCTGCGCGCCGAGTTCGACGAGGAGCTGGTCGGAAAGTACGGACTCGCTTACACGCTGCGGGACTTGTCCGTACCGAAGCGCGTCGCCGTCTTCGCCTCCAAGTCCGACCACTGCCTGCTCGACCTGCTCTGGCGGCACCGGCAGGGCCAACTCCCGGTCAGTATCGCCATGGTGATCTCCAACCACCCCGACACGGCGGAGGAGGTACGCGGCTTCGGCATCCCCTTCTTCCACGTCCCCTCCATGGGACCGGACAAGTCGGCCGCAGAGGCGGAGCACTTGAGGCTGCTCAAGGACAACGTCGACTTCGTGGTACTCGCCCGCTACATGCAGATCCTGTCCGGCGAGTTCATCGAGCAGGTGGGCGTGCCGATCATCAACATCCACCATTCCTTCCTGCCCGCCTTCATCGGCGCCGGGCCGTACGCCAAGGCGAAGGAACGCGGCGTGAAGCTGGTGGGTGCCACGGCCCACTACGTCACCCAGGACCTGGACGAGGGACCGATCATCGAGCAGGACGTCGTACGGGTCAGCCACGCCGACACCGCGGCCGACCTCACGCGCAGGGGCGCCGACGTGGAACGCGCCGTCCTGTCCCGCGCGGTGCTGTGGCACGCGGAGGACCGTGTGATCCGGAACGGCAACCACACCATCGTCTTCGCCTGAGACGGGGCGGCTACGGGGACGCGGCGGACGGTACGGGGACGGGCGGTACGGGGAGGTGCGGCACGGGGCGTGCGGTGCGGACACGCGTCGGCGCGGACACGCGGCGGGCGTCAGGGACTCGCGCCGGTATGGGAAGTGCCGGGCCCGTGCCCTGTCCGGGTCCGTTGCCTGCTGAGTTCCGCCGTCCGCCGTCCGCCGCCGTACCGCGCGGCAGGCAGCGTCGGCCGCGGCTCCGGGCGGGAGCGCCCGGAGCCGCTCGTTCCCGGACGGGTCGTTCACCAGCGGAAAGGGGTTCACCACCATGACAACCACCATCGACGGCACCGGGATCGCCCGCGGCATCCGGGCGCGGGTCGCCGCACGTGTCGCCGAGGCCGCCGTCACCGGAAAGGTGCCCGGCCTGGCCACGGTGCTGGTCGGCGACGATCCCGCCAGCGCCGTGTACGTGGCGGCCAAACGGCGCGCCGTTCGTGAGGCCGGCATGCGCGACATCCACCGGCATCTCCCGCGGCAGGTGACACAGGAACAAGTCGCCGCCGTGATCGCCGAGTTGGCGGCGGATCCGGAGGTCTCCGGCATCCTGCTCCAACTTCCCCTGCCCGCGCACCTGGACGGCGCCTCGCTCGTCGACCGGATACCGGTCGCCAAGGACGTCGACGGCCTGACCACCGCCAGCGTCGGCCGGCTGGCGCGCGGCGAGCGCGGGCTGCGGCCCTGCACCCCGAGCGGCGTGATCGAACTGCTCGACGCGGAGGGCGTGGAGCTGAAGGGCGCGTGTGTCGCCGTCGTCGGCTGGGGCGAACTCGTCGGCCGGCCCCTGGCGCAGCTCCTGCTGAGGCGCGGGGCCACGGTCACGGTCGCCCACGAGTTCACCGCGGACCTCGCCGCGGTCACCCGCCCCGCGGACATCGTCGTGGTCGCCACCGGGGTGCGCGGTCTCGTCGGCCCGGAGCATGTGAAGCCCGGCGCCACCGTCATCGACGTCGGCATCCACCGCACCCCGGGCGGCCTCACCGGTGACGTGCGCACCGCCGAACTCGACGGCATCGCGGGGCGCATCACGCCCGTGCCCGGCGGAGTCGGCCCGATGACCATCGCGATGCTGATGGTCAACACCCTGCGGGCGGCGGAGTGGGGCACGGAGCGCGACGTCACGGCCGACACGGCGCGCGACGCCGTGCCCGCCTAGTGGGCCCGTGTCCGTGTCCGGGGGAGGGACGGCCGACATGAGGGGAGCCGAAGTCGCCGCGCTGGCACGGCTCGGCGGCCGACTGGCGACCGGTCTCGTGGACGTCACGAGCGATCCGGCGGCCCTCGACTCCAAGGGATTCTGGGCCGTCGTGGCCGACTTCGAGGGCGGCCTGACCTGCGCCCGCTTCCGCGACGTCCGGCCTGCCGCGCGCCCCAGCGGACGGGGTGCCCGGTGGCACGGTCCCGCCCCCGACGGCTGGACCACCTCGCTCGACCGCGACGCCTACGAGCGGGGTGTGCGGCTGGTGCGGGAGCACATCGCGCGCGGCGACGTCTACCAGGCCAATCTCTGCCGGGTCCTGTCGGCGCAGGTCGGCGCCGACGCCGACGTCGTGGCACTGGCCGACCGGCTCGCCGCCCGGCACCCTGCCCCGTACGCCGGCGTGATCAGACTGCCCGAACAGGGGATCGAGGTGGCGACCGCGTCGCCCGAACTCTTCCTGCGCAGAGCGGGTACGTCGGTCGAGTCGGGCCCCATCAAGGGCACCGGACGGACCGAGGCGGATCTCCTCGCGAAGGACCACGCCGAGAACGTGATGATCGTCGACATGGTCCGCAACGACCTCGGGCGGGTCTGCGCCACGGGCAGTGTCACCGTCCCCGCCCTGTGCGTGGTGGAACACCACCCCGGACTCGTGCACCTGGTCTCCACCGTGCGCGGGGCGCTGCCGGAGCGGGCCGGCTGGCCGGAGCTGCTGGCCGCGGCCTTCCCGCCCGGCTCGGTCACGGGCGCCCCCAAGGAGAGGGCCCTCGGCATCATCAGCGCCCTGGAGACGGCGCCGCGCGGACCGTACTGCGGAGGCGTCGGCTGGGTGGACGCCGACCGGGGGACGGGCGAACTCGCCGTCGGCATACGGACGTTCTGGATCGACCGGGCATCGAGCACCCTCAACTTCGGTACCGGCGCCGGGATCACGTGGGACTCGGACCCGGCACGCGAGTGGCGGGAGACCGAACTCAAGGCAGCACGGCTCCTGGCCGTCGCGTCCAACGGCCGCGCACCGACGCCCGGGGCGAGGAGGCCCCGCCCTCGGCCGGGCACTGCCCCGCCGCCGCGCACCGCGGCGGTCCCCGTCGGCCGGACCTCCGCGGCGGACCGGACGACCGGCACCGGACCCTAGGACACGGTCAACTCGCCGGTGCCGCAACCCTGTCGACGGCGACACCGTGCAGGAAGACGCGTACGGCGTCGGTGATGGACCTGCTGACCTCGGCGTCGGTCAGCTTGACCGGGGCGTCGGTCAGCAACCGCATCTGGGCGTCCCCGAGCATGGCCTGGTACAGCTGCTGAGCGGCCCGCACCGGGTCCTCGACGTCGATCAGCCCGTCCACACGGGCCTGTTGGAGGCAGCGGCCGAGGATCGCGTGCCCGGCGCTCGGGCCGTGTGTCGAGAACACCTCGCCCAGGCCGGGAATCCGTACAGCCTCGGCGGTGACCAGCCGGTGCAGCGCGATCGCCTGGGGGGTCAGGACGAGGCCGGCGAAGTGCTCGCCCAGCGCGACCAGGGAGTCCGCGAGGCCGGCGTCGCCGGGGGTGAACGCGTGCAGCGGTTCCGACCACTCGTCGCACAGTGCCTCGACCGACGCGCGGAACAGCGTGCTCTTGTCCGCGAAGTAGCGGTAGAGGGTGGCCTTGGACCCGCCCACCGCCGTCAGGACGTCCTCCATGGAGACGCCGCTGTAGCCGTGTTCGATGAACAGCTCACCCGCAGCCTGCGTGATGAGTTTCCGCCGGTCCGTCGCTGTCATCCTCACGTCTGCATGGTAGGTGACATGCTCGCCCGGCGATCAGGTCACCCGGTCCGCCCGATCCGCCCGGTCCGCCCGGGGACGATGCGCAGCGGTTTGCCGCGACGGCGGTGCCGCGTGGCAGGAGCGTTCATCGGCCGGTTCGCCCGGTCACGCCACCGGCGGCAGCTTGAGCCACTCCTGCCAGGAGATGTCACGGCCGAGGTAACGCGGCTCCCGGAACGGCCAGTCGGCGGCCATCCACTCGGGTACCAGCGCGTCGAGCGCCCGCTCCGTGTCACCGCCGGCGAGGTCGTTCACCACCCACCAGGAGACGTCGGCGTCGGAACCGGTGCGCTCGGGCGGATCGATGTACACGCAGCCGAGGACGGCGGTCTCCTCCTCGTCCAGCAGCGCGTAGTTGAAGGACTGGTGCGCCGCTATCTCCCTCTCGTGCCGCAGCAGGTCGACGCGGTCCGCCTCGTAGGTCATCGTCTCCGCGGGCCAGCCCCAGGCCGGACCGAAGATCTCCCACAGACGCTCTCGGGAACCCATCACGGCGGGATAGTCGATCGGTGCGTCGGCCTCACGGATCGGCCGCAGGTGCAACGAGGTGCCGGGCACGGGCACGCGGACGGGATGGACGAAGTCGTCGGGCAGCCAGCTCATGGGCGCCGAGGCTACAGCCCCGCGCCGCGTCGACGCGCGGGCTTTATCGCGCGGTGGGGCGGCCGGTCGGCGCGTGGCCGAAGGGGGCGCCGTCGTGGCACCCGGCGCCCGGCGGGTGGCTCGCGGAGGCGTTCGGGGCGACGGGCACGCGATTCCGGCCGCGTCAGGAACGGGAGCCGGCGAGTTCCGCCAGGTCGTCGTCGTCCGGTATCGCCAGCAGGAACTCCGCGCCGCCTTCGAGCAGTTGGGCCGTCTCGATCGACCGGGGGAGCATCGTCTGCTCGTAGGCCCGCACGGCCTCGTCGACGGTCGTCGAGCGGGCCAGGGCCAGCGCCAGTTCGCTGCCGTCGAGCATGGCGAGGTTCACTCCCACGCCGAGCGGCGGCATCAGGTGGGCCGCGTCGCCGAGCAGGGCAACGCTGGGGGAGTTGTCCCAGGTGTGCGGCACGGGCAGCGCGAAGAGGGGACGGTCGACGTAGGGGCCGTCGTTGTCGGAGATCAGCCGTCGCAACTGCGGTGCCCAGTCGGCGTATTCGCGCAGCAGGTGGGCGCGGATGCCGTCGGTGTCCTCTGTGCCGAGCCCGTTCGCCGCGAGCCAGTCCACCGGGACGCGCCGCATGATGTAGACCCGCATGTGGCCGCCGCTGTTGCGCTGGGCGAACAGCCCGCGCTCTCCGTCGGCGATGTGGGCACTGCCCCTGCCGACCAGTTCGGACAGTTCGGGATGGGCTCCTTCCATGTCGTCGAACCACGCTTCGAGGAAGCCGACCCCGGTGTACTGCGGCGTCGCGGACGAGACGGCGGCCCGGACCCGGGAGGATGCGCCGTCCGCGCCGATCACGAGGTCCGTCTCGACTGTCGTGCCGTCGCCGAACGTCAGGGTTCGAGGGCCCTCCGGCGGTCCGCTCACCGAACGGAGGGTCTGTCCCCACCGGACCGTCCCCGGCGGGAGGGAGCGCAGGAGGAGGTCGCGGAGCTGCCCGCGATCGATCTCGGGGTTGACCGTCTCCCCCTCCTCCGGCAGGTGGTGTGCCAGGACTGCTCCGGACGGGTCAATGCGGCGCATCTCCTGGCTCTCGAACCGGGCGAGTGCGAAGAACTCCTCCAGGAGACCGGCTTCGCGGAGGGCGAGCTGGCCGTCCTCCGCATGCAGGTCGAGTGAACCGCCCTGGTTGCGCGAGTCCGCGCCGGGATCGCGGTCGTGAACGGTCACGTCGATGCCGTGGCGCTGGAGGACACGTGCGCAGGTGAGGCCGCCGGGGCCGGCGCCGATGATGCTGATCCGCGCGTTCGTGGGTGCTGGGGACCGGAATGTCATGAGGGTCTGCCTTTCAGGTGGGTGCGGGGGTTCTTCGGCGGCGTCTGCATGGCATGACGGCCTCCGGTGCCGCGACGCGTTCGGCGGCGTCCCCCGACATGGTCAATCAAAGCAGAACCGAGTACGAAAGTGCAACCGTTCCAGTTTCTTAGTTGTTCCAGTTGTGGGGTAGGGTGGGCGCATGTCCGACTCACCCGCGGTTGGCCGCCGCGAGCGCAAGAAGGCCGCGACACGGCAGGCCATCGCCGACGCCGCGCTGGAACTGTTCCTGGAGAACGGGTTCGAGCACGTGAGCGTGCGTGGCGTCGCCGAGAAGGCCGACGTGTCCACGACGACCCTGTTCGCTCACTTCCCGAGCAAGGAAGCGCTGGTCTTCGACCGCGAACAGGACAACGAGGCGCGGCTCGCCGCCGCCGTGCGCGAGCGGCCCGCCGGGCAGGGAGTGGTCGAGGCGCTGCGCGACCACGCGTTGCGATCCTGGGTACCGCTCGCCGCCGACCCCCGACTTGCGCGGATGGGTGCGCTGGTGGAGGAGACGCCGGCGCTCCGTGAGTACGCGGAACGCATGTGGATGCGGCACGCGAGCACCCTCAGTGCCGTCATCGCCGAGGAACTCGGCCGGGAGCCCGACGACCTCGCGTGTGCCGCGCTCGCCCGGTTCGTGCTGGAGATCCCGACCCTCGCGCGGGGCCGGGACGATCCGCGGACGACCGTGGAGACGGTCTTCGAGCTGCTGATCCACGGCTGGCAGTCGCAGCAGGGCGCCACGGAGGCGCTCCCCGGCACCGGCGGGCCCGTCCGGGCGGAACACGGGGGCGGGGGCGGCCCCCGCCCCTGACGTTGCCGACTCAGTCGGCCGGTCCCGAAAGCCCGGCCGCGCCGCCGATCGGGCGGCCGGGGTGGTCGGGGTGGTCGCGGGCGGCGAGGCGACTACGCGCTGCGCTTCGTCCTCTTGGCCGTGCCGCTCTTCTTGGCGGCGGCCTTCTTCGTGGTGGCCTTCTTCGCGGCGGCCCGCTTCGCGGGCTGCCGCTTGGCCGCCGTCTTCTTCTTCGGCATCGGGTGGACGTCGGCGTCGCCGGTGTCCTCCCCGCGGCTCTTCTTCGCGGCGTCGACGGACTGCTGGAGGGCGGCCATCAGGTCGAGGACCCGGCCGGACTGCTCGGCGGGTTCCGGCGTCTCGGGCAGTGCCGCGCCCTCGCGTTTCGCCTCGATGAGTTCGTGCAGGGCCTCGGTGTAGGTGTCCCGCAGATCGTCGCCCTCCAGGCCGTCGCGGCTCAGCCGGTCGATGAGGTGGACGGCCTCGTCGACCTCCGCGTCGGAGACGTCCACGGCGCCGGGCGCCAGCTCGGCGGGCGAGCGGATCTCGTCGTCCCAGCGCATGGCGTGCAGGACGAGCACGTCGTCCCGCACCCGCAGCAGGCCGAGCCGCTCCCGTCCGGACCACGCGTACTTCGCGACGGCCACCCGCGCGGACCGGCCGAGGGCCTGGCGCAGCAGTGCGTACGGCTTGGTGGCGACGTCTCCGTGCGGCTGGAGGTAGTAGCCGTCGCCGATCCGGATGGGGTCGATGCCGGCCAGCGGAACGAAGGCCTGGATCTCGATCGAGTGCGCGGTGGGCAGCGGGAGGTTCTGCAGTTCCTGGTCCGTGACCGGGACGACCTGGTCGGGGGCGACCTCGTAGCCCTTGCCGATCTCCTCGTTGGAGACCTCGCGGTCCTCGATCTCGCAGATCTTCCGCGTCCGCACCCGCCCGCCGTCCTCCACGTGGATCCGGTGGAAGCGGATGCTGTGGTCCTCGGACGCGCTGACCACGTTGACGGGGACGGTGACCAGACCGAACGAGATGGCTCCGGACCAGATGGACCTGGGCATGCGTGACCTCCATCAGGGCCCCGAGCATGTCCAGGCTACGAGCCCCCGGCCGGTCCCGCACCGCCGGGCGCGACCCCGGAGCCCCGGCGTGGTCGCCTCCCCGGCGCGGTTCGACCGCCGGCGGACGCCGGACGCCCGGCCGGTGTTGTCGTCGGCCGGGCGTCCGGCGCCACCGCCCGTCGGCCGGGTCGAGCCAACCTCGCCCGTCAACAGCCGTGCGCTGAAGACTTGTTGAGCCTCCGCACCGTGCAACATCCGCTCTCGTCAGCCCCGTTGAAGGAGGCAAGGCACCCGGCGGCTGCCTCGCCGAGCAGCTGGGCGTCCCAGTGCCTGAGCGCCCGCGCACGCTGACGTCCATGTCCGGCATCACCCGGTACCGCCCGTCGCCCGTCGCCGCCGCCGGGAGCCGGCGTCCCCCGGCCCGAGCGGATCGGCCGTCAGGAAGTGCGGCAGGTGCTGAAGTCGGCCCCGGGCCACGGCCCGACCGGGGGCCGGGTGCCCGGACGCTCTCCATTTCCGGGGCGGACGGCGTGTCGTGAACCCCGTTCAGATGTCCTTTATCGGCTAGTCAGGGTACTTCTGACACTTTTTAAGGTGTCGTGAGGCATTTTTTGGGCGATCCATGGCATCACTTAGGCGATCGGCTGATCAGTACGACAATCATCTCGGCTTGAAGGAGCCTCAGCATGAGCATTTCTGCTTCCGCCCGTTCCCGCAGCGCCCGCGCGGGCACCACGGTCGCGGCTGCCGTCGCCGTCGCAGGGGCCACCCTGGCCGGGGCACCCGCCGCCTTCGCCGCACCCGGCGACAGCGGCAACCTCGAAGTCCGTTCGGTCGGCTGGCACTCCCGTGGCAGCGACGGCGTCGAGGTCTGCGAGTTCATCCTGAGGGCCAGCAACTTCCAGTCGCTGGAGTCGGTGCCGTGGACGATCACCGCGCAGCCGCCGACCGTCCCCCCGGGCGACACCCTCGCCAGCACGCTGCCGCTCATCAACGGCTCGGCGCACAGCCAGAAGTACCTCCTCCCGGAGGGCACGTACAAGCTGGTCTGGGTCGTCCCGTCCGGCCCGAAGCAGCGCGCCTTCAAGGTCGACTGCCACCGTCGCGCCCACCAGGCCGCCCGCGGTCCCGCCGAGATCAACCCCGGCGCGGGCTACCACAGCCCGTCCGGCACGGTCCCCGCCGGTGGCGGCGGCGTCCCGGAAATGGAGAACCTCAGCTCCGAGAGCGACTCGAACGTCGGGATCACCGCCGCGCTGGCCGCCGGCGCGGCCGGAACGGCGGCGCTGGTCATGGTCCGTCGATCGGCTCGCCGTCGTGCCCGCAACGAGGCCTAGTCCCGCTGGCCGACGCCGACGGCGTCGTCGAGGACCGAGTCGCGCGTGCCGTCTGTCCATGACGCTCGGCGTGACCTTCTCCCTGGTGGCCGGCATCGTCTGGGCGAGTTCCGACTCGTCCGACGATCCGTCGGTGACCGCCGCCCGCAGCGCCGATGCCGCGGGCGGCGGTGACCCGCCGCCCCGTCAGGTGCAGACCTCGCACGCACCGCTGGCGCGATCGCGGCCGCTGAAGGTCGCCGTTCCCGCCATCTTCATCGAGGCCCCGGTCATCGGCCTGGGCCTCGACAAGAAGGGGCGGCTCGGGGCTCCCCCGATGAGCAGGCCCAAGCTGGTCGGCTGGAACCAGGACGGTCCCTCACCCGGGGAGGCGGGCACCTCCGTCATCGTGGGCCACCGCGACACGACGACGGGGCCCGCGATCTTCCTCAACCTCAACGCCCTGCACCACGGGGACACGGTGAAGGTCACCCGGGCCGACCGGAGGATCGCGGTCTTCACCGTCGACGAGGTGAAGAAGTACACGAAGGACAAGTTCCCGAACGAGAAGGTGTACGGGACCACGAAGCGTCCGGAACTCCGGCTCCTGACGTGCGGTGGCCGCTTCGACAAGAAGAGCGGCTACTCGGCCAACGTCGTGGTGTTCGCCCACCTCACGTCGTTGAAGAAGGCGGTCTGAGAGGACCGGTGGTACGGAAGGGGCCGGTACTTCGGGGGCGAGGTACCGGCCGTCCGGCTGTCCGGCCGGTGTGTGTGCTGCCGGCGTGTGTCCGGTGGTTCACGGAGCGTCGGTCTGGCCGCTGCCGTGTCCCAGGTCGCCGTCGAAGGTGTTGTCGATGACCTGCCGGGCGAGTTCGGTCAGCCGCAGGTGCCGGGGCCTGGCGTACGAGCGCATCGCCTCGAAGGTGTCGTCGAGGCTGAGGCCGTGGCGTTCCGAAAGGATGCCCTTGGCCTGCTCGATGGTGACGCGGCTGGTCAGCGCGGCCTGGAGCTGTGCCTTTTCGATGTGGCTCTGTTCGAGGCTGCGCTGCTGGAGGATGGAGATGGTCGCGACGTCGGCGAGTGCCTGACCGATCTGGATGTCCGACGCGCTGAGGCGGCCCGCCCCCACCTGGAAGAGGTTGACGGCGCCGACGACCTGCTGGCGCAGCCGCATGGGCAGCGCGTGGGTGACGGTGAAGCCGGCCTCCCGGGCCCGAGCGGCGAAGGTGCCGAAACCGAGAGTGGCGGGCGCCGAGGTGAGGTCGATGTTCAACTGCGCCTGGCCGGAGCGGTAGCAGCGGACGCAGGGGCCCTCGAAGTGCTGGAGCGCGAAGAGCTCCAGCACGCGGGTGTTCTCGTCGGAGGCCGCGATGAGCTGGAGTTCACCGTCCTGGTCGACGATCATCACGCCCACCGCGTCGATGTCGAGGAGCTCGACGCATCGGGTGGAGAGACGGTGCAGGAACTCGATGAGGTCGAAGTCGTCGATGAGTGTGTCCACGGCCTCCACCAGGATGTCCAACACCCGTTGCTGACTCGTCATTGTCATCAATCCTTGTTTCCGGACGGGTCGGCCGTCCCGTCTCGATTGTCCCGGAAGTGGAGTCGTCGGGCCACCACCTTCTCGGCGGTGGCGAGCAGAGGTACGTCGGATCGGTAGGCATGTGCGCGCAGGAGTGCCATGGCCTCGGTGAGCGGCACACCTGCCTGCACGCTGACGATGCCGGCGGCCTGGTGCACGGCGGCCCGGTGGAGTTCGGTGTGCGGCGCCGCCTGGGCGAACGACTCGCGCCGTCCGCTGTGGAGGATCAGCGTCGCGGTGACGGCGGCCGCCAGGACGAGCGCGTCGTTCATCTGCGCCGCGCTCATGGGGCCCGGCACGGTGCGCTGGCCGGTGAGGACGCCCAGTGCGACGGCGCCGAGGTGCAGGGGGAAGCAGAACAGGGCCCCCGCGCCGAGTCTCTCCGCCTCGGGCAGGAAGGCGGGCCAGCGCTGGGAGCCGGTCCTCGCCAGGTCGGGGAGCGCCACGAGGGAACGGTGGCGGTAGGCGTCGAGCCCGGGGCCCTCGCCGAGCGTGAACTGCGCGTCCTCCAGAGCGGCGCTGCGGCCCGGGGTGGACCACACCAGCTCGGTCAGCGAGTCGTCGGCACCGAGGGCGACGGCGACTCCGTCGACGCCGAGCACCTCGGCGCAGCGCGCGGGATCACCGCCCAGGAGCCCGGTCCCACCGCCGGACGGCAGGTCGCGCAGGATGCGGGCCAAGATCGCGCTCATGCCCACCAGTCACCGCTTCCAGCCCCGCGAACAGCCGCCGCCCAGAATGAGCTCGGCTTCCGCCAGCCTACACAGGGGGTTCGGGCACCGCCCCCGGGGCGGCGCGCCTTCGGGGCGGCGGCGTCCTGGGGCCCGGGCGCCGGCGGACCGGCCCTCCGCCCTATGCCGCGAGAAGCTCGGGCAGCCGGACGCGGACCTGCTTGCCGTGCCGGCGCGGGGTCACCTCCGACGTGCCGCAGATGGCGTGCACGATCTCCAGGCCGTGCCCGCCGACGCGGTCCGGGCGCGGCGGCCGTACGGTGCCCCGCTCGGGGGACGCGTCCCACACCACGATCTCCACCACGCCCTCGGCGAAGGCGAGTTCGAGGCCGCATTCGCCTCCGGCGTGACGCACGGCGTTGGTGACCAGTTCACTGACGACGAGCTGCGCGCACCCGACGGTGTCACCGGGGATCAGGGCGAGATGCTCGGTGCCGACCCGTGCGAGGAACGCCTTCACCGTGCGACGGGCGGCTCTGATGCAGGAAGGGCTTCCGTCGTAGACCTCGCTCAGTTGCAGTTCCATCGTTTCTCCGCCCTGGCACGTCCCGGCCACGGCTCTGTCGGCCGCCCCTCGTCCGTTCCGTGCGTGCTGCACGAACGGTATCCGCAAGGACAGCACGAGTACCCATGGACTTCGCTTTAACGGGGGTGGACCGACCGACTGTTCGGATTCGGTTCCGAGACGGCCGGTCCCGCCCTCGTCGGCGGGGCGGAGGGGGCGCCCCGCGGTGCTCAGCCGGCGGCCAGGACCTCCACTCCGAGCGCCGCGATCTGCTCCACGAGCGGATGGAGCGGATCGGCGTCCGTGACGAGGCCGCTGACCTTCTCCCAGGGCAGGACGCGGAACCGCGAGGCCGTGCCGAGCTTCTCGGACGACGCGAGGACGTAGGTGTCCGCCGCCCGCGCCGCGAGGGCGCGCTTCATCGCGGCCTCCTCCGCGTCGCCTGTGGTCAGCCCGGCCTCCGGGTGCACACCGGTGACGCCCAGCAGACACAGGTCCGCGGAGACGTTCTGCGCCGCCTCGACGGCCGCCGCGCCGCACGTGACCGCCGAGTGCTTGAAGACGCGGCCGCCGAGCAGGAAGAGTTCCGCGCGCGGATGGTCCAGGAGTGCCGCGGCGATCGTGGGGCTGTGGGTGATCACGGTGCAGGCGAGGTCGTGCGGCAGGGCGCGGGCGACGGCGAGGGCGGTCGTTCCGCCGTCGAGGATCACCGCGCCCCCCGGTCGCACCAGCCGGGCGGCCGTCGCCGCGACCTTCCGCTTGCCGTCGGGTGCCACGTCCCGCCGCGCGGCGTAGTCCACGACGGCCGGGGAGACGGGCAGCGCTCCGCCGTACACGCGCTGGCACAGGCCCTCGGCGGCGAGATCGCGCAGGTCACGCCGCACGCTGTCCTCGGAAATCCCGAGTTCGGCGGCGACGTCCTTGGCGACGATCTTGCCCTCGCGGGCGAGCAGGCCGATCAGATGGTCACGTCGTTCAGCAGCCAGCATTCACACTCTCTCCTGTTCTTGCACGGTTCTGCATGTATCGTAGCGCCTCATGACCGATCAATCCCCGCACAAGCCCCTGCTCGTCCTCATCGCCGGCCCCTTCCGATCCGGTACGGACGGCGACCCGGACGCGATGGCCGCCAACCTCGCCCGCCTCGAAGCCGCCGCCTGGCCCGTCTTCTCCGCCGGTCACCTCCCGGTGATCGGCGAGTGGATCGCCCTGCCCGTCCTGCGCTCCGCCGGGGCCGGCCCCACCGACCCCCTTGCCGAACAGGTGCTCTACCCGGCCGCCGACCGCCTGCTCGCCCACTGCGACGCGGTGCTGCGTCTGCCCGGCGAGTCCGTCGGGGCGGACCAGGACGTCGCCACCGCCCGCCGCCGCGGCCTGCCCGTCTTCCACGACGTGGCCGAGCTGCCCCGCCGCATCCCGCAGGAGACCGCGTGACCAGCCACCTCGCCGCCGAGGCTCCCGACGGGAACACCGCCCACACGGGCGTCCCCGGCGTCGACGTCCCCGACCACCGTGGCCGAACGGGCCTCGACCGCACCGGGCTCGATCTGGACCGTAACCCCGACGTCGTGGTCCGCGACGTCGAACTCACCTCCCGGGGCTGGCACGTGCTGCGCCGCACCACCTTCGACCACCGCCGTCGGGACGGGCGTTGGGAGACGCTGCAACGCGAGACCTACGACCGCGGCAACGGCGCGGTTGTCCTGCCCTACGACACGGACCGCGGCCGTGTCCTGCTCACCCGCCAGTTCCGCTACCCGGCCTACGTCAACGACCACCCCGACGGCATGCTCGTCGAAGCGGCGGCGGGACTGCTCGACGCGGACGACCCGGTCGAGGCCGTCCGGCGGGAGAGCGCGGAGGAACTCGGGGTCGCCCTGGGTCCCCTCACCCACATCCTCGACGCCTACATGAGCCCCGGGTCGGTCACCGAACGCCTCCACTTCTTCGCGGCCCCCTACACCCCGGCCGACCGGACCGGGGCCGGCGGAGGGCTGGAGGAGGAGGGCGAGGACATCGAGGTCCTCGAACTCCCCTTCGCGGAGGCCCTCGCCATGACCCGCGACGGACGCATCACCGACGGCAAGACCATCATGCTCCTCCAATGGGCGGCGCTGGACGGCCCGTTCGGTCCCTCGGCACCGTGACCGGGGCGTCCGCCCGGACCTCCGGGCGGACGGAGGGGCGGCCCTCCCGGATATCCTTCCTCGTCCTGAACAGGCCAGGGAGGCACCCCGTCATGAGCAGCACCGCGTTGCCCTTTCCCGAACGGATCGAACTCCGGGGAGAGGGGCTCGTCCTCCGGGACTGGACCGAGGACGACCGGGTCGCGATGCCGGCCCTGTTCGACAACCCCGACATCGCCCACTGGACGCCGATCGTCTCGCCCTTCGACGAGGCCGCCGCCCGGGCCCGGCTGGAGAAGGCCCGGCAGTTGCGCGCCGAGGGAACGGGGATCCTGCTCGCCATCACCGTCGACGGCCGCGCGCCGCTCGGCGAGGTGATGCTGCGGCGTGCGCCCGAGGGCACGGAACTCGGCTACGCGGTCGGCCCGGCGCACCGGGGCCAGGGCCTCGCCGTGCGGGCGGTGCGGGTGATGGCCGCGTACGCCTTCGAGGAACTGGGCGTCGACAGGGTGATCCTGGAGCTGGAGGCCGAGAACGCGGCCAGTGTCGCCGTGGCCACGAAGTCGGGCTTCCGCCTGCTCGACGTCCCGCTGATCGAGGGGGTGGAGAAGGGGCGGCCCTTCGCCCTGCAGACGTGGGGCCTGGACCGTCCCTGATCCGTGCCGGGGCCGGGCGCGGGCGGGCGTCGAGGGCGAACAGGCTGCCGTTCCCGCCCGCCCGCATCAACCAGGTACCGGACGGTCGTTCGACTCGCTGCCGCTGCCGCTGCCGCTGCCGGTCCCGCTCGGGTCGTCCGAAGCCAGGGTGCGGATGCGCGGTATGGGGGAGGGGAGGAGCCACAGCGCGGACAGGATCCCGCCGACGGCGGCCGTGACCAGGGTCGCCCGCAGGCCCAGAGCCGTGGCAAGTGCCCCTCCGGCGACGGCGCCCAGGGGGCGTACCCCGTAGTTCACCGTGCTGTAGGCGCCGGCCACCCTGCTGCGCATGCCGTCCGGGATCACCGCGGTCTGAAGGGAGTTGAGGTTGACGTCGAAGAGCATGACGCCGACCCCTGTGAAGAACTCCGCGGCGCCCAGGGTCCCGGCGCGGGCCCACGCCGGGCCGCTCGCCGCCGCGAGGAGGGCGAGGGGCGCCGGGAACAGCACCGCGCCGATCACGATGCTCGGCCCCATGCCGATCCGGCGCGAGACGACCGGGGCGAGAACGGCACCCAGCAGCGCACCGGCCGATCCGATCCCCAGCGCCAGCCCGATCGTGCCGACCGAAAGGCCCAACTCCCGGTCGGCGAACAGGACGACAAGACCCGTGCCCGCGACGAACGTGAAGAAGTTGACGGTTGTCGCGCAGCCGAGACTCGCACGGAGTACGGGATGACGGATCACGAACGTCAACCCTTCCCGGGCGCGGCGCGGCAGGGAGGTCCGTTCCGTCGTACCGGTGCCAACCGGGGTCTCCTGCACGCGAATTGGCCCCAGCAGAAGGGCGGAGACCAGAAAGGACAGGGCGTCCGCGGCCACGGCGACCGGCGCCGTGAACGCCTGGACCAGGGCACCGCCGAGTGCGGGTCCGGCGACGAAGGAGACGGAACGGCTGGCGCTGAGCCTGCTGTTCGCGTCGACGTACGACGAGCGGGGCACCACGTGGGCGAAGAAGGACGGGTAGGCGGTGTTGAAGACCACTCCCGCGACGCCGGTGAGCAGCGCCGCCGCGTAGAGGTGCCCGAGGGTGACCCTGCCCACGAGGAAGGCGACGGGCAGCGTGAGCAGGACGCAGGCGCGGACCAGGTCGGCGGCGATCATCAGGCGTCGCTTGCGGGCGTGTTGGTCGACCCACGCGCCCAGCAGGACGGCGAGAAGGTTCGGGGCCCAGACGAGCGCGGTCAGCCAGGCGACCTCGTTGGCCGAGGCGTGCAGCGCCGTGACGGCGATCAGGGGGAGTGCCAGTTCGGAGATCCGGTCGCCGAACTGCGACACCGTCTGCCCCGCCCAGAAGAGCGCGAACGGCCTGTCCCTGTGCAGGGCCGCCCGTTTCGTCCTCATGCGGTCCCGCCCGGCTGTCGGCCCTCGCCCTCCGGGAGGTAGTAGCGCAGGAGCCGCACCGTGCGGGCGTCGCTCGGCCGGTCGCTCGGATCGCGTGTCACAAAGGGGGCGATGACACGCTCGAAGGCGTCCTCGATGGCGGCGAGTTCGTCCGCCGTCACCACCACTCCCGTGTTGGCCACACCTGCCAACCTGCGCCATTCGGGGCTCAGTTCGGGTTCCGTCTCGGTCTCCCACCGCTGCGGAACGCCGGCCGTGCGGGCGAACATCTGCCGGGACAGCGCGCGCGCCGCCGACATGCCCTCCCCGTCCTGCGGCATGTCGAGCCGGAACCCGCGTGCCACCGCCTCCCACCGGCGTTCCCTGCGGTCCTCGCCGCGTTCGGCGTCGCGGACCAGCCCGAAGCCCGCCAGGTGGCGCAGGTGCCAGCTCGTCACGGACGGGGTGGCCCCGACGTCCGGCGAGAGCTGGGTGGCCGTCGCCGGCCCGTGCCGTTGCAGACGTTCGAGGATCGCGAGCCGTACGGGATGGGCCAGCGCCCGCATGGCCTTCGGGTCGGTTATCTCGATGTCGCCCAGTCGGTTCCCATGCCTGTCTCGCTCCATGGCGTGAGAGTGTTCTCTCATGAACCGTGAGAGTCAACTCTCATATCAGGAAAGCTCGTTGGGATCTCCGGAGGGCCGGAAGGCGTCGGCGTGACGCTCGCACCAGTCGGCGAACGTCCGCGGCCCGCGGCCGAGCAGCAACTCGACGGTGTCCGTGCGGATTCCGGCGGTGTCGGCGCGCATGAGGTGGAAGCCCTCCGTCACGGCGTCCGCGAGGGCCCGCGGTGCCCCGCCGGGGAAGCGGAAGCGCACGGCCTCGGCCGCGGTGGTCACCTCCCGGACCTCGATGTCCCGGCCCACCGTCTCCGAGATGACCCGGACCTGTTCGGCGACCGTGAACAGTTCGCCGCCGGTGAGGCTGTACGCCTTGCCCCGGTGGCCGTCCCGGGTCAGGGCGAGGGCGGCGACCGCGGCGATGTCGGCGGGGTCGACGGGCGCGTACCGGCCGGGGCCGACGGGGTCGAGCACGTAGTTCCCCTCGCGGAGGGTGGGCAGCCAGTCGAGGGCGTTGGTCATGAAGCCGCCGGGGCGCAGGAACGTGGCGGGGATGCCGGACGCGCGCACGATCCTCTCGCGCTCGTGGTGCCAGCGGCCCATCGCCGGGATCGGGTCGAGAGTGACGTGGAGGGAGGACAGGTGCACGATGTGCCGCACGCCCGCGGCCTCGGCCGCCGTGACGGCGGCGCTGGTCCGGTCCGTGCCGATGCCCTGGGTGAGGAGGAAGAGGGCGTCCACGCCCGTGAAGGCGGCGGTCAGCGTCGCGGGTTCGTCCAGGTCGCCGACGACGCGCTCGGCCCGCTCGGGCAGTGCGGCGGCGCGGGCGGGGTCGCGGACGAGCAGGCGTAACTCCGCGTCCGTCGCGGCGAGTTCGCGGGTGAGTTCACGGCCGATGTTTCCGGTGGCTCCGGTGACCAGTATCATCTGGGCTCCTCAAGTCGTTTGCCGGCTAACGAAATCGGGGGAACGTTAGCCGGTGAACGATTAGCCGTCAATCGATGCGGACGTGGCTGTCGCCGGCCATCGCCGTGTGCCACCGGAAGGCCGAGATGTCAGAGTTCCTGGACCTGCACGGCAAGACGTCCAAGGTGCTCCGCGCCCTCTCCGACGCGGCGATGCGGCGGCACGGACTGCATGTCGGGCAGAACCATCTGCTCGCCGAGCTGTGGGAGCGGGACGGTGGCACGCCCGGCGAGATCGCCGCCGCGCTGAACGTCACGACGCCCACCGTCGTCAAGATGGCCGACCGCATGACCGCGGCGGGACTGCTCGTCCGCCGCCGCGACGACCGGGACAACCGGCTCGTCCGGCTCTGGCTCACCGATGCCGGACGCGCGCTGCGGCAACCGGTCGAGGCGGAGCGGCGGTTGATCGAGGAGGCGGTCACCGCCGGGCTCACCGACGGGGAGCGCCAGGCGCTCCTGGAGTCCCTGGCGAAGGTGTACCGCGCGGCCGGCGAGCTGCTGAACGGGCCCGCCGACCCTGCCGGGCCGGAGGCCGGCTGAGCTCTCGCGGCCCCGTCCGCGTCGCCCGCGCCCGCGGGTCCGGGGCGGGCCGGCGTGTCCGCTCCGCCCGGCGCCCCCTGCGCGGCGGCACCTTGAGGCCGCCTCAGATTAGGCAAGCCTTGCCTTTATGGGCTACAACCATGTAGACACTACGTGGGCGCCGTCGGATCCGGTGCCCGGCTCGGTCAGGTCCTCGTCCCGTGGGCCGCGCCGTGCCGTCCTGTCCGTGTCCCCATTGGTTGCCCCTGCTCGTCGCCGGTGACGGAGCGGTGCGTTCGACGTGCCCTCCCGCGACCGGAGTTCACCATGTCCCTTCGGAGTCCTGATGCTGCCCACGTTCGTGATCGGCCTGCGCGAGGCCCTGGAGGCCGCGCTGATCGTCGGCATCATCGCCGCGTTCCTCGGCCGCCAGGGCCGTCGTGACCTGCTGCGGTGGATGTGGGCCGGCGTCGGCGTCGCCGTCCTGCTGTGCGTCGGGGTCGGCGTCGCCCTGGAGGTCCTGTCCTCCAACCTGCCGCAGCGGCAGCAGGAGGGGCTGGAGACGGTCATCGGTGTCCTCGCCGTCGGCATGGTCACCTACATGGTCGTCTGGATGCGGCGCCACTCCCGGGACCTCAAGGGGCAGTTGGAGGGCATGGCCGCCGACGCGATCGGTGACGGCGGCACCGGCAGGGCGATGGTCGTCATGGCCTTCCTGGCCGTGGTCCGCGAGGGCTTCGAGACCGTGGTCTTCCTGCTGGCCGCCTTCAACGAGACCGCCAACCGCGCCGCGGCCGCCGGGGGAGCGGTCTCCGGCATCGCGGTCGCACTGGTCCTGGGCTACGCGATCTACCGCGGTGGGGTCCGGCTCAACCTCTCCAAGTTCTTCCGGGTGACCGGGCTCGTCCTGGTCCTCGTCGCGGCCGGCCTCGTCGTCAACGCCCTGCACACCGCGCACGAGGCGGGCTGGCTGGAAGTGGCGCAGGCGCGCACCGTCGACCTGTCCTGGCTGGTCAAGCCCGGCTCGGTCCGGTCCGCGCTGCTCACCGGCATGCTCGGCATCCAGCCCTACCCCGTGGTCGCCGAAGTCGTCGGCTGGCTCGTCTACCTGCTGCCCGTCGGCCTCTACGTGGCCTGGCCGCCGAAGCGCGGCCTGTCCCGGCGCAACCTCGCCCGGCTGCTGGGGGCGTGCGCCGCCGCCGCGGCCGTCACCGCCGTCTGCCTGGCGGCCGTCGCCCCCGCCGCCCCGGCCTCCGCGCCGCTCACCCGCGCCGACGGTTTCAGCGCCCGGCTGACGGACGGGAACGCCGTACTCACCCAACTCCGCAGCCCCGCCGACGGGTCCGGCACCGCCGGGGCCACCACGCGGATCGCGCTGCGGCGCGGCGGGGAGGAACGGCACGGCGGACTGAACGCCGTGCGCTGGACGGCGACCCGTCCCGGCGAGGGTGCCAAGGACAGGCCGGCGCGGATGACATGGGCGCAGGCCGCCGCCCTCAACGGCGGACGGCTGCCCCTGGGTGTCGTGCCCGCCTCGGTGTCCACCAGCGACACGACCGCCGTCACCTGGACCGACGCCGACCTGCTCCAGGTCTGGACCGACCCCGCGACCGGACGGGTGGTCGACCTGCGCTGGACGGAGACCGTCAGGGCCACCCTCACCGGAACCCGGGTCGGCTCGGTCGTCCTCGACTCGCCTGCCGCACGCGGCACATGGACGATGCCGGCGCCGACCGCACGCGCCGCCACCGAGGCCGCCCGCCACGACGCGCGCGCGGCGCGCGACAACTCCCGGCTCACCGGATGGGCCTGGTTCTGCGGAGTCGGCGCCCTGGCCCTCCTCGCCGCCACCTGCGTCACCGCACTGCGCGCCCGGCGGCTCGACCGCGACCGTCCCGAGGCCCCGGTCCCCGCCCCGGCCGACGCGCGCGGCCCCCTCACCCCCGGCCGGCGGGTCTGACCGGCGGGCCCCGCCGCACCCGGTCCGCCCCGCCCCGCTCCCGTCCGTCTTCGCCCGAACAGGCTTCGTGCCACCCGAACAACCCAGCGTGCGATCGCACCTACAGAAGGAGTTCGTCTTGAACGCTCGACCGGTCGGCTCCCGCCGCCTCTTCGTCACCGCGAGTGCCTCGGTGACGGTGCTCGCCCTCGGCGGGCTCACCGCGTGCGGGTCCTCCGACGATTCCTCCTCCGGTTCCGACGCCAAGACCACCGCGTCGGCGTCCGCCGCCGCGACGGACAGCCGCACCGCCGCGGTGACGGTCACCGCGGCCGACGGGTGCACCGTCGACCACGACAGCTTCAAGGCCGGCGCGGTCACGTTCAAGATCACGAACAAGGACGCCACGGGCATCAGCGAGGTCGAACTCGTCAGCGGCCAGCGCATCGTGGGCGAGAAGGAGAACCTGCCCCCGGGCTTCTCCGGCACCTTCTCCGTGAACGTCGACTCCGGCGACTACAGCCTGTACTGCCCGGGTGCCGCGAAGGAGAACACGCCGATCAAGGTGACCGGCACCTCCGACTCCACCGCCGGCTCCTCGCAGAGCGCGCTGCTCGCCGAGGGCACCAAGGAGTACGCCTCCTACGTCAGCACCCAGGTCGGCTACCTGGTCACCACCGCCACCGCGCTGGACACCGCGCTGAAGGGCACGGACCTCGCCGCCGCGCAGAAGGCGTACATGAAGGCCCGTCCGTACTACGAGAAGATCGAGCCCGTCGCGGAGTCCTTCACCGTGGGCAAGAACAACCTCGACGCCAACATCGACGCCCGCGCCGGCGACGTCCCGGCGGCCCAGTGGACCGGTTTCCACCCCATCGAGAAGGGCCTGTTCAAGGACAAGTCCCTCAAGGGCCTGTCGAAGCTGGGCGACGGACTCGTGACCAACGTCAAGAAGCTCCAGTCGCTGACCACCGGCCTGACCTACAAGCCCTTCGAGCTGGCCAACGGTGCCCAGGGCCTGCTGGACGAGGTCGCCGGCTCGAAGATCACGGGTGAGGAGGAGCGCTACTCCCACATCGACATGCTGGACTTCCAGAACAACGACGAGGGCGCGGAGCAGGCCTTCGCCGACCTCCAGCCGGCGCTGACGAAGATCGACCCGACGCTGACCTCCAAGATCTCCACCGCGTTCACCGCGCTGGACAAGCTGGTGGCCACCTACCGGACCGAGGACAACGCCTCCGGGTTCGTCTTCTACTCGTCGCTCTCGTCGGCGGACAAGCAGAAGCTGGCCGCCGCGGTCAAGGCCGTCCAGGAGCCGCTGTCCCAGGTGGCCAGCAAGGTCGCCGACAACTGACCGACCCGACAACTGACCGACCCACCCCGTGTTCCCGGACCCGCCGACGGTCCGGGAACACGGAGGCGCCGCACCGCAGGCGCCCGATCCGAACCGGCAACACCCGTACCGCACCCAGGAGTAGGACCATGAGCGAGACCGGCGGCGCTTCCCACGGCGCGGACCGCGAACCGGCCGACGGCCTCGTTCCCGCTCCGGACGCCGAGACCGGCGCGGGGGCGGAACCCACCGGGACGGCACCCGAGGTGCTCGACGCGTCCGACGGCAGGAGCCACCCCGACCCGGCGCGGCACGCGTCACGGCGGCGACTGCTCGGCGGCGGCCTCGCCGCGGCCGGTGCCGCGGCCGTCGCGGCGGGCGGGTACGCGGTGGGCCGCGACAGCGCCCCGTCCGCGGCGAAACCGGCCGCCGCGGCGGACGACCGGGTGGCGTTCTACGGCGCGCGGCAGGCCGGCATCGCCACACCCAGCCAGGACCGTCTCGCCTTCGCGGCCTTCGACGTGAGCGTCACCGACCCGCAGGCTCTCGCGGTGATGCTGGGGACCTGGGCGGCGGCCGCCGCCCAGATGACCAAGGGGCTGGCGATCGGGGCGGTGGAACGCACGCCGTCCGCGCCGCCGGTCGACACCGGCGAGGCGACGGGGCTGGGAGCCGCCGGACTCACGGTGACCGTGGGGTTCGGACCCTCCCTCTTCGACGGCCGGTTCGGCCTCGCGAAGTACCGGCCCGCCGCACTGGCGGAGCTGCCCGACCTGCCCGGTGACGGGTCCCTCCAGCCGGAGCGCAGCGGCGGGGACATCTGCGTGCAGGCCTGCGCCGACGACCCGACCGTGGCCTTCCACGTGATCCGCAACTTCGCCCGCCTGGCGCGCGGCACGGCGGTCATGAAGTGGTCCCAGCTCGGATTCGGGCGGACCTCGTCCACCTCCACCGCCCAGACCACGGAACGGAACCTGTTCGGCTTCAAGGACGGCACCCGGAACGTCAAGGCGCAGGAGACCGCCACGATGGACGACTACGTCTGGGTCGGCGCCGAGACCGACAAGAAGTGGATGCGGGACGGCAGTTACCTGGTCGCCCGCCGGATCCGGATGCTGATCGAGTCCTGGGACACCTCCGCCCTCTCCGACCAGGAGAGCACCTTCGGCCGCTACAAGACCTCCGGGGCGCCGCTCACGGGCAAGCACGAGTTCGACACCCCGGACCTGACGGCCACGTCCGGCGGCGAGCCCGTCGTCCCCGCGAACGCGCACATCCGCCTCGCGGCTCCCGAGAGCAACCACGGCCAGAAGATCCTCCGGCGCGGCTACTCCTACACCGACGGCATCGACGCCACCACGGGGCTGCTCGACGCGGGCCTGTTCTTCCTGGCGTACCAGAAGGACCCGCGCCGCCAGTTCGTCCCCATCCAGCGGCGGCTGGGCACCCACGACGCCCTGAACGAGTACATCCGGCACACGGGCAGCGCTCTCTTCGCGGTTCCGCCGGGTCTGTCGGGCCCCGGAGACTGGTGGGGCAAGCAGCTCTTCACCGAGGCGGGGCTGGTCTGAGCGCCGCCCGGTCCGCGGCCCTCGCCGGGCCTGCCGGACGGTGCGGCCCCTCCCGGCGCCGGGCGGCAGTGACCTGGGAGTTCCGGCCTTGTAGTCTGCGCCTGAATCTACGGTGGACATGCGATCGCGACGGTGGAGCGGTGACCAGTGACTGAGGAGAACGGCGGGCGGCGACCCGCCGGCGATCTGGAGGCCAGTGTGCTGGCCGTGCTGTGGGCGGCCGACCGCGCGCTGTCGGCGCACGAGGTCCGCGCCGCCCTCGACTCCGGGCTCGCCCGCACCACGGTCACCACGATCCTCACCCGGCTTCAGCAGAAGGGTGCCGTCTCCCGGCGCCGCTCGGGCCGCGGATTCGCCTACGCTCCCACTGCCGGTCCCGCCGGCCTGACCGCGCGCCGGATGCACGCGGAACTCGACAGCGAGCAGGACCGCGGCAGTGTCCTCGCCCACTTCATCTCCGCCCTGGGCGCCGAGGACGAGCGGCTGCTGCGCGAACTGCTCGACCGAGCCGACGAGCAGGGGGAGGGCGCCGACCGGCCCGGCCCGCACGACGCCCCGGACCCGGGCCAGGGCCCGCGCCGCGAGCCGCACCCGGAGAGCCGCTCATGATCCTCGCCGTCTGGCTGCCCTTCCTCGTCCCGCTGCTCGCGGTCCCGGTCGCCCGGCGCGTCGCGCCGCGACTGGCACCCCGCACGGCGGCGTGCCTGCTGCTCGCCGGCGGGGTGACGCTCGCGCTGTGCAGCACGGTGACCCTGCTGGTCGTCGTCGCCAGCGGGGTGCTCCAGTTCGGCCCCATGGCCTCGCTGGCCGGCCTGCCGGCATCGTGGCTGAACGGCTACGCGTGGCTCACCGTCCCCGTCGGCTGGGTCGCGACCCCGCTGCTGGTGGCGGGCACGGCACGCCTGGTGTGGGTCGCGGCGCGGCAGACCAGGGAGGTGCGGACAGCGCGCGCGGAGGCCGGCCCGGTCACCGGGGAACTGGCCGTGCGGCCGGACGAACACCCCTACGCGTACGCACTCCCGGGCGGACGGCGCGAGCGGCACCGCATCGTGGTCAGTTCGGGAATGCTCCGGGCGCTCCAACCGGCCGAGCGGGAGGCCCTGTTCGCCCACGAGCGCGCCCACCTCACCGGCCGTCACCATCTCTTCCTGCGCCTGTCGCGGCTGATGCAGATCCTGCATCCGGGCCTGCGCGGTCTCCACGAGCCCCTGGTGTACGCACTGGAGCGGTGGGCGGACGAGAGCGCGGCCGACGCGGTGGGCGACCGGCGGCTGGCCGCCCGTGCGGTGGGACGGGCAGCCCTCGTCGCCAAGGCGTTCGAGGGACCCGCGCCGCGCCCGGGGACGGCACTCGGCGTCACGAGCGGCCCGGTCCCGCGCCGCGTGGCGGCCCTGCTGGCCGGACCGGGAGAGGACCACGAGGGCCGCCCGACCCGTTCGTCCGTGCCGGCGTGGCTGATGCTGGCCGCCGCCCTGGCGGTCACCGCGTACTCCGCGGAGCACGCGGTGATCGACCTCGACGCGACCATCCGCATCGCCCAGTACGTCCACGGGCTGCGCTGAGACGTGCGAGAGCGGTCCGGGACGACCCGGTGGCGGCGGGCGTGAGCGACTGGTTCGAGCCGGAGGCCGCGACCGGCGACGACGAGGACGTCTGGGAGTTCACGACGGCCGAGCTGGCCTTTCTCTCGGCGCTGCGCGACCGGGCCGCGGCCTGGCGAGTGCCCTGGGCGCCCAGCGAGGTCACACGGCCGGAGGACGAGTCGTCGCTCCTCGTCCACGTCGCGCTCCTGGACACCAGGGGTCTCGGGCTGGTCCTCGGACACTGGGCCGTCCACTTCTACGGAACCCACGTGGTGGCAGGGCGCACCGTGGACGATCTCCTCAACGTGTGCGAGGCTCCCGGGCGCGACTGGTTCCGGCTCGCGGGCACGATCGACGCCCTCGCGCAGCGGTGTGCCGACTGGTTCGAGGACGTGCTGAGCCGTCCCGTCTTCCGCGTCGAACGGCAGGAGCCGGACGGAAAGGTCGTCACCCGCTGGGAGTTCGGCGGCACGGAGGAACCCGCCGCGGACCGCGACCCGTCGGCACCCGGCGCGGAGACGCCGCGGACGTGGCGCGTGCGGATCCGTCCCTGACACCGTGCGTCCGGGGCGGCCTCTCAAGTCGCCCTGTCGATAAGGGTGTTGATGTCCCGTTGGGTGGCCTGGGCGCGGTGGGCACCGCGGGAATTCTGTGTCTGCGGGGTTGATTGAGGCGCCTGTTCTCACTTGAGTGGACCGCGGCAGTGCGCTTCGACCGCCCTCCCGGGAGACCTGCGTGACGACCGTGCGAGAACGCGAGCCGCCCCTGTGCCTCACTCCCTCCGCGACGGCACGCCGACGGCCCGGAACGACCGGCCCGCGCGGCGCGCCCCGGACCCAGGCCGCCCCTCCCCGGCGGGCCGTCCGCCGTGCGCGCCCAACGCTGCGAAGCGGCAAGCCTGTTGATCACGCACACCCGCGCCGGGCATGAGCCCCGCTCGCCGACGCGCTGGAACAGACCGAACGACGTGGACGACGTGGACGACGTGGACGACGAGGAGTGAGACCCGATGAAGGTGATCGTGGACGAGGTCAGGTGCTGCGGATCCGGTCAGTGCGTGCTGATCGCACCCGAGGTGTTCGACCAGCGCGACGAGGACGGCATCGTCGTACTGCTCGATCCGGAACCCGTCGCCGAGCGGCACGACGCGGTCCGCGAGGCCGCGGACGTCTGCCCGACCGCCGCGATAGAGCTGACGGAGAGCTGACGGAGACCCCTTGAGCGGGACCCCCGCCCCACCGGCCGTGACCCGACCGACTGTGATCCACCCGACCAGGAGATCGCGATGACCACCACCCCAGCAGCCGAACTCCCCTCCGACATACCGGAGTTCCCCCACCCCCGTGCCGCCGGCTGCCCCTTCGGGCTCTCTCCCCGCATGCTCGACCTCGCCGAGCGGGGGCCGGTCACCCAGGTCAGGGCCTGGGACGGCCGCACCCCCTGGGCGGTCACCGGGCACGCCGAGCAGAAGACGCTCCTCCACGACCCGCGCCTCAGCGCCGACTTCTTCAACCCCGGCTTTCCCAGCCCCGTTCCGATGCCGAAGGGTGCCCACCAGGCGCTGGACCTCGGATTCGTCGGCATGGACGACCCCGAGCACGCGCGGCTGCGCCGGATGGTCAGCGGTGCCTTCACCGTCAAGCGGGTGGAGGCACTCCGGCCCGCCGTGCAGCGGATGGTCGACGACTTCGTCACCGGCATCCTGGCCGGCCCCAAGCCTGCCGACCTCGTGCGGTCCCTCGCCCTGCCCGTCCCCTCCCTGGTCATCTCCGAACTGCTCGGTGTGCCCTACGCGGACCACGAGTTCTTCCAGACCAACAGCCGGACCATCGTCTCCTCCGTCGCCACCGGCCCGGAACGGATGAAGGCTCACGCGAATCTGCACGGCTACCTGGAAGGGCTCGTCGACGCCAAGATCGCCGACCCCGGGGACGACCTGCTCTCGGGCCTCGGAAAGCAGATCCAGGACGAGCGGCTCAGCAGGCGCGACGCGGCCACCATGGGCATCCTCCTGCTGCTCGGCGGCCACGAGACCACCGCGAACATGATCAGCCTGGGCACGCTCCTGCTGCTCCAGAACCCGGACGACCTCGCCCTCGTCCGGGACGCGGACGACCCCCGGGTGGTCGCCACCGCGGTGGAGGAGTTGCTGCGCTACCTGAGCATCGTCCACCTGGGACGGCGGCGCACCGCCCTGGCGGACATCGAGATCGCGGGCCGTACCATCCGCGAGGGCGACGGCGTCATCCTGCTGAGCGAACTGGCCAACCGCGACCCGTCCGTCTTCGACGAGCCGGACCGTCTGGACCTCACCCGCGACGCCCGCCGGCACCAGGCGTTCGGCATGGGCACGCACCACTGCCTCGGCCAGCCGCTGGCCCGCATGGAACTCCAGGTCGTCTACCCGACGTTGTTCCGCCGCATCCCCGGGCTGCGTCTCGCGACGGACCTGGACAGCGTCCCCTTCAAGCTCGACACGGTGATCTACGGTCTCCAGGAACTCCCGGTCACCTGGTAGCGGTTGGGCCGGACGGCGGCGGACCGAACGGCGAGGCCGGACCGGGGCAGTCCGTGTCCCGTTCCGCCGTCCGGGGGCGGAGGCGCCCCCGGACCGCAGTTCGCCGTACGCCGCGGGCTTGATCCGGGCGGGTGACACCGAAACCGTCGACATGTCGCCGGATCAACAAGGACGCTCGCCCGCGGTCCGCCCCAACCACTGTGGTTTGCGCGGGAGTTGATGCCTCCGTGGGAGGGCGGCCGGATTCCGTCGCCGACCGGCCGGGGCTCTCCCACGCGTCTCCCGGGGTTCATCCCTGAGTCCCGACGAGCGCCTAGCGTGCGGGACATGACGGAACCTCAGGTAGACCAGGAGCCCCGCCCGTCCGAGGATCCCCAGCGCCTGCACGGGCCCGGGGGCATCGTGTCCCGACAGCCCGGCACCGGAGCGGCCGACAGCGCCGCGTCCCCCGGACCCGCCCGGCGCGGGGTGCTGGCCGGGGCGCTCGCCGCCGCGCTCGCGGGGGCGACCGGGACCGGAGCGCTCGCCGGTCCCGCCCACGCCACGGGCAACGGCACGCAGACGGCCGTACGCGGCGGAGCGGCCGGCGCCGGCGCCGTCTTCCCCGCCTTCGACGTGCCCCGGTACCGCACCACCGTCGACGGAGAGTCCCTTCAAGTGGGCCGGGTGGACCGCCCGGTCGCACCCGGCATCGTGCTGACCTCGTTCGACACGTTCGGGCGGGCCGGGTGGCTGCGGGTGCACGTGCTCAACGCCGATCTCGGCCGGGCCGGGGTCGGCGTCGGCCTCGTCGCCGGAGAGGTGAGCCAGGCGCGGGCGCTGACCACCGCGTCCGACGCGCAGGGCGCGGTGGCGGCCGTGAACGGGGACTACTTCGACATCACCGAGACGTACGCGGCCGAAGGCCCCGAGATCAGTGGGTCCGCGCTGCGCAAGGGCACCGGCACCACCGGCACGGTCGCCGCCGTCGGCGTCGACCGGATCGCCCGCCTCGCGGACCTCGCCCTGGCCGGCACGGTCACCGTTGCGGGCACCGCGTACCCGCTGGCCGCTCTCAACTCCCCGGTGCAGGACGCCAACGGCGTCGCCGTCTTCACGCCGTTGTGGGGCCCGGGCAACCGGACACTCGTCGCCGGGAAGGGGCCGTGGACCGAACTCGTCGTGTCCGGCGGGCGGATCACCGCCGTCCGCGACGCGGTCACCACCACCCCCGTACCCGACGACGGCGTGATCGTCGTCGCCGAGGGCACCTCCGCCGGACCGCTCGGCCGGGCGGTCGTCGGGGACGCCGTGTCGGTCGCCTTCCGCCCGCGCACCGACGCGCCGGTGCCCCTGGCCACCGCGCTCGGCAGCGGCGCCGTACTCATCCGCGGCGGTGTGCTCACCGAGTTCGACGCGAGCACCTCTCACGACGAACTGAAGCCGCGCACGGCGATCGGCATGCTCGACGACGGCAGGCGCGTGCTCCTCGTCGCCGTCGACGGCTCGGCGAACTTCTCCGGCGGCCTCGGCTACGACGACATGGCCGCCCTGATGTCCCGCCTCGGCGCACGGGACGCCCTGATGCTGGACGGCGGCGGCTCCACCGAGATCGTCGCCCGGCACGCGGGCGACACCGGTGTCGACGTCGTCAACACTCCGTCCGACGGCGCGGAACGCCCGGTGCCCAACGGCGTCGGGCTGTTCGGAGCGACGGGCTCCGGTGCGCTGCGCGGCCTCGACGTGCGTCCCGGCGCCGACCGGGTCGTCCCCGGGCTGACCCTGGACGTGACGGCGGCCGGCTTCGACGAGACCTGGTCACCGGTGGCCATCGGCCGCCACCCGGTGCGCTGGAGCACCGAACCGTCCTCGCTCGGCAAGGTCGCCGACGGGGTGCTCCGCGCGGGGCGGCCGGGCACCGGCACGCTGCGCGCCGCGTCCGGGAGAGCAGGCGGCAGCCGTCCGCTGCGGGTGGTCGGCACACTGCACCGGCTCGCCTTCGTCGAACGCGCCGTCACCATCGAGCCGGGCGCCTCCGCCTCGGTGTCCCTGGTCGGGTACGACGCCGACGGCTTCGGCGCCCCCGTCGCCGCCCGCGACGTCACGCTCGACAGCGACTCCGCGGTGCTCACCGTCGTGAAGGAGCGGGACGGCAGCCTCACCGTCACCGGCGACACGGGGGCCGACGGGAAGGCGACCACGGTCGTCGCCACCGTCCAGGGGGTGACCGCGAGCCTGCCCGTCACCGTCGGCCTCGTCGACAAGGCACTGGCGGGGTTCGAGGCGGGCGAGGCCGGCGAGACGTGGACCGCGCTCGCCGCGAAGGGCACCGCCTCGGTGGCCTTCGTCGACGCGCCCGGCCGGCCCGGTGCCACGACCGACAACCGGGCACTGCGCCTCACCTACGACTTCACCGGGCAGACCGGCACCTCCGCCGCGTACGCGGTCGCCGGCCCGGAGATCCCCCTGCCCGCCGGGACACGCAAGCTGGCCCTCTGGGTCAACGGCGACGGGCAGGGCCACTGGCTGCGCGCCATGATCTACTCCCAGGGCACGACCAACGTCCCGTTCACCTTCGCCACCGTCGTCGACTGGACCGGCTGGCGACGCGTCACCGCGGACGTCCCCAATGGCTACTCGGCCCCGCTGACCCTGCGCCGCGTCTACCTCGCCGAGACCTCGCAGACCAACAAGAACGCGGGCGCCCTGGAGTTCGACCTGCTCGACGCCCTCGTCGGCCAGGGGACCGACACCGCCGCGCCGCCCCGGCCGGACCCCTACGTCATCGAGCAGGGCACCGTGCCCGAGGGACGCTGGACCTTCGCCGTCCTCTCCGACCTGCACGTCAGCGCGGCGGCAGGGCTCGACTCGTTCTCCGGGCGGCAGGCGGCGAAGGCGCTCGACCAGGCGGTGGCCGCCCGCCCCGACTTCCTGCTGATCAACGGGGACTTCGTCGACGACGACGACCCCGCCGACTTCGCACTCGCCAACGGGCTGCTGCGCGACCACGTCCCGGCCGGCCTGCCGGTGTACTGGACGCCGGGCAACCACGAGGCCGGGCTCTCCGCCACCGGCGGACTCGACGCCTTCACCACCGCCACCGGCAGACCCAACCGGCAGATCTTCGACCACAAGGGCACCCGGTTCGTCCTGCTCGACTCGCACACCGGAGACATGCGGACCTCGGACTGGGACCAGGTCCCGCTGCTGCGAGCCGAACTCGACCGTGCGGCACGGGACTTGTCCGTCACCGGGGTGGTCGTGTCCTTCCACCACCCGCTGGTCGACCCGTCGGGCGCGGCCGCCTCCCAGCTCTCGGACCGGCTGGAGGCCGACCTCGTCAAGAGCTGGCTGGCCGACTTCCGCGAACGGTCCGGCAAGCCGGTCGCCCTGTTCACCGGCCACGCCCACACCGCCTCGGTGAACCGGGTCGACGGCGTCCTGGAGGTCACCACCCCGGCCGTCGGGAAGACCCCGTACAGCTCGCCCGACCAGGGCGGGTTCTTCGGCTGGATGCATGTCGCCGTCGACCGGCGTCCCGCCCGGATCCGCGCCGGCCTGCCGAGTCCGGCGACCCGCGAGTGGCTGCGTGCGGAGTCCCGGCCCCTCATCGACGCCGTGGAACTGTCCGCCCCCGACCGGATCGCCGTCGGCGCGCGCGGCGCTGTCTCGGCCACCGGTGCGACCAGCGAGTTCGGACTCGTGTTCCCCCTGCGCTTTCCCGCGACCGTCACCTGGCACGGCGGCGGCCTGAAGGTGGTCGCCGCGTCCTCGTCCGGCGACACCGCCGGGTCGGCGTCCGCGGGCGGGACGGACGCCCGGACAGCGGCGTCGGGAGCGATGAGCCCGGCGGTGAACGCGGCGGTCCGCGCGGCGCGGGGCGACGGCCGCACCCTGGCCGTCCTGGACACCGGAACGGGCACTCTCACCGCCGTGCGGGCGGGCACACTCCGGCTTGCCGTGACGTCGGGCGGCCTGACCGCGGAACGGGAGATCACCCTGGGTTCCTGACACCGGTGCCGGGACGGCCGGGACACTCCCGTCGGGCGTCGGGCGTCGGGCGTCGGGCGTCGGGCGTCGGGCGTCGGGCGTCGGGCGTCGGCTCGCCGTCCGCCCGGGGGCCTCCCGTGCCGTCCGGGCCCGGGGCCGTCAGGCCGCGAGTGCCTCTGCCAGGGTCGGGTAGCAGTCGATGACGCTGTCGACGCCGACGAGCTGGACCGTGCGCTCGATGGCCGGGGCGAGCGCGGCCATGCGCAACCAGCCGCCGAGGTAAGTGAGTTCGCGATAGGCGGCGATGAGGATGTTGATGCCGCTGGAGTCCATGAACGTGACCCCGCGCAGATCGATCACGACACGCGGCGGCGTCCGGACCTCGGCACCCCGCAGGGCATGACGGAGGAGGTCCCCGCTGTCGTAGTCGATCTCGCCGACGAGGGCGAGCACGACGATCCCGTCCGAGTCCCCGGCCGTGATCGTCAACCGGTCCCGCCCGTCGGCGCCACCGGTGTCTGCCACGCTTTTCACGGTCATGCCGACGATGCTTCCACACCGCGACCAGCGCGTGGACCGATGGCCCCCGCCGATGCCGGTTCGTTGTGTGAGCCAGTCCACCTTCCGCGTCGTGTGTGCACGGGGAAATGCCGGGTACAGGCGGGCTCATGAGCGGGGGAAAGCGGGCGGTCCGGACAGACACGGTTGCCTCCGGCAAAGGCGGCCTCATGGCGGACACACGCGACATACAGACCACGATGGCCCTCGACGGCGACACCGGACGCATCGTCCGGGCCCGCCGCCGGGCGGCCGGCTTCCTTGCGGAACTCCAGTCCGTGCACGGCTTCCCGGTGTCGCAACGCGCCCTGGACGTGACCCAGTTGGTGGTCAGCGAGCTGGTGACCAACGCCTACAAGTACGCCCCCGGCCCGGCGCTGCTGGACCTGCGGGTCGACGGCGGGCTGATCGAGGTCGCCGTCTGGGACACCGACCCGAACCTGCCGCTGGCACGCGCGGCGGACACCGGCCGGGTGGGCCAGCACGGCCTGGAGATCGTCATGAAGCTCGCCCAGCGCTTCGAGGTGCGCCGCGAGCCGGTCGGCAAGCGCGTCACCGTCGGCATCGCCCTCACCGACGACCCGGACGGGGCGCCCTCCGGCCGTCGGCCCCTGTAGGGCGGAGGGCCCCGGGCACCCGGCCGCCGGCCGCGGCTCCCGGCGTGCCCGCCGCCGGGTCTCCTCTCCTGCCGCCACCGCGCCGCCCCGCCGACGGGTCGGGTGCGCGGTGGAATGCCGTGATATCCAGTGAAAGCCGCATTTCGTGCGCGACTGGACGGCATCGCGCCGAGCCCCGGGAGAGGCCAGCATGAGTACGGGTGAAGGTCCGGCGGGGGAGCGTCACGCGTCGTGGAGCGAACTCTTCTTCGACCTCGTCGTGGTCGCGGGCATCATCCAGCTCTCCCACCTGCTCGACGGGACGTCGGCGTGGGAGGGCCTGGTCCTGTTCGGGCTGCTCTACCTGGCCTTCTGGACCACGTGGGTCTGCTTCACCGTGTACGGCAACGTCGAGAGCCGCAGCGACTGGACGCCCAGCCTGGTGGTGGCCATGCTCGGGCTGGGCGTGATGGCCGCGGCGGTGCCGGGCATCCTCACCCGCCATGCCGACGCCTTCATCGTCGCCTACGTGTTCCTGCGCTGGCTCGGGGGCTGGGTGTGGCCGCGCGGCCGGGTCGTCGTGGACTGGCCCCTCGCGCAGATCGGCGTCGGCATCCTGCCCTGGCTGATCTCCTTCTGGTTCGAGGGCTACGCCCGCTACGCGCTGTGGGCCGCTGGAATCGCCTTCGACCTGCTCGTGATCCTGACCGCCTCCGGACACCGCCTCATGCAGCGCGCGCAGGCACGCGTCGAGCGCCTGGTGCGACGGCACGGGACGCCCCGGCACACCCTGCCGGCCCTGGAACCCGCCCGGCCCGACCTGCCGCACCTGACCGAACGGCTCGGCCTGTACGTCATCATCGTGCTCGGCGAGGGCGTCATCCAGATCACGAGGGCGGCCTCGGCCGAAGCCTGGGACGGGCCCCTCGTCGCCACCTGGCTCGGCTCGTTCGTCCTCCTCTTCGCCCTGTGGACCATGTCGCTCCTCCACGGCTACGGCGGTGTGCCCAAGCTGGGCCCCGGGGAGCCGACCGTCCGCGCCACGCTGGCCCTGCACTGCCTGACGACGGGAGCCCTCGCGGTGGCCGCCGCCGGCATGGGCCTGGCCAACGAACACCCGCACGGTGCGGCCGGCCCGGAGACGCGGTGGCTGCTGTGCGGGGCCGTGGCGCTCTACTTCGTCGTGGGTCTCGTCGCCGCCGGGGCCACGGGGGCGGACCCGCGGGCGACACTCGTGTGGGGTGTCCCGTGCCTGGCGGGCACCCTCGCCCTGGGTGTCGCAGGGGACGGCCTGGACGGTGCCTGGATCCTGTGGCTGCTGGCGGCGGCCCTCTGCTGGCAGATCGCGGCGGCGCAGTGGATGCCGGGGTTCACCGACCGTGACCGCGTTATCCGATCGACACACTGATGCACGCAACTGCTCACCAGACCCATTGATCGGGCAGTTCCGCGTATCTAAGGTCGTTCCGGAAGGCGGCGGCGGCAGGACCGGGCCGGACCGCCGGCCGCCGACCGTCATGGCGAAGAGACCGAGGGTGTGAGCCGTGCCTGACCAGTCCGAGCAGTCACCGGAGGCTGCGCAACTTCTGTCCCTCACACGTGAGTTGCGCATCGGCGTCGTCGGAGTGGGCCAGCGGGCCACGCTCGCCCTGCTCGCCGGACGGCCCGGCACCGCACGGGTCGTCTCCTGCGCCGACCCCGCCGAACGCGGTCGCGAGGACGCGCGCAAGCTCTTCGGTGACGGTGTCCACGTGCACGAGCGGTACGAGGACATGCTCGCGGACGGCGTCGACGCGGTGTTCGTGCTCACTCCCGACGACACGCACACCGCGCCCGTGCTGTTCTTCCTCGGGGCCGGTGTCGCGGTCTTCGTGGAGAAGCCCCTCGCGATCGAACTCGCCGACTGCGACCGCATGTTGACGACGGCGGCGGACACCCGCACCCGCCTCTACGTCGGCCACAACCTGCGCCACCTCCCCGTCCTGCGACGGATGCGGCGCCTGATCGACGACGGTGCGATCGGCACGGTGCGCGCGGTGTGGTGCCGGCACTTCGTCGGACACGGCGGCGACTACTACTTCAAGGACTGGCACGCCGAACGCGCCCGCACCGGGGGGCTGTTGCTCCAGAAGGGCGCCCACGACCTCGACGCGATCCACTGGCTGGCGGGCGGCTGCTCCCGTACCGTCACCGCGCTGGGCGACCTCAGCGTCTACGGGGACAACCCCCACCGCCGCACCGCGCCGCAGGGCTCCGAACGGGTCCAGGACTGGTTCGACACCGGCGTGTGGCCGCCCTCGGCGCTGCGCGACCTCAACCCCGTCATCGACGTGGAGGACATCAGCATGATGCTCACCCGCCTCGACAACGGCGTCCTCGCCAGCTACCAGCAGTGCCACTTCACCCCCGACTACTGGCGCAACTACACCGTCATCGGCGACGAGGGGCGGATGGAGAACCTCGGCGACGGCATCGGCGGCGCCGAGCCGGTGGTCAAGGTCTGGAACAGCGGGCGCTCCGGCTACCGCCCGGAGGGCGATCTGAGCGTGACCGTGACCGACGGAGCCGGGCAGCATGGCGGCGCCGACGAGGCGATCGTCACCGAGTTCCTGCGCTTCGTCGCCCACGGCGGCGCCACCGACACCTCGCCGGTCGCCGCGCGGGAGGCCGTGGCGGCGGGCCTCGCGGCCACCAGGTCGCTGCGCTCGGGCGGCGGACCGGTGGAGGTCCCGGCCCTCGACACCCGCGTCGCGGACTACTTCGCGCGTCACCAGAGCGGGTCGAGGGGGCCGGCGCGGGCCGCCGGCTGAGCGTCCCGCACCGGCCCCCGCCGCTCGGTCACCCCTGCGGCAGCACCTGGGCGCTGAGGCCGTTGACCTGGAGGTTGGTGTCGATCTCGTCCAGGGCCAGCCGGAGCGCCCCCAGGGCCACGCCCTCGTCGCCCAGGGTGGAGGTGCGCAGTTCCGGCAGGCGCAGGCAGTGCTTGGCCAGTTCGCGGCGCAGGGGCTCCAGGACGACGTCGGCGGAGCGGGAGAAGCCGCCGCCGTAGACCACGACCTGCGGGTCCAGGGTGAGGACCAGGGCGGCGACGCCCACGGCCAGGTCGCGGGTGTACCGGCGGACGGCGGCCTTGGCCACGCGGTCGCCGTCGCGGGCGGCCTGGAAGACCAGCGCAGCCGCCTCGCCGGCCGCGGTCTCCGGCGGGATGCCGGGGCAGCCTTCCAGGTGTTCGGGCGCGGAGAGCCAGCGCACCGCCTTGAGCGCGCCGATCTCGCCCGCCGCGCCGCCGAAGCCGCGGCGCAGGGTGCCGTCGAGGATGAGTCCGGCGCCCGTGCGCAGACCGGCGAGCAGGAAGACGATGTCGTCGGCGTCCTGGGCGACGCCCTTCCAGCGCTCGGCGACGGCGGCGAGCTTGCAGTCGTTCTCCACCTGGACCGGGCACCGGAAGCGCCGTGCGAGGTGGGCGGCCGGGTCGGTGGAGGACCAGCCGGGCAGCGGGGTGAACAGGGTGGTGCGGCCCGTGTCGTCGACCGGCCCGGTGACGCCGATGGTCAGCGCCCAGATGTCGTCGGGGGTCATGCCGGCCGTGGCCAGGACGTCGTCGATGACCCGGTCCACGGCGGCGAGCCGTTCGTCGGGCGCCGCCTCCGGGTCGACGGGCCGGCGCAGGGTGTGCAGGAGGTTGCCCTCCAGGTCGCCGAGGACCACGAGGATCTTGTGGACGCCTATGTCGATGCCCAGCGCGTGCCCGGCCTCGGCGCGGAAGCAGTAGCGCCGGGCGGGCCTGCCCACGACGCTGTTCGCGCCGGGTTCCTCGACGTCCGCCCAGCCGTCCGCGACCAGCGACTGCACCAGGACGTCGACCGTGGGCCGGGACAGCCCCGAGCGCCCCGCGAGTTCGGTGACGGTCGAGGGAGGGTTGCCCCGCAGCGCCCCGACGATCGACAACCGGTTCATCTCACGCAGCCGGGACAGGTCTGTTCCGGTGGTGACCATGCTGGTGCTCCCTGGGAGGTTGTGCCCGCCGCTCGACATAATGCTGAGGAGTTTACTAATTCCTGGCGGTGTGCGGCGGAGATGACCGAGCTTCGCACGTGGCATGTGCACGTAAGGGCATCTTCCGGACACCGCCGCCACGGCATCGGGGCCGCGTGACGCCGGAGCGGCGGGACGGACGAGGCGCGAAACGGCGGGTAGCGCCTACGCGATCGGGTAGCGCTGCTCGCTCTCCGGCTGCACCGCGCTCGTGAAGTCGACCTCCCGGCCGTCCAACGCGAAGCGGTAGCGCCCCAGTTGACGTATCTCCGGGCGGCCTGCGAGGTAGCCGGTCATCTCCTCCAGCTCGTCGGGGTGCAGCCACCCGGGCGGGTCGGAAACGGCACGGAACCCGCAGATGTTGGCCAGATCCCGCAGGAGTCTCATCTGATCGACCGTCAGCAGATTGAGCCGGCTGCGGAAGTACACCACGTCCGGGTCGATCTCGACCAGCGGTGCCTGCCAGAGCCGGTGCAGGGTGTTCACCAGGGCGTTGCGTGCGAGCGCGTCGGAGGGATCGGTGGTGGCGTAGTGCTCCCACAGCGGTGCGACGTCGGGACCGGTACGGATGCCGTCGACCAGGCCGAGGGACGGCAGCAGCATGGCGCCGCTGCCCAGCAGGTAGGCGTCCTCCCCGGCCGCCTCGCGGACGGTCCGCAGGGCGTCGCGGTAGGCCTGTTCGCGGCCCGCTCCCGAGGCGCGCACGCCGGGGGCGGCGCCGCTGCCCACGAAGTCGAGCTTGAGATAGGTGAAGCCCCACTCGTGCGTGACCCGGTGGATCAACTCCCGCAGATGATCGTGGACCGCGGGCAGCGTCAGGTCCAACGCCCAGTAGCCGGAACCCCAGTTGTGGCCCGCCACGACCGGCTCGCCGGAACTGTCGCGCAGCAGCAGCTCCGGCCTCTCGCGCGCGATCCGCGACGTGGGCAGGACGATGAACGGGGCGAGCCACAGCCCGGGGACCAGTCCGGCGTCACTGATGCGGTCGGCCAACGCCCGCATGCCTGAGGGGAACTTGTCGTTGGGCTCCCAGTCGCCGACGGCCACCTCCCAGCCGTCGTCGATCTGGACGACGTCGAAGGGCAGTCCGCGCAGGGCGGTGATGTCCTTGGTGAGCTGCTCCTCGGTGATGTTCTCGTAGTAGGCGTACCAGCTGCACCACACGTTGCCCGCGCGCTTGCCGCTGCTGCCGAGGCGGGCGCCCAACTGCCTCGCGTACGCGGCGAACACCTCCTGCTCGTCGCCGTAGGCCACGAACCACGGGGCGCCGTCGCTCTCGTACCAGCCGGCCAGGGTGTCCGCGTCGGCGGTGAGCCGCGGGACGTCCAGGCCGAGGGCGCCGAGCAGCAGGACACGCCCGTCGGGGCCCTTGAGGGCGGCGACGGCGGAGGAGTGGTGGCGGGCGGGGTCGTCCCACACGGTGTCGTCGGCGGTGAGCCGCCGCTCGGGGTTCTCGATGCGCAGCGGCCGGTCCGAGAGGCGGCGCCAGCCGCAGGGGCTCCACGAGTTGTACCCGTGGCGGTAGAACTCGGCGTTGCCCAGACCGTGCAGAACGGCCACCCGTCCCGGTGGCAGCAGCAGTCCGCCGTCGGTCGGTACGGGGGCTTCGTCACTGCCGAACTCGACGGCGAACGTGTGGTCGTCGAGAGTTACGAGCCGGGCCATGGGTCTCCTCTGGTCGGTGAGTGAGGCGTTGCGGGGAGCCGGGAGCAGTGCCGAAGACTGCTCCGCGGCTCCCACGGGCGAAGTCGGTTGTGCGGAGGGCTACTTGAACAGCCCGTTGACCTTGTCGTTGGCCTTCTTCAGGGCGTTCTTCGGGCTGTCCTGGCCGAGGACCGCGGACTGGATGGCGTCCTGCACGATCGTCGAGATCTCGCTGCCGTGGTCCGTGACGGGCAGCAGGAACGTCCCGTTGGCATCGGCGGCCTCCTCGGTGAAGACCTTCACGTCGTCGCCCTTGGCCTCGTGGGCCGCGAGCGCCTTCTGGGTCGACGTCTTCAGCGCGGGGAAGACCACGGCGCTCTTCGCGACGATGTCCTGGCAGCCGGCCGAGGCCATGAACTTGACCCACTGCCAGGCCTGGTCCTTGTGCGGGGATCCCGTCCAGATGGCGTCGGAGAGGCCGTTGATGGACGACTTGCGCCCCTCGGGGCCGGTGGGCAGCGGCGCGAAGGCGAACTTCTGCTGGGCGGCGTCACCGGTGTAGCTGGAGATCGCGTACGAGCCGGCGAACGTGATGGCGCCCTTCCCGGCGTTCAGCAGCTCGGAGTTGGCCGCCGTCGACTTCTTGTCCAGGCGGGGCGAGTACCCCTTGTCGATGAGGTGCTTCATCCAGGTGATCGTGTCGGAGAGCGCCGGGTCGTCGTAGTTGTAGTGGGTGCCCCACGGGTTCTTGTCGAGGAAGCTGAAGCCGTTGGAGACCGCCAGGTCGCCCCAGCCGTTCTGGCCCTGCGAGCCGTCGGCCCACTCGGGCAGGAAGCCGTAGACCTTGATGTTGTTCTTGTCGAACTTCGGGTCGAGCCCGTTGCGGCCCTTGGCGTCGATGGTGGACTCGGCGATGACCTTCTCCAGGGTGCCGCCGTCGGTGGGGTTCCAGGTCAGGTCGTTCAGGTCGGCCGCGTCGATGCCCTGGGCCTTCAGCATGGTGGTGTTGTAGACCACCGCCACGGTGTCCCAGTCCTTGGGCAGCCCGTAGCGCTTGCCGTCCTTGACCCAGGTGTCCGCGAGACCGGCCTGGTAGCCGGAGAGGTCGACCTTGTCCTTGTCGACGTACGGCTGGAGGTCGACTATCTGGTTGCTCGACACGAACTGCGGATAGTACGAGGCGTGGTCGACCCACACGTCGGGGGCGTCGCCCGCGGTGATCTGCGTGGTGAGGTTCTGCCAGTACTGGGCCCACGCCGTCTGCGTGATCTTGACGGTGATGTCGGGGTTGGCCTTGTGGAAGGCGGTCGCGCAGGCCTGGTAGGCGGGGAGCTGCTTGTCGTCCCAGAGCCAGTAGTTGAGCGTCGTCTTGCCGCCGGCGGAGTCGTCGGAGGTGCCGCAGGAGACGAGGGTCGTGGTCGCGGCCAGGCACAGCAGGGCGGCGCCGACGCGCAGACGATTGGTTCTCATGGACAGAGACCTTCCTGATGGATGCGGTGCGGGCGGTACGTACGGAGCGGGTGACGAGAGGTGCGGGGGGTGTGCGGAGTCCGGCGGGAGCTACTTGATGCCGGTGAAGTTCAGGGAGTCGACCAGGCGCCGCCCGAGGACGGCGAGCAGCACCAGGACGGGCAGGACGGACAGGGCGGAGCCCGCCATCAACCCGGTCCAGTCGGGCTGGGTGTTGGGGGACTGCTGCTGGAAGATGCCGAGCGCCACGGTCAGCAGCCGCGTCTGCTCCTCACGTCCGGTGAGCAGGGGCCACAGGTAGTCCTTCCACGCCCACACGGTGGTGGTGAGCGCGATGGTGATCAGCGGGCCGCGGCTCATCGGCATGACGATCTTCCAGAAGATGCCCCAGGCGCCGACGCCGTCCAGCACCGCGGCCTCCTCCACGTCCTTGGGGATGGACAGGAAGAACTGCCGCAGGAAGAACACGGCGAACGGGGTCATCAGCACACTGGGGGCGACCATGCCCGCGAAGGTGTTGAGCCAGCCGAGGTTCTTCACCAGGACGAAGTTGGGCAGCACCGTGAAGATCGGCGGCACCATCAGGGCGGCGACCAGCACACCGAAGACGACGTCACGGCCGGGAAAGCGCAGCCGCGCGAAGGCGTACCCGGCCATTGCGCAGAACAGGGTCTGCAGAACGGCGATCAGCCCGCTGTAGACAACGGAGTTGAGCAGGTACCGCACGAAGTTCACCTGGGCGCCCGAACCGCCCGCGGCCTGTGCCTCCGCCTGGCTCGTCAGCCCGAGCACCCGCTTGAAGTTGATCAGGGTGGGGTGGTGGGGGACGAGCCCGGTGGCGTCGGTGTAGATGTCGCTCGCGGGTGTCAGGGCGGTGCGGACCATCCAGTAGAACGGGAAGACGGTCAGCACCAGGGCGACGGCCAGCACCGCCCAGGCCAGCAACCGGCCCGGGGTGATCCGCCGGCGTGTCCCGGCGGCCGTGGCCTTCGCCGCGCCGCGCCTGCCGCGCGCACGGACGAGGGGTTCCTGCACTGCCGAACTCTCTTCGATCAGGCTCATGTTGGGCTCCTTCTCTGCGCTCAGCGCTCTCTAGGCCAGGTCCGAGCGGGAGGCGCGCAGCAGGCGCATCTGAACCGCCGTCAGCAGGCCGAGGATCAACGCCAGGACCACGGCCACCGCGGAGGCGTAGCCCATGTGGAAGGAGGTGAAGGCCTGTTCGTAGATGTAGTAGTAGATGACCCGGGTCGAACTGACCGGCCCGCCCTTGGTGGTCACCGCGATGGTGTCGAAGATCTGGAACGAGCCGATCAGCGAGACGACCAGCACCAGGGCGAGGATCGGGCGCAGCAGCGGCAGCGTGATCCTGGTGAACATGCGCAGTTCGCCCGCGCCGTCGAGAGCGGCGCTCTCGTAGAGGTACTGCGGGACCTGAAGCATGCCGGCGTAGAGCAGCAGCGCCGTGTAGCCCGTGTACGCCCAGGTGTTGATCAGCGCGACGGACGGCATGGCCCAGCTCGGTGAGGTCAGGAAGCCGGTGGTGCCGAGGCCCAGCGCGTCGGTGATGTGGTTGACGAAGCCGAGGTTCGCGTCGAGCATCCACATCCACAGCAGGCCGACGGTGACGTTCGGGACCAGCCACGGCACCAGCAGCAGCGCCCGCAGCGCGACCGACCGGGTCAGGCGGTGCATGAGCGTCGCGAGCAGCAGCGCCAGCACCGTCTGCGACACGATGTTGGTGACGACGTAGTAGCCGGTGACCTTCAGGGCGTTCCAGAACTCGTCGTCACCGATGAGCTGGGAGTAGTTGTCCCCGCCGACGAAGTTGGGCGGGGAGAGCAGGTTGTAGTCGGTGAGCGAGTAGTAGATGCCGCGGATGGTCGGGTACGCGTAGAAGACCGCGAATCCGATCAGTGCCGGGCTCAGAAAGAGCCAGGCGGCACGTCGGTCGTCGCGGCGCCGTGGCCGCGGGCCCGGCGCGGGTGTGACGGGCCGGCCGGCCTCGCCGACGGGTACGCGCAACTGCACGTCGGCGGTCTTCGCGCCCATGCTTCCCCTCCGAACTGGATCTGCGCCGCGCCTCTTGTCAGCGGTGCACTGGTCGCTCATATTGATGAGCAACAGCGAAAGTTTGTCAACGCTTTCGCGTAAAGAAGGGGCTATCCGTCCTCGTGGAAGAGGACCCGCGAACGAGGGGAGGCAGCCGCAACTGTGCTCGCACAGAACGCGTTTGCGCACGTCAGACCATCGGTGGCTGAGCCGGCTCCCCAGCCCGGCACCTGACTCCACGACAGCCCACAACTGGCTTACGGAGATTGACGACATGCACACTTTCGCACGACGACGTGGCAGAAACGTGCTGAGAGCACTCTGCTCAGGAGCCGTCGCCCTGACGCTCGGGCTGCTGCCCGCGACCTCGCAGGCGGCGCCCGACAACACCGCCGGCACGGTGGCCGCCGCCACCGCGGCGGGTGCCCCCGCCCGCCCGCCGGCGAGCGCCACGCCGGACCCCACGCTCACGGCTCACACGCTCACCCGGGCCGACGCCCCGCTGGACAACCCGCTGAAGGGCTTCGCCCGCTTCTACCAGCCGGGCGTGAACGAGAACACCGGCTACCCGCACTCGCTCACGTGGACCTACGTGGGCCTCTCCGAAGTCATGAACAGCGCGACGGACTGCGGTCACTACGACTGGACCGTCCTGGACAACGCGCTCAACGAGATCGCGACCTACGGCAACCAGGCCGCGGTCCGCTTCTACATGGAGTACCCGGGAGGCACCGGCACCCACCCCGCCAACGCCATCCCGCACTGCTTCGACGGACACGTCACCTACCGCGACGACGCCTACTGGGGCACCACCAGCCCCGACTACGACAGCGCCTACCTGCTCAGCGCGGTCAAGAACTTCATCGCCGCGTTCGGTGCCCGCTACGACAACGACCCGCGCATCGGCTTCATCCACATGGGCCTCGTCGGTCTGTGGGGCGAGTGGCACACCTGGCCCTACGACACCGACACCTCCGGCGACTCGTACCCGAACTACATGCCGACGGACGCACACGGCGCGGAGATCATCCAGGCGTTCAACAGCGCCTTCACACACACCAAGCTCGAAGTGCGCTACCCGAACGCGGCGGGCGGCGCGGCCGACACCCTGCCCGCCGTCGGCTACCACGACGACTCGTTCTGCTACCGGGAAGGAAGCCCGCTGGCCGGCGTGACCCTGCCGGAGTCCCTCGGGGGCGCCTCGTACTCACAGCTCCAACTCGCCCTCGACCAGGGTGTCGAGAACAAGTGGACCACCGCCTCCATGGGCGGCGAGGTGAGACCCGAGATCCAGTCGACGGCCTTCAACTACTGGCCGGCGGGCTCCGGTTCGGTCGACAACATGAAGGCATGCCTCGAACTGGAGCACACCACCTGGAAGATCGACGAGGGCAGCGCCAACTACTCGGCCACGGACGCCAACGTGGGTGCCGCGGTACGGGAGATGGGCTACGACCTCAACGTCGACCACGCCTACTTCCAGAACACCGCCTCGGGGACGACCAAGGTCGGCGTGCGCATCAACAACGACGGTGTGGCGCCGTTCTACTACAACTGGACCGTCAGCCTGGGCCTCAAGGACTCCTCGGGCAACGTCGTGAAGACCTGGGACACCTCCTGGGACCTGCGCAAGGTCATGCCGACGAAGATCCGCGCCTTCCCCGACTGGGGAGTCGGCAGTGATCCCACCTACCTCGACTACGGCTACGCCCAGTACTTCGACACCAGCGTCAACCTCGCCGGGGTCGCCACGGGCAACTACCAGCTCGTCATGAAGGTCAAGAACCCGCTCTCGGCGATCAGTTCCAACGCCAAGCAGCTCCGCTTCGCCAACGCCACACAGAACGCGGACGGCTGGCTCGGACTCGGCGCCATGGCCGTCGGCTCCAGCACCGGCACCGGCGGCGGCACCAACGCGAGCTACGAGGCGGAGGCCTCCGGCAACACGCTCTCCGGTGGCGCCGTCGTCGCGTCCTGCGCGGGTTGCTCCGGCGGGTCCAAGGTCGGTTACGTCGGCAACGGCGGCAAACTCACCTTCAACGGTGTCAACGGCGGCAGCGGTGGCTCCCAGCAGATCACCATCGCCTACGCCTCGGCGGTGGCACGGTCGGCGACCGTCCAGGTCAACGGCGGAACGGCCCAGACGGTCAGCTTCCCGGCGACCACCGACTGGACCACACCGGGCACCAAGTCCCTGACCGTCAACCTCGGTTCAGGGTCCAACAACACCATCACGATCGCCAATCCGTCCGACTGGGCACCTGACATCGACAGGCTGACCACTCCCTGACCGTCCCGGTCCCGATCGCCTGAAGTGCGTCCTCCCGCCCGGCCCGTGCTTCCCCGCGGGCCGGGCGGGAGCCGTACGACGCGCGGACGGGTCGCCCCGTCCGCGATGAGTTCCGGGCGGGGCGCGAGTCTGTTCCCGTGACGCCGCGGTGCGGTGGGGTGCCGTGCCGTCCGCGCGGCCCCCACCGCAGCGCACGAGAACACCACGGAGGATCCATGCCGATCACACCGAGCGACCCCGCACACGGCGACCCGGCCACCGCCCCGTCCGGCCGGCCTCCCGTCGTCGACCAGGCCACCTGGCAGGCCGCCCGCGACGAGTTGCTGGTCCGCGAGAAGGCCCACACCCGCGAGGGCGACGCGATCGCGGCGGCCCGGCGACGGCTGCCGATGGTGGAGTTCGACGGGACGGTCGAGGTCGTCGGACCCGACGGCCCTGTCCCGTTCCTGGACCTGTTCCAGGGCCGCGACGAACTCGTCGTCTACAAGCACATGTGGCACGACGGCGCCCCCCACCAGGGACAGTGCGAGGGCTGCACCACCGCGGCCTGGCACCTGAAGGACGCCGTCTACCTCAACGCCCGCGGTGTCTCCTTCGCCGTGCTGACCCCGGGCCGCTGGGAGGAGGTGGCCGCGTTCGTCGACTTCATGGGCTACACCCAGCCCTGGTACTCGGTGCGCGGCGTGGACGGTCCGGTCGGCGGCAGCATGGGGTACCTGACCTGTTTCCTGCGCGACGGCGACCGCGTGTTCCTCACCTACTCCACGACGGGCCGCGGGAACGAACCCGTCAACCCCTCCCTCGCACTGCTCGACATGACGCCCTACGGCCGCCGCGAGGGTTGGCAGGACGACCCCGAGGGCTGGCCCGCCCCGGCCGAGGCCGACGCGCCGGTGGGCGGCCACGGCACGCCGGTCTGCTGGTACTGGCGCACGGACGCCGACGGCGTCGCCACCTGGGGCCCGACCGGCCGCCCGGTGCCGCAGTGGACACGGCCCGGCGCGGGGCCGGTGCAGACCCTCGGTCGGCAGGGCGAGCACCACTGACGTGCGGGACCGTTCCGAAGGAGGGAGACATCCGCCCACTGTGATCTGCGAGGCATTCCCGCCCGTAGCGAGCCGTGAACTGCGATCCTGAACGGTGGGAACGGGACCGGCGTTCGCGGCGAAGCCGCCGCACCGGAGCACCGTCTCCGACGCGGTTCTCACGGCTTCACGGGGGAGCACGGCATGGCGAACAGCGGGACGGTGGCGGGTGTCCGGGACGGTCGTCGGCTCGAATGGGCCTGGTTCGCCGGGTGGGTGGCGGTGGGCGCGTGCGCGGCGTTCGGGCTCGCCCTCGTCGTGACCGCGGGGCTCGTCCTGGTGCTGCTGGCAGCCGCGGCGGCCGGACTCCTCGTCCGCAAGGGGCCGGGCAGGGCGGTCGCCGGACTGCCGGTCGGCCTCGCCGTCCTGGTCCTGTACATCGGCTACCTCAACCGGGGCGGACCGGGAACCGTCTGCCACGTCCGTTCCGGCGGCGGGGACTGTGTCGACGAGTACAGCCCGATTCCCTTCGTGGTCGGCGGCGTCGCCCTCCTGCTGGCCGGGTTGCTGATCTTCGTCCTGCCCGTGCTCCTCGACCGGTGGCGGACCGCCGGCTCTTTCAACCGGGCGAAGAAAAAAGCCGGTTGACCATGCGGGTCGGCCGCCGCGAGGCGCCCTGCCAGCCCCGCGTACAGATCCACACGGCTGCCAGATTGATAACGTGCCTGCTCATGAGAGCTGTCGCGGGGTATGTGGCCGATATGCGGATGAGTGTGATGGACGTGGGGTCGCGTACGGTCCGGCTGGTGATCGCTGACGTGGTCGGGGGAGTGCCGTTGCCGGTGCACACGGCCAAGTGGAAGCTGCGACTGGCGGACCACCTGGACCCGGGCGGCCCGGTGCCCAAGCAGTGCGTGTCGCAGTTGGTGGAGGCCGTACGGGCCGCCGCCGCGCTGGCGCGCCAGTACGGTGCCGCGGAGCCGCTGGCCTTCGCCACGGCCATCGTGCGCGCCGCTCCGAACCGTGCCGAGGTCCTGCGGGCGGTGCGTGCCCGCACCGGCGTGGCGCTGTGCACCCTCCCCGGCGAGGTCGAGGGGGAGCTGACGTTCCTCGCGGCACGGCGGTGGATGGGCTGGCGCAGCGGATCGCTCGCCGTGTTCGACATCGGGGGCGGTTCGCTGGAGGTCGCCTTCGGCCGCGGGCGGCTGCCCGACTTCGTGGCCTCCCTGCCCCTCGGCGCCAACCGGCTCACCCAGCAGTTCCTGCCCGGGGACGCGGCACCCGCGGCCGCGGAACTCAAGGCGCTGAGACGCGAGGTACGGCACCAACTGCGGGACGCGGCGGCCCGGGTGCGCTGGGAGGGACCGCACACCGCCGTCGTCACCTCGCGTACGTTCCAGCAACTGGGCCGCCTGTGCGGGGCCGCGCCCGGACGGGGCGGCCCCTTCGTCGAACGTGCCCTGCACCTGTCGGACCTGCGCACCGCACGGGACCGACTGGCGGCCCTGTCCGCGGCCGACAGGGCGGACCTGCCGGGCATCTCGGCGCCGCGCGCCGCGCAGAGCCTGGCGGGTGCCGTCGTCGGCCACACCGTGATGAAGCTGACCGGTTGCGAGACGGCCTCGATCTGCCCCTGGGGCATCCGCGAGGGCGTGCTGCTGCGGCACGTCGAGGACGGCCCCGAATGGTGGGCCGACGTCGTCCACGACGAACCCGACGCCGTCACCCCGAACCCGGCGACCTCACGACCGCTGCGGGTTGCCGCGACCGTTGGCTGACACCCCTGACACACACGGCAGTTGGGGGCGGCTCGGACCCGCGCGGGCGGGCGGCCAGGGGGTGTGAGAGCCGAACGCCGGTGATGAGCCCGGGAGTTCAGGGACGTCGCGCGACGAACACGAACTCCCTGCCCGGCCGGTCGGGCGCGTCGCGGACGGACTCCACCACGTAGCCGGTCGCGGCGAGATCTCGTTCGACCTCTTCCCGTTCCCGGAAACGCAGTGTGGAGTCCGAGGTCAGCGTCTCCCCGGCCGCCGCGAAGACATAGGTCCAGCGGAACGTCACCAAGGGGCCGTCCACCTCGGTCACGTGGACCCAGCTCTCGACGGAACCGCCGCCGGGAAGTCCCGTGACGCGGACGGAGGCGTCGCGGTTCCATTCCTCCCAGGCGCGCGCGGCCGGGTCGCGCGTCTCGAAGACCAGACGGCCGCCGGGCCGCAGCGCCTCGTACGCACCTCGCAGCGTCTCCCGCCACGCTCGCGGACCGGAGATCTCCTGCGCGACGTTCGCCGTCATGGTCGCCAGGTCGCTTCGCAGCGGCGGGAGGCCCGTGGCGTCCCCGTGGATCCAACGGACCCGGTGGCCACCGGGTTTGGCGCGGGCGACGTCGACGGACGCCAGGGCGGGCTCGACGCCGACGACCTCGATGCCGCGCGCGGCCAGGAGCAGTGCGAACACGCCGGTGCCCGACCCGATGTCGAGCACTCGGCGCGCGCCGAACTCCTCCGCGAGCCGCAGGTAGGCGTCGAGATCGCTCCGGTCGGGGTCGAGGACGTCGTGGATCGCGGCCAGGCGCGGGTGCCCGAAGCATTCGTCAGCCATGTGTCGGAACCCAACCAGAACCCGTCGCGCGCGGCACTCGGTTTTGCGCCTGTTCAGAGCCCGCGCGTCGCGACGAGCCGGCGGAGCGACGCCTGCGCGGGCGGGCCCCAGCTCCGTTTGCCGCCGGGACGGCCCCGGACACCGGCCTCCCCGATGTGGATGCCGGCGAGGGCCCGCAGCACCGCGCAGCCGCGCGCCCGGCGCAGGGTCGCGGCGTCCGCGGCCGGCTCGTAGGTGTCGTGGAAACGGCCGACGGCGTCGTCCGGCAGCAGGATCCAGGCGGCGGCCAGATCGTAGGCGGGGTCGCCCGCGCACAGGTCGCCGAAGTCGATCACGCCGCAGATCGTGCCGTCCGCCGTGAGCACGTTGGCCGGGTGCAGATCGCCGTGGATCCACATGGCCGGGCCCGTCCACCCGGGCGCGGAGACGGCGTCCTCCCAGGCCGCGCGGACGGCGTCCGGGTCGGGGACGAGCCCCAGTTCGGCGGCGGAGGCGAGCTGCCGCTCGAACTCCTCGGCGTGGTCGGCCAACGGCCCGCCACGACCGCGTCCGGCGGGCGCCCCGTCGGGGGCCGGCCGGTGCAGGGCGCCGAGGAACGCGGCAAGGGCGTCGGACGCCGCCGCGCCGCGCGTGACGGGGACCCGGTCCGCGGGTGTGCCCGGCACCCACGTGGTGACGATCCACGGACGCGGGAACCGCGCGGAGGGTTCGGCGAGTCGCTGCGGCACGGGGACCGGGAGGGGCAGCAGCGGGGCGAGGCCGGGCAACCAGGTGTACTCCTTGCGCAACAGGTCGTCCGCGGACGACGTCGCCCAGGGGAGCCTCACGGCGAGGTCGTCACCGAGCCGCCACACCTGGTTGTCCCAGCCGCGCGCGCCGAGCCGCACGTGCCGTTCCGCCAGCTCGGGGTACTCCTCGCGCAGCAGGTCCCGGACGACTTCCGCGGTGATCCCGCTCTCGGCAAGAGTCATGCGGACAGACGGTACTGTGCCGGGCGGGAGCGGCACCGGCTGACCGCGAGGTGCTTCGGCGCGGGGCAGGGCGATCGCACCTGGCCGACGGCCCCGGTTCGGGTGCGCCGGAAGTGTCCGGTGTCGCACTGCGCCCCCGCTGCTCCCGCCCCGGGTGCTGTCTCAGTCCCGCGGTGACACCGATGCCGACGCCCTGCGCGGCGACGGCTGCCCGGTGGTGCGCAACGCCCGTACGCCGAACAGGCTTTGGAGTGTCATCGCGCCGGCCGCGGCGGCGGTGATCGCGAAGCCGCCGCGCGATCCGAGGGAGTCGACCGCCGAGCCGGAGGCCGCGGCCGCCGCGGCCGAACCCGCCGCGCTTGCGGAGCCGAGCCAGGAGAACGCCTGCGTCAGAACCGTCCGGTGGACGGTCGACTCCGTGAGCACGGGAAAGAGCACGAGGAGCGGGGGAATGGCCGCGCCGGTCAGCACCACGACCAGGCCGAGCTGCAACGGCGAGCGGACCGCGAGCAGCAGCAGGGTGCCCAGGGTCAACAACGCAGTGACGGGCAGCAGTTGAGAGGCCGGAGCGGTGCGCCACCGGCGCAGCCCGTACAGCCAGCCCGCGAGCAGGCCGCTCACGCCGGAGACGGCGAACACCGGCGCCGCGGTGCCGGCGGCGCCGTGTTCCACCGTGAAGGCGGTCACCGACACCTGCATGGCACCGAAGTAGACGCCGATGGCGAGGTTGAGGCCCATCAGGAGAAGGAACGGGGCGCGCGGCAACGCCCTTTCCGTGTGCGTGCGTTCGTCCCTCCCGACGGTGGCCGGGGGTGCACTGTCGCGCCGGGCGGCCAGAGCGAGTCCGCCGGCCACTGTCAGGGAGGCGGCCAGCAGTGTCCCGGCCGACGGGCGGCCGGACGCGGCGAGCGCGCTCACCACCATCGGGCCCGCGAGATAGGCCACGGCGTTGCTGACGGACTCCAGCGCGAAGGCCGTGGGCAGTTCGGCCCCCCTGCCGTCGGTGCGGAGCAGCACCGCCCAGCGGGCGGCGGACATCGCACCGAGCTGGGGGACGGTGGCGCCGACGAGTGCGCCTCCCACGGCCAGCAGCGCGCCGAGTGCGTCGGCGGTGACGAGCGACACGAGGGCGGTCACCGCCACCGCGTGGGCGAGCAGCGTGGGCGGAAGGACCCGGGTCTGCCCGAACCGGTCGGCAAGCCGGGCCAGTTGGGGCGCAACGAGTGCGTCGGTCGCCGCGAAGGCGCCGCCCACCAGGCCGGCCGCGGAGAAGCCGCCGGTGTGGCCGTGCACGAGCCAGACGAGGCTGAGGCCGGTCATCGCGATGCCGGCCCGGCCGAGCGAGGCCGGGAGGAAGAAGGCCGCGGCACCCGGGGTGCGCAGCAGGGAACGGTAGTTCGCCGAAGGCACGGCGAGTCCATTTCGCTGCCCGGCGGGACGGCGTACGGGGGGTCGCCGGTGCCCGGACGTACTGACCCGCGGTCGCGCCGCCTGGAACCGTCCAGTGGTGGCACGGGGAGGGGGCACGCCCCCGCGCCGACTCCATCACCGGGCAGAACTCTCGTTGTGCTGTGGGTGGTTGTGAAGCACGCTGATTCTCACCCCTCGGGTCGTCACGTGTCCAACGGGACGACGGACCGCGCGCCGGCGAGGGCGGACGGGGGGCCACCGGCGATCGCCCGTCACGGCTCGTCGTCGCGCAGCCCGAGGACGTACACCGCGGTGAGCGCGACGGCGCGGTCCTCGTCGCGCGACAGTTCCGCGAGCGCGCGTGCCGTCCTGGTTCCCGGGATGTTCGCGAGCGACTGTGTCAGCCGCAGTCGCGCGGAGGGCTCGGCACCCGCCCCGGCGAGGGCGTCGAGGAGGCGGTCGGCGATGGGGTCCGCGAGCGCGGGATCGGTTGCCAGCCCGGCGAGTGCGTCCGCGGCGTCGACGTCGTTCACGCCCTCGACGACCATCTCGACGAGGGTCGGTACCGCGTCGGCCACTCCGCGTGCCGCGAGAACCGGTGCCGTCTGTCTGCGGACGGCGCTGTCGGCACTCGTGAGCGCCTCCCGCAGCAGCGCGGCGGCCGGCCCGTCGTCCGGAAGTTCCGCGATCGCCCGGACGGCGCGCACGCGGACCTCGGGCACGGGCGAGTCGAGGCCCTCGGCCAGCAGGGCCGCCCCGTCGTCCCCCGAGCGTGCCAGCGTCCAGCGCAGGGCGCCGGCGACGTTCGGGTCCGCCTCGCTCAGCACCGCCTCGACCAGAGCCTCCACCGGCACCGAAGCGGCTTCGGCGGCGGACAGCGCCGCGCTCTGGCGCCTGCCCGTGCTCTCCGCCCCGAGTCCCTGGAGGAGCGCGACGGTCCGAAGGACGTCCTCCCAGTCGCCGGGTTCCGCGGCGCCGATCCGGTGCAGCCGCGTGAGCAGCGCGGTCTCGTCAGCGATACGTTCGCGGGTCCGGCGGACGAGGTCGTCGACGAGTCCCGAGGGCTCGAAACCGGGGTCGTCCAGCGCGTGCCCGACCTCTCGCAGCGACAGCCCGAGCGACCGCAGGCTCTCGATGTGGAAGACGCGGCGGATGTCCTCACCGGAGTACTCGCGATAGCCGGACCCGGTACGGCCCGTCGGCCGCACCAGACCCAACGACTCGTAGTGCCTGAGCATGCGGGCACTGACTCCGGACCGCCGCGACACTTCACCGATCAACACTGTCCGTCCACCCTCCGGGTCTGTCCTGAAGTGCCACGATGCGCTTCGCCTCCTCGATCGCGAAGTCGAACCCGGCGTCCGGGTCGCGCGACAATGCTTCCGTGGCGATCGCGTGCCGGCGCACGGAGGGGTCGGCGTGCCCCGTCGCCGTCCGCAGAGCGGGTACGGCGGCGTCACCGAGGGCGACCAGGGCCCGGCTCAGACTCAGCAGGGTCTCGTGCCGACCGCGTCCGATCTGGGTCGCGAGCACGCCGGCCAGCGTGGGCTCCTCGCCGCAGGGGACGAGCACGACCGCGGTGCGCCAGGCGGTGCGCGCCACCTCGTCGTCGGCGTCGGTCAGCAGGGCCCGGGTGATCGCCGGCCATGCCGCGCGGTCCCCGATCTTGGACAGCGTGTGCAGCGCCTGGCCGCGTGCCTGCGCGCGGTCGGACCGCAGTTCGGCCACGAGCCTCGGCACGGTCGCCGAGGGTGCGTGACGGGTCAGCGCCCAGGTCAGCATGTCGCGGACGTAGAACTCCGGTTCGACGGCACTGCGCTCGACGAGCGCGCCGACGAACCGTGGGTCGGGGATCGTGCCGGCCGCGAGTGCGGCCCGCAGGCGCACCGACGCGCTGTCGTGCTCCAGTGCCCGAAGGGTCTGGACGGTTCGGGTGGTGCCGGTGTCCTCGTGTGGCCCGCTCATCGGGATCACCTCCTCGGCCTCAGTGAAGGGGCTGCCACCGTGTCAAGGTCAAACGGCGGTGCGGGCGCGGCGAGGTGTGAGGCGTGATGAGGGTCGGCCGGGGGGCCGGGAACATTCGTTCGCGGCGATCCGATCGATTCGGCGACGGACAAATCGGTTAAAGGGTTCCTGGTGGACAGCGGAAGGCTGTGCCTCTCTGAGAGGAGCGGAATGTTCGTCAAGCGCACGATCCGGAAGGCGGCTGTGGCAACTGCCGTGGCAGCACTGGCGGTTGTCGCCGAGGCGGGAGCGGGCGCGGCGCACGCGTCGGCCTCCGCGACCGACGCGCGGACGGAGGTGCGGGCGTCCGCACCCGCCGCGGCGGCGGTCGGCCGTTGCCGCGCCGCCGATCTGCGCGTCGGCTGGGACACCAGGCACGGCGGCCACCCGGACATGAACGTCCGCTACCAGCAGATCGCGGTGGTCCGGCTCGAGAACACCGGCAGGCACACCTGCGCTCTGCGCGGCTTCCCGGACGTCCGCCTGGTCAGCAGGTCGGGCGAGGCCTGGGACCTGCGCCACTCCAACGACAGGCCGAGCACCATCACCCTGCGACCCGGCGACGACACGGCGGTGATCACCATGAACGTCCTGCCGGTCGCCAAGAAGGCGGCGGGCGCCTTCGTGCCGCGCAAGGTCCTGCTCGCCCTCCCCGGCGAGAGGACGCACGTCACCCTCACCTGGCCCTACGGAGGCGCCCTCCTGGACCAGTCCGGCGCCACCCACCCGGGCACCTTCGTCAACGCCGTCGGGGTGGGCTGACGTTCGGCCGGGGCCGGCGCACGAGCCCGGCGGCGCGCGCCGGCCCCGACCCGTCAGGCCACCCGCCCCGAAGACAACGAGAGGTAGAGCCGCGTGCCCTGCGGCCGGTGGCCGACGGGCGGTGCGAGCGCGCGGGGGAGCCGGGTGTCCGCCCCGGCTCCGCCGCCCCGTCGCGTCCTTACTTCGACATGATGAAGTCCAGCGCGTACCCCGACGCCGTCGTCCAGTACGTGACGAGCTGGCCGTCGTCCGCGTACAGCGCCTTGACGGGCAGGGGCACGTCGATCGGGTCGCTCGGGGTGCTGCCGGACCGGGGGCCCTGGAGGCTGATGGTGATGCTGGTCGCCTTGTACTCGTCCCGCTGGCCGCCCGCCACGAGCAGCGCGGCGTAGGCCTCCCTGCCCGGTTCGACGGTGACGGGCCTGCCGCGGTCCGGGTCGCTGTCCTTGATCACGGGGACCGTCGTCTGGGCGTCGGCGCCGAGCTGCACGAACGGGTAGCGGTAGAGGTTGCACTTCCTGTCACCGGCGTTCTGGACGGTGATGACGAGGTGCCTGGACTCCTTGCTGTCCGCCGGCTCCTTCACGGCGGAGACCCCGAGGTCCTCCTGCGTGCAGGTGGGGATACCCTTGCCGGCGGCGTTGTCCGCGCTTCCCGCACCGCCGCCTGCGCTGTCGTCGGGCGTCGTCGCGGCCGTCCCGCTCGGGGACCCCGTGGCGCCGGGGGCGGTCGAACCGGCACCGCCCGGAGACGCCGAACTCGTCGCGCCGGGCGCCGCCGAGGTCGCGTCGTCCGCGGCGTCGGCCGGGTCCGAGTCGCACGCCGTGGCCGCGAGCAGCGCGGTGATGACGGCTGCCCCGGCCGCGTAGGACCTCCAACGCGCCGCTTCTCTACGGTCGTTGCCGGTGAAGATGTTCATGGTGTTCCCCCGTGACAGGTGCCTGCTTGGCTGCCGTCGACTTCCGACCGCAAGGAGAGTCTGCGTCGGTAATGTCTGCCGCACCCCCGCCGGGAGTGTCTGTTACCGACCAAGTACGTGGAAGGGGTGATTCCGTCAAAGGGAGCGGAAACGGGCAAGTGCGTTGCGGGTGGGCGGCGAAAAAAGGGAGGTGCCCGGACGGGAGCCGTCGTTAACCTGGAGCGCATGATCACGCCTTCGCCCCAGCACCGGACGATGCCCCGCCTACGGGGCTGCTGAGGACGGACGCGTACCGACACCGAGCCCCGGGACCGGGGCTTCGTCGGTTGTGCGACCGGGCCCCGCCACCCGGCAGGAGGGCCGATGAGCACACCGCGCCACTACATCACCACGACCATTCCGTACGTCAACGCCCGTCCCCATCTGGGCTTCGCCCTGGAACTCGTCCAGGCGGACGCGCTCGCCCGGCACCACCGCCACCGGGGCGACCGCGTACGCCTGTTGAGCGGCACGGACGAGAACTCCCTGAAGAACGTGCTCGCCGCCGAGGCGGCCGGAGCCGACGTGCGGTCGTTCGTCGACCGCAATGCCGACGCCTTCGCCGCTCTGCGAGGCCAACTGGGGCTCTCCTACGACGACTTCATCCGCACGAGCAGCGACCCCCGCCACCGCGTCGGCGTCGAGCGGCTCTGGCGCCGGTGCGCCGAGGCGGGCGACCTCTACCGCAAGGAGTACGAGGGGCTGTACTGCGTGGGCTGCGAGCAGTTCTACACGCCCGGCGAACTGGTCGACGGGCGGTGCGCCGAGCACGGCACGGAGCCTCAACTCGTCGCGGAGGAGAACTGGTTCTTCCGGCTGTCCCGCTACGGCGACCGCATCCGCGAGCTGATCACGAGCGGTGCTCTGCGCATCCAACCCGCGGGCCGGCGCAACGAGGTGCTCGCCCTTCTCGAAGGCGGTCTGCGCGACCTGTCCGTCTCCCGCTCCCACCACCGCGCCCGGGGATGGGGCATCCCGGTGCCGGACGACCCGAGCCAGGTCGTCTACGTCTGGTGGGACGCCCTCGGCAACTACGTCACGAGCCTCGGATACGGCACGGGTGACAGTGCCTACGACCGGTGGTGGGCATCGGAGGGGCGCCGGGTTCACCTCGTGGGCAAGGGAGTTGTGCGCTTCCACGCCGTGTACTGGCCGGCCATCCTGCTGTCCGCGGGACTGCCGCTGCCCACCGACATCCTGGTCCACGACTACCTCACCGTCGACGGCCGCAAGATCAGCAAGTCCGCCGCAACCACCGTCGACCCGGCCGCACTCGCCGAGACGCACGGCGCCGACGCGGTGCGCTGGTGGCTGCTGCGCGACGTACCCCGCACCGGCGACGCCGACTTCACCTCCGACCGCTTGGCCGCCCGCGCCGACGCGGACTTCGCCGGTGGACTGGGAAACCTCGTTCACCGTGTCGTGACGATGGTCCACCGCTTCCGGGACGGGGCGGCTCCCACCCCCTCCGCCGCCGCGCTCCCCGGCGGGTCCGAACTGGCGGACGTGTGCCGCAACGTGCCCGGACTCGTCGACGCCGCCCTCGCGGACTTCGACTTCCGTCGCGCGACGCGGACCGTGTGGCGCATCGTGGAAGAGGCCAACCGGTACATCGACGCCACGCGGCCGTGGGAACCCGCCGGCCGGGAGCGGCAGGGCGACGTCGCAGCACGCGCCCGGCTCGACGAGATCCTCGCCGCGCTGGTCGGCGCCTGCCGCGTGCTCGCCGACGAACTGAGCCCGTTCGTCCCCGACGCGGCACAGCGGATCGCCGCGGCGCTGACGCCGGTCGAGGGCACCCTTCCGGCCGCGAAGCCGCTGTTCCCCCGGCTTCGCGAGGGGGAGGGGACCGCGCGGCGTCCCGTGTGACGGTCCGACGCGACACACGACGCGCGACGACGACCTCCCGGCTGGCCGTCGGACGTCGGCGCCGCTCTCGCGCCCTACGGTGCGAGAGCGGCCTCGACGCTCGCGACGACCGTCACCATGTCGGTGGCGCCGGTGATCTCGAACAGCCTGCGCAGACCGGGTGTCGGAGCCACCACGCGCAGGTCCGCGTGCCGGTTGCACCACAGCAGCACGTTGAGGAACGAGGAGTCGACGAAGCCGAGCTTGGACGCCTCCACGATCACCCGCACGCCGTCCTCGACCGCGCCGGACAGCGCGGTGGCCAGGGGGGTGACGGTGCTCGCGTCCTGATCGCCGTGGACCACGACGACCCGGGCGCCCTCGATGTCGTACAGCGCCACCGCACCCCCGGTAGCCGCTTCGGCCAAGGGAGTCGCGCGAGCTCGCCAACCCTCAGTGTGGCTCATGCCGTGCAGCATGCCCGGTGAACCCTTGGCCCATGCTGCGCCCGCACGCGCGGTCGGTGAGCCGGCGGGCGGGGCGCGTACCGGTGGTGAACACCGGTACGCGGCAACCGTGTGCGCGGCTGCCGCACAGCGCGCCCGGTCACAATGCCCCGTGCCGTGCGTCGTCCGCGCCCGGCGGAATCCGCGTGAGGGCGCGCGGTGAAAGTGCGGGCAGCGGGCGGTGGTTGACTCCGGGCACTTATATGGATGGAGGTGCGGGCCGCTCATCAGGCACACTGCCCGCGATGACCTTCTCCGCCGGTGAACTGCTCACCGCCCTCGAACCCCTGCCCCACTCCGCCAGGCTCCGGTACACCGCCGTCACCGCCCGCCGGCTCGCCGCCCGCGATGAACTGCGGCCACTGCTCGCCGAGTTGGACACACGCGGCCCGTACGAACGCCGTCTCGCCGCACTGGCCGCCCTGACGGCGGGGGACGTGGAGTACATCGGGAGCCGGCTCGGGGACCCGGACCCGGTGGTCCGGCGGTACGCCCTGCGCGGTGCCCGGCGGCTGCCCGTACCGGACTCCGCCGTCGAAGCGGCCCACGCCGACGCGCCGCCCGTCGTCCGCGCCGACCTCGCGCGGCTGCTGCGGGACGGGAGGCGGTCCGCGCTCGCCGAACGGCTGGTCCTCCGCGTGCGGGACGAGTACGGCGACCACGACGCGGCCCGTCTGCTGGCGGGCTGCTCGGCCGAGTTCACCGCACGGCTCCTGCCCGAACTCGCCGGGGCCCTCGCCTACGAGGACTGGAGCACCGTGGCGGTGCGCCATCCGCTCGCGGTCCTCGACCAGGCGGAGCGTGAACTCGACGATCTGCCCGAGCAGTTGGTCACCGAATGGTGGACGCGGCACGCCGTCGGCGTCGCGGCGGCCCTGCCCGCATGCCCGGCCCGTGTGCTCGACCTCCTGGAACGGTACGGCCCCGGCGAACTGCCCGGCCCGGTGCACGACATGCTCGGTGACCTGGTCGCGGCAGACGCGGAACGTGTCGCCGGCTGGCTCGCCGATCCCGGCCGGAGAGCCGGCCGCTGGGAACGCACCCCCGGCCGCGCGGCCGTGCGGCGCCTGGTCGCGGCGGATCCGCCGTCCCTGCCCCGGCTCGGAGCCCGGTGGCTCCACCGGGAGGCATTCGGCCGTCTGCTGCGGGTGATGCCACCCGCGCGGCGGTCCGCCTTCCTGGACGCCGTCGTCGCCGAGGCCGGCCCGCGCGGGAACGTCCACGCCCGCACGAGCGCGCTCGCACTCCTGCCGGCACCCGAGCGGCACTCACGGGCCCGCGCCGAGATCGAGGCGCTCCGCGGCGAACACGGTTCGGACTGGACCGTCCGGGGCCTGCTCGCGCTGCTGCCGCCCACCGAGGCCCGGCCGCGGCTGATGGCGGCGCTCAGAACCGGCGACGCCGAGGAGCGCGGCTCGGCCTGGGACAGCCTGGTGGCCAACGCCGGCCACAGCGGTGAGCCGCAGCGTGTCGCCGACGTGCTCGCACTGGCCGCCGACCGACTGGCCAACGACCGCGACCCCGTACGCGACGACGCCCTGTCCGCCCTCGCCGCCCTGCCCGGCCCCCTGCTCGCCGCAGCCCTCGCGGCCGAGCCCGCCACGGCCGGCGGTACCGGCGCCACGCACCTGGAGCGGCTCTGCCTGGCCGCCCTGGACGCGCGGGACCGCTCCGCCACGACCACGGACACGATCCGGCGCCTGACCGCACTCCTGCTCGCGACCGGGGAAGCGCGGGAGACGAGGCGGGCACCGGAAGCCGCGGCAGCCACGACAGGTGCGGCGGACGCGAAGGGCACCGAGGGACCCGCCGTCGCACTGCGAACGGCCGCACGCCTCACGGAAGCGCTGACCATCCGCACCGGAACCGTCGAACTCGGCTGCCTCGGCACGGCGTTGCGTGAAAGCGGCCTGCGCGTCGTCCTCGACGCGCTCGGCCCGTGGTTCGAACGGGCGGCCAGTCAGGGCGACTTCACGCCGCTCCTCTCCTTCGTCAGGTCCTGCGGACCCCGCGCGCGCCGGATGCCGGAACTCCAGAGCCGGCTCGAACAGGCCCTGCACGCCTGCCCGGACGCGGTCTTCGGCGAGATCGCCGAAGCCTGGCTGGCGGATCCAGCGAGCCGCGGTGTCCGGGCCGCCGTGCTGCTGGAGCGCGAGCCGAGCGCCGCCCACCTGCCCCAGGTACTCGCCGTACTCGCCGGCGAGCGCACCGACCTGCTGGACGCCGCCCTGTCCGAGAACCCCCGCCCGGCCGGCAGGTTCCCCGTACCGGGCACACCCAGGCCGTTGCCCCCCTTCCGGTACGCCGACCGGTGGCTTCCGCGCCAGCAGGAGGCCGCGGTCCGACTGGCCGCGGCCGTCGTCGCCGATCCCGGCCGCGGCCTGGACGAACGGGCCGCCCTGCTGCGCGCGGCGGCACCGGTACCCGTGTACGGCAAGGCGCTGCTCCGGAGATACGCCCCCGCCGCCGGCACGCCCTCCGCCCTCTCCGCACGTCCGGCCGCCGGGCCCGCCGACACGGCCGAGCCCGCGACCGCTCCCGCCGAGGCCGCCCTGACGGCTGCGGCCCTGGACGCGCTCGCCCGCACGGACGACCCGGCCGCAGCCCTCGCCACCCTGCTCGACCACGCCGGCGACGACCGGGCGGCCGCCGCGTGGTCCGCCGCCGGCCGCGCGGCCGACCACGCCCGGCCGAGCCGGCTGGCGGAGTTGCTCAGTGACGTACTGACCCGTGAGAGCGGGGTGAAGGTCACCGTCCGGAAGGCTGCTGCCCGGCTCGCCGCACGCCGTCTGCCCCCGGCCACCGCGACCGCGCTGCTGGCCCGCGTCGGCCGTGCCCCGGACGTCCATCCCGACGTGCACGCCACCGTCGTCGGCCTCGCGGCGACGCTGCTGCCGCACGAGGACATGTGGGCCCTGCTGGAGTCCGCCGTCGCGGCCGGCCCCGACGCGGCGCGCCGCGCGCTCCTGGGCCCGAGCCCGGCCGACCTGGCCCCGGAGCACCGGCCGCGCTACGGGCAACTCGTCGCCGGCCTGCCCTTCGTGGCCGACGAACAGACGGCGCAGGACGCCCTGTCCGCCCTGGGCGACTGGGCGCGGTACACCCCGGCGGCCGGTACCGCCCTGGTGCGCGTGTGCTCCGACCCGAGTCTGCCGCGCACCCTTGTCTGGCGCGCGGACTCCGGGCTGACGGCGCTCGCCGGGTCCGCACAGCCCCATCCCGTCGGTGGGGTGCGGCCGGGCAGTCTGCTGCGCGACGCCGTGGACCGGCTGCTGCTGCTCGTCGCGGCCGGTGAATCGCAAGGGGGCGGTGCCGGTGAGGACCTGCCGGCCCGCAGGCGCCTGGAGTCCCTGATCGGCTCGTACGCGGTCCAGGACCACCGGATGTGCGCGGCCCTGGCCCGTCGGCTGGCCACGGAACCGTCGCTCGACGGCCTCCGTACCACCCTGCTCGTACGGGCCGTCGACCTGACCGCCGGTCTTCCCGAACTGCTCGGCGCCCTGCGCGAGTTGACCGCCGCGGTGGACGGCCGTCCCGTTCTCGCGACCCGGGTCGCGGAGAGGCTGGAGGAGACGCACCGGTACGGCGGTGAGCCGGTCGACCTCGACACGGTCCTCGCTGCCGTCGACGCCCTGGGCGGGGACGGCGGCCTCGTGGAGGGACTCCTCGCGGTCGGTCTCGCCACGGCGGTCGGAAAGCGGCGGGACTGGCCCGAGGAGTGCCGCACGGCCGTCGTCACCCTGCGCCGCCACCCGGAACGAGAGGTGCGGGAGGCGGCGTACGGCTGTGTGCTGAGCGAGAGTTGAACCGAGAGAACGGCGAGGGGGGCGGCCGAGAAGCCCTGGGCGGGGTCGTCACGGCCCTCGGCCCCGGCACGCGTCAGCGGGATGTGAAGTACGTGCTCCTGTGCGGGCGGGGGCGGTCACCGCGTTCGTACGCCGCGTCCGAACGGTCGGCGGGTGCCGACCGCCGGGCCAGTTCCCGCAGCCTGCGCAGGCCGGCGAGCACCTCCTGGCGGTTGTCCGCCCGCTTCAGCCAGGCCGGCAACCGCGGGATCATCGCCCTTGTCGGGCTCAGCGGTCCGCTCTCGCGCAGCCGTGCGCCGACGTAGGCCGACAGTTCGTCCACGTGCTCCGCGTCGAAGGCCCAGAGGATCCGGCCGGCACAACGCGTCTGCAACCACAACGGGCGCCGGAAGAAGGGATCCTCGGTTCCGCCCAGTGCCACGCCCACCAGCCCGCCGTCCCGTACCCGGGGTGTCCAGTCGGCCGTGTGGCCGCACGCCCCGCACGCCAGACGCCGGGGCCGGAACACGTGCTCCATGTGGTACTTGACGGCCGGCAGTCCCGGCAGGGGGACGGTCTCGGCGCGGCCGCCGCAGCGGGGGCAGACCACGAGCATCCGGGCCGCGAAGCGGGCGAGCGGATACCCCTGGTCGAGGTGGCGGGAGGGCCCCGGGGCATCGGGATCGAGGGCGTCCATGACGAGCACTGTGGCATGCGTGCGGTGCGGCCGTCACCCCGGTTGTCCGGTGTGACCGCGACCGCGCGACCGCCCCGCACGGCGACCGGGCGTCGAGCGAGAGCGCGTTCATCGGGGCCCCGCCGGGTCGACGCCCGGGCGCGCGGTGTCAGCCGTCGGCCGCCGGGGAGGGAGACGGCGACCGGCCGCCGAGGCCCTGCGGATCCGGCCGGGCGGCCACCCGGCGCAGCAGCGGGTCGGGCAGGGCGCCGTCCGACAGGCGGTCGAGGGCGTCGCGGCGCTCGGTGAGCGGCTGCCTGCGGTGCTCCGGAGCGGCGGCGGCCACCCGGTCGAGCAGAGCGCGCAGCCGACGGACGACCTGCGGATTCGACGAGCCGTACAGAAGTGTCTCGTCGAGGGCGAGCGACACGAAGTCCGCCCACTCCGGTGCCGGGCAGGAGACGCGGGGGACACCGCGGTCGTCGAGCAGCCGAACCGGTCCGAGGGGGCGGCCGGCGAGCTGTACGAGTCCTTCCTCCACGTGGTCGAGGGCCTGGACCGCGGTGGCCGGGTCGTTGACCGCCGGGGAGAGCGCCCGGATCGCGATGTCGGCGAGGAGCCGCAGGCCGTACGAGCTGTCCTGTTCCATGGTCCGGCCCGGTCCGTACCGCACGCACGCCGCGACCTGCCGGACGGTCCGCGGGTCGAGCTCCCCCTTGACGTCCACACGGGCCACGGGTGCCCCGTCGCCCGTGAACTCCCCTACGGCATAGAGAAGTTGGACGTGCAGGTCGTGGCGTGCTGCGAGCTTCGTGAGGCGTGGCTCGTCGACGGCGAGGACGACGGCGGGCGGTCCGCGACGCACGACCGGCACACTCGTGCCGGTCCGGACGGCGGGGCCCGGTGCGGGCGGGTGCTCGGCCTCGGCGGGGCAGGTCCCGTCGACGACCTGTCGCAGCCGGATCCCGACGGCCCGCGCCAGCCCGCCGCCCGTCACGGCGTGCCGGAGGGAGGCGAGCAGGTACAGGACGGTCACGGCGTCGACCAGGACGAGGCCGACCGCGATCGTCACGGTGAACCGGGGAACATGCTCACCCCGCACCTGGCTCAGCGTCACCAGCGCGTACAGGGCCGTGCCGATCAGCAGCCCGAACAGCACCAGATGCCGGCTGAAGTGGCCGAGGGCGGCGACCAGCCGGGGCGACATGGTCTGCACGGTCTGTACGACCAGGGTGATCGCCGTGACGACGAAGCCCGCGAGGGTGATCATGCCGCCCGCGATGGCGGCCAGGGTCGCCTGCGCCGTCGCCGCGTCGAAGTCCAGGGCCGGCGCGGGCAGATGGCGCTCCGCGGCGGGCAGGGCCCAGCCCAGCAGCGCGCCCGCGACGACCAGGAGCAGCGCGATGCCGTTGCCGCGAGCCCGCCTGGCCCGCTGACTGCGGCCGTTGCCGTGCGGGAGGCGGGTACGGTCGGGCGACGGCGGTGACGGCGACTGCGCCGCCGGTGGTGGCCGGGTCACCGGCGTACCGGAAGCTGCCCCGGACGTCGCGTGCTGGCGGCACCGGAGGGGAGTGCCGGACTCTCCGCCCGGTGCGCGAGGTCGTGCGCCCTCATGTCTCTCCTCGGTTTCCGCTGAGCCGCAGGGGGACTTCGAGTCTCGGCCGTCGTGCGGGAGTGTGCGAATCAAGAAGGGCCGTCGGTGCGGACGCAGCCGTTCTTCCCGCCGCACGGTCCCGCCGCGCACTCTGCCGGCCGCCGCCTGACCCCGTACGGCCCCCATCCGCTCGTGAACCCGCCGGACGCGGACCAGGGTGGGATCGGTGCGTTCCGGTCGCACCGGTACCGTCCGCGCGCACGGCGGCCCGGCCTTGTCACGTCGAGGACTGCCGAGAGCTGTCGAGAGCTGGAGAAGAGGGCCATGTCCCATCCCGGCACGCTCGTCCTCATCATGGCGGCCGCCGTCCTCGCCCCCCTGCTGGCAGAGGTGACGGCACGGCGGGTCCGCGTGCCGCTGGTGATCTTCGAGATCGCGCTCGGGGTGATCGTCGGGCCCGACGTCCTGGGGTGGGCGCACACCGGCCAGGTCGTCGACACGCTCTCCGACCTGGGCCTGGCCATGCTGATCTTCCTCGCCGGGTACGAGATCGACTTCGCGGCGGTGCGCGGCGCGATCCTGCGGCGCGCGGCCGGGGCCTGGGTGATCTCGCTCGCGCTCGGCATCGGTCTCGCCTTCTGGATCGGCGGCGGCGACACGTACAAGGCGCTGGTCGTCGGCACTGCGCTGACCAGCACGGCCCTCGGCACGGTGCTGCCGATCCTGCGGGACAACGGCGACCTCCGCGGGCGTTTCGGTGCGGTCACGTCGGCGTTCGGCGCCGTGGGGGAGTTCGGGCCGATCGTGGCGATGGCGCTCCTGCTCAGCGGGCGCAAGGCCGGCGAGTCGACCGTCCTGCTGATCGCCTTCGCGGTCATCACCGCGGCGGCCGTCTTCTGGGCCGTGCGGCCTCGCCCGCGCTGGTTCTCCCGGCTGGTCGACACGACCCTCCACAGCAGCGGGCAGTTCGCCGTCCGCTTCGTGATGCTGCTGCTGACCGGCATGCTCGCCCTCGCCGAGGTGTTCGGCCTCGACATCCTGCTGGGCGCCTTCGCCGCCGGTGTCCTCACCAGGATCGTGCTGCACAGCGCGTCACCCGAACACAGCGCCGAGGTGTTCGGAAAGGTGGAGGCCATGGGATTCGGCTTCCTCGTACCGCTGTTCTACGTGGTCACGGGAATCGAGTTCGACCTGCACGCGCTGCTGACCGACTGGCACGCGCTCGTCCTCGTCCCGGTGTTCCTGCTCCTGTTCCTCGTCGTGCGCGGCGGTCCCGTGCACGCCCTGGCACCCCGTGAACTCGCCCGCGCGGACCGGCGGGCGCTCACCCTCTTCGCGTCGACGTGCCTGCCGCTGGTCGTCGCCATCACGACCATCGGGGTGGACCAGAAGGTGCTGGGCACGGACGAGGCCGCCGCCCTGATCGGCGCCGCCATGGTCTCGGTGCTCGTCCTGCCGCTGCTCGCGATGAGAGTGCGCGGGGGGAGGGGCGAGGGAGGGGACGGGCCGACGACACTGTCCTCGACGGAGTCCGAGGCGTGGTGAAGGCTTCCGGGCCCGTCGGCGCAGACCGGTGTCGTCCGGTGTCGACCGGTGTCGTGCGGTGCCCGGGACGCTCGTGACCGCGCGATGTGCGAGAGGCGGATTCGACGGCCGGGGTGACCCCGAACTCGCGTGGCAGACGCGCGGGAATGCCCATATTTTGCGGATATGCGTCCTGTGAAACACGTGTCAGCCGTCGAGATCCGCTGAGTCGCCGTGGGCGTACTCACGGACCACCCCGAACTCGTCCTGTTCCTGAGCCTGGCGCTCGGCTACCTCGTGGGGAAGCTGCGCGTCGGGCCCCTGACCCTGGGCGGCATCTGCGGGACGCTGATCGTCTCGCTGCTGCTCGGCGCCTGGACCAAGGCCCACGTCTCCGACGACGTGAAGACCGTGTTCTTCGCGCTGTTCATCTTCGCCCTCGGCTACATGGCCGGACCGCAGTTCTTCCGCAACCTCAACAGGAAGAGCCTGCGGTTCTTCGCGCTGTGCGGCATCGAACTGGTCTGCGTCCTCGGCATCGCCTTCGGGCTCGCCAAATGGTTCGACCTCGACGTCGGCACCGCCTCCGGCATCCTGGCCGGCGCGGCCACCGAGTCGGCGGTCGTCGGTACGGCCACCGAGTCCATCGGCAAGCTGTCCGACCTGACCCCCTCGCAGATCTCCGAATACCAGGGCAACGTGGCCACCGCCTACACGGTCTGCTACCTGTTCGGCCTGATCACCGTCGTGCTCTACACGAGCCAGATCATGCCGATGATGATGCGGATCAACCTGCGGGACGCGGCCCGGGAACTGTGGGAGCGCACGCGCAGCAGCGGCAGCCTGGAGGCCGACGAGCGTCCCGCGCTGCCCGGCCTGGTGGGCCGGACGTACCTGGTCACCCTGGCGGACGGCCTCACCGTCGGCGAACTCCAGGACGACCGCGACGACCGGATCACCGTCGAGTCGGTCAAGCGCGGCAGCAGGATCCTCGACGTCACGCCCGAGCTGGAACTGACGCTCTCCGACCTCGTCCTCCTCGTCGGCCGCCGCGCCAAGGTCATCGAGGCGGGCCGGCGCATCGGCCCGGAGACACCGGGCGTGCCCGGCCTCGACTCGCCGCTGGCCGCCCGGCAGGTGTCGGTCACCGAGAAGGCCACCGAGGGCCGGACCGTGGACCAGCTCCAGCAGGCCAACCCGGAGTTCTACCGCGACGGCGTCTACGTCAGCGACGTCACGCGGGGCGACCAGGACCTGCCCGCCAACGGCGACACCGTTCTGCACCGTGGCGACGTCCTCACCCTGGTGGGCGCACGCTCGGGCCTGAACAAGCTCGTCGCGCGGATCGGCTCCGTCGTCAAGAACGACGCCACCGACTTCATCTACCTCGGACTCGGCATCGCGGCGGGTTCGCTCCTCGGGCAGGTCGTCGTCAAGTTCGGCGACGTCCCGCTGTCGCTCGGCACGGGCGGCGGGTGTCTGATCTCGGGGCTGCTCTTCGGCTGGTTCCGCTCCCGCAGCCAGACCTTCGGCGCGTTCCCGCCGCAGGCCGCCTCGACCATCAAGGACATGGGCCTTGCGGTCTTCATCGCCTGCACCGGGCTGGTCTCGGGCCCCCAGGCGTGGCCGCTGCTGAAGCAGTACGGGGCGCTGCTGCCGTTCGCCGGGATCGCCATGGTGCTCGTCCCCGCGACGCTCTCCCTCGTCGTCGGCCGCAGACTGCTCAGGATCGAGAAGCCGCTGCTCGTCGGCGCCATCGCGGGCCAGCAGTGCTCGACGCCCGCGATCACCGCCGTCACCCAGGTGGCGCAGTCGTCGGTGCCGATGCTGGGCTACACGATCACCTACGCACTCTCCAACTTCCTGCTCCCGCTGACCGGCCCCGTGCTCGTCGGCATCCTCGGCCACTGAGCGCGTGATCCGGTCCGCCGAGGCGCCGTGATCGTCCTGTCCAGCGCTGACCGGCACCACCCAGCCGACGGCACCGCACCGATCCCGCGGCGCCGGCACGAGAGAACCGGCACGAGAGAACCACCGGTCCGACGACGACCCGAAGAGAAACGGCAGCGCGATGACCAAGACCACCCTGACCCGCGAGCAGATCCGGCGCTACGCACAGCTCTCCCCGTTCGAGCTGAAGAACATCTTCATCGAACTGGCCCAGCAGGCACAGGCGGACGAGCCGGGGCAGAAGGAGAAGTCGTCCGTTCAGATGCTCAACGCGGGCCGGGGCAACCCGAACTGGATCGCCACCGGACCGCGCGAGGCGTTCTTCGCGCTCGGCCACTTCGCGCTGGAGGAGTCGCGCCGCGTGTGGACCGCCGACAACCTCGGCGGCATGCCGGAGAAGCGGGGCGCCTACGAGCGCTTCGACACGTTCGTCCGGCGCCACCCGGACATGCCGGGCATCGAGTTGCTCACGCAGTGCATCCAACTCGGAATCCAGCGGTTCAAGTTCGACAAGGACGACTGGGTCCACGAACTGGCGGACGGCATCGTCGGTGACAACTACCCCGTGCCCGACCGCATGCTGACGCACGGCGAGCAGGTCGTGCGCGGCTACCTCGCCGACGAGATGTTCGACAAGAAGCCCCCGCCGGGCAATCTGTCGCTGTTCGCCACCGAGGGCGGTACGGCCGCGATGTGCTACATCTTCGACTCCCTCATGAAGAACGGCCTGTTGAACAGGGGCGACAGGATCGCGCTGATGGTCCCCGTCTTCACGCCCTACATCGAGATCGCCGAACTCGACACCTACGGCTTCGACGTCACGTACATCTCGGCCGACAAGTTCGCCGAGACCGGGGTACGGGAATGGCGCTACCCGGAGGAGGAGGTGGCCAAGCTGGAGGACCCGGAGATCAAGCTGGTCTGCCTGGTCAATCCCTCCAACCCGCCCTCGCTGGCCCTCAGTTCACGGGTCGCCGGCCAGATCCGCGAGATCGTCGCGTCGAAGAACCCGAACCTGCTGATCGTCACGGACGACGTGTACGGCACGTTCGTCGAGGGCTTCCGCTCCATCGCCGCCGACCTGCCGCGCAACACCCTGCTCGTCTACTCGTACTCCAAGCACTACGGGTGCACGGGCTGGCGGCTCGGCGTGATCGGCCTGCACGACGACAACGTCATCGACGAGCGGATCGCCGCACTGCCGCAGGAGCAGAAGGACCGCCTCGCCGAGCGCTACGGCTCCCTGAGCCTGGAACCGGCGAAGATCCGCTTCATCGACCGGCTGGTGGCCGACTCCCGCCAGGTCGCGCTGAACCACACGGCGGGACTCTCCCTGCCGCAGCAGGTGATGATGACGGTCTTCTCGCTCTTCAACATGCTGGAGGAGGGCCAGGAGTACAAGCACCGGATCCGGGCGATCGTCCGGCAGCGTCTCGAACTCCTCCTCGAAGGCGCCCAGATGAAGATCAACGAGGATCCGTACCGGGCCGGCTACTACGTCGAACTCGACCTGATCGCCGAGGCGGAACGCGTGCACGGAAAGCCGTTCGCGGACTTCCTGCAAGCGAACTACGAACCCGTGGACGCCCTGTTCCGCCTGGCGCAGCAGACGGGAGTCGTCCTCCTCAACGGCGGCGGCTTCGAGGGCCCCCAGTGGTCGGTCCGCGTCTCCCTGGCCAACCTCGACGACCTGGACTACCTGAAGATCGGCCACCACCTGCGCGTGATCTTCAACGACTACGCGCAGGAGTGGAAGGACTCACAGGGCTGAGGGGAAGGGTCGGGCGGCCCGGCCCTGCAAGGCCCGGCGAGGCACGACGGGGCCCGGTGGGGTCGCCTCACCGGCGTCGGACACGCAGTACGCCCGTCAGCATCGGGAGGGTGAACTCACCTTGCGCTGTAGCCGGGTTGCTCGTGAGGTAGGCGCGGATCCGGTTCAGCGCCGCCGCTCGTCGCTGCTCCGGCATGACCAGCATGCCCGCGCGTGTGGCGAGGGTCGCCACCAGGGAGTCGGCGGTGCGGAGCTGTCCGTGGGGGAACTCGGCCTGCTCCGGCCAGCCGAAGCGCCCCGCACCGCCGCTCCTCGGCAGATGCGCCGCGGCCGTCTCGGCGCGCCAGCTCGCCGGAGTGTCCCGCGGACCGACCACCGCGCCGCCCGCGGCCCCCGCGAGGCCGGCGACCCACTCGACCCGGTCGTCCAGGAGATTCCACAGTCCGGCCAGCACTCCGCCGGGTGCTAGCACCCGGGCGATCTCGGGGCCCGCGACAGCCATGTCGAACCAGTGCAGCGCGTTGCCCGCCAGCACGGCGTCGACCGACGAGTCCGGCAGCGGGATCGCCTCGGCGCTTCCCCGTACCGCCCGGACCCCCGGCAGCGCGCGATGCAGCTCGGCCAGCATCGCCGGGTCGGGCTCCACCGCGACGACGTCGGCGCCCAGCGCGACCAGCGACGCGGTCAACTTCCCCGTTCCGGCGCCGAGATCGAGCACCCGCACACCGGCCGCGGGCTCAAGTGCCCAGTCCACGGCGGCCGGCGCGTAGTCCGGTCGGTGCTCGGCGTACCCGGCGGCCGCCGAGCCGAACGACGAGGCGTGCAGCGGTCGTTCGTCCTGATTCACGCGGTCACCGTACCGGCGGGGCCGAGGGGCGGCCACCCCCTCGCGTCGTTTCGGGGGCGTGCGGCGGCGAGACGTGGCGGACCTCGCCCCTTCGTGGTCCAGTGTCCGATGTGCCGCTGCTGCTGATCGACCTCGACAACACCCTCGTCGACCGCGACGCCGCCTTCCGCGCTGCCGTGGCCGACTTCCTCGCCCGGCACGACCTGCCCGCCGCCGACCTCGCCTGGGCGACGGCCGTCGACGCCGGCGGCTACGCGGCGCGCCAGGACGTCGCGGCCGCCCTGGCCGGGCGGTACGGCGACGCGGTGCCGCCCGGCGCCGTCCGGACCCTGCTCGACACCGGGGCCGCCGACCGGGTCGTCCTGGCGCCGTCCTCCCGTGCGGCCCTGGCCGACGCGCGGGCGTGCGGCTGGACCTGCGTCGTCGTCACCAACGGCCGCACGGTCCAGCAGGAGACCAAGATCCGGCGCACGGGGCTCGACCTCCTCCTGGACGGCTGGGTGGTCTCCGAGAGCGTCGGTCACAAGAAGCCGGAGCCGGAGATCTTCCGTGCGGCGGCGCGTGCCGTGGGCACCACCCTGTCGGGGGCGTGGGTCGTCGGCGATTCGCCGGCCGCGGACATCGCGGGCGCCCACGCGCTCGGACTGCGAAGCGTGTGGGTGGCGAACGGACGTGTCTGGCAGGGGAGTTCGTGCCGCCCCACGCACGTCACGGACGACGTCGCCGCCGCGATCCACCACGTCGTCCTCGCGGGATCGCGGTAGACGCCGGCACACGGTCGGGACGGCGCCCTCCTCGCGCCTGCCGGCCCCGCGCCGGAAGAGCACGTCCACAGCCGCAGGCCGACCACTTTGCCCGTACTTCGCCCGGAGGACTGGAAAGAGCGCCAATCCTCCGCTCCCGCGCTCCGGCCCGTCTACCGTTCGGCACCGAGCTGCCCACCGCGGCGAACCGAGGAGGACCTACGGTGTCATCGTCCTACGGCCCCGAGCATGCCCACGTCGGCGACGTGGGCACAGCGCTCATGCTCATCGACTCCCGGCTCAGGAGCATCCGCGGCGGGTCCACCGCGGCGGATCCCGAACACCGGGCGCTCACCGAGCAGTTCGCGGCGTCGCTCGATCCCGAGGGCGCCCGTGACGTACTGGACGGGGCCTGCACCCTCATCTACATGTTCATGACCTGGCTGAAGAAGGCGCACGACGACCACGGCAAGGACACCATCGAGTACGTCGTGCCGACCCTCGTGGCCACGATGCGCAGGATGCCCAGGAGCATCAGTCCGGAGGCCATCCCCACCATGGCGGGACTGGTCGTCGCGGCGGGCATCGGACTGAGCCCCAACCTCTGGCGGGAGCAGTACGGGGAGTGGACCGAGAAGGAGATGACTCCCCTGGAGGCCACCGCCTTCCTGCTCGCCGACCACATCAACCGCATCACGGAGGACCCGGACTTCGCGACGCGCATGGTCACCGAGGCCCTCTCCAAGGCGGACAACGCCTGACGCGCACAGGGGAGTTGCCGCCGCCCGCGACGGCGGGTCCCCGAGTGCGGCCGGCAGGCGGCAGGACGGACGGCGGACGGCGCGGTGCCGTGCGCGGAGCGCCAAGCCCTCCTACGCGTCGCGCGGAGCCGGCCGGAGGTCGCGGAAGAAGGCGGTGATGTCGTCGGCGAGCAGGCCGGGCTCCTCGTGGGCGGCGAAGTGACCGCCCCGCGCCATGTGGGTGTAGCGCGCGATGTTGTAGGTGCGCTCCGCCCAACTCCGCGGCGGCAGGCTCAGGTCGGCGGGAAACAGGGCGACCGCCGTGGGGACGTCCACCCGCCTCACCCGCGTGGTCAGTCCGTTGGCGTACTCGTAGTAGGGCCGGAAGGAGGTCGAGATCGAGTTGGTGAACCAGTAGACGCTTGCCTGGGTGAGCAGGAAGTCGTCACTGAACCGCGAGGCCAGGTCGCCGTCGCAGTCGCTCCACGCCCGGTACTTCTCGACGATCCACGAGAGCAGTCCGGCGGGCGAGTCGCTCAGTGCCGAACCCAGCGTGAGCGGACGGGTGTTCTGCTGGTGCATGTAGCCGCCCTCGCTCTGCTGCCAGGCCGCGGCCGCGCTGAGGTGGGCCTGCTCCTCCTTGGTGAGGCTGGCCGGCTCGAAGGCCGCCGGAGCCGCGACCGCCAGCAGATGGATGCCGACCACCGCCTCGGGGTGCGCCTCCGCGAGCCTGGAGGTGACGCCCGCGCCCAGATCGCCGCCGTGCGCCGCGTAGTCGGCGAAGCCCAGTTCGTCGTGCATGAGGCGGTGCCAGAGCTCGTGGGTCTGCTCGGCGCCCGTCAGTGTGGGCCGTTGGGGCGAGAAGGCGAACCCTGGCAGTGAGGGAACGATGACGGTGAAGGCGTCGTCCGGACTGCCGCCATGGCGTGACGGTACGGCCAGTCGCTCGGCCAGGGTGGTGAGTTCGAGAACGGAACTGGGCCACCCGTGCGTGAGGACGATCGGCAGCGCGCCGGGACGTTCGCCGTCGAACCGCAGGTAGTGCACAGGGGTGCCGTCGAGATCGGCGAGGTGCGAGGGCAGGGCGTTGATCGCGGCCTCGTGGACCCGCCAGTCGTAGCCGTCGGCCCAGTGGGCGACGAGGCGGCGAAGCTCCGCGCCGTCGGTTCCGGCGGCCCATCCGCCGACCGGCCACGGCTCGGCCCACCGGGTGGCTCGCAGCCGGGCGCGCAGATCGCACAGGTCGGCATCACTGACCGAGATCGTGGGCGTGCTGATCGGCATGGGGCTCTCCTTGCGGTCCGTGCGGCTTCTCCGACGTGCGTGCCGGGCGGCCGGGTCGGGTGCCCTGGTCGGCCGGGCGTCGCGGGGATTCATGTCCGGGAACCGTCTTCAGGGCCCGGTGCGGCGGGTGTGAGGGCGTGCTCCACGGCCGCCCGGGTCTCCGCCGGGGACTGCCCGTCCGTCGTCAGAAGGGCGTGCATGATCATCCCCTCCAGGAGGGCGTCCAGGCGAGCGGCGATCTCCGCTCCCGTGAAGCGGGCCAGGACAGCCCTGGCGGCCTCGGTCCAGTGTTGGGTCAGCACGCGCAGCTCGGGGTCGCGCAGGGCCGCCAGGTGCAGCTCGAATCCGAGGACCGCGCTGCGACGCCGGGACGGCCCCTGCTGCACGAGTCCCACGAGGACCCGGACCAGCTCCTCGTGACTTCGCGCCGCGGCGAACAGGGCCTCGTACTCCTCGGTGCGCTGCTCGACGTACCGGCTGAACGCCTGAGCCTGGAGCACGGCGAGACTCGCGAAGTGGTAGGTGACCGAGCCGAGCGGCACGTCCGCACGAGAGGCCACCTTCCGGTGGGTGAGGCCGGCGACGCCGTCCGCGACGAGCACGTCGAGCGCGGCGTCCAAAATGCGGGTCCTGCGCCCTGGGTCGTGCCGTCGCGCCCGGCGACCCTCGTCCTCGGGGGCGGGGGCGTGCTCGCTGTGCCCTGCTCCGTTCGTCCTCTCCATAAGAACAAACGTACACTGGCTGAGAACAGTTGTTCTTAGGGGAGGGGTGAGGGAGGAGGCTCGCCCGGAGCGCGGCAGGGGCCGTAGGCTGCGTGGTCATGACCTCTGACGAGCCGAGCGACCGCGGCGCTGCCGAGCGGGATCCGCGCCTGATGCGGGTTTCGCACGACGACCGCGACCGGATGGTGGAGATCCTTCGGGACGCGGCGGCGGAGGGCCGGCTGGACATCGACGAGCTTGAGGAACGGGTCGAACTCGCCCTCACCGCGCGGACGTTCGCGGATCTGGAGCCACTCGCGGAGGATCTGCCCGTACCCGCCCCTGCCCCGCCGGCCGTGCGCGCGTCCGCGCCGGCGGCCCGTGCGGAGGGGGAGGCGGAGCGGTGGCGCGGGATGGGCCAGCGCTTCCGCCGCGAAGGCGCCTGGAGAGTCCCCCTCATCGCGGAACTGGAGTCGTACGGCGCCTCGGTCCGGCTGGACTACACCGTCGCGCAACTGCCCCCGGGCGGGCGCAGCGAACTCCGGCTCTCGACGATGGGCGGAAGCGTGCGGCTGACGCTGCCGCCGTGGATCGCCGCCGACCTGACGGGAGTCGACACGTACGGCGGACGGATCCGCGACAACGCCTCACGGCACGCGGTACCCGGGACGGCCACGCACGTGCTCACGGTGACGGGGGAGACGCACGGCGGGAGTGTGCGGGTGGACGTGTCCAACACGAAGTAGGCGGTGTCACCAGGCCCGGCCGCCCTTGACCGCCCCGACCGGCCGACCGGGCGGCGGAATCCGGTGCGGACGGTCGGCCATCGGTAGCGGGTGCCGGTGCCGGGGCGGGACGGTCGCGAAGGCCGTGGACGCGGCTGGCTGCCACGCGTCGGGCCTGTCTCTCAACTCCCCTCACTCGCAAGCCAGTCCATGGACGCGACGACCAGTGCGGTGATTCCCGTGTCCAGCGTCGGCTGAACGACCGGTGCGAAGGCGGCCGAGTGGTTGACGGGGAGGTCCTGGTTGACGGTGCCCTTGCGCTGGGCCTCCGCGTACCGGTCCGGGTCGGTGCCGCCGATTCCCCAGTAGCAGAAGGGTGTTCCGAACGCGTCCGGGATCTCGCTGAAGTCCTCGCTCGCGGTCTGCAGGTCGATGGTCGTGGCCGCGTCGCCGAAGTGGGCGCGAAAGACACGGTCGAGGCGGGCGGCGGTGTCGGCGTCGTTGCTGGTGGGCGGGAAGGTCGTCAGGGTCTCGAACTCCGGTTCCCTGGGAGCGGCGGACGCCTGCGCCTCGGCGCGCACGCAGCGACGGATCGCGTCGAGGATCTGCGCCCGGGTGGTGTCGTCGTAGCTGCGGACGTTGAGTTCGAGGGTCGCGGTGTCGGGGATGACGTTCGGGCTGGACCCGGCCCGGATGCTGCCAATGGTCAGCACGGCGGAACTCGTTGGGGCCAGTTCGCGGGAGACGACCGTTTGCAGACGCAGCACGCACATGGCGGCGAGCACGATCGGGTCGACCGACGACTGTGGCATGGATCCGTGCGCACCGCGCCCGTACAGCGTGATCCGCAGGCTGTCGGCGGCACTGAGGAAGGCACCCGGTCGCACCCCGACGTACCCGGCGGGATACGGCAGCACATGCTGGGCGAACGCCACGTCGGGGCGCGGGACCCGGTCGGTCAGGCCGTCGTCGAGCATGGCGTTCGCGCCGTCGCCGTTCTCCTCCGAGGGCTGGAAGAGGACCACCACGGTTCCGCGCCAGGCATCCTCGGCGACCGCCATCAGACGCGCGAAGCCGAGCATGCACGAGACGTGGACGTCGTGACCGCAGGCGTGCATCACCGGGACCTCGTCCCCGTGGCGGTCGGTGGTGGTCACGGTCGAGGCGTACGGCAGCCCGGTGGCCTCCCTGACGGGCAGGGCGTCCATGTCCGCGCGCAGCAGCACGGTGGGGCCGGTGCCGCGCGAGAGGACGCCCACGACGCCGGTTCCGCCGAGGCCGTCGGTGATGTCGTAGCCCCAGTCGCGCAGCCGCCCGGCGACCCGCGCGGACGTCCTCGTCTCGGCGAGGCCCAGCTCCGGATGCGCGTGCAGGTCCCGGTAGAACTCCTCGACCTGGTCGCGGATGTCCGCCAGACCGCTCAGCACGGCGTCAACTGCGTTGGTCATGCGATGACTCCTTGTCCGGCCCTCCGGGGGAAGACGTACGGGAGGGCGCGTTCTTTCGGCGGACCTGTGCTGCCGGGGTGCACAACTCGGTCCCCGGCAAGGCGAGTTCAAGCAGGGCCACGTCCTGGGCGCGGTGGCGATGTGGACGGGGGTGCCGTCGGTCCGGGCAACGGGGGGGGCGCCGACGCGGGGTGGCGCGGATGAGGCCACCGCCGGCGAGTCCGGAGCCGGTGCCGACGCCCGGGTCTCCGAACGGGGCGAGCCCTTCGGCGCGGGCCACCGCACCGTCCGGGCGGGCGCGGCTCGCCATGTCCGCGAGACCGAGGCGGCGGGTGACGACGCCGGGATCGGTGGGGGAGGGCCACGATGCCACGCCACACCTGCCTCGTCGTCATCGGAACGGTCGCTCTGTTTGGTCCGGCCCGGTCCGTGCTCGCTCCCTACCGTGGCCGGTGACCGCTGGGCGGGGCGGAAGCAGGACGGGGGTGCGTGCGGACGCGAACGGGCTCCACCCTGCTCCGCGTTCCGCGGGACGTACCGTCGTCCCGTTCGACCGTCGACCGTGTCCGCCCGAATGGCGCACCGCGCGGCGTGTCGAAGCCGCGCGGTTTCCGGGCGGACGGGCCCCTCGCGCTTGGTGCGTGCTGGCGTTCCCTCGTCCCGGACGGAGGGCGTCCGGGACGCGACGTCACTGGGTGTCACCCGATGCCACTCACGCCGCAAGACCCCTCCCGTTTGTCGAGTCCGGTCAATTCCGCACCCCTCGCATCGAAAAAGCAGCGACAAAATTGGTCGAAAATGATCGTACGGTTCCGTGATCTTGGATTCGAAGTAGATTAAATGTCGCACGGCGAATCCCGGTCGTGCGAAACACGGGGGCGGGGATCGCATGAGCGCTTACGGCGGAATCCCTCCACGCGAGGACTTCGTGCCTTGTCGTGAAGTGGAGCGCGCGGTGGCCGCCGATGTTCGCGCACTGCGTGTTGCGGGCAGCGACCTGCAGTCCCGCTGCATCGCACTTGGCAACCTCGCCATCTCCCTGTACTCACGTCATCGATGCCAAGGAGGGCAGCCGGACCTCGACGCGGCGATCGGGCACATGCGCAGTGTGCTGCGACTGCTGCCCGCGGGGCACCCCGAGCGGAACACCGCACAGGGAAACCTGGCGATGATGCTCGCGGCCCGTCACACGCCCGAAGACCTTGACGACGCGATCGCCCTGTGGCGGGCCGGTCTGGCCCCCAAGCGTCACGGAAGCCCCGATTGGGCGACCTCGGCGGGGCAACTCGCCCAGGGACTCTTCGAGTTGTTCACGCTGAATGCCGAGGCGAATCTCCTGGAGGAGGCGCTGGCCCTCATGGGTAGCGCGGTGCGCGTGCTCCCGGTCGGCGGCGTCGGCGACCACCTGCGGGCCAACCGCGCGGTCATGCTCCTCACGCGCCACCAGGTGATCGCACCCGACCCGGACGGACTCGACGAGGCGATCACCGCCCTGGAGGAATTCCTCGGGCGGCAGAGGTCCACGGGCGGCACGGACGCCGAGCGGCAGGAATGGGCCGCCACCCATCTCGCCCAGGCGCTGATGCTGCGCTACACGGACCGCGGGGACCCGGAGGACATCACCCGCGCCTCCAGCCTCAGAAAAACCGCTGACACCTTTACCGGGGATTTCGTCGCGCCCGGCTCCCGAATGGGGGCGGGACAGGCAATCGGTTCTGACATCCAGGCAACGGTCGCGCTATTTGAATACATGACCGACGCGCGACAGGCGGACCTCGATCAGGCAATTCTCGATCAGCAGAAAGCACTCGACCGCTGCGGCGAGGACGTCGTCCGGCGCAGTCCGCTGGTGGTCAATCTCGCGGTCAGCCTCGCCGTCCGTCACCATGCCCGCCGTGGCCTCCACCGGACGGACGGGGGTGCCCCGCCCGTCGAAGCCCTCGCGGACCTGACGCGCGCCGTGGAACTCCTGCAGGGCAACCTGGCCGAGGACGTACCTGTGCAGCACCGCGCCGGCGCGACGGCGCTCAGCGGCATGCTGCTGCTGGACCGTCATATGACCGACCCGGTGCGGCACGCTGCCGATCTGGCCGCGGCCGGCGAGTATCTGAGCCGTGCCCTCGAGATGCCCGGCCTCGACCACCGTTCGAGGATCGGGGTGATGTCGCGACTTGCCTACTGCCGCCTTGCCGTCGCCCGAACCACCGGCGACGCCGAGTCCTTGGAAAGCGCGGTCGGGCTCGCGCGCCGCGCCGCGGAAGGGATCGCGGAGGGGTCGCCGCTGCGGGCAGGAGCGCTTGGCTGTCTCGCGGACATGCTGCTGGCGCGCGCCGAGACGACCCGGCTGCCCACACACCAGCAGGAAGCCGGAGAACTGCTCCGCAGCCTGTGCCACGACTACGCGGACTCCGACCGGGCGGCCGTCTACCTCGCAGCGAGGGGATGGTCCGAGTCGGCCTGGAGGCGAGGCGCGATGGCTGAGGTGGCGGAGGCGGGCCAGGTCGCCGTGCCGTTGCTGCATGACATCGCATCCCTGCAACTGGGACGGGAGGGCAAGGCTGTTGCACTGCGTCAGGCCGACGGGCTCGCCGCCCGCACCGCGTTCGCGCTCGCGTCCGCGGGGCGTGCGGGCGAGGCCGCCGTGGTCCTGGAGGCAGGCCGGGCGGTCATGCTCGCCGAAACCATGCAGCGTGAGCACCCGGACCTTTTGCGGCTGCTGTCGGGCGAGTACCGGAACCTGTCGTCACGATTCCGTCGAGCGGCAGAGCAACTGTCGGCGCAGGAGCGGCTGTTGCTCACCGACGCCCAGAACCTGCCCGTCGTCGACGGTACTCGTGAGGCGTACCGTGCGCGGCTGCGTGAACTCCGCGACGTCGTACACGACATCCGCGCGCTGCCAGGATTCGGTACCTTCCTGAACCCGCCCGCAGCCGCGGACGTGGTCCGCACGGCGGACGCCTGCCGAAGCGCCCTGGTCTATCTGGCGGCCACGGACAAGGGCGGCGTCGCGCTCCTCGTACCGCCGGGCCCGTCCGGCGCCGCATCAGGTGACGGACGCGTCCGGATCGTCCCTCTGCCTCGGCTCACGGTCAAATTCGAGAGGCGGGCTCTGGCGATCCTCGGCGACGCCGTGGTCGGAAGTGGTTCGGACGACCCTGCCGACCTGGACGAGGCCGAGCTTGCGGTCGACGAACTGAGCGGGCTGCTCTGGGAGGCCGTCATGGCGCCGGTGGTCGCCGAACTGGGCACCGGCACACCGGCTGTCCTCGTTCCCGACGGGCCTCTCGGCGCGCTCCCGCTGCACGCGGCGTCCCGCCCCGACCCCCACGCACCCACCGGACGCCGCTTCGCCGTCGACGACCTGCCGATCACCACCGCGCCGAGCGCCAGGACCCTCGATGTAGCGGTCGGCCGCACCTCTGCGGCGTCTGTGCGGCGGGTGCTCGCGGTGCGCGATCCGGCACCGAGCACCGAACCGCCCCTGCCCGGTGCGGCAGTCGAGATCGAGCGGATCCGCCTCGCTCTGCCTCCGCACGTGCGCGTCGAGGAACTCCACGGCAGACGAGCCAACCGGCGAGAGGTCCAACAGGCCCTGGCTGAAGCGGACATCTGCCACTTCGCCTGCCACGCCCACTTCAGCGTCCAGAGCCCCCTTGACGGCGGGCTCGGACTTGCTCACGGTGAACGGCTCTCCGTGCGCGACATGTTCGCCATGCCGGCGATCACCGCACGGCTGGCAGTCCTGTCCGCCTGCGACAGCGCACGCTCCGACGAGGGTCTTCCCGAAGAGGCGGTGGGGCTGGCAACCGGCTTCTTCCAGGCTGGTTTCGGCGCCGTGATCGCTTCCCTGTGGCCCGTCGAGGACGCTCCGGCAGCCGCGCAGATGGCGCTGACGTACCGGTACTGGCTGGGTGAGGGGAAGCCTCTGCCGGAGGCGGTTGCCGACGCCATGAAGTGGCTTCGCGACAGCACCAACGAGCAGAAGCTCGCGGCCTTTCCCGAGCTCGACCTGTTCGCCGCCGAGGACCTCGCCGCAGTGGACGACCCCCGGTGGCGGGGCGGCAGGGACCACAGCAGTCCGCTCGTCTGGGCCGCTTTCAGCTGCATGGGGATCTGAGGAGCGTCCAATGGGATCGTTCGAGGCATTGCTCGCCACGCTGCTGGGTGTGGTGCCCGGAGCTCTCTATACCTGGGAGTCGGAGAAGCAGGCCGGTGCCTGGGGCGTCACGATGTCGGACCGTGTCCTGCGCTTCCTGGGTGTCTCGGTGTTGTTCCACCTACTGCTCGCTCCGCTGACATGGTGGCTCGTGCAGCAGGACCGGCACGGCCCCTTCCGCACCGAGGCATCCCCCTGGCTGCTGTGGCCGGTCCTCGCCGTCTACGCGCTGCTGCCGGCTGCCCTCGGGCACGCCGTCGGAGTGGCGACCCGGCGCAGGCGCCCCTGGGCCCGCTGGCTGACCGGTCCCGCGCCCGCCCCGCGCGCCTGGGACCAGGTGTTCTCGTACGAGAGCAGCGTCTGGCTCCGTATCCGGTTGAAGGACCCCGGTGGTGGGGCCAACGGCTGGCTCGCCGGAGCCTTCGCACCGGCCACTCGGGGGCCGGACTCGTACGCGTCCGGGTTCCCGCACGACCAGGACCTGTTCCTGGCGGAGACCGTCGAGGTCGATCCGGAGTCGGGTCTCATCCGGCTGTTGGAGGGGCGCCCGAAGTTCCGCGGGGTCGGCGTGCTGATGCGCTGGGAGGAAGTCGCGTACGCCGAAGTCATGTGCGTAGAGGGGGAGTAGAGGATGAGCGACGACGGAAACGAATCGACATCACGTCCTGAGGAGCCGCCTGTCCGGCGACGGCGGACGGTGCGGCGGCGGGGCGGCTACAGCCCAAGGGGGCAGGTGGCCACCGCGCTGGGGCCGCTGCCGCCCTCGATGACCATTTCCGAGCAGCCCGACCCACCGGAGCCGGAGCCCCGAGAGGCTGCCACCGACGAGGAGGCCGCCGAATGACCGTCGGTGCTGAACTTCCAGGCATGGCCAAAGGGTTGTCCGTGGCGCCGGAGTCGGTCACCGCAGACGCGTTCGCCGGCCGGCACGTCCCCGCGTGGCTGCGAGAGGCCCGCACCTGCTTCCTGACCAACCCACAGTTGGTGCTGTACGGCAATATCCGCGACAACTATCTGGTTCCGCACCAGAGTTCATGGCAATTGCTCGATGTCCGGCAGGCCATGTGGTGGCTGATGGAACCGCTGGGCTATCGGTTCCTGCTCGTCGTCGACCCCGTCGACGGGCTGCACGTCCTGTCCGGCAACGAGGAGGAGACCCGCAAGGCGGTCGCCGAGCTCACCCAGGTACCCGTCGGGAACGGCCGGCCGCTCAGTCTCGACGCACTTCTCGGGGTGGTCCGCGCGGTGGCCGGCAGCCGTGACACCCCGGCCGGCGTGATGGTCGACTACGCGTCCCGCCTGGTGCGCGACGTGCGCCAACTGTCTCCCGAGGAGCACTACTTCTTCTCCGCCTGCGAGAAGCTGTCCCACACATCGAATCCGGTGCGCGGCGCTGGGTCGGCCCCGCGCTACAACCCCGTTCTGTGGGTGGCCAACAACGACCGTGACATCCCCGCCTGGTTCACCGCCGACTCCATGGCCGTGCGCCGCATCGCCATTCCGCTGCCGGACCTCGGCGACCGCAAGGCGGCGGCTGAACTGCTGACGAGGGGGATCGCTGCTCAACTGCCCGCGAACGAGGGTGAGGACGTCGCCTACCGGTTTGCCGAGCAGACCGAGTCCCTCACCGTACGCAGCATGATGGAGATCATCCGGCTGGCACGCACCGGCGAGGACGCGGCCGGTTCCATCGAGGACGCAGCCCGCTGCTATCGCGTCGGCATTTCCGACAATCCCTGGAGCAAGCCGTTCCTGCGGGAGCGGCTGACGACCGCGGCCGAGCGGATCCGTGAGCGCGTGCGGGGTCAGGACGAGGCCATCGAGCAGTCCGTCGACATCATCGTCCGTTCCGTCATGGGCCTGTCGGGCGCCCAGGCCGCCTCGAACGCGTCGCGGCCGAGGGGGGTGCTCTTCTTCGCCGGACCCACCGGGGTGGGCAAGACCGAGCTGGCGAAGTCGCTGACCGAGCTCATCTTCGGAGACGAACGGGCCTACATCCGCTTCGACATGACCGAATTCTCGGCCGAACACTCCGCGGCCCGCCTGATCGGGGCGCCTCCCGGGTACATCGGGCACGACGCGGGTGGCGAGCTGACCAACTCCGTGCGTGAACGGCCTTTCAGCCTCATCCTCTTCGACGAGATCGAGAAGGCGCACCCACGCATCCTCGACAAGTTCCTCCAGATCCTCGACGACGGCCGCCTCACCGACAGCACCGGTTCCACCGTCTACTTCTCCGAGGCTGTGCTCGTCTTCACGTCCAACCTGGGCATGTCGGTCCTCGACGAGCGCGGTGTGCAGGTCTCCAACGTCAGTCCCGACAACAGCCGTGACGAACTGGTCGGGCTCATCACCGCAGCCGTCCGGCAGCACATCGCCGAGGAGTTGGACCGGCCCGAGCTGCTGAACCGGCTCGGCGACAACATCGTCGTGTTCAACTTCATCGCCAAGGAGGCCGCGCGGGAGATCTTCGACCTGTTGCTGCGCCGCATCCTCGGGCTCGTGGAGAAGGAACGCCACGTGCGTCTCACCGTCGCGCCCGAGGCGCGCGAGACCCTACTGACGGCCGCGACGCACGACATCACGTTCGGCGGCCGGGGAATCGGTTCCGTCCTCGAAACGGCACTGATCAACCCGTTGGCCCGCGCGCTGTTCGCGCAGGGCGGGAACCTGGCGCCCGACCAGCGCATCACCGACGTCAGCCACGGTGCGACAGGCTGGCGGGTGACCCTGCGATGACGTCACACGAGCCCGTCGACCCCCTGCGAACCCGGTTGGAGCGGGACGCGCACACCGTCCCGGGACAGCCCGGAGAAGCGCTCAGGACCCGGATCGAACCGGTCACCGCGCCCGTCGGCCGGGACCACGCCGCCGCGGAACCGGTGAGCCCCGAGCCGGCCGCCCACGATCCCGCGCTCGCGGACCCGGACGAATTGCTGACCGTTCTGCCCAGACAACTCGCCACACGCTTCCGGGTGTTGAACGAGCTTCCCACGATGGGCGCGGAGGCCAACCTGCTGCTCGTCGAGAGTGAACAGGGTGAGCAGCTCGTCGTGAAGATCTACCGTCGCTCCGGGCCCCAGGCGTCCCGCGAGGTGTGGGCCAAGATCCCGCAGTTGCGCACCTCGCGCGTCGTGAGATTCGTGGAGACGGGTGAGGCGGGACAGCGCGACTACGAGATCATGGAGTTCGTGCGCGGTGGCAACCTCGCCGAATTCGTCGAGAGCCGGCCCACCGACGGCCCCTTCGCCATGGTCACCGAAACGGTGCGGCAGATTGCCGACGCCCTCGTCGCGCTGCACGAGGTCGGCATCATCCATCAGGACCTCAAACCCGAGAACGTCCTGGTCCGTTCACGCCATCCGCTCGACCTGGCGCTGACCGACTTCGGCGTCAGCCGCGTGCTCGACCAGACCCGCGCGGCCGCCAACGCCGCGGGCACCCTCGCTTACCTTGCCCCCGAACTGCTGCTGAGCAGCGGCGGCCAGACCTCACGTGCCCGTGACTGGTGGGCGCTGGGCATGATGGCACGCGAACTCGTCCTGGGAGAGCGGCCTTTCGAGTCCATGGTGAAGCCCGCCATCGATGCCGCGGTGATGCTGCGCGGCATCGACCTCGACGGTGTCACCGACCCGCGGCTGCGGATGCTGTGCGCGGGTCTGCTCACCCGGGACCCCGACGACCGCTGGGGTGCGAAGGAGGTGGCCGGCTGGCTCGACGGGGGAAGCCCGGAAGTGCGGTACACCGTGCCCGTGGCCGCACCGCGGCGCATCCGGGCGGCGACACCCCTGGTCCTGCGGTCGGTCCGCTACACGGCACCGGGGGACCTCGTCGCCGCGCTCGCCGAGTCCGAGGTGTGGGAGGCCGCTGCCCGCAGCTACTTCACCGACATGGGGCCCGCCCATCAACCGTCCGAGGGGTGGCGGGCACTGCGCAAGTGGCTGAGGCAGTTCGACGAGCCCGACGAGTACGACGTGGAGGCGCTCCAGGACCTGATCGACCACCGCCTCACGGACCCCGCGCTGGGGCCCGACGCCCGACTCGTCCGATTGGTTCTCACCCTCGCCCCGGAGAGCCGGCCCATGTGCCGCGGCCTGCTCGTCGACCGTGACAACCTGCTCGCGATCGCCCGGCACGCCCTGGCCGCGCACTCTGCCGACGAGGAGCACGTACGTCTCGTCGAGGCACTGTGGAGTCAGAACCTGCTGCCCGAACTGGCCGAGTACCCGACATCGTCAGGGTTGCGCAGGATCGACAGCGCCTGGCGTTCGGCGCAGGCCGACAGTGACGCCGCGTTCGCCCGACTCTGGCCCCTGCTTCCGCCGACCGCGCAACGCGCCCTCTCCGCGCCGCCGGACGTCCGTACGGTCGTCGCGCCGCTGCTCTGCGCCGTTCTCGGCAGCCGGGAGGACGGGCCCCGCCTGTGGCAGCAGATCGAGCAGGTGTCCGCACGCGCCGCCGCCGTTCCCTGGTTCTGGCAGGCACGCCAACAGGTCGGGGACGGCCCGGCGGCGCTCACCGCGCTGCGCAGACTGGTTCCCGCCGCCCTCGCGGAGGCCGAGCAGACCGCCAGAAGGACTGCGGAGGCCCAGGCCGCCCACCGCCAACAAGTGGCCCGCTGGCAGCACATGGAGGCGGAACGGACGTCGCCCGCCGCGTTGCCGGGCGCCACCGCGCGGGCCGTCGCGCCGTTCGCCGGCTACGCGGCGGCAATGGTTCTGGTCGACCAGATCGGCGAGATGCTGTTCGGCAAGGACGCGGCCACCGCCAGCCTGGTGATCGGCCTGACACTGCTGCTCGTCCACGTCCCGGCGGAAATCGTCCTGGCCCACCGCGTCGGCGCCCAGTACAGACGCGGCTACACCCTCTTCAGTCACGCGGGTGGCGCCTTCCTCGGGGCCGGGCGCCCAAGGGGCGCTGGATTCGGCTGCCTTGCCGTCATCCTGTGCGGGCTGACCCTGGTCTTCCCCGCACTCCTCTACGTGATCCTCCTGGTCGTTCATCTGCGGTCGGTGTCCCGCAGACGCACCCTGTGGAACAACCAGTGGGCCGCGGCCTACGAGAGGACGGTGAACCCGCGATGAGCGGAGGCTCCGCGATGGGGCTGGTGGCGCCGCTCGCGGTCGGTGCCGTTCTCGGCTACGCCGCTGGTGCGGCCGTGTCCGTGGCCCTCAGCTCCGGCTTGACCGCCGTCGGCTCGGCCCTCGAACGCCGGCAGGCGCACTGGGAACGAGAACGGTGTGCCGAAGCCGTGTGGGAGGACGCGGTGGCCGAGGTGCTCGCCCGCAACGCCCGTATCGAGGTGACGAGGACCGCGCTCGCGGCGTACGGCCGCCGCGATGCCCGACTGCCGGACCCGCTTGCCCTGTTCCGGCAGCAGACCGTCGAACTCCGCACCTGGTGCGAAGCCGCTGACCGGGCTCTGGCCACCGCGGAGAGCCTGCTGGTGGAAGAGGACGCCGCACGGGCGGCAGCCTGGCTGACGACGGGCCTGCCGATCGGCGATCGCCCGACCCGCGCCACCCCGGGCCCGGCGGCGGGACCCGCTCGCGGACAAGGCGCGAAAGCCCGGACCTCCGCGCAGGACGCCGTCGGTCCTGAACGTGCCGCCGCCACAAGGGCGTTGGGGCGGCTGCCGGCGGCTGTGCCGTACGACGAGCGCCTGCGCATCACGGCTGCGGCTGCTCGGGTCGGCGCGGCGTCCACCGCGACCGAGGCACGCAATCGGCTCGACGACCTGCGCACCCGCGTCGACACCGCCCGCACCGACGCCGACCGGCGCATGGTGGACGCCCGCGCCGCCGCCGCATTCCTCCAGGTACTGGGCCATGTCGAGGACGAGGCGGCCGTGCCGCTGCGAGAGACCTTGCTCGCCATCGTCCGTGCGCAACGCCCCCTCGAACCCGGCACCCGCCAAGAGGCCCTGCTCTGGGCGGAGTCGGTGCGCGACGCGGCCGAACGGCACCACGTTCGCCAGGTGCTCCTGGCCTCACTGGAGCAGATGGGTTACGAGATCTGCGGGGACTTCTCCACCGCAACCGTCGACCAGGGTGCATTCGCCGTCTCCCACACCTCGTGGCGCGAACACGAGGTGCGCATGATCCTCGACGCGGACCGGCAGGAACTGAGGGCTGTGGTCGTGCGTACCGGCGGGGCCCGGGGAATGAGCGGGAGCCGGGCCGACCTGGAACGCGAGGAACAGTGGTGCGGTGCCCTGGACGATCTGCGGGCCCAACTCGCCGACGAGGGCGTGCAGGTCGACGTCCGCTCCTTGACCGCCCCGGGCTCGCGTCCGACGCCGATGACCGGTGCCCTCGGGAACGACGGCCGCGAGGAGCGGCGCGCCGCGGGCGGGGCGGAACAGCGGGGGACGGGGGCAGCGTCGTGACGCGACTCGCGGTCAGCAGGCTGCATCACCCCGTCACCGTGCTCGGACACGGAGTGCGGGCCGGTGTCTGGGTCCAGGGCTGCTCCCTGGCCTGCCCGGGGTGCATGTCGCGAGACACCTGGGAGGCACGGCCGGAGACGGAGGCGGACGTCTCGGCCGTCCTGGACTGGATACGCGGGCTGCCCGGTCCACTCGACGGGGTGACGGTCTCTGGCGGAGAGCCCTTCGAGCAGCCGGAGGCCCTGGCAGAACTCCTGCACGGAATCAGGGAGTTGCTGGACGATGGAACCTCCGGACAGGACAACGACGCGGACATCCTGGTCTTCTCGGGACTCGCCTGGCCCCGGCTGCGCGACGGCGCCGGACACAGCGCGGCACTCGCCAGCTGCGACGCGATCGTCGCCGGCCCCTACGTGGCCCGCCGGAACACTGGCAGCCCCCTGCGAGGCTCCGACAATCAGCGGATCGTCCCGCTGACGCCGCTGGGCCGCGAGCGCTACGGACCCCTGGCCCTGGCCGGGTACGGGGAACGCCGTCTGCAACTGACGTCGGACGGTACGGACCTGCGTCTCATCGGCATCCCGCACCGGGCGGACCTCGCCCGGTTGCGGGATGCGGCCGAGGCCGGAGGAGTGACATGGGAGGGGACGACATGGAGCGCCTGATCTGCGCTGTGTGCGACACGGAGGTGGGCGTTGACGAGGTGGTCTGCCCCGGGTGCCGGGCCGTGCTCACTACGGAGGACGCAGTGCGCGTCGCACCGATCGCCGTGACCACCGCGCCCGTGGTCGGCCTCTCGACGGTCTCCGACCCGCCCGTACCGCCGGGCGCTCCTCAGCCCGCACAAGTGGGGCGGGCGGATGCCGAGTGCCCGTTCTGTCGGGCTCCCGTCGCGCTCGCCGACCTGGTGTGCGTCGCCTGTCTGCACGAGTTGCCCGCTGACGGCCGCCGAGGGCATCCCCCGGAGGCCCTGCGCACCACACTCGAACGTGAGGCGACCACGCTCCGGCTGAGCTTCACCAGTGGGGAGATCGTGGTCGAGCCGGGACAGCAGGTCGTCCTGGGCCGCGACCCGAGCCACACGGCGACGGCCCCGCGGCTGGCCTGCTTCGACAACGTCTCGCGTACGCACGCGACGGTGGGTCTGACGGCGGACGGCGCTGCCTGGCTGCGTGACGAGAATTCGGCCAACGGAACCTGGGCCGACGAGGTTCCGGTACCGGCCGGACAGACCCGCCCCCTCCGCGACGGCAGCAAGGTCCGCCTCGCGTCCAACGTCACCGCGCAGGTGCGCCTGCGGCGGACCCAGGGCGGCTGACCGCGACAGATACCCGCCTGTACGTCGCAACGCGTCGCGCAGAGGACGGACGTCGACGCGGCCGAGGTCAACGGTGTGGCACCGAGGAATAGCTGGACGGTCGCATCGACTTCGGTCCCGGTCCCGGTGTCGGTCGACCGTCCAACGCCCCCCGTGGCAGCGGTCATTGCTCTGCGGAGACCATCCCCTCGACCTCCTTGACCACCAGGGCCGGGCGGTCCGTCGGTATCTCGTGCGAGCTGCCCTTGACGGTGACGAGGGTCCGGTTGGGCGCGGCCTTGGCGAACGCGGCTGCGGCGTCGCGCCAGCGTTGGGCGTCCACGGGCGATCCTTCGAACGGGGTCTTCTCCGAGACCAGGACCCTCGCCGGAACCGAGTCGGGCCAGACCACCGTGTGGAAGACCTTGTGCGCCGAGGCGAAGCCCTCGGCGGTGGAGATGAGCTGGCGGTTCGCCGGCTCGTCGGGGTTCTTCTTCGCCGCGTCGACCTCCGGCTGCGTTCCGGCCACGAGGCGGGGGATTTCCTGGTCCGTGAAGAACCCGGGAAGGTTCGCGTCGACCAGGACGGCGCCGGAGAGCATCTTCGGGTTGTCCTGGGCGAGGTTGTTCGCGATCTCCCCGGCCTGGGAGTGGGCCACCAGGGTCACGTTCCTGGTCACGCCAAGCTGTTCGAGCCCCGACCTGAGGTCGCTGACCGCGCTCTTCACCTTCCACGGGCCGGGCACCACGTCGCTCTTGCCGAGTCCCGCCCGGTCGTAGGTGATGACGGTGGCGCCGGTGTCGGCGTGGAGTTCGGGAGCGATGTGCTTCCACTGTGAGGCGTCCTCGCCGCCGCCCGAGTCCAGAACGATCGTCCGCTCGCTGCCCTTGATCACGTAGAACGCCAGACGGTGACCGTCGTTGGTGATCATGTGCAGTTTCGCCGCGTCCGACCGCCCCGCTCCCGTCGACGCGGACGACGCGGACGAGGCCGAGGAGGCGTGGTCGGAGGCGTCGCCGTTGTCGTTGCCGCCGCAGGCCGTGACGGCGCCGGCGGTCAGGGTCAGCAGGGCGAGCGCCGCCAGGACGCGGTACGTGGACTTGCGCGGGCGGGAAGAGCGGGGCATGAATGATCCTTCGGCGGCCGATGGTGCTGTTCTGTGCTTCTGTGCGCGTCCCATCCTTCGGTGACCTGCGCGAATACGGGATCCGGCTGGCATGTGTCTCCGGAGTGCGGCTGGTGTCAGTGGGCGAGGTGGGGTTGTCCCCCCTGCCCCGCGAAAAGGCGATGCCCGGATCGGCGAACGCGGCTAGGGTCGCCGGCATGCACTTCCTTCAGATGTACGGCTGACCGAGCGGGACGCAAGCGAACCGGGACGATCCGTGGGGGCGACTCCCCGGACCGGTCCTCGTTCTCCTCGTCGCGAGTTCGTGCGCGCTGCCCACGCCCGGGTCGTCCCGGACGGTCGGGCGCGCCCGCTCGCCCTGCTCCGCTCCACCGCCTCGATCTGAATGAGTGAGTATCCATGTCACGTCGCCGTGCCCACATCGCCATGGTCGGCATCCCCGTCGTCAGCCACGTACTGCCCAGCCTCGCCGTCATCCGTGAGCTGGTCGCCCGCGGCCACAGGGTCACCTACGCCAACGACCTGCCGGTGGCGGACCTGATCGCCGAGACGGGCGCCGAGTTCGTCCGGTGCCCATCCGGGCTGCCGGTCGCCGACAACAACTGGCCGGAGGACCCCGTCGAGGCGATGACCCTCTTCCTCGACGACGGGATCCGCGCCCTCCCCGTGCTGCGCGCCGCGTACGACCACGACCCGGCCGACCTGTACCTGTACGACATCGGCGCCTTCGCGGCGCGTGCCCTGGCCGAGTCGCAGGGGCGGCCCCTCATGCAGCTTTCCCCGGCATTCGTCGGATGGGACGGCTACGAGCAGGACGTGGCGGTGCATCTGCGTCAACTGCCGGGGGCCGACGCCTACCGGGAGAAGTTCGCGCGATGGCTCGCCGATTGCGGGGCGTCCACCACCGACGTGGACGCCTTCTCCGGCCACCCCGACCGGGCCCTGGCGCTCATCCCCAGGGCCATGCAGCCGCACGCCGACAAGGTCGACGCCGGCGCGGTGACCTTCGTCGGCCCCTGCTACGACGCGACGCCGGGCTCCGGCGGCTGGACCCGGCCCGCCCACGCGCGCCGCGTCCTGCTGATCTCCCTGGGCTCGGCGTTCACACGTCAACCGGGCTTCTACCGCGAGTGCTTGGCCGCCTACGGCGATCTGCCCGGCTGGCACGTCGTCCTCCAGATCGGCAAGCACACCGACCCGCGCGAACTCGGACCCGTCCCGCCCAACGTCGAAGTGCATTCCTGGGTCCCCCAACGGGCGGTCCTGGAGCAGGCGGACGCCTTCGTCACCCACGCCGGAATGGGCGGCTGCGGTGAGGGACTTCAGGCGGGCGTGCCCATGATCGCCGTGCCGCAGGCCGCCGACCAGTTCATGAACGCCGACCGGCTCGTGGAACTGGGCGTCGCCCGGCGCATCGACACCGCCGACGCCACCGCCGCCGCTCTGCGCGGCGCCCTGAACGACCTGGTCGCCGACGCGGAGGTGTCCCGACGCTCGGCCCAACTGCGCGCCGGGGCACGGGCCGAGGGAGGTACCTCCCGCGCCGCGGACCTTGTCGAGGAGATGCTGACGACAGTGAGCTGAGCCGATTCGGCCATGCCGTTCTCCCGGTGCCGGGCAGGCACCGGGAGAACGGCAGGTACGGTCGCGACCGGGTCGGTCGAACTACCCGTCCCCGTTGGGCCGTCGGTCCCTGGCGAGCGACAACAGCTCCGTGAACAGGCCGCCTCCGTCGGCGAGTTCGTCGTACGTACCCTCTTCGGTGAGGCGGCCCTCTTCCATCACGACGACCCGGTCGGCGATCTTGGTGTTCTCCAGTTGATGAGTGACGAAGATGGTGATGCGGTCCCGGGCCACCCGCTTGATCTGCTCGAAGATCTGATGCTCGCCCCGGGCGTCCATCTGCGAGGTGGGCTCGTCCAGGATCAGGAGCTGGGGCCGGCGGTAGAGCGCCCGGGAGCAGGCGAGGCGCTGCCACTGGCCGCCGGACAGCTCGGCACCGCCGAAGACCTCCCGGGCCAGCAACGTGTCGATGCCGTGCGGGAGTTCGTCGATGGCCGTGCGCATCCCGACGGCGTCGACGGCCTCCCAGACGGGGGCGTCGTCGTGGGTGCGGGGCTGCCCGAGCGTCACGTTCTCGCGCACCCGCAGCGGCCACTGCGCGAAGAGCTGCGGGACGAGCCCGGTGCACGCCCACACGGTGTCCTGGTCGACGCGGCAGAGGTCGGCGCCGTTCCACAGGACGCGGCCCTTGTCGGCGAGGTAGATGCCGGTGATCAGCCGCAGCAGGGTGGACTTGCCGCTGCCGTTCTCTCCGACGACGGCCACGATCTCGCCCCGGCGCAGCGTGAGCGAGACGTCGTCCACGGCGGGTCGTTCCTTGCCCGGGTACTGGTAGCCGACGTTGGCCAGGCGGATCTCCTCCACGGGCGACGGCACGGGCAACCGGCCCCGCTGCGGCGCGCGTTGGGCTGCGTCGTCGAGGAAGGTCTGCATGTCGGCGAGGTAGAGGCTCGTGTGGAAGAGGGCCGCTCCGTTGATGACCACCTGTCCGAGCGCGCCGAGGGTGGTCTGGACGGCGACGACGGCGGTCGCCGCGACCGCGAGGGCGATCCGTCCGGTGGAGGCCAGCCAGGCGAGCGCCGCCCATGTCAGGACGAGGAAGAAGCCGCCGGCGAGGGACGACAGGACCGCGATGCGGAGCGTCTTCGGCGCGACCGCGAGCAGCCGCCGGTCGATGCGCTCCGACAGCGACCGGTACCAGAACAGCAGGTAGCCGGTCATGCCGTTGGCCCGTACCTCGTCGCCGTGCTTGGGCGTGGTCGCCCACCAGCGCATCATGTGGCGCACGTTGCGGTCGGAGACATTCGCGTAGTGCATCTCGTAGTCGACCCGGGCGGACAGGACTGCGCCGACACCGGCCGGGAGCACCGCGAGCAGGAGCAGCGGGAGCATCGCCCAGTGCAGGACCGACAGGACGCCGCACGCGGCGATCATGCGGATCAGGGCGGACATGAAGCGCTGCGCGTCGCTGACCATCACGATGGTGCGGATCACGCCGACCTCGGCGGCCTTCTGGCGGTCGGCGAAGCCGTCCTCCGCGTACGCCGAGGACTCGACCAGGCACACGGCCTCGACGAGCGCGGAGTCGGCCTGGGTCGTGAGCAGCGGAGTGAGCCTGCGGTCGGCGTACTGGGCCAGTGCCGCGGCGGCCCGGCCGACGGCCGCCGCGGCGGTGACGACGATCAGCGCCGGAAGTGCCGCCCGCAGTCGGTCTGTTACGTCCCCGGAGCCGAGGAGCGGCCGCATCGCGTGGGCGACGAACGCCAGGCTGAGGGCGGCCGCGGCCCCGGTGACCGCCTGGCAGGCGGCCAGCAGGAGGACCGAGGAGCGGTCGAGCGTCCAGGCCATGGTCCAGATGCGGCGCAGTACGGAGGGGAGCCGGGTACAGAGATGCCGGAAGGAGACGTCGCCGAGCGGATTGACGGAGTGTTCGCCTGTGTACCTGATCTCCGCCGGTGATGGCGGAGCAGGTGGCCGCGTCCGGGTTCGCTCGGTCTCGGACTGCGGGGTCCTGCCGTCTGCCGTGGATGTCAACTGCACTCCCTGGAACGGTAGTCGGGGTACTTCGCCGGGTGTTCCGCCGGTCGGTCTGTCGAGTGCGACGCCGGAACAACGACGAGCGGCACCGCGTCGAACGCGCGTCTTTGAGACGAAGGGAGTTCCGCGCGTCCGGGCGGCGGGCACGACCAGGTGCCCTGCCCGACCTGGGCGCACGGCGGGCCCGGGGTGGCCGAATCGCCGAGGCGGAGGCTGGTGGGAGTGGTGGGGTTTCCCGACAGGTGGGGCGGGCGGGGCCGCTGAGGCGGAGAAGTGCGCCAGGGGTGGGCCCCACGGCGGGGCCCCCACGGCGGGGTCGCAGGGCGCGCGGCGCCCGGGAGCGCGCCTGGTTCCGTGGCTGTCGCCCGGCCCGGGTCCGCGCACGAGGGGTGCCTCGGGCCTCACGAGGGGAGTCGCGGCGCCCGCGCCCGCCGGTGAATGTCCGCGCACCCGCAGGCGGGGCAGCCCGAGCCCTGCGCGGCGGTGCTCCCGGTCGTATCCCGGTGCCGCTCGGGGCGGCCCCGTCGGGCAGCCGCCGACCGCGCCGGGACAGCGCACCCGGTATCCGCGACCGTCGGCGGACGCACGGCCCGCGCCGCCGAACCGTACCCGCCGGGTGCCGGGTGGGTGCGGTTCGGCAGGGCTCGCGGGGAAACGCGAAGGGTGGCCCCGGGCTCGGACGTCGTCCGGCCGGGGCCACCCTGCAACCTGCTCCGTGCTGCTCCGCGGCGCCGGGTGGGACGTGGCGCCGCGGTGGTGGGTGACGCGCGGGTGCTAGTTCTCGACGACGCCGGAGGCGGCGATCTCGATCTTGGAACGGGTGGCGCCCGACTGGCTGCCCAGGGACTCGATCTTCTGGACGAGCTCCTGGCCCTCGACGACCTCGCCGAACACGACGTGCTTGCCGTCGAGCCACGGGGTGACGACGGTGGTGATGAAGAACTGCGAGCCGTTGGTGTTGCGGCCGGCGTTCGCCATCGACAGCAGGAACGGGCGGTCGTGCTTCAGCTTGAAGTTCTCGTCGGCGAACTTCTCACCGTAGATGCTCTTGCCGCCGGTGCCGTTCTGGTTGGTGAAGTCGCCGCCCTGCAGCATGAACTGCGGAATGACGCGGTGGAACGGCGAACCCGCGTAACCGAAGCCGTGCTGGCCGGTGGCGAGCTCGCGGAAGTTCTTGGCCGTGTTCGGGACGACCTCGTCGAACAGGTTGAAGACGATGCGACCGGCCGCCTGGCCGTCGATGGTGATGTCGAAGTAGACGTTGCTCATGGCGGCCATCCTGTCACTTCAGGTCTCGGGTGGATGAATCGGCCGCTGCTGAACAGCTGTTTCGGAAGGATTCAGGCGATTTGAGAAGGTTCCGCGGCGGTCGTGGTCCGTTCACTGTCCGCGCGGAGTGCGGGGGAGTGATCAGAGGCTGTCGCGGGCACACCGCGGCCATGACGACGGACGAGCGGCACGGCCCGAAGCACCGGGGAGCCAACTGTCTCCGGCTGATCCCCCGGCCCGCGTTTCTCGACGCGCGGCTCGAAGACCGGTGTCCCGCGTGCCAGCAGGACATGTCGATACTCAAGAGCTGGCGTGTGAGGCGTAACACGGCTGCGGCGTCCGTTCAGCCGCGCCCCGAGGGGGCCACTGGACAGGCTCCCGGAACCTCGCGCGACCCCCGGCGTCCGCGACCGACGGGACCCCAGGCGCCGTAGCCCCGGCCGGTCCGTGCCCGCGGCGCCCGCGGCCGACACTCTGAGCCCGTCGAGGTCCCGCCGACCGCCCCCTCGTCTGCTGATATTGAGGCCGGGCGAGATCTCTGGCCCTTGGCCGACGACGACATTCTGTGCGCGTCGGCGGGGCCGGGGCAGCCGCCGTTCCTCGCGCGTGGTCGTCCCGTGAGCCTCCGCCGGTGCGGAAAGGCTGGACGAACCCGTGATCCATTTCGTGCTGCTCATCGTCTGCGCGGTGGCGATCTACCTCTCGTGCGAGTGGTTCGTCAACGCGGTGGAGTGGCTGGGCGAACGCCTCAACATCGGCCGGACGGCCGTCGGTACGATCCTCGCCGCCTTCGGCACCGCCCTCCCGGAGTCCGTGGTCACTCTCGTCGCGGTGACGACCGGCGCCACCGAGGAGGCGAAGAACATCGGGGTCGGCGCCGCGATGGGCGGCCCCCTCGCCCTGTCGACCGTCGCGTACGGCGTCACCGGGGCCATGCTCCTGCTCAGGCGCCGCAAGCAGGACCGGGTCGCCCTCGCCACGACCGGCATGACGTCCGGCGCCCGCGACGACGACGAGGCCCTGGGCAGCGAGCGGGACATGAGGCGCCTGGCGAAGGACCAGTCGTGGTTCCTGCCCATCTTCGTCGTGAAGGTCGCGCTCGGCCTCGTCGCCTTCGCGTTCAAGCCGGTCCTCGGCGTCTTCTTCTTCGCCGCGTACGCCGTGTACTTCTGGCGCGAGATCCGCAGCAGCCGTGCCGAGGAAGACGACGAGGAGGAACTGGAGCCGTTGAAGCTCCAGCCGAAGAAGGGGGTGCCCGACACCTGGGCCGTGGCCGTCCAGACGCTGGCGACCCTCGTCGTGATCTTCTTCGCGGCCCACTACTTCGTGAAGCAGCTCGACGCCATCGGTCCCATGCTCGGTCTGTCCGCGACCGTCACCGCTCTGCTGCTGTCCCCGATCGCCACCGAGCTTCCCGAGGTCATGAACGCGGTGATCTGGGTACGTCAAGGCAAGACCAAGCTCGCGCTGGCGAACATCTCCGGCGCCATGATGATCCAGGCCACGGTGCCCAGCGGCATCGGCCTGCTGTTCACCAAGTGGCACTTCGACGGCGCCCTGCTGTGGTCCGGCCTGGTCACCGTGGCGGCGATCGTCTACCTCCTGCTGACCATGCGGGCCCACAAGCTGACCCCGGCCCGCCTGACGGTCGCCGCCGGCTTCTACGTCGTCTTCGGCCTCGGCCTCGTCCCGATCCTGGACTGAGCCGCCGAGCGGAGCGGTCCGGCCGCGCCTCGCCGCCGCGCACGCCCCGTCGCCGCGGACGCCCTGAAGACCGCCGGACCGCCGCACCGCCGCACCGCCGGACCGCCGGGCCGCTGAGCCGCTGAGCCGCCCGGACCCTCCGCCCCGTTCAGCCGTCGAGGGTGGCGAGCCAGTCGGTCAGCAGACGGCTGACCTCCTCGGGCCGTTCCTGCTGGATCCAGTGGCCGGAGTCCTCCAGGAGGTGGGAGGCGTGCAGGCCCGGGAGAGTCGTCGGGTAGGCGTCGATGGCGCCGGACATCCAGGTGGTGGAGGCGTCCAGGGCGCCTCCGATGAACAGGGACGGCTGCTTGATCGGGGCTCCGCGGTACGCGGCGAGGTCTTCCCAGTCACGGTCCACGTTGCGGTAGCGGTTGAGGGCGCCGGTCATCCCGGTGCGCTCGAACTCCCCGGCGTAGACGTCGAGATCGTCCCCGGTCAGCCACGCGGGGAGCGTGCCCGTGGGGAAGCGGTCCCGCATCCGGCCGCCGTCGCCGCGCGTCACGAAGTGCGGGTCCGGTTCGCCCTCGCCGGGCATGGTGTCGGCGGACAGGGCGGCGTAGACGCCGGCGAGCCAGCCCCGTACGTCGGGCTCGATCTCCGCCTCGGCGCGGCCGGGCTCCTGGAAGTACGAGATGTAGAACTCCTGCTCGGGGCCGCCGATCCGGCCGAAGAGCTCGGTGGGGCGGGGACCGCCGGGCGGCGCGTAGGGAACGCTCAGCAGGCCGACCGCGCGGAAGACCTCGGGGTGGAGCAGGGCCGAGGTCGCCGCGATGCCGGAGCCCCAGTCGTGGCCGACGACCACCGCGTTGTCCTCGCCCAGGGCACGAACGACGGCGACGTTGTCCTCCACCAGTTCGACCATCCGGTAGGCGTCGGTCCGGGCGGGCCTGGAGGAGCGGCCGTAGCCGCGTACGTCGATCGCGACCGCCCGGTAGCCGGCCGCGGCGAGGGCCCGGAGCTGGTGGCGCCAGGAGTACCAGGACTCGGGGAAGCCGTGCACGAGCAGGACGAGTGGGCCGCTGCCCTGCTCGACCAGGTGCAGGCGCCCGGCCGGGGCGGCGACGGTGCGGTGGCGCGGTGCGGCGGTCGGCTCGGGCTGCACGGGCTTCTCCTCGGTTCGGGGTCGTGGTGACGCGGCTGCCCGTCGATCATGCGGCGCGGCACCCGCACGGCGCGACAGGCGTTGCCAGGCTGGCAAACTCGCAGTACGGCCTGTGGAGCGGTACGACCGGGAGGAGCGGGAACGGTGGCGGTCGATGATGTGCACGTCACGCTGGCGGCCATGGGGCCCCGGCTGCGGGCCGCCCGTGAGCGGCGCGGCGCCACCCTCACCGGCGTCAGCGGCGCGACCGGCATCTCGCCGAGCACACTGTCACGGATCGAGACCGGGCGGCGCGGTCCCACCTTGGAAGTGGTGCTGCGACTGGCGAAGGAGTACGGCGTCTCCCTGGACGAGCTGGCCGGCACGGTCGGGCCGGCCGTCGCCGAGCCCGCCGCCGAGCCCGCCGCCGAGCCCCGCGTCCCGAGGTCGCTGGGCTCCGGCGACGACAAGGCGGTCCTGCCGCTCACCCGCTACGTGGGCGGCCTGCACGCCCACAAGCACGTCCTGCCCGCCGCCGGGGAACCGCCCGCGCGGCCCCGGCAGGTCTCCCACGAGGGGTACGAGTGGCTGTGCGTCCTGTACGGGCGGCTGCGGCTCGCCCTCGGCGACCGGATCCTGGTCCTGACCGCGGGTGACGTCGCCGAGTTCGACACCCGCACCCCGCACGGGGTGTCGAACGCCGGCTCCGGCGGACCGGTCGAATACCTGGTCATGTTCGGGCCCCAGGGCGAGCGCCCACGGCTGCGCACGCCGTCGGCCGCAGGGCGCGGGCACCGCGAGCCGGACCACTCCCCGGACCACGGTGCTGCCGCGCGGCCGTAGGCACCGGAACGGGCGCGACGGGGGAGCGAAGCTGCGACCACCGGGGCGCTCGCCGGACGGGGGGAGGGGAGGCGGCAGTGGCTGCCCGGCCCTCACCCGTCGAGCGCCGAGTGGCAGCCGGGCAAAGGAAGTTGGGCGCGGCGGCTCGGACGGCGCCGCCGGCCGCATGTCCTTTCAGGCACCGCTCGGTGTCTGTGCCTGTGTCTGTGCCTGTGCCTGTGTCGGGGCCTGCGTCTGGGCCGGGGCCGGTTCTCCTTCGCCCTCGTCGATCGGTGCCGCCGCGCGGCGGGGGAGGAGCAGCGGAGTGGTGAGCAGGAGCAGGCCCGCCAGGGCGATGGCGGTGCGCGGGCCGAGGAGGGTGCCCAGTACGCCCCAGACGGCCGTGAGGATCGCGGCCGACGCCTTGGTCGTCACCGTCCAGGCGGACAGCGTGCGAGTGACGCGGCCGGTGGCCGTGCGTTCGAGCCGGTAGGTCGCGTAGACCGGGTTGAAGACGCCGCAGCAGAAGATGATGCCGAGTTCCACGGCCATGACCAGCACCAGCCCCGGGGTGCCCGGTCCCACGAACGCCAGGCCGACGAGCCAGAACGCGCGCAGTGTGCCCGAGGCGACCAGGACACGGCGCTGCCCGAACCGGGCGGCGAGCGGCCGGGCGAGCCGCGAACCGAGCAGTCCGCCGATCGAGGGCGCGGCGAAGGCGAGACCGTACTGCCACGGCGCGAACCCGAGCCGCCCGAGCATCAGGACGGCCAGCAGCGGGTCGACCGCCATCACCAGCCCGTTGAACAGGGCGGTGTTGAAGAACAGCGGGCGCAGCGCCGTGTCGGTCAGGATGTACCGCCAGCCGTCCAGCAGGTCCCGGAGCCGCATGCGGGCAGCGGGCTTCCGCTCGGGGCGCGGTTCCTGTCCGCCCGTCGCGCGGATGCCCAGGGCGGAGAGCAGGTAACTCACGGCGTCGGCGACCACCGTGGCCACCGGGCCGAGAAGCCCGATCGCGGCGCCGCCCAGGGGCGGCCCGACGATCGTCGTCGTCCAGGAGGTCGATTCGAAGCGGGAGTTGGCGACCAGCAGGTCCTCGGCCGGCAGCAGTGTCTTCAGGTAGGCGCCGGACGCGGCGCGGAAGGTGATGTCTCCCGCCGCGACGACCACCGAGACCAGGAGGAGCTGGACGAAGGTGAGCGCGCCGAGGGCGAACGCGACGGGGATCGTCAGCAGCGCCACGCACCGCGCCAGGTCCGTGGCGATCAGCACGGGCCGCTTGCGGCGGAACTCCACCCACGGCCCCAGCGGCACCGCGACGGCCGCACCCACCGCGGCCCCGGCCGACGACAGCGCGGCCACCTCGGCGGGCCCGGCGTGCAGCACCCTGACGGCGATCAGCGGGAACGCCCCGAAGGCGAGCCACGTGCCGAGCGCACTGGTCCCGTAGGCTCCCCACAGCCACCCGAACGGCCGCCCGAGCCGCCGTCCGGACAACCGGTTCCCGCTCCTCACGTCGGCCTCCTCTTCTGTTCACCCGCACAACCGATCCGCGATCGGAAGCATCAAAGCGAGCGCCGAGCCCTGGTGGCAAACAACCGGAGGGCAGTCGCGCACAACCGACGGTTGTGGTCCTAGGATGCGTCGCCATGGACCTCGACACCGTCCGCACCTTCGTCGCCGCCGCCGATGCGGGCCAGTTCCAGGAGGCTGCCGCGGAGCTGGCGATCACCCAGCAGGCCGTCTCCAAACGCATCGCCGCGCTGGAACGCACCCTCGGCGTAAGGCTGTTCACCCGCACCCCGCGCGGTGCGGCACTCACCATCGACGGCCAGGCCTTCCTGCCCCACGCACGCGAACTGCTGCGTGTCGCCGAACGCGCCGTCGCGTCCGTGCGCACCGGCCGCCGGGCCCTGCGCGTCGACATCATCGCCTCGCGCGGTGCCGCGTCCGGCCTGATGCGGGACTTCCACGGCGCGCATCCCGAGGTCGAACTCGACGTGCTGATGCTGTTCGACATCGAGTCGACCATCACCGCCATCCGGTCCGGTTCGATCGACGCGTCCTTCCGCGCGGTCACGGTCCCCGGCCGGCCTCTGCCCGAGGACATCGCCTCCGTACGGGTCAACGACGAACCGCTCGAACTCCTCACCGGCCCGGCCCACGCCCTGGCGGGCGCCCGCTCGGTGACCCTCGCGCAGCTCACCGGGCACCGGATCTGGATGCCGGGCATCGTCCCCGGCACCGAATGGGCCGCCTACTACGACGACCTGGTCGCCGAGTTCGGCCTCACCATCGAGGCCACGGGTCCCAATTTCGGCTCCGACGCGCTCCTCGACACCATCGCCGACACCCCCGCCCTGGCCACCTTCATGGGAGGCCAGACCCGGCTGGTCTGGCCCGCGGGCCACGGCCTGCGCCGCATCCCGATCACCGGCCCGACCCCGGTCTACCCCCACTCCCTCCTCTGGCACCGGGACAACCCCCACCCCGCCCTGGCCACCCTCCGGACCTACCTCGCCACGGTGGCGTCCCACGGGGCGCCGGGGACCTGGACACCGGACTGGGCGAACCCGAAGTAGGCGCACCTGGGGCAGGCGCACCTGGGGCGGGGCCAACGGGGCGCCGCCGAACGGGGGCACTCCGACGGCCGGTGCGCCGCGCGGTGCGGGGGCCGGGCAGATGGTGGGGGAGTGCGGAGCGGGCCGGGGCGCGGCGATGATTTTCGCGGCGCCGGGTGGTCTACCTCTCGCACGGGAAAACCCCAGCATCGGAGCACCGGGAGCACGGCATGGGCCTCATTGAGATCGAGATGTTCGCGACCCTCGACATGGTCGGGCAGTCGCCCGGCGGTCCCGACGAGGACCCCGTGGGGTTCCCGTTCGGCGGTTGGCAGGCGCCCTTGGTGGACGAGGTCTTCGGGGCGCAGGTGGGGGGCGTGTACGAGGGCACGGACGCGCTTCTGCTGGGACGGCGCACCTACGAGATCTTCGCCGCGTACTGGCCGCACCAGAAGGGCGGTGAGGACGGTGACATCGCGAGCCTCTTCAACGCCGTCCCGAAATACGTGGCCTCGCGCGGCAGGCCCGACCTCTCGTGGGAGGGTTCCACCCAGCTCGGCCCGGACCTGGCGAGCGCCGTCCGCGAGATCCGTGAACGGCACGAGCGCGTGAAGGTCGTCGGGAGCCTCAACCTGGTGCAGACGCTGCTGCGCGAGAAGCTGTTCGACCGGCTCGACCTCTGGGTGCACCCGATCGTCCTCGGCGTCGGGAAGAAGGTGTTCGACGGGGGCGCGGTGCCCACCAACGTCACGCTCCTCGAACCGCCGGCCGCCGGCCCGCGCGGAACCGTGTTCCTGCGCTACGGCCTCGCCGAGGGCACCCCCGCGACAGGAGACATGAGCGCACCCAACCGCGGGCTGGAGAGCGAGGACTGACCTCCGAGGGGAACGCCACCGGGTACCGTCGGCCCGCTTCGACCCCGCCGGGTCGGCGATCCGGCGGGGTCAACTCCTCGCGTATCAGGTGCTGTTGGCCCGCACGTTGCCTGCGTCGGTGCCGCCTATGACACCGGGCGCGGACCTGGGGCCGTCCCGGACGCCGGCGGAACGGCCGTCGGCGCGACGGCGCTCGGCCACGGCCACGGCCACGGCGAGATCCTCCGCTCGTCGCCCGTGAGACCCCGAAGTTTCCACCACCCGTACAGGGCGAGCAGCGGTTTGGCGAGCAGCCACTCGCCGAGACGGTAGTCCTCCGCCCGCACGAGCCGCCCGGCGAGATCCGGGCGCCTCCGCCACAGATACGCGCGGGCCTTGAGCGCGTGGGCGGGTTGAGAGACGATCTTGATGCGGTCGGCGTCCTCGACGATCGGGATCACGTTGGTGATGTTCTCCCACGTCGTACCGCTCTCTTCCTCCAGGATCACCTCACCGTCGAACCCGAGCACCAACTTCGCGTAGTCGAGCATCAGTTGCGCCTCGGTGGCACCACCGCTGGTCGCCCCACCGCTGAAGACGACCCGAGTGCGGTCCGTGCCGCCGCCGGTGGAGACGGAGCGGATTCCGGCGCGAACCCGCCAGCGGTTGACGATGTTCGCCGTTGCCTGGGGGTTTCGGAATCCCAGGACGACGACGGCCTCGACGGCACCGTCTCCCGTGCCCGAAAGGGCCCGGGACCAGCGCCAGTTCACCCACTCGCCCCAGGCGAGGGCGCCCAACGTCCCGACGACCGCCGCTTTTGTCCTACGTCGCATGCGGCGACTGTAGGGCACCTCCGGCCAACTCCCGCCGGGCCACGTCCTGTCGGGGATCGCCGCGGGCCGATGATCCCGCTCTGCAGGCGGCCTGACGCGAGCCGAAAGGAAGCGTCAATCAGAGATTGACGAACAGTCATCGTCAATCTACCGTTGACGCATGAGCCCACTCAACATCAGCCTCGCCGACCTGATCGCCCGTCTCGACGAGGAACTTCCCGAAGCCGACCCACTCGCCCGCATCAGCGAGGCGCACCTGCGCGCCCAGACCCTGTCCGACCTCGGTGATCAGCTCATGGACCACTACGTCGGCAAGGCCAAGCAGAACGGCGCCTCGTGGACCGAGATCGGCGACGCCATCGGCGTCTCCAAGCAGGCCGCCCAGCAACGCCACACCCCCGCCCCGTTCGAACGGTTCACCAACCTCAACCGCCACAGCATCGTGCGGGCGCAGGAAGCTGCCCGTACCTACAAGCACGACTTCATCGGCAGCGAGCACATCCTGCTCGGCCTGCTCGACGAGACGCGAGGCCTGGCGTACGAACTGCTGTTGGCGAAGACCGAGTCGGAAGCACGCGTCCGTGACGCGATCGAGGAGGCGATGCCGCCGGCCGGGAAGAAGGCGCAGCGGGGGCACATCGCGTTCCGGCAGGACGGCAAGGACGCCATCGAGCAGGCGCTGCGCGCGTCGGCCGACCTCGGCCACGACTGGGTCGGCACGGAACACTCGCTGCTCGGCCTGCTCCGGGGCGAGGAGAGCCCGGCCGCACGTGTCCTGCGCAACCTCGGCTTCACGGAGGCCGAACTGCGGGAGAAGGTCAGGAGCGAGACTGCCGAACGGGGTGCCACGCGCCACGAGCAGTAAGGAGGACCACCGCGAGAGAAGGGCTCGCGGCCAACTCGGAGTGCGTGGGCGGGAGTGGGCGAGCCGGACCCGCCGCCCTGGCGGTGTGCGCGTTCGAGGACCCCGTCGTCATGCGGGCCCGCGCGCAGGTGCGCCACACCCTGCGACTGGCCGACGAGGCGTACGGCACCGAGGAGGTCGAGCGGCACGTCACGGCCTGGCTGACGGCCCACCCCCAGTTCGTGCCGACGCACGACGGCCCGACCCGGGACCAGTGGGACGCGCTCATCCCCGGTTGAGCGCCCGTTCCGTCCGGACCGGCGCGGGTCGTTGTCCCGGCGGATCGCCCCATGTCCGTCCCCGCTGACCGGCGCCGCGCTACGGTGGGACCAGGCGCTGTTTCGAGGAGTTGCCGGGCATGCGGTTCGAGAACGTCCCCACCTCACCGGAGTCGACCGGCCGTACCCACGCCTCCGAGCGCTGCGGCGGCTCCCCAGCCGTCGACCCCGCACCGGCTTCCGGAGCCTGTGCGTGAGTGACCGAGGACCGGCCTGGGCCGCACGGCTGTCACCTCAAGCGGCAAACACCGCTGGGGAGTTGCCCGGCCACGCCCGCGAGATGCTGCGGGACGTCCTGCACCTCGCCGGACACGACCCGTGGGCCTTCCCGCCCTTCGACGCCCGCGACCCGGAGGGCGAGGACGTCCGCTCCGCCTCGGTCGGCCAACTCGGCGTCGTCTACTGGATCAACCGGCCTGCCGGGCGGCTCTACGTGGTCGACATCGTCTGGCTCGGATAGCGGTCCGCCGGAGCGGGATCCGAGCGGCCTTACGGTTCAAGGCGGTTGGGCAGCCGGCCACGCGACGGTCAGGCGTCGGGGTCGACTTCGGGGTGCGTGAACCGCACGGGCCTGCCCAGCGACCGGGCGTAGGTGATTTCGGCGCGGGTGCTGTCTCCGATGTAGTCACCGACGACGAGCACCTCGTCGGCGAGCCGGATCTTCGCCCGGTGCAGGTCGTCGAGTCGAGCCTTCAGCGCCTGGGCCTCGGCAGGGTCGGACCAGGGTTGGTGCGGTGCCTTCTCGTCGCAGCCCGGCTTGACCACGATCCTTCCGGCTCTGGTCTCCCGCAGGTCCGCCTCGTTCATCTCGGTCATGAAGCGGGTGGAGCCACAGATCACGACGATACGAGGGAGGCTCAACAACTTCTTCGCTTCGGCGAGCCTCTCCTCCGCGGTGAACGGCCGCGGAACGGACACGGGTTCCTCCCGGGACGACGACGGAGCGTGCAACGGAGCGTATGACGACGACAGCTTCGAGGTGTGCTCGGCCCCGCAGCCGGACCGGCCTCCTGCTCGCCGCTCCGCACGACCAGAGCCTCCCGGTCGCCACCTCACGATGCCGGCTTGAGCAGCTTCCAGTGCCCTTCGGAAACGACCTCGACCCTGCCGTCGGCGACCTTGACGGCGGTCTGGGCGTCGATGGCGTAGGCGGGCCCCGGTATTCCGGTGGCCCACCGTTCCGCCTCGGCCAGGGTGTTGTCGGGACAGGCCGGGTGGTCGAGGTGGGGGAAGAGGGAGAAGTCGACCACCCCCAGTGTGCTGAGATCGCCCGAAGGCGGCGTCCAGCCGACGAAGTGCGCACCGATGTCCGGGGTCAGCACCATGCTTCCGGCGCTGAGACCCACGTAGACCGTGTCGTGGAGGGAAGGGAAGAGGTCGGCCAGTCCGGATTCCCGCAGCCAGTGGCAGAGGTACAGCGAGTCGCCGCCGTTCACCAGGAGGGCGTCCGCCCCGTGGACCCAGGAGTGCCAGAGTTCCCGGTCGATGCTGGGCAGTGCGGTGAGTTCCAGGACGCCCACCGATTTCCAGCCCAGCCCGGTCATGGGGTGGGGGGACCGGCCGCTGACGAATCGCCAAGGCCCTGCCGGGTCAGCGTGCTTCCCGCCGTACCCGGCAGTGGGAATGCAGAGGGCGTCGGCCTCGGAAATCGGCTTTCCCAGGAGTTCGACGAGCGCCGTGCGGATACTCGCGTTCGTGACGCCTGAGTCGGTGAGGAGGAGTTTCATCGAGCCTCCGTGCTGATCGCGGGCCGGTGATCGAGCGGGGTGAGAAGGACAGCGCCTGCCGGGCCACCCGGTGGCCGGGGCAGCCTGCGGGTCCTACCGTCCCACTGTCGGGGCCCGCCGTTCCACCGTCCGGCCGTTCGCGGGGCGACCGCCTTGCGGGCCGCTTCGGTGTGCGACGCCCCAGGCCGCGCCCTCCGACGGCGGTCCCGGCCCGTCCTGTCGCGGCCCGACGCGTTCCGTGAGAGTGGATCTTCCGGTCATCGCGTGATGGGATCGGGCGGGACCGACCGGAACGTCCCACGCGTTGCGCCGAGCCCTTCCCCCTCGGCGCACCGTCCCCGCGCCGAGGAGGCTCCCGTGCCCCATCGTCAGGACACGCCCCCGCCGGGCGACGGGTCCGCGAAGCCGCCGCCCGGGAAGCCGCAGGGCCCGCCGCCAGGGAAACCGCAGGGCCCGCCGCCCGGGAATCCGCAGGGCCCGCCGTCAGGGAAGCCGCAGGGTCCGTCGCCCGGGAAGCAGGGCGTGCGGGACACCGTGCGGCTCGCGACGGTGATCGGTGCCCTCGGGGTGGTGTTCGGCGACATCGGGACCAGCCCGATCTACACCCTCCAGACCCTGTTCGATCCGGACGACCCCCATCCCGTGCCGGTCAGCACGGGGAACGTGTACGGCGTCGTGTCCCTCGTGTTCTGGTCGGTGGTGATCATCGTGATGGTCACCTACGTCCTGCTGGCGATGCGCGCCGACAACGACGGCGAGGGCGGCATCATGGCCCTGATCACCCTGTTGCGGCGGGGCGGAGCCGGCAAGGGAGGGCGGGCCGCCGTCGTCCTCGCCGCGCTGGGCATCTTCGGCGCCTCGCTGTTCTTCGGGGACAGCATGATCACCCCCGCGATCTCGGTCCTCTCGGCGGTCGAGGGTCTCAAGGTCGTCGAGCCGTCCATGAGCGACCTCGTCATCCCCATCACGGTGGTGATCATCGTGGTGCTGTTCCTGGTGCAGCGGCGGGGGACCGCAGTCGTCGGCAAGATGTTCGGGCCGGTGATGATCGCGTGGTTCGTCGTCATCGGAGCCTGCGGTGTGCACGGCATCGTCGGCCACCCGGCCATCATCAGGGCGCTGTCGCCCACGTACGCGCTGGGGTTCCTGACCGGGCACTTCGGCATCGCGTTCTTCGCGCTGGCCGCCGTCGTGCTGTCGGTCACCGGCGCCGAGGCCCTGTACGCCGACATGGGGCACTTCGGGCGCCGGCCGATCACCCGCGGGTGGCTGATGCTCGTGTTCCCCGCCCTGATGCTCAGCTACCTGGGCCAGGGCGCGCTGATCCTCGACGACCCGGCCAACATCCGCAGTCCCTTCTTCCTGCTCGTGCCCGACTGGGGGCAGTGGCCGCTGATCCTGCTGGCGACGGCCGCGACGGTGATCGCCTCACAGGCCGTGATCACCGGGGCGTACTCGGTGGCCTCGCAGGCGGCGCAACTCGGCTACCTCCCGCGCCTGCGGATCGCGCACACGTCGGAGTCCTCCGTGGGCCAGGTGTACGTGCCGTGGGTCAACTGGCTGCTGATGGTCTCGGTCCTGACCCTGGTCTTCGCGTTCCGTTCCTCCGCCGCGCTGGCCTTCGCCTTCGGCATGGCCGTGACCGGGACCATCACGATCACCACCCTGCTGTTCTTCTACGTCGCCCGTTCGAGGTGGGGCACGCCGCTGTGGCTGCTCGGGCCCGCCGCGGGCGTGCTGCTGCTCATCGACCTGCTCTTCGTCGCGGCCAACCTGACCAAGCTCGTCCACGGCGCCTGGCTGCCGCTCCTGATCGGCCTCACCGTCTTCACGGTGATGACCACCTGGCAGCGCGGCCGGAGGATCGTCACCGCGGAACGGGAGCGGCACGAGGGCTCGCTGCCCGAGTTCATCGACCAGTTGCGTACCGGCGAGGCGGCGACCCTCCAGGTGCCCGGCACCGCCGTCTTCCTCAACCGCGGCAAGGAGACGACACCGCTGGCCATGCGCGCCAACGTGGAACGGAACCACGTCCGGCACGAGCACGTCGTGATCCTCTCCCTCAAGACCGAGACCGTGCCCAGGATCCCGGCGGAACAACGGCTGACCGTGGACTCCCTCGGCTACGCGGACGACGGGATCGTCCACGTCACCGCGCGCTTCGGGTACATGGAGGTGCCGGACGTGCCCTCCACGCTCGCGGCGCTCGACCCTGCGGACACCGAGGGGCGCCTCCAGCTCGACCAGGCGTCCTATTTCCTGTCGAAGATCGAACTCCGGCGGGGGACGGCACCGACCATGGCCCCGTGGCGCAAGCGGCTGTTCATCGCCACGTCCTACATCACCGCCGACGCGGCCGAGCACTTCGGCCTGCCTCGCGACCGGACGGTCGTCATGGGCTCGCACATCGAGGTGTAGGGCGGGCGGCTACCTCGAAGCCCCGAAGCCGCTCGTCGACCCGCCTCGGTCATACGTCGGCCGTGCCCCCCGCCCCAGTCCCTGGGACGGGGGGCACGGCCGCTCGAGCGCGCTCAGTCGTCCTGATCCGCCGCGTTCGCGTCCCGGTGGGCGTGCGGCTGCTCCGGACCGGCGTCCTCGTGGGCGATGTCGTCCTCGTCCGGAGGGCCGCTGCTCCACGCCACCGGGGGCGTCGGCGCGGTGATCGTCTGCGGCTCGTCGGAGCCCGGGTGGACGCTCGGCTGCGATCCGGGGGTGTGGGACGTGTGCGTCTGGTCGTCTGAGTTCGTCATGGCGTCCGAGTTCCCACGGCAGGCCATCGGATACGTGCGCGGCCCTCCGGACCGCATCGGCCGCCGGCCGGGACGTGCTCGCGGCCGGCGCATGCCGCCCTGTCCCGGTCCCCGCACCGGGGGCAGGACGGCAGACGCGAGGATCCGGGGACGGCGACCGTCAGACCGGCTTGACCGACACGCCGTCGATCACCCAGTACCAGTTGTTCCCGCCGGTGTAGCGAAACCGGACGCGCGCCGTCTTCGCGCCGGCCGGAACCTGGAGGGTCACGGTCTCCACCCGGGAGGAGGTGTCGGCGGTGTACGTCCGCACGCTGACGGGGGCGGCACCGTCGTAGGAGACAAGCACCTCGCCCTTCTGCGGGGACTCCTGGCGGTAGTACGTCGTGTACGTCAGGGTGGCCGCGGCGCCCCCGGTGACCGGGTAGGCCGGGCTGACCAGGGTGGAGTCGAAGGTGCCGGAGAAGGTCCTGTCCTCCCACTCGTCGCCGTCCGCGACCGCGAAGACGTCACGGGCGCGGACGTTGCTCTCGCGGTTCTGGTCGACCTGGGCCTTGGTCCAGAACTCGTCCGTGGTGAAGGTCCAGCCGCGCCACTCGGTGACGCCGCCCGTGCCCATCGCGGAGTTGTCGACCGACCAGCCGCTCGGCGGTGTGTGCGTGAAGCCCACCACCGTCGCGCCGATGCCGGTCTCGTCGACGCGGGTGGAGAGCTGCGGACGCAGCGTGTCGAAGTCGTCGGGGGCGGGCTGCTGCACGGGCCGGCCGTCGAGTCCCCAGGCCGGGTCGATGGCGACGCCGAGGTGGGCGAGGGCGGAGGCGGCGACGTCGGGCATCTTGACGTCGTGGCGCACCGAGCCCGCTGCCAGCGTCGGCCCTGTCGCGATCATGAAGGTCTGGCGCTCGGGCCAACTGGAGCCGCCGTGGCCGCCCGCGTCGGTGTGCCCGTGATCGGCGGTGATCATGATGAGCCAGCTCTCGGCGGCGTACGTGGCGCGTGCTGTGACCGCGGCGACCATCTGCCCGACCTGGGCGTCGGCGCCGTGCACCGCGTCCAGGTACTGCTGGCTGGCGGCGCCGTAGCTGTGGCCCGCGTGGTCGACGTTGTCGAGCTGTACGAACACGGCGTCGGGGTTGGCGTCCCGGAGCCGGGCGACGGCGCGTGAGGTGGTACCGGTGTCGTACTCGGCGCTCGGGGTGGAGACGCGGGTGTCCACCTTGGAGGAGAACACGGTGTCCGTGAGCGGTGCCCAGGAGGAGACGGCGTACGTCGACAGGGACGGCTTCGCGGTCTCGATCCGGGTGAGGAAGTCCGGGTACTGGGCGAACCGCCGGCCGGTGAAATTGTTGTCCATGACGTTGTGCTTGTCGGGCCAGACACCGGTGATGATCGTGGACCAGCCGGGGCCGGAGAGGGTGGGCGCGAACGGGTTGGCGTAGATGCTGCTGGGCGCGGTGAGACCCGCTGCCATCAGGGCGTCGAGGTGGGGGGCGTCGGCGTCCTTGACGCGGCTGAGCAGGGTGCCGTCGAGGCCGATGACGAGGACCTTGGGGGTCTTGGCGGCGGCGCGGGCGACGGACGCGAGCGGGCCCGCGGCGAGGGTGAGGCCGGCCGCGGAGGCGAGCAGGGAGCGGCGGGACATGCGTGACGACACGTGATCCTCCGGGAGGGACGATGGTGCGGGACACGGATGGAGCGCGACTGCGAGAGGTGGCGTGATCCCCGAGGGGCGACGCCCGGTGGCGGCGGGGCGTCGCGGGCGGGGCGTCGAGGGCCGGGCGGGTTCGACCGCCCGGGGCGCGGGCGCGGGTGTGGCTCAGCTGCCGGTGGCGGACTTCCAGTCGTCCACGTAGGTGGTGAGGTTCTTGTCGATGTCCGCCCAGTCGGGCTGGAAGACCTCGACCCCGTCCATGAGACGGGCGAGCGCGACGGCGTTCGCGTCGGTGGCCTTGACGTCCGAGCGCGCGGAGAAACCGCCGCCGATCTCGCTGACCTGGCGCTGTGCCTTGGCCGACAGCATGAAGTCGAGGAGCTTCTCGCCGTTCGCGGTGTGCGGCGCCCTGGTGACGAGACCCGCGGCGTACGGGAGCGCGAAGGTGGTCGGCCTTCCGGCGGCGTCGGTGGCCTTCGCGGTGGCCTCGGGGAACCAGAGGCCGAGGTTCGGCATGTCCTTGGACTGCGCGTAGTTCATCTGCACGTCGCCGTTGGCGACCAGCAGTTCGCCCTTGTCGACCTTGGGCGCGAGCTTGCCGGTGGAGGAGGACGGGCCGACGTTGTTGGCTTGCAGCTTCTTCAGGTAGTCGAGGGCCGCGTCCTTGCCGCCGAAGTCGTGCATTGCCTTGACCAGCACGGCGGTTCCGTCACCGGCGACACCGGGGGTGGAGTACTGGAGCTTGTTCTTGTACGTACCGTCGAGCAGTTCGTCCCAGGTGGTGGGCGCCTGCTTCAGCTCCTTCTTGTTGTAGACGAAGCCGAAGTAGTTGTTCACGACGGAGGTCCACGTGCCGTCGGCCGCCTTGTCGGCGCCGGCGACCTGGTCGGAGCCCTCGGGTGCGTACTTCTGGAGCAGTCTCTTGCCGTCGGCCTGCTGGATGAAGGGCGGGAGGGTGACGAGGACGTCGGCCTGCGGGTTGGTCTTCTCGCGGACGGCGCGCTGGACCATCTCGCCCGAACCGCCCTCGACGTACTTGACCTTGATGCCGGTCTGCTTCTCGAAGTCCTTGAAGACCTGGTCGTACCAGCCGTCGCCGTTCTCGCCCTTGAGGCCGTCCGCGCTGTACACGGTCACGACCTTGGCGTCCGCGGCGGCCGAGTCGCCGCCGCAGGCGGTGAGGGAGCCGGCGAGGACGAGGCCGCCGGTCACGGCGGCGATCGGGGCGAGGCGGAGCGAGCGGGAGTTTCTGGACATGGCGAGATGAACTCCTTGCGTGGGAAGTGGTGTTGAGAGGAGGTGAGGAGGGACGGATCAGCGGTAGGAGGCCCTGGTGCGCATCCGGGAGACGGCGAACAGGACCAGCACCGTCGCCGTCATGAGGACCACGGCGAGCGCGGAGCCGGCGAACAGGGCGCCGCGGTCGGTGGCCGCGTAGATCTGGACGGGCAACGGAGTCCAGTCCGGCGGGTAGAGCATCACCGTGGCGCTCAACTCGCCCATGGACAGGGCGAAGCAGAGTCCCGCGGCGGCTGTGAGCGAGGGCAGCAGCAGCGGCAGCCGTACCCGCCACAGCACGTACAGGGGGCGGGCGCCGAGGGACGCGGCGGCCTGCTCGTAGGCGGGGTCGAGACGCACGACCGCCGCCGACACCGACTGATGGGCGAACGCCGTGACCAGGACGGCGTGCGCGAGGATCACGATCCACCGGGTGCCGTTGAGCAGGACCGGGGGCCGGGAGAAGGCGACCAGGATCGCGAGCCCGGTGACCACGGAGGGCACCGCGACCGGCAGCATGAACAGCGCGTCCAGCAGCCGCTTGCCGCGTTTGCCCAGGGCGTGCCCGGCGAGCGCCGCCCAGGTGCCCACGACCAGGGCCAGCACGCTCGCGGTCAGGGCGGTGACCAGACTGGTGGTGAGCGCCTGGAGGGACTCGCCGCGGGTGGCGGCGGTGTAGTGCCCGGTGGTGAAGCCGGACGGGAGCGCGCTCGACCAGTTCGTGGCGAACGAGGCCGCCAGGACGACGAGCAGCGGCAGGGCGAACAGGGGCAGGAAGAGGGCGAAGAACACGGCCCAGACGGCCCACCTGCTCTTGCGGCTATGCACCAGCACGGCGGCTCACCACCCGGTAGAGGCCGTAAAGCCCCACGGAGAGAAGGACGTTGACGACGGCGACGACGCACGCTCCCGGATAGTCCGACTCCAGGATCGCCTTGCTGTACACGAGCATCGGCAGGGTGGTGACCCCCTTGGCGCCGGTGAAGAGCACGATGCCGAACTCGTTGAGGCACAGCACCAGGACCAGGCTGCCGCCGGCGGCGAGCGCGGGCAGTGCCTCGGGCAGGACGATCTGCCGCACGATCCGCGCGGGCCGCGCACCCAGCGAGGACGCCACCTCCAACTGGCCGGAGTCGATGCCCGAGAAGGCGGCGAGCACCGGGCGCATCACGAACGGCGTGAAGTACGTGATCTCGGCGAGGAGCACCCCCCAGGGGGTGGTGAGGAACTGGAAGGGCCCCTCGGCCGCTCCGGTCGCGCCGGTCCACAGCCCGTTCGCCATGCCCACGGTGCCGTAGACGAACAGCAGCGCGAGCGTGATCAGGAACGACGGGAAGGACAGGAAGACGTCGACGAACCGGGCGACGGCCTTCGCTCCGGGGAACGGAACGAACGCGATGACCAGGGCGAGGAAGAAGCCCAGCACCAGGCACCCGACGGTGGACCCCAGCGCCAGCCACACGGTGGTGCCGAGAGCCTGCCGGAACGCGGCGGAGGCGAACACGTCCCCGTACGCCTGCGCCGAGATGCCCCCGGTGTCGGGCCGGAACGACTGCTGGACGACGAGGGCGAGAGGGTAGAGGAACACGAGCCCCAGGACGGCGACCGGGGGCAGGGCCCAGACCCAGGACGGTACTCCCGCCCTCTTCCCGGAGGCCGCCTTCGCGGTGACGGCGACAGCGGCGCTAGCCACCCCGGGTCACCCCCTCGGCCACTGCCGCGGGTGTCCCGGCGGCGGCGGGCGCCGGCCGGCCCCCGGTGACCTCGGCGGGGAGCAGCACCGCGTCCTCGGGGGCGAAGTGCACGGTGACCCGGTCCCCGACGCCCGGCGGCTGCCGCAGCTCCCGCAGATCCGCCTTGACCCGGTGGCCGCCGAGGTCGATGTACAGCCGATGGGTGGATCCCCGCCACTGCACCTCGGTGACGGCCCCGGTCAGGGTGTTGGGCCCGGGTCCGAGTCCGAGCAGGTGCGGCCGTACGCACAGGGTGGCCGTGGCGCCCTCGGCCGCGTCGCCCGCGGACACCTTCAGCTCGGCCCCGGCGAAGGCGACTCCGCCCGAACGCACCGTCACCGGCAGGAGGTTGGCGTTGCCCACGAAGGCGGCGGTGAACTCGGTGCGCGGTGTCCGGTACAACTCCTGCGGTGTGCCGACGTCTTGCAGCCGCGCCTTGTCCATGACGGCGATCCGGTCGGCCAGGGTCAGTGCCTCGATCTGGTCGTGGGTGACGTAGAGGATCGACATGTCCGGCAACTCCCGGTGCAGTCGCGCGAGTTCGGCGAGCATCCCCGACCGGAGCTGTGCGTCCAGTGCGGACAGCGGTTCGTCGAGCAGCAGGACGCCGGGCCGGACGGCAAGCGCCCGCGCGATGGCGACGCGCTGCTGCTGCCCGCCGGAGAGTTCGCGCGGATACCGCCGCGCGTACGCCGCCATCCCGGTCAGCTCCAGTGCCTCGGCCACCCGCCCGCGGATCTCGCCCCGGGGCGTCTTCCGCGCCCTGAGTCCGAAGGCGACGTTGTCCTCGACCCGCATGTGCGGGAACAGCGCGTACTGCTGGACGACCATGCCGACGCCGCGCCGGTAGGGCGGCAGGCCGGTCACGTCACGGTCGCCGATGAACACGCGCCCCGCGGCAGGCCGCACGAATCCGGCGACGGCCCGAAGTGCCGTGGTCTTGCCCGAGCCGGACGGCCCGAGCAGCGCCATCACCTCGCCGGGCTCGACGGTCAGGTCGAGGGAGTCGAGGACGGTGGTGGTGCCGTAGGCGACGGACACCCCGTCGAAACGGATCCCGCCGCTCATCGCCCGGCTCCCGCCGGGCTGGGCAACTCGGCCAGCAGCGAGGGAAGTTGGACCACCGAGCCGAGCACGTGCCCGGCACCGGCCGTGCGCAGCGCCTCCTCGTCGTGCGCGCCGGTGAGCACCCCGGCGACGAGGCCGGCCCCGGCGCGGACGCCGCTCAGCACGTCGTACGAGGTGTCGCCCACGACGGCCGTCTGCCGCACGTCGTCGGCGGCCCTGGTCCGCAGGAACGCCTCCAGCACCATGTCGGGGTACGGGCGGCCCCGTCCGCCGACGTCCCCGGGGCACAGGGTGAGCGGCACGAGGTCCTGCCAGCCGAGGGCGGCGAGAATGGCGTCCTGGGTGACCCGGGCGAAACCCGTGGTCAGGACGACGGTACGGCCGTCGGCCCGGAGTTCCTCGATCGTCTCGCGGGCCCCGGTGACCGGTGCGATCCGGCCGTCGTCGACGAGTTCCCCGTACGCCCTCTCGAAGGCGGAGTTGGCGCGCCGGGCGAGGGACTCCTCGCCGAAAAGGTGCCGGAAGACGGAGATCTTCGACTCGCCCATCGTGGCGCGAACGTAGTCCGTCTTCCGCACGTGGTCCGAGGACCCGGGCTCCACGCCCAGTTCCGCGGCGGCGACCGCGAAGGCCTGCTCCACCAGGCCGCCGTCGGCCACCGTGGTGCCGGCCATGTCGAGCACCACCAGTCGTATGCCGTTCAACTCGTTCACCATCCCAGCTCGTTGGCGGTCGTCTCCGCTATCGCGGGGGAGCAGGTCATGCCGCGCCCGCCGGGCCCGGTGACCAGCCACACCCCGTCCCGTACACGCTGGCGGTGCACGACCCGGCCCGGGTCGGTGCACTGCGCGTACACCCCGGCCCAGCGGCGTCGGATCTTCGGCAGCGGGCGGCCCAGGAAGGATTCGACGACCTCGGCGAGGTGGTCGTAGGGGTCTTCGAGGGTGTCGAAGGCGAAGGGGTGTTCGTACTCGTGGGTGTCGCCGATGGTCAGTCCGCCGTCGGCGCGCTGCACCATGAGCAGTTGCATCCGATGCTCGGCGGCGGTCGGCGCCTGCGGCTGCCCGGAGTTGAGGACGTCGAGTGCCTCGCCCCCGTAGGCCGGGTAGTAGCGGAAGCTGTCCGCGTCGGCGACGGAGGTGGTGAGCGGCTCACCCAGCGGGTCGGTCTGCATCATCTGCAGCCGGACGCGCCGTACGGGCATGTCCGGTCCCGCCAACTCCCTGACCAGGCCACCGAGCCAGGCACCCGTGCACAGCACCACGACGTCACCGGTGTGGACGTCCCCGTGGTCGTCCCGTACCGCGTTCTCACCGACCACGTCGCGGACCTCGCGGCCCGGCAGGAAGGTGTAGTCGGGGGACTTCGACATCTCCGCGCGCAGCGCCACCTGGGCGACCCGCGGTTCCACGGCCGCGTCCCGCTCGCAGAACAGGGCGGCCTCGAAGTCCCCGCGCAGGGCCGGGTTCAGGGCACGGGTCTCCTCCGGGGCGAGCAGCTTGTACCCGCGGGCCGCCGCGTCGTCGCGGCTCAACGCCGCCTCGGCGACGGCGAGTTCACGCGCGGTGCGCACCGGGGTCAGGGACCCGCAGCCGCGGAAGCCGACACCGGGGACACGGGAACCGATCACCTCCCACAACTCCCGCGCCCGCAGGGCGGTTTCGAGCTCCTCTCCACCGGCTCGGCCACTGACCCAGATCTGGCCGAAGTTGCGCAGGGAGGCGCCCCGCGCCTCCGCCTCACGCTCGATCTGCACGACCTGGTGGCCGCGCTCCAACGCATGCCAGGCGTGCAGGGTTCCCACCACGCCGGCTCCGACAACTATCACTCTCACGACGGCAACACTCCTCGGGGCGGGGAAATCGCAAGGGTCCGAACAACAACCAGATGGTGAACCAGCCATCACGTTTGGGCTAGACTCGTTATCTTTCCGTGATCAAAGCGGGGTTCTGCCACCGGTTCGCCGGCCCGTGGGGCCGCCCGGCCGCCGGGCGGCTCAGCTGCCGAGGTGGGCGGTGAACGAGAACCGGTCCCCCCGGTACAGCGTCCGGACCCGTTCCAGCGGGCGTCCCGAGGTGTCCCGGGAGATCCGGTGGATCAGCAGCATCGGCAGCGCGGGCGGCGTCCCGATCAGCAGGGCCTCGCGCGGGGTGGCCAGTACGGTCTCGATCCGCTCGTCCGCGTCGCCGAACGGGATGCCGAGCCGCTCGCGGAGGTACGCGTAGAACGAGGAGTCGGGATCGAAGTCCCGGTCGAGGTCCGGGACCCGGCCCACCGCCACGTAGGTACTCTCCAGCCCCATCCGCTCGTCGTCCGCGAGGAGCACCCGCTCCAGGTGCCAGACCGGCTCGCCCCGTTCCAGTCCCGCCTCGGCGGCCAGCGCCTCCGGGCAGGGGAACCGTTCCAGGGAGATGAGGGACCGGCCGGGGGTGCGCCCCTGGCGCCGGACGCCCTCGGTGTAGCTCGCCAGCGAGAGCGGCTGTTCCAGCTTGGGGCCCGCGACGACCGTGCCGCGCCCCTGCCGCCGGAGCCTCCCTTCGAGCAGCAGCTCGCGGAGCGCCTGCCGCACCGTCTCGCGGGCGACCTCGTACCTCTCCGACAGATCCCGTTCGGTGGGCAGGAGCCCGCCCTCGCCCAACTCGTCGACGAGCCGGGCGATGTGCGCCTTCACCGCGTAGTACTTCGGGATGCGGCCGTGCTCCGGGATGCCGGAGCGGACGGGGGCGCCAGGGTCCAGGTCGTTCGAGTGGTCCACGGGAGCGATCGTCCCAGACGGGGTGACGGCGCCGGAAATCAGGTTCGGGCGCGCGGCCCGGCTCGCGTCCGGTTCCCGCGTGCGTCGAGGCGCGCCGGCCCGTTTCGTCGCCCTGACGTTCTCTTACCTGAACAACATGTCCTGCTGTGAACGCCGGACAGTCGACCCGATGGGGCGTCACCCTGCCATGTCGTCCCTGGCCTCCTGGGCTCTACTGCCCTAGACCGTAGGGGCGAGGTCCGCGAAGCGCCACCCTCCGGGAGGTGCGTCGACGCTCGACCGAGTCATGTCCATGAACGGACGTTGCCATTCCATGGGGCGCCAAACTCTTGCCGCGCCCGAAGTGCCCCTCTACCCTCCTCGACAGAAAGCGCTTACTTCAACTGTCCGACGCCGGAGGCCAGTTGAGCCGAACGACCCCTGTGCCCGCGGTGGCACAGCCGCTCTGCGCGCCGCAGCCGAGCGGTCTCACCTCCGGGTCCCGCCGCACGCACGCCCGCAACGCCGCAGCAGCGCGCCAACGGGTCCGCACCCCACAGGGGGTCCGAGCCGCACCGACGAAACGGAGTCGCACCATGAGCGCAGCAGACCCTCGGCAGACGGGCGACGCGCCCACGTACGCCAGAACCCGCAATCGCACGGCCGTCGCGGCCGCCGGCACCGCGGTGGCAACCGCGGCCGCCGCCTGGCTGGCCTTCGCGCCCGCCGGGCCGGCCAGCGCCGCGGCCGCCGTCAGCAACGGGACGTACACCCTCGCCAACGCGGGCAGTTCGCTCTGCCTGGACGTGCCCGGCTCCAGCAAGAGCACCGGCACGCAGCTCGACCAGAGCGGCTGCGCGGGCGGCGACAACCAGAAGTGGACCCTGACCGCGGTCAGCGGCGGCTACACGATCACGTCGCTGTCCAGCGGGCTGTGCGTGGGCGTCGCCGACGCCCGCACCAACGCGGGCGCGCCCATCCAGCAACAGGCCTGCACCGGCGCGTCCAGCCAGACCTGGGCGGTGACCGCCTCGGGCAGCGCCTACCAGTTGGTCAACGCCAACGGGGGCAAGTGCGCCAACACCAAGGACAATTCGACGGCGGCGGGCGCCCTCGTCCAGACCAACTCCTGCGACAGCGTCACCACCAAGCTGTGGAAGCTCACCGCCGCGAGCGGGACGGGCACCACCCCGACCCCGACTCCGACACCCACGCCGACCCCGACGCCCACGACGACCACCCCGCCCGCCTCCGGGGCCATCTACGTGGCGCCGACCGGTACGGACAGTGCCGCGGGCACCCAGGCCGCCCCGACGACGCTCGCCTCGGCGCTCGGCCGGGTCGCCGCCGGTGGCACCATCTACATGCGCGGCGGCGCGTACACCTACTCCTCGACGGTCACCATCCCGGCGGGCCGGGACGGCACCTCCGCCGCGCGCACCACGCTCTCCGCCTACCCGGGCGAGACGCCGGTGCTGAACTTCACCGGCCAGAGCGAGGACCCGGCGAACCGCGGCATCCAACTCTTCGCCAACTACTGGCGCCTGTACGGCCTGACCGTCCAGCACGCCGGTGACAACGGCATCTACGTCGGCGGCAGCAACAACGTCGTCGAGCGGGTCGTCACCGCCTACAACCACGACACCGGACTCCAGCTCGGCCGGATCGCCTCCACCACCGCGTCGTCCCAGTGGCCGGCCAACAACCTGATCGTCAGCTCCGAGTCGCACGACAACGCCGACTCCGACGGTGAGGACGCCGACGGCTTCGCCGCGAAGCTGACCACCGGCACCGGGAACGTCTTCCGCTACGACGTCTCCCACAACAACATCGACGACGGCTGGGACCTGTACACCAAGACCGACACGGGTGCCATCGGCCCGGTGACCGTCGAGTACTCCCTGTCCTACAACAACGGCACCCTCAGCGACGGCACCGTGAACGACTCGGGCGACCGCAACGGCTACAAGCTCGGCGGCGAGGACATCGCGGTCAACCACGTGGTCCGGCACGACATCGCCTACAAGAACGGCCACCACGGCTTCACCTACAACAGCAATCCCGGGTCGATGACGATCTCCAACAACGCGAGCATCGACAACGCCGAGCGCAACTTCTCGTTCGACGAGGGGACTTCGGTGTTCCGCACCAACACCTCCTGCCGCTTCGCGGTCGACGGCTCCAACGACAAGACCGTCGGTGACGTCGACAGCTCGAACCAGTTCTGGACCGGCACCAACGGCTCCCGGTGCTCGTCCTACTCGGGCGCCCTCGGCTGGTCCTTCGCCTCGGACGGCACCCTCGCGGTGACCTTCGGCGGCATCCGCGTCACTCCCTGACGCGGCAGGGGAGTTCCGGGGCCGCATCCGGCGGCCCGTGGCACGAAGGAACTCCTCCGCACCGCCTCGATGTCCGCGGCGGACGGGGACGGGCCGCACCGCCCCCGTCCGCCGCGGACGTTCGCGACGGTCTCCGCCGTGCCCCATGGCCCGACCCCGCGTCCCGAGCGTGTCGACCGATGCCGGACCCGACAACTGTGCTGTCCGGGCCGAGAGTTGTGAGGCCCGGATCGGCTGCCGGGGTGCGTCTCGTCGTCGGCGACACGCGGCCGGGGCGGACGGGGAGCCGGTTCCCGGTCCGTATTAGGATCCCGGCATGCCTCCGACCCTGAGCGACGTGGACCGGTTCGAGACTGCCAGGCCCCGTCTCCAGGCCGTCGCCTACCGCATGCTGGGCTCGGCGAGCGAGGCCGAGGACGCCGTGCAGGAGACGTACCTCCGCTGGCAGGCCGCCGACACCGGGCACATCGAGGTGCCCGAGGCGTGGCTGACCAAGGTGCTCACCAACCTCTGCCTCAACCAGCTCACCTCCGCCCGTGCCCGCCGCGAGACCTACGTCGGCCAGTGGCTGCCCGAGCCGCTGCTCGAAGGGGACCCCATGCTGGGCCCGGCCGAAACGGCCGAGCAGCGCGAGTCCGTGTCGTACGCGGTGCTGATCCTCCTGGAGCGGCTCTCGCCCAACGAGCGCGCGGTGTACGTGCTGCGCGAGGCGTTCGCCCACTCGCATCGCGAGATCGCCGAGATCCTTAACATCAGCGAGGCGTCCAGCCAGCAGATCTTCCACCGCGCGAAGAAGCACGTCGCCCTGGGCAGGGCGGAGGCGGCGTTCGGCGAAGGTGCCGGTGGCGGCGAGGTCCTTTCCGGCGACACGCAGGAGACCGGCAGGGCGGCCGCGCGCCGGATCGTCGAGGAGTTCCTCGCGGCGGCGACCAGCGGTGAGACCCAGCCGTTGATCAGGCTGCTCACCTCGGACGCGATCGCGGTCGGCGACGGCGGCGGCAAGGTTCCGGCCCGCAGCAGCGCGTTCGAGGGCGCCGTCGCGGTCGCGAAGTTCATTCGCGGCCTGTTCAAGCCGGCGCCGGCCAAGCGCGACCTGCTCGGCGGCTCGCCCGACCTCTACGCCACCACCGCGAACGGCGGTCCCGCGGTCGTCGCGGTGGTCGACGGGCGCGTCATCGGCGTCATCTGCCTGGAGTGGACGGGCGACGGGGTCGCGGCGGTGCGCAGCCAGGTCAACCCGGACAAGCTGGAGCGCGCGACGAGGCACTGGACGGCGGGCGACTTCGGCTCTCCGGTGGTGGCCCAGGCGCTCTGAACGCCGGGTGCGGGCGACGCCGTCCATCATGTGACGCAGGTCACACTCCTGTCTGTCAGGAATCAGCGGGCCGTCCGGTTCAAGGGACGTGACCGGGCCACGGGGCGCCGGACCGCGCAGACAGGAGCAGGATCATGCAGCACCGGAACACGCAGCACCGCATCGTCGTCCTCGGCGCCGGCTACTCCGGAGCGATCGCCGCGGGCCGGCTCGCCAGGCGACTGCACCGCGACGACGTCGCCATCACCCTGGTCAACGCCGAACCCGATTTCGTCGAGCGGGTCCGGATGCACCAACTGGCCGTGGGCCAGGAGCTGAAGCCGCGCCCCCTGCGCGAGATGTTCGCGGGGACGGGGGTCGAGCTGAGGCTCGCCCGCGTGACGGCGCTCGACGTGGACCGCAGGACGGTCGCCGTCGAGAGCGGGGACGGCTCGGCGGAACTGGAGTACGACACCCTCGTCTACGCCCTCGGCAGCAGCCAGAGCGACAACGGGGTCACCGGTTTCGCCGAGCACGCCCACCAGATCGCGAGCCGCCCCGGCGCGCTCCGGCTGCGGGAGCGCCTGGCGCAGCTCGCCGCGGGTGCGACGGTGACCGTGGTGGGCGGCGGCCTGACCGGCGTGGAGTTCGCCACGGAGGTGGCCGAGGCCCGCCCGGAGCTCGGCGTCGCGATCGTCACGCGCGGCGAACTGGGCGACTGGCTGTCCGCCAAGGGCCGTGCGCACCTGCGCAAGGTCGTCGGCAGGCTCGGCATCACGGTGCACGAGAACGCGGCCGTGACGGCGGTCGAGGAGGACCGCATCACGACCGCGGACGGCCGGAGCGTCGCGGCCGCCGTCACCGTCTGGACCACGGGCTTCGCGGTGCACCCGCTGGCGGAGTCCACCGGCCTCGAACTCGCGGACACGGGCCGGATCGCGGTCGACGCGACGATGCGCTCGGTCTCCCACCCGGACGTGTACGCCATCGGCGACGCGGGCCACGCCCTGGGCGCGGGTGACAAGCCGCTGCGCATGTCCTGCGCCTCGGGGGTTCCCATGGCCTGGCAGGCCGCCGACGCCATCGCGGCCCGCCTGACCGGGGGCGAGCTGCCGGACCCTTCCCTCCGCTACTACAACCAGTGCGTCTCGCTCGGCCGCAAGGACGGCCTGATCCAGTTCGTCACCGCCGACGACCGGTCGGTGGACCACGCCCTCACCGGCCGCCTCGCGGCCCGCTACAAGGAGCTGGTCTGCAAGGGTGCGGCCTGGGGCGTCGCCAACCCCACCCTGGCCGTTCCGGTCCGCCGGCGCCGGGCGACACCCGACCGGAACGCGACGGAGACGCCCGCCCGCGCCACGGCTTGAGAAAGCCGGGAGCGCCCGGCTCACGCAGGCCGTGCGGGCCGGGCGGTCGCCGGACTGCCCGGAGGGCGCCGCGGCTCCGCGCCCCGGGGCGGGCCGGTGTCAGTCGGCGTGCTGGACCGCGTGGGCGGACACCCGGGACGACATGCCCCCGGGTACCCGCTCGAAGCGGCTGGGGAAGGGGTACTTGCGCTCCAGGAACGCCCTGATGGCGGACTGCGCCGCGGCCCGGTCCGCCGGGTCGGTGTCGACGTCGTTCAGGCAGAAGAAGTCGACGTCCTCACCGGCCGCGAGGCGTGCCAGCCGCCGTGCCATGTCGGGGGTGCCCAACTGCACGTACCGGAAGAGGTAGTCGGCGGGCACGGCCCGGCCCGTCGCGATCGCCCAGTGGTGGTGGAGCGTGGAGGCGGGGGCGACGTCGGAGGTGGAGCGGAAGCGCGAGTACGACGTCCGTTCCAGCTCCTCGATGCTCAGTGTCTCCATCTCCCGCATCACCGACAGGAGTTGGGGGTGCGGGGTGTGGAGCGACTTGTGGCTGGTCTGACGGCCGTGGTACCGCCGGATCACCTCGCGGCTGTTCTTGCCCGCGGAGTTCGGTGCCGGTTCCAGCGGGTGCGGGTCACCCGCGCCGAGCTTCAGCGGCGACAGCGGTATCCGCGCGATGCCGTTGCCGTGGAAGAAGTGCTCCGCCCGCACCGGCCGGTTGATGAACACGTCGTCGTTGAAGTAGAGGTAGTGCTCGGACAGCCCGGGGATGTGGTGCAACCGGCTCTCTATGGCGTGCGAGTTGAACACGGGCAGCGCGTCGGCCGGAAGGATGTCCCGGTGGTCCACCACGGTCAGGCCCTCCGCCTCCGGGTCCAGCCAGGAGGGGATCTGCGAGTCGGTCACCAGGTAGACGTTGCGCACGAACCCGGCGTACGTCTCCAACGACCTTAGCGCGTAACGCAGTTCGTCATGGCTCGTGTAGCGGGAGGCGCCCGTCTCGCGAGGCGCGATGGTGCTGTTCGAGAGCGCCTGGTGGGCACGGCGCTTCGCGGCCAGTTCCGGGTCGTCGCCGTCGACCCACGTGTACACGGCGTCCACGGGGAACAGCACGTCGTCGATGCCGGGTTCGGCGAACGGCTCGAAGGTCGGCACCTTCCGCCCGGCGCAGGCCGTCGTCACCGGTCGGCGCGCCGACACCGGCAGTACCTCCGACACCCCGTTGCGGCGCGGGGCGACGAGTGCGGTGCCGAAGACGTCCGGCAACCGGGCACCCGGCACGGTGAGCCAGGACGGATCGGCGGCGGAGGCGCCGAGGTCGCGGCCCTGCCGCCAGAACTCGATGTCGCAGCCCGACTCCAGCCCGTTGAGCACCTGTGTGGAGGGGCCGAGGCGCACCACCCCGGTACGCAGCACCGCCGCCCGCCGCAGCGCGCGCGGCAGCCGGCCGTCGGCCCACAGCGCGGCGCGGGTCACGGTGCCGTCCGGGCCCACCGCGCCGACGTACCCCGCGGTGCGGGCGAACCGCTGAGCGGCCCGGACGAGCACCACCTCGCGGTACGTCTCCTCGACACCGACCACCTTCCGTGCCGTCCCGGCGCCCGGCTCGGTCGGCACCAGGAAGTACGGCACCCCGGCCGTCTCCAGCAGGGCGCACACCGAGCCGAGGTCCGCCGCGAGGGCGTCGGCCGCGGTGAAACCGGCGACCGTGCGGCCGTACAGCCGCAGGTGTCCGGCGGTGATCCTGCGCAGCCCGGGGACGTCGCTGCGCAGACGCCGCCGGGCGGGGGCGGCGCACAGGGCCCAGAGCAGGGCCGACAGCCACAGGCGCAGGCGCGCGGTCGGGCGGCGCAGGGCCCGCGCGCCCGGGTTCCGCGCGAGGCGGTGGCGGATATCCATGGCGGGCACCCCCGTCAGCCCCTGTCCTCGCCGGGGCGCGTGAACGGCGCGGTGTTCTCGTAGGGGCTGGGGAACGGGAAGTAGTTCTCCAGGAACTCGTTCATGCGCAGGTGGACCTGCTCCCGCTCCTCGGCGGGTACGTCGACGTCGTTGAGGCAGAAGAAGTCGAAACGCCGGTTGTTGCGCAGGTCCGCCAGACGCCGCTCGGCGTCCGGGCGGCTGATGTTCACGTACCGGAAGCTGAACCTGCCCGGCACGCCGCTGCCGGTCATCAGCGCGTACTGGTACAGCAGCGGGGCCGTCATGGCGATGTCCGACGGGGAGCGGAACCGCGAGGCGGTGGTGCGCCGGACGTCGTCGGCGAACAACTCCTCCAGCGTCCGCAGCGTTTCGCGCTGCTGGGGGAGCGGGGTGTGCATGAAGTTGTTCGTCGTCATCCGCCCGAACTTTTCCAGGAGCAGCTGCCGCACGTTCTTGCTGGCGGAGTTGGTGGCCGTCTCCTCGGCGTGCGGCTTGCCGACGCCGATCTTCAGCGGGGACACCGGGATCTTCATCAGGCCGCTGCCGTGGAAGAAGAGCTCCGGGGTGATCCGGCGCCCGACGAAGACGTCGTCGTTGAAGTAGAGGTACTGGTCGGAGAGGCCGGGAATGTGGTGCAGCCGGGTCTCGATCGCGTGCGAGTTGAACACCGGCAGCACGTCCGCCGGGAAGATGTCACGGTGGTCGACGACCGTGATGCCGGGGGCCGACTCGTCGAGCCAGTGCGGTTTCTGACCGTCCGTCACGATGTAGATGTGCCGGACGAAGTCGGCGTACATGGCCAACGACCGCAGGGAGTACTTCAGTTCGTCGTGGCTGGTGTAGCGGGAGGCGTTGGTCTCCTTGTCCAGGATCTCGGCCGTGCCGCGTTCCTGGTGGCGGGCGCGCTTCGCGCGCATCGCGGGCTCCTCGCCGTCCACCCAGGTGTAGACGACGTCGACGGGGAACGTCACCTCGTTCACCGTCGGCAGGACCAGGGCGGCGAAGCCCGGCAGCTCCCGCTCGCCGATCCGCACGGTCACGGGCTGCTGCTCGGCCGCGGGCAGCACGTCGGTGACGCCGTTGTTGCGCGGCGCGATCAGGGACTCGGCGAAGACGTCGGCCGAGGCCTGCGGCTGTATCTCGGCCAGGCGCCGGGGGCCGTCGGGGGACTGCAGGAGCTGCGCCCCGTCCTGCCAGAACTCCACGTCACAGGCGAGTTCCGGACCGGCCAGGAGCTGGCCCGCGGGGCCGAGGTGGTTCTCGCCCACGCGCAGTACGGGGGCGGTCCGCAGGGGGGCCGGCAGCGCACCGTCGAGGAACATCGCGGGGTGCTTGAGTTTCCCGCCGGGCAGTGGCCTGCCGATGAACACCGCCTTCCCCGCGTTCTGTTCCTCCAGGGCGTCGAGGAAGCGCTCCCGGTCGACGACGTTCACCCCGAGGACGTGACGCGTGCGGGAGCCGACGAGGAAGTACGGGATGCTCTCCCGTTCCAGCGCCGCGACGACCAGGTCGAGGTTGGCGGCTGCCGCCTCGGCGGCGGTGAACCTGTCCACGACCCGCCCGTAGAGTCCCTGGCCGCGCACCTTGACCGGGCGGAGCACCGGATCCGTGACCGCTGCCCGGCGTCGGCGGCGCATGGTGCGCAACTGCCAGACCCGCTCGACGGCCTTTCGCTCTACCCTCGGTCCCATCCGGCGGGCAAAAGAACGCACGGTCACGCGCTGTACTCCTTCGTGAGGATCCCCAACCAACCCGACGCCGAGTAGACCGACGGCCGTGGGCAAAGGTTGTACGAGAATTAACCCGTTTTTAATGAGGGGAGGGGCCGCGCGTGACCTTCGCGCCGCAGGGTGGCCGCGCGGCTACCGCGAGGTAGGGCTCCAAGTCCCGCTGTCCCCGCGTTTTGTGACGATGTGTCGCCCCGCTCGGCCCCTGCCCGTAACGGCGGTCGGGAGATCCACTATCCTGATGTCACGCACGCGGGGACGCGCGTCCGGAACGGACAGACCGACATGGACGGACTGGAACAGGACAGATGCATCACACCCCGCCATCCGGAGACGTGACCGTGACCACGCCCGTCGCCTCCACGCCCGTTCTCGGCGTCGTCCGGCCTGGAGTCTGAGCAGATGACCCACTCGCTGACCCCCCGCAACGAGGGGCACCTGCCCGCGCTCAGCGTCGCGCCGCTCGTACGTCTGGACGCCTACGTGGCCGAGGACGGGTCGACGGTGCTCAACGGTCATCTGCTGCAAATGGGAGGCACGCGGCCGCCGAACGAGGCGGTCCTGGACGCGGTCGCCATGTTCGCCCGCACGCTGGGGGCCCCGGTGGCGGCGACCGTCATCGACCGCACCGCGCAGCAGATCGCGCGCGTCCGCGTCTACCCCGACGGCTCCAGCCGGACCATCGCCGACGACGAGGACCTGCCTCCCGGGCGCCGGCGCATCGCCGAGGAGGAGCAGGCGTTCCCGCCGCTCGCCCGCGTCGAGCGCATCATGGAGCACGCACAACGCGAGGAACTGCACGCCGCGTTCGTCCTCGCCAGCGCCCTGCGCGAACACCTCACCCTGCGCCGCGGCACCGAGGACGAACTCTCCCTGGAGGCGCGGGCGATCGAGGCGTACCTCGCGTACCTGCGCGGCGACTACATGATCGCCACCGTCCTGGCGCTGACCGTCGCGCGCATTCGCTGCCGCAACGACCTGAACCGGGCGGCGCCCGAGGTGGCCCGCGCCACCGCTGCGTGGCAGCGGCTTCCGGAGGGACCGCAAGTGGCCATCCGAGGCGGGGAGTTGCTGCACATGTGGGAGCGGCTGGCGGCCGAGGGCCTGGTCGCGGAGCCGTACCACCAGGTCCTCGCCCAGTCGGTGCGCACCCGGCTCGACCGGGGCAGCCGGCCCGTGGCCCCGCCGGAGGTTCCCGCCGTGACCGCCGGACCCGAACAGCCCGTCGCCCCCGAGGACAAGCCCCTCAAGCCGACGCGGCGGGGACTCAAGCGCTTCACCCGGCTGCCCCGCCGGTCCGACGGCCAGTGAACGGCTGAGGCACCTCCGGCGGTCCGTGCCGCCCTCCCGGCCGACCCGTGCGTGCCGGTCCGCCGTGGGCCGCACACCGCGCGCGACCCGGCGCCGACGCGGGCGCCCCGCTCATGGGCAGCTCACAGGCAGTGTCACCGTGTGCGGATCCGCCCCGCGCGCGCACGGGAAGTAGTCGTTCCGCAGCCCTTGACCGGATTGGTCCAGTCCAATAGCGTCACGACCGCTCAGATCCCCACAGCGCACAACACCCCCATGCCGTCGACTCGTTGACGGAACATCACCCCCTCTGGGAGGGCCTGTGGTTTCCCGACGCTCCTTCCTCGCCGCGGCCGGCGTCACCACCGCCGCCGCTGCCCTTTCCCCCCTGTCCCCGTTCGCCGGAACCGCGAGCGCCGCGAGCGCCACGCTGCCGGTGTCACTCGCCAACAACTCCGGTTCCAACACCGTCTACGCGTACATCTCCGGTACGGACAGCACCGGTTGGCCCGTCTTCGTCTCAGCGAACGGCGCGCTGAACCGGCTGCCGAACCCGTCCTCGGCCGTCACGCCGATCGCCGACTACGCCATCCCGCTGGGCGCCTCCGGCTCGGCGCCCACCAAGGTCAACATGGCCGGTTACGTCATCGGCGGCCGCGTCTGGTTCTCGATCGGCAAGAAGCTCCAGTTCTTCGTCAACCCGGGCACCGTGCCCGGCGTGGTCCAGCCGGCGCTCGTCAGCTCCGACCCCAACTGGGCCACCAACTGGACGTTCTGCGAGTTCACGTTCAACAGCGCCAATCTGTACGCCAACATCTCCTACGTCGACATGGTGGGCCTGCCGGTCTCCATGTCCAGCACCGGCAGTTCGGGCAACCAGACGGTCAGCCCCCTGCCCTCCGGTGCCCTCGCCTCGATCGCCTCCGGACTGCAGACCCAGCACGCCGCGGACGGCGCGCCCTGGGACAAGCTGGTGATCTCCGACTCCTCCGGCGGGATCCTGCGCGTCCTGTCGCCCTCGCACGCGCCCGTCGACTTCGGCGGGTACTGGAACGACTACCTGAACCGGGTCTGGAGCCACTACGCCTCCACCCCGCTGACGATCAACGGCCAGGGCAGCATCGGCTCCTACACCGGGACCGTCTCCGGAAACGCCATCGTCTTCTCCGGCCTCAACACCAACGGGGTGGCGTTCACCAAGCCCAGCGCCGTCGACATCTTCGGCTGCGCCTCCGGCCCGCTCTACAACTCGGGCGGCGACGCCCGCGGCGCGATCGCGGCACGTCTCGCCGCCGCCCTCAACCGCAGCTCCTTGCTGGTCGCGGGCGGCAACAACCAGCCCGACGGCGTCGCGCCGTCCGGCTACTACCAGGACGCGATCACCAACCACTACGCCCGGCTGGTCCACAAGTACGCCAGCATCGGGTACGCCTTCCCGTACGACGACGTCGGCCCCACCGGGTCCGCGCCCGTCGACGGCCACATCCAGGACGGCGCCCCCACCTCGTGGACCATCTCCCTGGGCGCGGGGGCGGGTTCCGGCACGGGGACGGGCACGGGCACGGGGTCCACCAGCGCCTACGCCACCGTCCAGGCCGAGTCCTACGCGGCGCAGAGCGGCACCACCACCGAGAGCTGCTCCGACACCGGCGGCGGCAGCGACGTCGGGTACATCGCGAACGGCGACTGGCTCAAGTACGCGTCGCTGGACTTCGGTTCGGCCTCCCCGGCGCAGTTCGTCGCCCGCCTCGCCTCGGGTGCGGCCGCCGGCGTCAGCGGTGCGATCCAGGTGCGGCTCGACAGCACCTCGGGGACGAAGATCGCGGAGATCGACTTCGGCAACAACGGCGGCTGGCAGAACTGGCAGAGCGTGCCCGCCAACATCACCGCCTCCGCCACCGGGGTCCACGACGTGTACCTGGTCTTCTCCGGCAGCACCTCCGACTTCGCCAACATCAACTGGTTCACCTTCACCAAGTAGCGCCCGGCGGGCGGCACTTCGGCGCGGATTTCCGCGAGGAACGTGCTTCCGTACGGGCTCCGCACCGGTACACCGGTTCCGCCGGCAGGCCCAACTTCCGCTTCGTGCAGGCTCATTGACGCTGCACATCGGCGGTGATTCACTTCGTGGCTGAGAGCGCTCTCAGCGACAGGGGCCGGCCAGCGGTTCCGTTCCATCCATCACTTTGCAGGGAGAGCCGTGTCCACCATTCCCTCTCGTCGCGGTGTGCTGCGCGGGGCGGCCGTCGCCGCGGTGCCGCTGATCGGCGGCCTCGGCGCAGGCCCGGCGTTCGCGTCGGCCCCCGCCCCCGGCACACACGGCAAGGGCGGCGGCACCACCGCCGGTCTCGGCCCGAACGTCCTGGTCTTCGACCCGTCCATGGGCGACGCCGCGATCCAGGCCAAGGTCGACGCCGTCTTCGCCACCCAGCAGTCCAACCAGTTCGGCGACGAGCGCTACGCCCTGGCCTTCCTGCCGGGCACCTACCACGTCGACATCAACGTCGGCTTCTACACGCACGTCCTCGGCCTCGGCGCGAGCCCGTCGGACGTGGTGATCAACGGACACGTCACCGTCGACGCGCAGTGGCTCGACGGCAACGGCACGCAGAACTTCTGGCGCTCCGCCGAGAACCTGACCATCGTCCCGCCCGACGGCCTGCAGCGCTGGGCGGTCGCCCAGGCAGGACCGATGCGCCGCGTGCACATCAAGGGCGACATGACCCTGTGGCCGAGCCCGCCCGGCAACCAGTGGTCCAGCGGCGGCTTCCTCGCCGACAGCGTGGTCGACGGCCAGGTCGAGTCGGGCTCCCAGCAGCAGTGGCTGTCCCGCAACGACACCTTCGGCAGCTGGACGGGCTCCAACTGGAACATGGTCTTCGTCGGCGTCGAGGGCGCGCCCGCGCAGTCCTTCCCGACCCCGCCGTACACCACCGTGGAACGCACCCCCGTGATCCGGGAGAAGCCGTTCCTCACCGTGGACCGGCACGGCTCCTACCAGGTGTTCGTGCCCGCGCTGCGCACCAACAGCACCGGCACGACGTGGGCCCACGGCCCCGCCCGCGGCCGCAACGTCCCGCTGTCCCGATTCCACGTGGCCCGGCCCGGCGACTCCGCCACCGTCCTCAACCGGGCGCTCGCCCAGGGCAAGCACCTCCTGTTCACCCCGGGCATCTACGACATCGCGGCGCCGCTGCGCGTGAACCGCGCCGGCACGGTCGTCCTGGGGCTCGGCCTGGCCACCCTGCGCTCCACGCGCGGCAACACCGTGCTGGACGTGGCGGACGTCGCCGGCGTCACCGTCGCCGGCGTGCTCTTCGAGGCCGCCTCGAAGAACACCCCCGTCCTGCTGCGCGTCGGCGACAGCCATGGCGGACGGCGGCACAGCACCGACCCGACCGCGCTGTTCGACGTCTACGCCCGCATCGGCGGCGCGCTGGCCGGCGGTGCCGAGGTCAGTGTCCGGATCGACAGCGACGACGTGATCCTCGACAACATCTGGCTCTGGCGCGCCGACCACGGCCTCGACGGCACCGTCGGCTGGTCGGTCAACCCGGCGGGCACCGGCGTCCTCGTCAACGGCGACCACGTCACCGCGTACGCGCTCGCCGTCGAGCACTACCAGGAGTACGAGGTGCTGTGGAAGGGCGAGCACGGCAGCACGTACTTCTTCCAGAACGAGCACCCCTACGACGTGCCGACCCAGTCGGCCTGGCGGCACGGCTCCACCCTCGGCTACGCGGCCTACAAGGTCGCCGACGGCGTGCGCAGCCACCGTGCGTGGGGCCTGGGCAGCTACTGCTTCTTCAACCTGAACGCGGACATCTACACCGACCGCGCCTACGAGGTCCCGGACACCCCCGGGGTCGTCCTCACCGACGTGATGACGGTCTGCCTCAACGGCGCGGGCGGCGGCGGCATCCTGCACTGCGTCGACAACAGCGGCGACCCGGTGCAGAACGGCTTCGCCACGTACTTCATGAAGTCGTACTCCAACGGAACGGCCGTGGTCTGACGAACCACGAGGGACCGGGGCGGTGCGGCCGGGCAGTCAACGGCCGTGCCGCCCCGGCGCGTTGTCACGGAAGGCGCCGCGGGGTCGCCGGGCCCGAGCGGGTCGGCGGAGCGGCCCGTGGTCCGCGTCGGATACTGGGGGCTGCGGCTCGCGCGCCCGGTGGGCGCGCGAGCCCTTCCGAGGCAGTCGCGCACCAGGAGGAATGTCCCTATGAACGAGCGGCCGTTGACGCTCATGGCGGTACACGCCCACCCCGACGACGAGGCCACCGGAACGGGAGGGGTCCTCGCCAAGTACGCCGCGGAGGGCATCCGCACGGTCCTCGTCACCTGTACGGACGGTGGTTGCGGCGACGGACCGGGAGGCGTCAAGCCGGGCGATCCCGGACACGACCCCGCGGCCGTCGCGGCGATGCGGCGCCAGGAGCTCAAGGCGAGCTGCGAGGTGCTGGGGATCAGCCACCTGGAGACGCTGGACTACGCCGACTCCGGGATGATGGGCTGGCCCACCAACGACGCTCCCGGCTCCTTCTGGCAGACCCCCGTGGAGCAGGGGGCCGCCCGCATCGCGGAACTCCTGCGGCGCTACGAGCCCGACGTCGTGGTCACCTACGACGAGAACGGCTTCTACGGGCACCCCGACCACATCCAGGCCCACCGCGTCACGATGGCCGCGCTGGAGGCGGAGTCGGGGACGCGGACACCCAAGGTCTACTGGACGACGGCGCCCCACTCGATGATGCGGCGGTTCGGGGAGGCCATGCAGGAGTTCGGCGCGGCCGGACCGGAGTCGGAGCAGGAGCCGGCCGAGGACGCCGCCCTGCCCGAGATCGGCGTGCCCGACGACCAGGTCACCACCTGGGTGGACACGACCGCGTTCGGCCGGCGGAAGTTCGACGCGCTGGCCGCGCACGCCAGCCAGGGGGAGAACATCTTCTTCCTCAGGATGGGCCTGGAGAAGTTCACCGAGCTGATGGGCGTGGAGACCTTCCTGCGTGTCCGGGACACCACGGGCGCCGCGCTGCCCGAGAACGACCTCTTCGCCGGCCTGCGCTGAGGGCCGGCCCGCGCCGAGGGCCGCCGCGGCGGGCGCGGGGCTGAGCCGGTCGGGTGGACCGGGTGCGGCCGAGGGGTGACCGGGGCGGCCGCCGTGTGCGGCCGGGACGAGTCGGGGTTAGGGAACGGAGGCCTGATAGCCGACTGAAAGAGGGCTGACCCGATCATGTTCAAGACCGCGCTGCGGATCGCCTCCGCTGCCGCCTTCGCCGTCGCGTCCCTGTCCGTAGCCCCGTCGGCGAGCGCCACGACGGACCCGTTCCCCGGCACCCCGGAGCAGATCCGGGACACCGGCCCCTGCGGCCCCACGGGCGGCTACCGGTCGGAGGAGTGGGCGCAGACGACCACGAACCGCTCCCTGGAGTCGCAGGTCGACCTGACCGCGGTGCGCGAGGGCTGGTACTGGCGCCACGACGTCAACACGCTGTGGCGCGGCGACACCCGGCCCGACCCGCGGGCGATCTTCCGCAGCGGCTTCACGCCGCTGGGGACGGACGTCACGCCGCTGGCGAAGTGGATCGTCGGAGGCGGCGGTCAGAACTCCGCCCACGTGAGCACGACCTGCGACCGCTGGGTGGCCCAGGGCTTCGCCACCGGCGGCGGCAAGGACGGCTGGGTGTACGCGATCCAGGCGCCGGGCGGGATCGACGTCAACGCCACCGCGCGGATGACGGGCATCCAGTCGCAGTACCTCTGGAACAAGGAGATCGACTTCCTCGGCGGGGTGAAGGGCCGGTACATCGAGGGCGCCTGCCAGTACCACTGGGCCGGACAGGACCCGGACACCAACGTGAACATCTACAAGAACCTCGGGTGCGTCACGAACCCCGACTTCCACCCCGCCCCGCGCACCGCGGCGGAGACCGTGCCGGCCGCGCCGACCCGCTGAACACCCGCCAGGCGGCGCCGAGTTGTGCGCAGCCGCCCGGCCTGCCGACCGGCGCCCCGTCTCCGTGACGGGGCGCCGGTCCGTTCCGCCTACTTCCGCAGGCTCAGCAGTGCGAACACGCCGCCGACCACGGGGCGGGCCTGGAAGCCGCCGCTCTGCGTCTTGGTCGTCGTGTCGTACCAGTCGGTGAACGGCACTCGTGTGGGCGAGGTGTTGGCGAACAGGTAGAGGGAGTCCACCAGCACCTGGCTGACCGGGTGGTCCCGCAGCCACGCCGCGGTCCACATCTCCCAGTCGCCCTTGGTGTAGCTGTGCCGCAGGTCCAGCGGGACGCCGAACTGGTTGGCCTGCGACAGGTACCAGTCGCCCTCCTTCTCGGCCACCGACTTCGGCACGAGGTTCAGGCCCAGCAGGGCGTCCGGGTAGCCGTTGTACTTCAGGCTCCAGGTGCCCGGCTGGTCGTAGGCGAGTTTGAGGTGGTCCTTGCCGGTGTCCTCGGCCTTGTCGACCCACTGCGCGATGTAGTCACGGGCGACGCCGTCGTAGTGGGTGCGGTCGGCGGTCCGGCCGGCCACCTTCGCTATCCGGGCCATGGCGCCGATGGCGAGGATGCCCTTCAGCGCGAGGTTGGCGCTGTGGGCGATGAAACCGGTGAAGTCGTCGGTCTGGTTCTGGTTGTCCGGGTCGAGGGCGTTGTCCACCAGGTAGTCGGCCCACTGCTTGAGGATCGTGTAGTGCGCCGAGGCGAACGCGGTGGCCGTGGCGGAACTGCTGCGGGCCAGGTACGCGGCGCTCATCAGCACGATGTTGGCGGACTCCTCGACGGGCATGTCCTCCTCGTTGCCGTCGTTGTGCCCCGTCGCGTTCGGGTAGCTGGAGCCGAGGTCGTGCTCCGCGAACGCCTTCGGCCAGCCGCCCTTCTCCGCGTAGTCGAAGAGCGGTTCGAGGATCAGGCCCAGATAGGCCGGGTCCAGGTAGAGGAAGACCGGGATCGCGGGGTACGTGACGTCGATCGTCGAGACGTTGCCGTCCGAGGAGATCTCCTTCAGGAACGCCCACGGTTTGCCGTCGCGGCTGACCAACTCCGTTCCCGCGTAGGCCTGTCGCAGGGCCAGCGCGCAGAGCGCCGCGTACTTCGCGCCGCCCTCGGCGATCGCCTCGGTGCGGATCCTGAGGTCCAGCGCGGCGGTGCGCCGCTGGGCCGCGTTCGCGTCGGAGTGGAAGGAGGCCACCATCTCCTGCCACCCCGGCCAGTACGACTTCCACAGCGGCGGCAGCTGCTCGCCGAGGTAGCTGACGGCGGGCTCGCGCACGTGGCCGACCGAGAGCACGGCGCCGGTCGAGTCGCGCACGGTGCCGAGGTCGAACCGGAAGGCGAACACGGGCCACCCGTCGCTGATGGCGCGCGGCTGCCGGCCGTCGACGGAGTTGGCCAGCGCCTCGCCGGACAGCGCGGCGGCCCGGACGGTGGTGTCCGAGCCGATCTGCCAGCTCAGCCCGGAGCGGTTGGTGGCACTCCACACGACGGTGCCCCACGCCGCCATGTCGCCGTTCTCCTTCAGCACCCCGGGGCTGTCCGCGGCGAAGGACAGGGAGGTCGCCGTGGTGCCGCCGGAGCCGGAGAGCTGCTGCTGGGCCCAGCCGATCTTCGTCCCGGAGTCGTTCGAGGCCCACTCGCCGGAGATGTCGAAGTAGAGCGAGACGTCGTGCTTGTCACCGTCGACGCTGCGCACGTCCGCGACGACGTACGACAGGGGCATCGACTGGCGCCGCAGGTCGCCCGGTTCGACGGGGGACAGGAAGGTCAGGGTGAGCCGGGCGCCGCCGGCCTCCAGGACGAACTCGGAGCGGGTCGCCGTGACGGTCAGGGAGCGCTGCACCACGGCCCGGGTGAGCGGGTGGTCGGCGACGTTCGGGGCGCCCAGGAAGAGGTAGTTGGTGCCGTCCACCCGGATGACGCCGGTCATGGCGGTCGTGTGGCCGGTCCAGAAGCTGGGCCAGTGCCCGGCCGGCAGGTCCGCGTTCAGCCAGGTGCTCAGGTAGGGGGAGCGCACGGCGAGCGGGACGGACGGGGGCCGGATCGGGTCGAACGCGGGGGAGACCACGCCGGAGGAGTCGTGGGAGGACGCGGCGACCGCGGCGGAGTCCGTCAGCGGCTGTGCGGCGGCGGCCGGGACGAGGCCGGGCAGCAGGCCGGCGCCCGCCGCGCCGAGTCCGGCGGCCCCGGTCCAGCGGATCAGTCCGCGACGGCTGAGTCCTTCGGACGACGGGGCAGGGGAGGCGGGGGAGCTCGAAGTGTGCGCGGGCAGGCCGGAGTTGTCGTTCCTTGCGGTCATTCGGTTCTCCTGGGGGTGCCGCTCGGGAAAACGGTGAAGGGCGGGCAGGGCGCGCGGACGGTGGGCGCGCCGGGCTGCCGGACGGAGCCAGGGGGACACGCGGAGACGCCGGCATCGACCACGCGGCGCCGTGGCGTCGGCGCGGGTCGCTGGGAGCCGGTCCTACAACGATGGAAAAGCGAGCAGGACGATGACAGCACAGGGCTGATGTCATGTCCACCCTCGGGAGTCGACGTATTTCCCGGAGGTTAACCGGCTCACCGACGCGACGTCAGAAACCTTGCTGAACAGGGGAGTTGTGCCTGCTTCGAACCCGGTAACGGTTCGGTTGTGATCGGACCGGCAGGTTCCGCGCCCTCTCGCGGGCCCGTTTCCCAACTCCCGTGCAATAAACGGAAACTGACTTCTTGACACTGTTCGGAGTCGTCCTCCACTGTGCCTCTACAACGTTGTACCGCCACCGCGCCGGGTCGCTCCGCAAGCTCCACGCGTCCCGTCCCGGACGGTTCCCCCTGCAGTGTTCCGCCCGAATCCCGCACGCCCCGACCGTTTCGACGAGGATGTGATCGGCGCATGTACACCCACCTCTGGGCCAAGGCCGGCTCCGCCGCGGTGCTGACCGTCAGCCTGTGCCTGACCGCGACCGCCTGCACGAACTCCGGCGACGACTCGTCCGGATCCGGCGCCGCGTCCGGCGACAACTCCGCGGCCGCCCAGCAGGTCGCCTCGCCCAGCGCCTCCGCCAGTGGCCCCGGTTGCACCTACCAGAGCTATGGAGGCGGTGCGCCGAAGCTCGACATCACCGACGGCAAGACCGTCGTCGGCTTCTCCCAGTCGGAGTCGACCAGCAACCCCTTCCGGGCCACCGAGACCAAGAGCATCGAGGCCGAGGCCAAGAAGCTGGGCGTCAAGCTGATCGAGCGGAACGCCAACGCGGACGTCAACACCCAGAACTCGCAGATCGAGGACATGATCGCGCAGGGTGCGAAGGTGCTGATCGTGGCACCCGAGAACTCCGACGGCCTCGGCCCCGCGCTGGCCAAGGCGAAGGCGAAGAAGATCCCGGTGCTCACCATCGACCGCACCGTCACCGGCACCGCCTGCACGGACTACGTCGCCTTCATCGGCTCGAACTTCTACGGCCAGGCCCAGGTGGCCGCCGACGACCTCGCCGCGGCGACCGGCAGCAGCGGGCACGTGGCGATCCTCACCGGCAGCCCCGGCAACAACGTCACCACCGACCGCACCAAGGGCTTCCAGGACCAGGTCAAGGCCAAGTACCCCAAGATGAAGATCGTGGCCTCGCAGACGGGCAACTTCGCCCAGACGGACGGCCAGAAGGTGATGGAGCAGCTCCTCCAGGCGCACTCCGACATCAACGCCGTCTACGCGGAGAACGACGAGATGGCCCTCGGCGCCATCCAGGCGATCAAGTCCGCCGGCAAGACCCCGGGCAAGGACATCAAGATCGTCTCGATCGACGGCATCGAGCAGATGGTCCAGAACGTCGCCTCCGGCACGGCCGCCGCCGACATCGAGACCAACCCGCGGTTCGGCCCGCTCGCCTTCCAGGCACTCCAGGACTTCTACGGCACCGCCGGCGTGCAGGACAAGGTGATCATCAAGGACGGCCACTTCACGTCCGACAACGCCAAGCAGGCCCTCGAGCAGGGCCTCGTGTACTGATCCGGCCGCAGGCCCCGACCGGACCCGGGTCCGGTGGCCGCGGGAGCACGGGCTCCGCGGCCACCGGGCCCTCCGCACCCGCTGCCGCCCGTGCCCCGCACTCGGCAGTCCCGTACGAGGAGGCAGACGTGGTCCCCCAGGAACCCGAGCCCCGCGGCGACCTCGTCCTGGAGGTCGCCGGACTGAACAAGAGCTTCGCCGGCGTGCACGCGCTGCGCGACGTGGACTTCGGCCTGCGCCCGGCCGAGGTGCACGCCCTCATCGGCGAGAACGGCGCGGGCAAGTCCACGCTGATCAAGGTGATGACCGGCGTGTACCGGCCCGACTCGGGCGCGGTGCGGCTGGACGGCGACGAGCGCGCCTTCCGCAACCCGCTGGAGGCCCAGGCCGCCGGGATCTCCACCATCTACCAGGAGGTCAACCTCGTCCCCCTGATGTCGGTCGCCCGCAACCTGTTCCTCGGCCGCGAGCCCCGCCGCTTCGGTCTGGTGGACGTCTCCCGGATGAACCGCGAGGCCGTCGAGGTGCTCGGCCGGTACGGCGTGCACGTCGACGTCACGCGCCCGCTGCGCAGCCTGGGCCTGGGTGCCCAGCAGATGGTGGCGCTGGCCCGCGCCGTGCAGGTCGACGCGCGCGTGGTCATCATGGACGAGCCCACCTCGTCGCTGGAACCGCGCGAGGTGGAGACCCTCTTCTCCGTGATCCGGGGTCTCCAGCGGGACGGCATCGCGGTCGTCTACGTCAGTCACCGCCTCGACGAGCTCTACGAGATCTGCGACCGGGTCACGGTGATGCGCGACGGCGCGGTCGTGCACACCGGCGCCATGGCCGAACTCGAAAGGCTCAGGCTGGTCTCCCTGATGCTCGGCAGGGAGATGGCCGCCGTCCGCGAGAAGGGCAGCACGGCCTTCGACACCGACCGGCACGACCGGCAGGACGGCCAACCCGCTTTGCGCGCAGAGCAACTGACGTCTCGTCACCGTCTGCACGGTGTCTCGCTCGACATCCACCCCGGTGAAGTCGTCGGCCTGGGCGGCCTGTTGGGGGCCGGCCGCAGCGAGACCGCCAAGGCGATCGTCGGTGCCCTGGCCACCGAGGACGGCTCCGTCGAGATCGAAGGACGCCGGCTCCCGCACCGCAGCCCCGCCGCCGCGATCCGCAACGGCATCGTGATGCTGCCCGAGGACCGCAAGGCCGAGGGCATCATCCCCAACCTGTCGGTGCGGGAGAACATCTCGCTCGCCGCACTGCCCCGCCTCTCGCGCGCGGGAATCGTCTCGCAGGCCAAGCAGGACGAGATCGTCTCCCTCTTCATGAAGCGGCTGCGCATCAAGGCGTCCAGCCCCGACCAGAAGGTCAGCGACCTCTCCGGCGGCAACCAGCAGAAGGTGCTGCTCGCCCGCTGGCTGTGCCTCAACCCCAAGGTGCTGCTGCTCGACGAGCCGACCCGGGGCATCGACGTCGGCGCCAAGACCGAGGTGCAGGCACTCATCGACGAACTCGCCGGCGACGGCCTCGGCGTGCTCCTGATCTCCTCCGACCTGGAGGAACTGATCGAGGGCTCGGACCGCGTCGTCGTCCTCAAGGACGGCCACGTCGTGGGACACCTCGACGGCGACGAGGTCACCGAGGACGCGCTGCTCGACACCCTCGCCGCCGCACCCGAGGCGGCGGCCCAGGAGCCCGTCGCCGGTCACGCCGGGGACCCCGCGGGCCCGCCCACCGAACCACCCGCCCCCGGGGAGACGGCCGAGACGGACCCGGCCACGCCGCCCCCGCCGTCCGCACCGGCAACGGTCAAGGAGAACCAGCGATGACCTCGCTCACCTGGAACGGCCCCGTGGCCGACCGGGCACGCATGCTGCGCCTGCTCCAGGAGTACGGCGTCTACGCCGCCCTGGCCGTGCTGTTCGTCGTGGCCGTCGGCCTGGACCCCTCGTTCGTCGAGATGAGCAACATCCGCGTCCAGCTCTTCCAGTTGGCGCCCACCCTGCTCGTCGCGCTCGGCATGGCCCTCGTCATCGGCACCGAGGGCATCGACCTGTCGGTCGGCGCCGTCATCGCGCTGGCCGCCTCCGTCGTACCGCTCTACGCCGGGTACGGACTCGGCGGGGTCCTGGTCGCCGCCCTCCTCATTGGCGCGGTGTCGGGCGCGATCGGCGGCGCGATGGTCGCGTTCGCCCGCATCCAGCCCATCGTCGCCACCCTGTCGCTGATGATCGGCGTCCGGGGTCTCGCCGAGATCGTCAACGGCAACTCCGCCAAGGCCGTCACCCAGAGCAGCGTCCTCGACCTCGGCTCGCGCAACATCGCGGGGCTGCCCGAGATGGCGTGGATCGCCGCGGTCTGCGCCGTGCTCACCGGCCTGCTCGTGCGCCGCACGACCTTCGGCCGGCAACTGGTGGCCGTGGGCGACAACCGGCAGGCGAGCTGGCTCGCCGGACTGCCCGTACGGCGCGTGCTGATCACCGTGTACGTGATCTCGGGGGTGCTCGCCGCACTGGCCGGTCTCCTCATCGTCGGGCACGGCGCGGAGGCCGACCCCGCCAACCAGGGCCTCAACATGGAACTCGACGCCATCACCGCGGTCGTCGTCGGCGGCACCCCGCTGTCCGGAGGCCGGGTGCGGGTGCTCGGCACCGCCGCCGGAGCGCTGTTCATGCAGCTGATCACCGCCGTGCTCACCCAGCACAACGTGCACACCTCGTACACCCAGATCGTCGAGGCGGCCATCATCTGCTTCGCCGTGTACGCCTCCCAGGAGCGTGGTACCCGATGACCTCCAGCGTCCTGACGACCGCGCGGACCGGGGCGGAGACCCCGCGTGCGACCCTCGGCGAGCGGATCGCCCCGCAGATCCAGCGGCGCGGCGCGCTGGTCGTGGTGGTGCTGGTGGCGGCCATCGCGTCGGTGACCTCGTCCACCTTCCCGACCTGGTCCAACATCAGCAGCATCCTCGGCAACAACGCGTTCGTCTGGCTGCTGGCGCTCGGCATGAGCTTCGTCATCATGACCGGCGGCATCGACCTGTCCGTCGGCTCGATGTACGCCCTCGGGGGAGTGCTCGCCGCGTACGGTTCCACTCACGGCACCTGGCTCGCCATCCTGCTCCCGCTGGCCGCGGGCGCCCTCTGGGGCACCGTGCAGGGACTGCTCGTCGCGCGGGCCCGCATGGCGCCGTTCATCGTCAGCCTCGTCGGACTGCTCGGGCTGCGCGGACTGATGCAGGCCATCACCGACGAGGGCGCCACCACCTACCTCGTGCCGCGGCACTCCGCGTTCCGCTCCCTCGGCGCCGGTACCTGGACCCCGGTCCTCGTCGTCGCCGTGCTGTTCGCCCTGGGCGCGCTGCTGCTGACCCGCACCCGCTTCGGCGCCACCCTCACCGCCATCGGCGGCAACGAGAACGCGGCACTGCTGCTCGGCCTGCCGGTCGCCCGCACCAAGGTTCTCGTCTACCTGCTCTCGGGCACCCTCGCCGCCGCGGCCGGCGCCCTCGGCAGCGCCCGCCTCGGCTCCGGCGTCACCACCATCGGCGTGGGCTACGAACTCACCGCCATCGCCTCGGTCGTCATCGGCGGCACCCTGCTGACCGGCGGCAGCGGCTCCATCGGCGGTACCGTCAGCGGCGTACTGCTGCTCGCGGTCATCCACAACCTCATCGACCACTACTTCTCCCAGTACGGCTCCGCCTTCACCGACACGGTGAACGGCGCCTTCCTGGCCCTGGTGGTGCTGATGCAGGCGCTGTTGAGCCGTACCCAGCGGCTCGAATGACAGCGCGGTCCGGGGCGGCCCGTCCGCCCGGCCGGCCGCAGGACCACCTCCCCGCCCCGAGAAAGGATCGCCGTGGGCGTCAGCCTGAAGGATGTCGCGCTGCGCGCCGGTGTGTCGGTGAAGACCGTCTCGAACGTCGTCAACGACTACCCGCACGTCACCCCGCAGACCAGGGAGCGCGTCCAGCGGGTCATCGACGAACTGGGCTACCGGCCCAACCTGACGGCACGTCACCTGCGCAAGGGCCGCACCGGCCTGATCACCCTCGCCATCCCCGAACTGGGCAACCCCTACTTCGCGGAGGTCGCCGGAGCCGTGATCGACGCCGCCGCCGGACACGACCTGACGGTGCTTCTCGACCACACCGCGGGCCTGCGCGAGAAGGAACTGCTGGTCTCGCAGGGCTTCCGCTCGCACGTCATCGACGGTTTGATCCTCAGCCCGATCGGACTGGAGGGACAGGACCTGCTGGACCGGCCCGACGGACCGCCCATGGTGCTCCTCGGCGAACGCGAGTATGAAGGTCCGTACGACCACATCATGATCGACAACGTCGGTGCGGCCCGGGTCGCGGTACGCCATCTCCTCGACCTGGGCCGCCGCCGGGTCGCCTTCCTCGGAGCCCGCCGCGAGAGCGTCCGGCAACCCGCCCACCTGCGGCTGCGCGGCTGGCGCGAGGCGATCACCGGAGCCGGCCTGGTCCCCGACGAGTCCCTGGTCGTGGCCACCGAGGGCTACGACCGGGCCGACGGCGCCGCCGCGATGTCCGCCCTGCTCGACCGGGACAGGCGACCCGACGCGGTCTTCGCCTACAACGACCTGATCGCGCTGGGCGCCATGCGCACGCTGGCCGAACGCGGCCTGCGGGTGCCGCAGGACATCGCGGTCGTGGGCTTCGACGACATCGAGGAGGGCCGCTACGGAGCGGTCTCGCTGAGTACGGTGGCCCCCGACAAGTCCGGTCTCGCCCAACTCGCCGTGGACTGCCTGGTGGAGCGGATCGCCGCCCGCGGCCTGGACACGCCGCCCGAACCCCGCCGCATCCAGCCGGGCCACCGGCTGATCGTGCGCGAGTCCACCGCGATCCGCAGGGTCTGACGGGACGCCACGCTCCCACCGCCTCCGCGCACCCGCCGCCGGCCGCCCCTCCCGCCGGCCGGACTCCCGGCCCTGCTCCTGGTCGCAACCCTGACGCCCCCCGCGGGCACCCGACAACCGAGGACGAGGATGTCGACACCCCACTGCACCCTGACCGGCTCACCCTTCGGCACCTTGCCCGACGGCAGACCCGTGCACCGCTGGCGGCTGGACTCGGGCAGGGGAGTCGGTGCCGACGTGCTCACCCTCGGGGGCATCGTGTCCGGCCTGCGGGTGCCCGACCGCGCGGGGAACGCCGACGACGTCGTCCTCCGCCTGTCCGGGGCGGCCCAGTACGCCGCCCCCAACCCCTACCTCGGTGCGCTCGTCGGCCGCTACGGAAACCGCATCGCCCAGGGCGAGTTCACCCTCGACGGCCGCACCCACCACGTGCCCGTGACCGACCGGGGCCACGCCCTGCACGGCGGCCCGGACGGGTTCCACCGACAGCTCTGGACGGCCGCCCCCGCCGCCGCCAACGGCACGGGACTTGCCGCACTGACTCTCCAACTGCACAGCGAGGACGAGGAGATGGGCTTTCCCGGCGGTCTCGACGTGGTAGTCACCTACACCCTCGACCCCGCCGGCACCCTCGCCGTCGACTACCGGGCGCGCACCGACCGTGCCACCGTCGTCAACCTCACCAACCACTCCTACTTCAACCTCGCGGGAGCCGGCAGCGGCGATGTCCTCGCGCACACACTGGAGTTGGCCGCCGACACGTATCTGCCGGTGACGCCGGAGGCGATCCCCCTCGGCCCGCAGGAACCCGTCGCGGGCACCCCCTTCGACTTCCGGTCCGCCCACCCGATCGGCGACCGCATCGCCGCCGGGCATCCCCAGTTGACGGACGCGGGCGGCTACGACCACTGCTGGGTCCTCCACCCGCCCGCGCACCGGGGCGAGTTGCGCCGGGCCGCCCGGCTCGCCGACCCGGGCAGCGGCCGGCGGATGGAGGTGTGGACCACCGAACCGGGCATCCAGGTCTACACCGGCAACACCCTCGACGGCTCGCTCGCGGGCCCCGACGGCAAGCCCTACGAACGCCACGGCGCCGTCTGCCTGGAGACCCAGCACTTCCCCGACTCGCCGAACCGGCCGGAGTACCCGAGCACGGTGCTGCGCCCGGGGGAGGAGTACCGCAGCCGTACCGAGTTCCGCTTCCCGCACGTGTGACACGGCCGACCGGGCGGAGAACTCCGGCCCGTGCAGGTGCGTCGTGCGACGGTCGCGCGCGCCCACGGGCCGCAGGTGGTGTGCGCGCGAGCATCTGCCGGACAGGGTGGGCGTATTGGCCCGGGGCGACGGCCGATGACGGGCCGGGCGGAGGAACCAGGAGGCCGCCCGGCCCGTCGTCGGCCGTACAGGTCTGCCGCCCGCTCAGCCCTTCCCGCCCCGCGACCGGCGGTCGCCCAGGCCGAGGCGCTTGAGCGCCAGGGTGTCCAGGCCGGTGAGGACCCCGTTCAGGATGAGCGTCATCGCCACCAGGATGATCAGCCCCGCGAACTCGGTCGGCGCGTCGAGGTTCGTGGCCGCCGTGAACAGTTCGTGGCCGATGCCGTCGGTGGAGGCGATGAACTCACCGCCGATGACACCGAGGATCGCCAGCGGGCCGCCCGTCTTGAGCGCCGCGAAGAACGGCGCGGCCAGCGTCGGAAGCGTCACGTAGCTCAGCACGTGGTGCCGGCGCCCGCCCATCACCTGGACGATCTCGACGAGTTCACGCTCCCGCAGCCGCAGTCCCAGATAGACGTTGTAGAAGACCACGAAGGCCACGCCCGCCGCCGCGATGGTTATCTTCGACATCGGGCCGATGCCGAAGAACAACAGGAAGAGCGGCGCGAGAGCGATCTTGGGGATGCCGTTGACGGCCGCGATCAACGGCTCGAACACCCGGCCCGCGAGCGGCACCGACCCCAGCACCAGGCCCAGCACGGTGCCTATGGCCACGCCGATCCCGAATCCGGCGACGATTTCGAAGGCCGTCGTCTTGATGTCGGTCCAGCCGGTCGACGAGCCCAGCAACTTCCACAGGGCGTGCGACACGTCCGTCGGCTTGCTGACCGCGTACTCCGGCAGCACCGGCCCGCTCATCACCTGCCACAGGACGAGGGTCACCGCGATCACCGCGAGGCGCAGGCCCGCCACCAGCGCGGTCCCTCGCCAGGCGCTGCTCGTGGCGCCCTTCTTCCGGGCCGCCCTCACCCCGGTCTTGCTCTCCGCGCTGCTGGTGGCAGTCGCCATTGTCTGCTCCTTTCGGGTCGTCGCTGTGGCGCCCGGTCGTCTTAAGGGAGGTACTTGTTCGTCCAGTTGTCGGCGGTGACCTCGGCGCCCGTGGGAACGGTTCCCAGGCTGTCGAGGAACGCCATGGTCTTCTTCCAGCCGGCGGCGTCCATCGAGCCGCTCGTGGGCCAGTCGACCTGCTGGAGGCCGGCCTGCACGACGCCGTCCGGGACGCCCGCCAGCGACTTCCGCGCCGCCTTCAGCACCGTCCGGTCGTCGCTGTCCTTGAGATGGGTGTCCATGTACGCCGTCGCCTGCTGGACCGCCGTGGCGAACTTCTTCACGACGTCGGGATGCGCGGTGGCGTAACTCCGCTGGGCGACGACGAGCTGCCCGTAGCCGGCCTGCCCGGCGGCCCACTCCGGGACCTTGAACGGGTCGGCGACCACGACACCGTCACCGGCGTCCTGGATCTGCAACGGGATCGGCTCCGAGGTGACGAACCAGTCGATCTGCCCGCTGTTGATGGCCGCCTTGTCCGCGGCCGGGCTCGGCAGCGACACCCACTTGACCCTCTTGTCGGGGTCGACGCCGTACTTGTCGAGGAAGATGCCCGCCTCGGCCTTGGTGTTCGCGGAGCTGGAACCGCCGGTCGAACCCGACAGCGCTTCGGCCACCGTCGCCGCGGAGGACTTCGCGGTCAACTGGTGGGAGGCCGCGAACTTCTTGCTGACGACCAGGCCCAGCGGATTGCCCAGACCGTCGCAGGAGACCGCGATCTGCGGAAGCCCCTTGGCGAGGGCGGAAACGAACCCGGTGGGGCTGCTGTCGAAGAACTGCACCGAGCCCGATTGGAGCGCGGAGGGACCGGTGGCCGCGGTCAGCGTCACGAACTTCATCTTCAGCCCCTGCTTCTTGAAGTAGCCGTTCGCATCGGCCACTTGAAGCGGTGTGTCGAAGATGCTGCCGCCACCGCCGACCGTGACCTGGACCAGCCCGTCCGAGGTCGTGGTCGTGCCGGAGCCGCCGCCGCAGGCGGTGAGCAGCGCCGGGGCGAGTGCCGCGGCCGATCCGAGCGCGAGCAGCCGGCGTCCGCTGCCGGGCCGCGGCCGGGACCCCCTGCGGGACGCGGGTGCCGTCCGGTGATGATCCATGAACGTCTCCTGTCACCAAGGCTGCTGAGTAAGGAAGAAGCGTTTCCAGAAGTCGAGCCGTGGCGGTTCCGCCAGCGGCACGGGGCCGAAACCCGCGCCGAGTTCCATGACGGTCTCGGCGCCGGACGACCACGCCGGCCAGTGCGGCAGCCCCGGCCCGTTGGGGTCGCCGGTGGCCGCGAAGTTCGCCCAGTAGCCGGTCATGATGTCCGCGACCCGGTGGTCCTCGGGGACCAACTCGCCCGTGCTGTCGGGGAGGTTGCCCCACACGAAGTCGATCTCGGAGCCGTGCGAGGCACGACGGATGCCCGCGCCCGCCGGGGCGGCGTAGGTCCAGAAGTACGTGTAGACCGGGCGGTCCGCGTGAGCGGTCCAGTCCCTCGCCCACAGCCAGGTCGAGATCCTGGCGTTGTCCCGCACCGCGGCGCAGTGGGCGTGCGCCGCCTCGTCGTCCGTCGCCGCCGGATAGAGCCGCAGGAACTCGTCCGCCAGCGCCCCGAACTTGAGCCGGGACGCGGCCGTGAAGTCCTGGTGCGTCAGATGGACCGGCGGCGCACCGGGCCGCCACGACCTCCGGCCCAGCGCCCGGTACTCCGCGAAGGCATCCGCCGGCACCGCGCCGCCCTCGTCGAGATTGCTCCCGGCCAGGAACCCGACGTCGTTCTGCGTCCCCTTCGCATACGTCTCGTCGTAGCCGGCGGGAAGCACCCAGCCGTCCACGACCGGCCGGAACAGCGGCGGCTTGGCCGGGCCACCCGTCTCGACCGCCCCGTCCACCGCGGAGGCGTCCCCCTCCACCAGCCTCGGCCAGGGCAGCGACCTCAGCCTGCCCAGCGTCCGTGCCCCGCGTCCGGTGGCGTAGCGGGCGCCGGACTGTTCGGCCTCGGCCAGGGTCCGGTACGAGGTGCACAGGTACCGCAGGTCGGGGTCACGGGAGTGACGGGCGTGGCTCTGCGCGACCGCCCGGTGGAAAAGGCCCTTGGCCAGCGGCGACATGCTCAGGAACTTCACCGATCCGGCGCCCGCCGCCTGTCCGGCGAGGGTGACCCGTTCGGGATCGCCACCGAATCGCGCGATGTTGCGGCGCACCCACGTCAGCACGGCGATCTGGTCGAGCATGCCGTAGTTGCCGGACGCGTGGTGGGGGGACTCCGCGCTGAGCCCCGGCGTCGCGAGGAAACCGAAGGCCCCCAGCCGGTAGTTGAAGGTGACGACCACCACCTGCCTGCGCGCCAGAGCCTCACCGTCGTACCGTGCGTTGCCCCCCGTGCCGACGCGGAAGCCGCCGCCGTGGATCCAGACGAGCACCGGACGCGGCGGCTCGTCCGAAGTGGACGCGGCCGTCCAGACGTTGAGGCGCAGGCAGTCCTCGCTCATCGGCAGATCGTTGCCGTCGCGCCCGGACCCCGGGACCTGCGGGCACATGGGGCCGAACCTGACGGCCTCGTACACCCCGGCCCACGGCACCGGCGGCCGGGGCGGCCGCCAGCGAAGCTCTCCGACGGGAGGCGCCGCGTAAGGGATGCCGCGGAAGACGGTGACCGACCGGTCCCGCCCCGGCAGGCCGCGGACCAGTCCCGCTTCCGTCTGCACTGGCTGCTGCATGGTCTCTCCTGTTCGGTGGGGGACGGCCGTTGGGATCCGCGCCGGCGGGCGCCGCGCCGCCTCAGCCGTCCACCGCCGCTGCCGCCCGTTCCTGGTGCGCCTGGAGCAGCAGCGCCCGGCGCGCCGAAGCCACGTGGTGGAGCATCGCGGCGACTGCCGCCGGGGGATTGTGTGTGACCACGGCCAGCAGAATCGCCTGGTGCTCCTCCAGCGACCCGGTGCGCGGGTGGGGTGCGGAGAGGTTGCGGTACTGGCGCATCACCAGGGGGTACAGCAGGGTGTCGTAGGCCCGCGACAGGGTCTGCTGGTGCGCGGCCTCCTTCATCTGCTGGTGGAAGCTCCGGTTGCCGCGGGAGTAACCCGTCGCGTCACCACGGGACTTGCAGTCCTCCATGACCTCCAGCGTCCTGCGCAGCCCGCGGATCTCCTCCTCGGTGGCCCGCTCCGCGGCCTTGCCCGCCAGGGCGGACTCCAGGGTCTCGCGCGCCTCCAGGATGTCCGCCGCCTCCTCGACGGAGAAACTGCGGGTGCGCACACCCCGGTTGACCTCGCTGGTGACGTAGCCCTCCTGGGTCAGCCGGACCAGGACCGCCCGCATGGTGCTGCGCGAGACACTGAACATGCGGGTCAGATCGGCCTCGGTGAGCCGGGTGCCCGGCTCGACGCTGCCCGAGAGCAGCAGCGAACGCAGCCCCTCGTAGGCCTGGCTCTGCCGGGTCAGCAGAGCACGGCCCGCGTCGTCGTCGAAACCGTTGGAATCCACCGTGACCACCCTGTAGTTCTGCTCGGAGAGGACATGTGCCGCCGGGAAGAAGAGCCGGACCCGACGCCAAGTAACGTGCCGCAGGCGGTAGTTCAGGCTTGGGTGAGTCGGGGGTAGAGGCGTCGTGCGGTACCGGCGAAGATTTCCTGTTGGTCTGTTTCGGGCAGGTCGGTGAGGATTTCCTCGGCGAGGGTGCGGAGTTCGGGGAGAGACTGTTCGGCTGCGGGGAGGTTGGATCCCCAGGCGATGCGTCCGGCGCCGAAGGCGTCGAGGACGGGGGTGAGGAAGTCGGTTGCGTTCTGGCCGGCGTCGTGGAGTCGTTCGAGGTTGCGGTGGGTGAGTTTGAGGTGGAGGCCGGGGTGGACGCCGAGCGCGGCGACGTCCTGGCCCGCTTTCGCGGGGGAGTTGGCGATGTCGGGGTAGCCGATGTGGTCGAGGAGGATCTTGACGTGGGGGAAGCGTTCGAGGAGTTCGACGAGTTGTCCGGTGGCGGGTCCCAGGCGCATCTGGAGGCAGACGGGGAGGTCGAGTGCGGCTGCCTGTTCCCAGAAGGGGAAGGTCTCGGGTGCGACGAACCATTCGCCCTGGGTGGGGACGGTGCTGCCGCTGGTGAAGAGGCGGACCCCGGCGAGTCCGCCGTCGCCGGCGGCGGCTTTGAGGGAGGCGGCGGCGTCGGGGCGCAGGGGGTCGACGGTGCCGACGGCGACGAAGCGGTGGGGGTGGTCGCGGGCGGTGTCCAGGACGTAGGAGTTGTCGTAGCCGTAGTTGGTGGTGGCCTGGACGAGGACGGCCTGGTCGATGCCGGTCTCGTCCATGCGGGCGATCATGCTCTCGGCGGTGACGGGACGGGTGGCGGCCCACTGCGACTGCTTGCCGCCGATGGGTGCCTGGGGGTAGCGGGCCGGGTCCGCGGAGATGATGTGGCAGTGCGCGTCGACGATGTCCACGTGGTTGCTCCCTTGTCTTGGGTGTGCGGTCCGGTCCGGTTCAGGCGTCGGGGTACTCGCCCGTGGCGAACAGGGCGGTGAGGTCGTCCGGGTGTGCCGTGTCGATGAGGTGCTGGTCCTTGGCGAAGCGGATCATCGCCGTCAGGCTGCGCTCGTTTGAGGTGATGCCGTAGGGGACGGGGTCGCTGCCGGTCTGCCGGGCCTGGCGGGCCAGGCGGGGTGTCGCGGACCAGTCGGGGTGCGCGGCGAGGTGGCGGCGCTTGGCCTCGGCGAACGCCGCGTAGAGGTTCGTGCCCAGGTCCGGGTCCTGCTGGAGGAGTTCGGAGCGGATCGCGACCAGGGAGTGCAGGGGGTAGATGCCGGTGCGCAGGTAATGGTCGGCGGCGAGGGTGGCGGCCTCGGGGAAGAGCGGGTAGGGGCTGTCGTCGGTGCCGGGCTCGGGTTCGGTGGTGGCCGTCCAGCCGGCGCGGGGGGCGCCGGCGCGGCCGGTGCCGGCGTTGCCGGTCAGCGCGGCGTCGATCTCTCCGGCGCGCAGCAGGTCGCCCAGTGAGCGTCCGTCGGTGACGCGTTCGACGTTGGGGGGGACGTGGCCCTCGACGTGGTCGTCGTCGTCGACGACCCAGGTGATGCTGTCGGTGTCGACGCCGTACTCGTCGTGCAGCACACCCCGTACCCACACTCCCGTGCTCACCGAGTAGGCCCGCACACCTACCCGGCGTCCTTCCAGGTCGCGTGGCACACGTATCCCGGAGTGGGCGGCGCACTGGACGTCGCCGTGGTGGAAGCGCCGGTTGAGGAAGACGGGGACGGCTGTGAGCGCGACGCCCTCCTGGCGGGCCATCAGGTAGGACACCGGGGCGAGTTCGCAGACGTCGAACTCCAGGTCGCGGATCATCCGCCGGTAGGCGCCGATCACCGGCCTGACCTCCACCGGCTCGACCGTGTAGCCGTTGATCTCGACGTCACCGTCCAACAGCGGCTGCGCGTGCGGATAGTCTCCGAGAACCACCGTGAGCTTGTCCATGTGCTCTTTCCTTGCTCGTGTGTCGTCAGGTCCGGCCGTCCGTGCCGGGGGGTGTCAGCCGCCGAGTCGGGAGGGGGATACGTCGAGGGCGGCGCAGGTGTGCTGGACGAGTTCGTCGTAGTCGACGGCCCGGGGGATCACGTCCTGTTCCAGCGCGTAGGCGGCGGCCTTGGTGAACGCGCCGCGCAGGGCTTCGAAGCCGACCGGGTGCAGCGGGAACGGGCCGCTCCCCTCCTCCTGGTCGGCCAAGACGGTGCGCATCGCGTCGTACGCGGCGAGGATCGCGGGGGCGTACCGTGCGGCGGCCGCCTCGGACACGCCGACGACGTGGTTGACGGGGACGAACCCCTGGTCCTTCGACCACTGTTGGGCGACCGTGTGCGCGTCGTCGATCGCGGTACGGATCCGGTCGTCGGCGGGGAGTTCGTTGCCCATGATCCCGAAGTCGACGCTGCCCGCGAGGAAGTCCGCCGGCAGCTTCGTGCCCTTCGGCGCCCGTCGCACCCAGGACGGATCGACCGCACCCTCGACGTGATGTCCCTCGTACGTGGTCCAGTGGGCCTTGCGCAGGTCGACGCCGTACTGCTCGGTGAGGAACCCGCGCACCCACACCCCGGTGGTCTGGCTCCAGGCCCGCACCCCGACGCGGTGGCCCTCCACGTCGGCCACCGACAGACCGCCCATGGTCACCAGCGTCTGGTGCTGATGACGCCCCAACGTGGTCAGCGGCAGCAGCAGCAACGGCTTGCCGTACGCCACCGCCTGCAACACGGTCACGATCGCCAGCTCGCACAGATCCACGTCCGACGCGTTCACGAAACCCCGCGAGGCCTTGTGGACCGGCGAGATACCGACCCGCTCCGGCTGCCCGCCCGCTTCCCGGACCGCCGCCGCAGCAGCCCCCGCGAGATCGTCCCGGCCCAGCACCAACTTCATGTCTGTCTCCTCCTGCATAGGTTGCGGCGGTCGTCGCGGCCCCGGTGTCACCCGCGCGGAGCGCCGTGATGCCGCTCGTGGTGCTGACGCAGCAGGTCGACACCGAAGTCGTTGCCGTTCGGGGTACGGACGACCGTGTGGATGTGCCGCCGCGAGGGGTAGTCGTTGTCGAACAGCACGCCGGGCATGTGCTCGAACTCGACGAGGATCACCGGGCTGTGGAAGCGGTAGTAGAACGTGCCGTCCGGGTCGCCGATCCAGGCGAAGTGCGTGTCGCCCTCGTGGGCGCGCACCTCCTCCATGCGCACCCGGGCGTGGTCGTCGCCGGCCCGGTTCACGTAGAGCCCGAGCAGCCGCAGCGCGGTGTCGCGCTGGCCCGGCGTCATGTCGCTCAGCCGCAGCCCCTGGTAGTCCAAGTCGAAGTTGTCCCGGAAGGCTCCGACGAACAGTTCCTCCGGCATCGTGTCCGACAGGACGGCACGTTCGCGCTGCCCACCGTCGAGCCGGGTGAACAGCTCGTGCCCCAGCGCCTCCTCGCCGCGGAAGGCCACGGTCCCGGCGTACTTCCCCGATCCGGCGATCACCGGCTCGGCGCCGAGGAAGCTGGGGGTGAGGACCATCTGGTCCCCGACGAACACGCAGTTGATGTTGACGTGGTGCCCGTCGAGCTGCCAGCCCCAGGGGCCGCCGTTCTCGGGCTCGCCGTAGAGGGAGAACCAGTAGAGCCACTCGTTGAGGCCGTACGTGTTGCCGCTCAGCTCACCGATGGTCAGGTTGAGACGCATCAGGTCGACCACCTGGCGGTACCCGTCCGCGCTGAGGCTCTCGCGGACCACGGCCAGGGCCCGTTCGCGCTGCGCGTCGTCGAAGTCCTCCAGCAGCATGCCGTGCCGCAGGAAGTACCGGGCCCCGTTGTTCCAGTGGCGCCAGCTCTCGTCGTCCATCGGGAACCGGCCGGCAGCGAGCTGCTTGTCCGTCAGACCTGCCAGGTACTCCTCCGCCGCCCGGTACACCCCACGGACGTCCGCGCCCGTGGCGCGCAACGGGAACAGGTCCTGCCGGACGCCGTCCGACGTGGCCACGCCCCGGAAAGGCTCGTGAGCCGCCTTTACTCGCCAGCCGACCTTGTCGAGCAGGTCGCGTGTCCATGTCTCCGGCTCGCGCGTGGGCGGGTTGCCCCGCTTGCGCAGCCCCACAGGCTCTCGCACCAGCTCCTCCTTTCGCGATGCTTCCTCACATGCGTGCCGCAGTCGGCACACCCCTCGTGGGCCGCCTTCTCAGGCGTCGAGGAAGGCCACCTTCTTCTCGATCGCCGCGACGTCCACCGGCTTCGTGATGAGGTCCTGTTCCAGGGCGTACTGGGCGGCGATCTCCAGGCAGGCGGTCAGCGACGCGCTCCACCCGGCCGTGACCGCGCGCCCCGCCGGCGAGTCGTCGCGCTGGTCCGCCGTCTCCGCGATCGCCCGCTTCAGGGCCCGGTGGAAGGCGAGAACCGCCTCGGGCCGCTCCCGCAGGACGTCGTCGCGCACCACCAGCAGGTGGTTCGCCGGGATCGTCCCGTGCCGCTCCGTCCACGCCAGTCCGGCCGCCTCCGCGTCCGCGACCAGCGGGACAAGTCCCGCGCCCTGCCCGCCGATCGCCTTCGGACCGAGCACGGCCGCGGACACGTCGTGGGAGCGCAGCAGGTCGGCGACCCGCTCGGCCGTCGACCGTTCCACGTAGGGAGGGTTGACGTACTGGGCGACGTGGACGTCCTCGGTGGTCACCCAGGTGACGTCGGACGACTCGACCCCGTACTCCTCCCGCAGCCAGCCACGTACCCACAGCCCCGTGGTCTGGCCGTACGCGCGGACCCCCACACGTTTGCCGACGAGGTCCCCGGGCGCGATGGCCGGGTCCTCCGGCAGCCGGGTGAGGGAACGGTGGTGGGTGCTCCCCACCAGTACCGCCGGCAGCAGCGTCAGCGGTATGCCCGCGTCGCGGGCCTGGAGATAGGTGGCCATCGGCATCTCGCAGATGTCGTAGGCCAGTTCGCGAACCATGCGGGCGAACGCCGGGGGCATCGGGGAGGACTCCAGGTAGCGGCAGTCCACTCCGTCCACGGGGACGGTCCCGTCCTTCAGGAGCCGGGTGTGCGCGTGGTTGCCCAGCATGATGGTCAGCGGTGACATGGGGTGCTCCTTGCTCGTTCGGCTCATACGTCTTCGCCGTACTGGATGCGTCGGTAGGGGGTGCTGAGGACTTCGCGGGTGATGCGGACGTCGATGACGGTGGGGCGTGGGGTGTGGACGTACTCGGCGAGTGCGTCGCGCAGTTGTTGCGGGGTGCGGACGGTTGCTCCGGCGCCGCCCAGGGCTTGTGCGACGGTGCCGAGTTCGGGTGTGGGGATGGTGGCGAGTTCGGGGTCCAGCCCCTTGGCGCGGGCCTTGTGGTATTCGGCGCCCAGGCCCTGGTCGTTCATGACGACGACGAGGAGGGGGACCTGGTAGCGGACGGCTGTCTCGAACTCGGGCAGGTGCATGAGGAAGCTGGCGTCGCCCTCGACGACGAAGCCGGGTTTGCTGCCGTGCGCGATGAGCTGGCCCAGGGCGATGAGGGGGGCCTGGCCGATCGCGCCGAACATGCCGTAGTTGGAGAGCACGTCGCGTGAGCGCTGGAAGAGCATGGTCCCGAAGTCGGTCTGGTGACCGCTGCCGAGCACCAGGCCCATCTCGCCGGGGAGTTCGTCGTCGAGGATCCGGATGGCTTCGCGGGGGTCCAGGCGTCCGGGCTCGTTGACGTATTCCTCGGGTTCGGCGAGCCGTGCGGTCAGGTGCCGGCGCACGGTGTCGGTGTGGTAGCCCTCCAGGCGCACGGACCGGTCCGCGAGGGTGCGGGTGAGTTCGCCCAGGCCGGTCACCGCGTCGGCCTGGAGGTAGCAGTCGGCGATCCTGCCGTTGCCCATCACGAGGTGCGGGGCGGTGTCGATCTGGATGTACTTGGCCTCGGGGTAGAGGTAGCCGCTCTCGATGGTGTAGTGGTTCAGGCTCGCGCCTACCGCGATCACGCAGTCCGCCTCCTGGAGCAGCTCCATCGACGCCTTGTCCCCGAACAGCCCCGACAGGCCCACGTGGAAGTCGGTGCGGTCGCACAGCCAGTTCTTCGCCTGCAACGTCGTCGCCAGCAGCGCGCCCGTCTGCTGCTGCAACGCCAGGATCTCTTCGCCGGCGCCGGCCCTGCGGGCACCGCGCCCCGCGATGACCACGACACGCTTGGCGTCCGCGACGAGGGCGGCGGCGTCCTGGACGGCGGCGGGGTCGGGCAGCAGCCGCTGGGTGCGGATCAGGGCGGTGGAGGGAACGTACTCCTCCTCGTCGTCGTCCAGCTCCGCGACCTGGACGTCGAAGGGGGCGCTGATCATGACGGGGCGGGAGGTGGTGCGGGCGAGGTAGAACGCCTGGCGCACCGTCTCGTTGGCGTTCTCGGGGCGGGTGACCTGGAGGAACTCGCACTCGATCGCGGCGGCGAAGCGCCGCTGGTCCAGGTACTGGGTGGCGCCCTCGTCACCGAGCGGGGTCTCGCCGCAGAACGCGACCAGCGGGGTACGGGCCCGGCTCGCGCACAGCATCGACGTCGCCAGCTGCGAAACCCCCGGCCCGCTCGTCGTGGTCACCACACCCGGCTGCCCCGACCCGCGGGCCCAGCCGTCCGCCATCCCCAGACCGGACCCCTCGTGACGCACCTCGTACAAGCGCACACCCCGGTCGGCGAGAGCCGCCATCCAGTGCATGTTCGCGTCACCCATCATGCCGAACACATCCGTGGTGCCCTCACGCACGAACGCCTCGGCCAGAGCCTCATAAACCTTCACTTCTGCAACTCCTTGTCCGTCACGGTCGCCGCTGCGGCCGTCCCGCCCGCCTCCAGGACATCGGTGATGCGGGGGAAGACCCGCAGTGCGTTGCCGCCGTAGATCGCCCGGCGGTCCTCGTCGCTGATGGTGTCGATGGAGTCGAGGGTGTATTTGGTGTCGTCGAAGCGCCGTCCGGTCTCCGGGTCGATGCTGCGGACGGCGCCGATCATCTCGGAGGCGAAGAGCACGTTCGCGGCGGGCAGGACGTCCAGGAGGAGTTCCATGCCGCGCCGGTGGTAGACGCAGGTGTCGAAGGACACGTTCGGCAGGATCGACTCCTCCAGCGGCG